>DATJLU010000046.1:0-16235 GCA_035509275.1 Allostellaceae bacterium | reverse complement strand
GGCTTCGGGCGTGACAGGCGCGGTGCCCCGCGCAATAATATTGCCTCAGGGAGTGGGCGCGAGGGCGGTCGCGCCAAAGCGCGGGAGGAGGCCATGGGTGAGGTCGTGGGTGCGGCGCTCGTCGCGCATTATCCCGGCTTGATGCTGTCGGAAGAGCTGCGCCGCGCGCGCGGCGACGGCGCGGATACGAGCCTCATCGCCGGCTTTGCCGAGCTGCGCCGGCGGATCGACGCGGCGAAGCCCGACACCCTCGTCGTCTTCGACACGCATTGGTTCACCACCGGCCTCCACCTCGTCGCCGGCGCCAAGCGCTACCAGGGCCGCTATACCTCGTCCGAGCTGCCTTTCTCGCTGTCGCGCGTGCCTTACGACTATCCCGGCGCGCCCGAGCTGGCGGCCGCGGTTGAGCGGGTGGCGCTCGAGCGCGGCGTTGCGGCGCGCAGTGTCGAGGATGACAGCCTGGTGCCGCAATACGCGACGCTCAACATCGTCGCCAAGCTGCGCCGCGACGAGACGGTGATGTCGGTCGGCAGCTGTCAGACCGCCACATCGCGGCACTATCTCGAGATGGGCGAGGTGATCGGCGAAGCGATCCGGCGCACCCCGTGCCGCGCGATGCTGCTCGCCTCCGGCGCGATGAGCCACACCTTCAACGATCTGAGCTTCAAGCCGCGGCATCCCAATTACTATCACCCCGACAACGTCTCGAGCCCCGAGCATGTCGCGCTCGACCGCGAGGTGGTCGAGCTGCTGCGCCAGGGACGGCACGACACCGTGCTCGACCGCTATCCCGAGCTGGCGCGCGCGGAATATGAGGGGCGCGGCGCGCATTACGTGCAGATGCTGGGGGTGCTGGGCGGCCGCTCCTGCCGCGCCCGCGGCACGCCCTGCTCGGCCTATGAGAACGCGGCCGGCACCGGCAACATCCATATGTGGTTTGACGTGATGACAGCGGAGGCAGTGCCATGAGTGTTCTGGACGGACCGCGCCGCGAGCTGCGGCGGATCCTCTATGAGGGCAGCGTCTATTGGGCGACCGCGCGCGACGGCCGGCTCGAGCTGCCCGATGGGCGCAGCGTCGCCGAGGCCGAGGTGCAGCACCTGCCGCCCTGCTCGCCCTCGAAGATCCTGTGCACGCATATCAATTACCGCTCGCGCTGGCACGAGCAGGGGCGGACCACGCCGCCGGAGACGCCGACCTATTTCCAGAAGCCGGTATCGGCGCTCAATTGCCATGGTGGCGAGCTGGTGCGGCCGGCGGGCTTCAAATACCTCAATTACGAGGGCGAGCTCGCCGCGATCATCGGCCGGGTCACGCGCAATGTGCGGCCGGAAGAGGTTTGGGACCATCTCGCCGGTTTTGCCGTCGCCAATGATGTCGGGCTGCACGATATGCGCGAGACCGATGCCGGCTCGATGCTGCGCGTCAAAGGACCCGACGGGTTCTGCCCGATCGGGCCGGGGATCGTCAGCGGCGTCGATCCGCGGCGTTCGACCTTGCGCACCTACCGCAATGGCCGGCTGGTGCAGGAAGGCAAGCTCGCCGAGGAGATGTTCTTCGGCATCGACTATCTCGTCGCCGATCTGGCGCGCCTCACCACCCTCGAGCCCGGCGACATCATCCTCACCGGAACACCGGCCAATTCGCGGCCGATGCAGCCCGGCGATCTCATCGAGGTCGAGATCACCGATATCGGCCGGCTCAGCAACCGCGTCGTCGAAGCGCCGGCGTTGCGCGCCAAGCTTGGCCACCAGCCGACCGACACCGACAATGTGCGCCGCACCGCTCTCGGCAATGACGAGCGGTTGCCGCCGCAGGTCCGGCCGCGCTGAGCCTCGGCCATGGGTGAATTCGGCATCGGCCAGCCCCTGAGCCGGTTCGAGGATCGGCGCCTTCTCAAAGGCGCCGGCCGCTATATCGATGATGTCAGCCTGCCGGGCCAGGCTTATGCCTGTCTCCTGCGCTCGCCGCACGCCAATGCGCGGCTCGCTCGCGTCGATGTCACGGCGGCGAAGGCAGCGCCGGGAGTGCTCGGCGTTTTCACCGAGGCCGATCTCGCCGCCGACGGGCTCGGGCAGAACGAGCCGAACATCCCGCGCAAGCGCCCCGACGGCTCGCCCATGTTCTGGCGCGCACATCCCGGCCTCGCGCGCGGCGTGGTGCGCTATGTCGGCGATCCCATCGTGATGGTGGTGGCCGAAAGCCTCGAGCAGGCGAAGGACGCCGCCGAGCTGATCGAGGTCGAATATGAGGTGCTGCCAGCGGTGACCGCCACGGCCGCGGCGACGCAAGGCGGCAGCGCCGCGGTCTGGCCGGAATGCCCGGACAACGTCTCGCACGTCTTCGAGATCGGCGACCGCGCCGCGACCGAAGCGGGATTCTCGCGCGCCGCGCATGTCGTGCGCCGGCGCTATGTCATTACCCGCGTCCATGCGCAATTCATGGAGCCGCGCGGCGCGCTCGGCCATTATGATCCGCGCGACGAGCGCTTCACCCTCTACGCCGATGTGCAATATCCGCATCGCGTGCGCGAGATGCTGGCCAACCGCATCTTCAAGCTGCCGCTGTCGCAGATCCGCGTCGTTGCCGGCGATATCGGCGGCGCCTTCGGCATCAAGGGCTGGCAATATGTCGAGCACCGGCTGGTGCTGTTCGCGGCGCGTCGCCTCGGCCGCCCGGTCAAGTGGCGCTGCGAGCGCAGCGAGGCGATCCTCGCCGACGAGCATGGCCGCGACGTCGTCGCCGATGCCGAGCTGGCACTCGACCGTGACGGCCGGTTCCTCGGCCTCAAGGTGCGGACGATCTCCAATATCGGCGCCTATCTCTCCGCCGACCGCAACATGCTGGCAACCTTCACCAGCCTGCCGGCGATGGTCGGCGTTTACGCCGTTCCCGCGGCGCATGTGCAGATGACCGCCGCCATCACCAACACCAATCCGACCGCGCCCTATCGCGGCGCCGGCCGCCCCGAGGCGATCTACGTCATCGAGCGGCTGATCGACGATGCGGCGCGCGAGCTGAAACTCGACCGCGTCGAGCTCAGGCGGCGCAACCTCATTCCGGCTGCGGCGATGCCGTGCAAGACGGTGCTCGGCTTCACCTATGATTGCGGCGACTTCCCCGCCAATATGGAGCGGGCGCTGGCGCTGGGGGATGTCGCGGGCTTCACCGCGCGGCGCGAGGCGTCGGCACGCCGCGGGCGGCTGCGCGGCCTCGGCATCGCCAATGCGGTCGAGCGCGCGGCCAGCCCCGGCATGGAATTCGCCGAGATCCGCTTCGACAGCAGCGGCCGCGCCACGCTGCTGATGGGCACCAAGAATCAGGGGCAAGGGCACGAGACCACTTTCCGCCAGATCGCTTCCGAGAAGCTCGGCCTTGCGCCCGAGGATATGCGCTATGTCGATGGCGATACCGATCTCGTCGCCTATGGCATGGGCACGATGGGCTCGCGCTCGACGGTGATCGGCGGCACCGCGCTGAGCCTGGCCGCCGACAAGATCGTGGCCAAGGCGAAGAAGATCGCCGCGCACATGCTCGAGGTGAGCGAGGCCGACATCACCTTCGGCGATGGCCGCTTCATCGTCGCCGGCACCGACCGCGCGATCCCGATCAAGGAGGTGGCACGCGCCGCTTTCGTGCCGGCGAAGCTGCCGCGCGGGACGGAGCCGGGGCTGTTCGAGACCGGCAGCTTCTCGCCGCCGCAAGACACCTTTCCCAATGGCTGCCATGTCTGCGAGGTCGAGATCGATCCCGAGACCGGCGCCGTTTCGCTCGAGCGCTACAGCGTCGTCGACGATGTCGGCACCGTGGTCAATCCCAAGACGCTCAAAGGCCAGATCCATGGCGGCGTGGTGCAGGGGCTGGGCCAGGTGCTGATGGAGGAGGTCGTCTACGACCGCCAATCGGGCCAGCTGCTCACCGCCTCCTTCATGGACTACGCCATGCCGCGCGCCGACGATGTCTGCGCTTTCGAGGTCGAAAGCCGGCCTGTGCCGACAAAGCTCAACCCGCTCGGCGTCAAGGGAGCGGGGGAGGCCGGCACCGTCGGTGCGCTGCCGGCGGTGATGAACGCGATCATGGACGCGCTCGCCGCGGTCGGGGTCGACCAATTCGACATGCCCGCAAGCCCGACACGCATCTGGCAGGCGCTCGCCGCTGCCGGGCGCGGCTGACGCTCACCGTCTTGTGCGCGGCGGGACGCCACTCTATCTGCTAAGACGGCAGCGATGCGTACAGTCAATCCCGAACGATTCGAGGCGCGGCGGCGGCATGTCCGCGAGGCGGCGCTCGCCTGCTTCAAGCGCAAGGGGTTCCATCAGGCGAGCATGGCCGATATCTGCGCCGAAGCGGCGATGAGCCCGGGCAATGTGTATCGCTACTACGACAGCAAAGAGGCGATCATCGCCGCGATCTGCGAAGAGGACCGCCGCCAGCTCACGGCGCGGCTCGAGCGCTTGGGCGAGAGCGGCAATCTCTTCGACAGCATGCTGGCGCTGGCCGGCGAGGCGATGAGCGCCCGCGACCCCGCGAAGAGCAAGTTCGGCTGCGAAGTGCTTGCCGAGGCGACGCGCAACGAGCGCATCGCCGAGATCGTGCGCCGCCACCACGCCGCCATCATCGCGCTCTGCGCCGCGGCGATCCGGCGCGCTCAGGAGCTGGGCCAGGTCGATCCCGGGCATGACGCCGAGGCGGCGGCCGCGGTGCTGGTCGCCGCTGCCGAGGGGCTCAACACGCGCCTCGCGCTCTCGCCGGCGCTCGACCCGGTGGCGCCGCTCGCCGCCTTCCGCCAGCTGCTGCAGCGTTTTCTGAGCCCGCCCGCGCGCCGGGCGCCGCCGCCGCTCGGGTAGGCGGCCGCGGCCGGCTGCTTTATCCTCGTGGGTGGCACTTCTCTGAGGGAGGCGGGCCGATGAGCGTCGTCAGCATGGCCGTGTTGCGGCCGGCCGCGTCGAGCGCCGCGCAGGAGCTGAGCGCCACGCTCGAGCGCCAGCGCCAGGCCTTTCTGCAAGCGGGACCGCCGGCGCTGGACGAGCGGCGCGCCGATCTTGCCAGCCTCAAGGCGGCGATCCGCGACAAGGCGGAAGCGCTGGCGCAGGTGATCTCGGAGGATTTCGGCCATCGCTCGCGGCACGAGACCTTGCTCGCCGAGATCTTCACGGCGCTCTCCGGCATCCGCCATGCCGAAAAGCATCTCGGCCAATGGATGCGTCCCAAGCGCGTCTCGGTGAGCGCCGAGCTGCTGCCCGGCCGCGCGCGCATCCTCTACCAGCCGCTCGGCGTCGTCGGCATCATCAGCCCCTGGAACTATCCCTTCCAGCTCGCGATCATGCCGCTGATCGCCGCGCTTGCCGCCGGCAACCGCGTCATGCTGAAGCCTTCGGAGCTGACGCCGCGCACCGCCGATTTCATCGCCGAGTTTCTCGCCGGCCTGTTCCCCAGCGACAAGGTCGCAACCGTGCTCGGCGGCGCCGAGATCGGTGCCGCTTTCGCGCGGCTGCCCTTCGATCACCTCTTCTACACCGGCTCGACCGCGGTGGGCCGCCTCGTCATGCAGGCGGCGGCGGAGACTCTGACGCCGGTGACGCTCGAGCTGGGCGGCAAGTCGCCCTGCATCCTGGGCGAGGACGCGGCGCTCGCCGGCGCGGTCGACAGCATCGTCTACGGCAAGCTGCTGAATGCCGGGCAGACCTGCATCGCCCCGGACTACGTGCTGCTGCCCGAGGCGAAGCGCGAGGCGTTCATCGCCGAGGCGCAGCGCGCGGTGAAGAAATTCTATCCGCGCCTTGCGGCCAATCGCGACTACACCAGCATCGTCAACGACCGCCAGTATCAGCGCCTCTGCCGCTATCTCGACGAGGCCAAGGCGAAGGGCGCGCGCATCGTCGAGCTCAACCCGGCGGAGGAGGCGCTCGCAGGAACGCGCAAGCTGGCGCCGACGCTGGTGATCGAGCCCGGCGATGATCTCGCGCTGATGCGCGAGGAGATCTTCGGTCCGGTGCTGCCGGTCAGGACCTATCGCGGGCTCGACGAGGCCATCGATTACGTCAACCGCCATCCACGGCCGCTGGCGCTTTATTATTTCGGCGAAGATGCGGAAAAGCGCGATCGGGTGCTGGCGCGCACCATTTCCGGCGGCGTCTCGATCAACGAGACGCTGATGCATGTGGTGGTGGAGAACCTGCCCTTTGGCGGCGTCGGCGCTTCCGGCATCGGCGCCTATCACGGCGAGATCGGCTTTCAGACCTTCTCGCACCGCAAGGGTGTCTTCCTGCAAAGCCGCTTCAACGGCGCCTTCCTCCTGCGCCCACCCTTCGGCCGCCTCACCGATCTCATGCTGAAGCTGTTGCTGAAGCGGTGACTTAGGTCGTTAAGGGGGGGAGGGGCTACGTTGCGTTTGAGGTTCCGTCGCTCTCGGCTTGGAACACCAACTAAACATACCGCAACGTCGTGAACATGCCGGCGTCGAGGTGATAGAGCAGGTGGCAGTGGAAGGCCCACCAGCCCGGGTTGTTGGCGTCGAAGGCGACGACGACGCGGCGACTCGGCGGGACCAGGACGGTGTCGCGCACCGCGCCCGAAAACCGCTTGCCGTCGATCTCGACGACCTGGAATTCATGGCCGTGCAGATGCATCGGATGCGACATCGGCGTCCGGTTGATCATCACCAATTCGACCCGCTCGCCCTTGGCGATGGGCAGGGGCGGGACGTCCTTGTTCCAAACGACATTGTTGAGCGACCAGACATAGCCGCGCATCTCGCCGGTCAGATTTATCGTATGGACGCGATCGACCTTGCGCACGCTCAGAGGCCGTTTCGCGCGCAGCCTTGCCTCCAGATCGAGCGTGAGCGGTGTCGAGGGCATCGTCGCCAGCTCGGCGATGCGGTCGACCCGGCCGTTTCCGGCAATGAGGACGATGCCGGTCTGCTTGCGGTCGCCTTCCAGCACGGCAAGCACCGGATAAGACGCCGCGGCGTGCGGTATCGTCACGCGGATGTCGAGGCGCTGCGCCACGGCGATGGGGAAGCGGCGCCCCCGGATCGGCACGATTTCGAAGCCGTCGACCGCGATCAGCTCGCCGCCGAGCCGGCCGAGATCGATGTGAAACGCGCTCATCGAAGAGCTGTTGATGAGGCGCAGCAGAACACGGCCTCCCGGCTCGACCGAGACGGTCTGGGGATCGGCGAGCGTCCGGTCGTTGGCGAGGAAGGCATCGTATGTGACGTCGTTGAGGTCCGGCGGCGCCGCAGCGCCCGCCTTCGGCATCCCCGGCATCGAACCGGCCGCCGCCGCCATGGCGCTGCCCGAGGCTGCCGGCATGGTCATGCCGGCGCCCTTCTTCAGCGCCGCAAAAATCTGCTCGGGCGGCGTGAAGCTGAAATCGGCCAGCATGACGACGACTTCCTGCTGATCGGGCCGGTCACGTTGATCCCGGATGATGAGGGGCGCGGCCATCAGCAGCTGCTCCTGCAGCCCCTGATGCGAATGCATCCAGAAGGTACCGCCGAAGCGCAGCGGGAAATCATACTCGGCGCTGCCGCCGGGCGGGATCGGCGGTCCGGAAATGCCGGGCACGCCGTCCTGCTGCCAGGGCGGCGTCAGGCCATGCCAGTGAATGAGGCTCGGCTCGTCGATGCCGTTCTCGAGGTGAACGCGAAACCGCTTGCCGACCTCGGTGGTCAGGCCGAAGGTGCCGTCCGGCTGGCGAATGCCGAAGACGGAAGCCGGCTTTCCCTTCACCTCGATGCTGCGGCGCTGCAGGCGCAGAATCGTTTTCGGTGCCGCCTTTCCGCCGGCGCCCGCGGGCGGGCTCTGCGCCTGCCCAATGCGGTCAAGTCCAACCGATGCCGCAACGGCTCCCATGATCACGGTACGGCGAGACAGCATAAGGACTCCTCGCAGCGTCGATCCCGCAATGTCGGGGGGCATCGCTAATCTACTCGAACAGCGAGGTATGCGCGCGGTTGAAGTGCGGCGCTGGATAGGACGCAGGGATTGCGCGCCGTCACATCGTTGTCACGTCACCGAAAGCGTCTCGTCACAGCGCGTAGCCGCGATAGCGCGCTTCTTCGATCGGCACGATCATCTTGCCGATCGGCCAGAACGCCAGCGCCGCCAGCTTCACATGCGCCCAGGCGAAGGGCAGGCCGATGATGGTGACGGCGAGCAACAGCGCCGTGACGAGATGGCCGAGCGCCAGCCACCAGCCGGCAAGGACGAGCCAGATGAGATTGCCGAGCACGCCCAGCGGCCCCGTGCCGAGATCGTCGCGGCCGGTATAACGGGCGCGCGAGACGGCGGTGTGGCCGAAGGGCAGCAGCGTATAGGCGGCGATGGTGAAGGCGGCGCGCGCCCAGGGCAGTCCGACGATGGTGAGCGCCATGATGATGGCGGCGAAGACCCAGGCGACCGCCATCCACAGCCCGCCGAAGACGATCCAGAGGAGATTGAGGAAGAGGCTGGTTGCCGGCATGACGCCCTCCCGCTCAGCGGCCGAGATCGCGGAATTTGCGGTGCAGATCGAAATCACCGGAAGCGACCTGGCCTTCCATCTGGCCGAGCCGGTCCTCGAGATCGCGGAACTTGGCCTTGAGCGCGCCGAGCGTGTCGGTGGGCGCGGTGTTGACGCCGCGCCAGAACGCTTCCTCTTCCGCGCTCGCATAAAGCGCCCGCGGCTTCGGCTGCAGCACCACGGCGAGGATCACATAGGCGATGACCGTCGGCGGAAAGAAGAAGATGAGGCCCAGCACGGCGACCAGCCGCACCACGATCGGCTCGCTGCCGATGTAGTTGGCAATGCCGGCGCAGACACCGGCGACGATGCCGCGATCGGGATCGCGCCAGAGTCGATAGCGGCTGCTGCTGCTGTTGGTCCAGACCATGGTTCAGCCTCCCGCACGCATGCGCCAGCCCGGCGCTTCGGAATCGAGCACCTTCTCGAGCGCGTCGATGCGCCCCTCCATCCGCCGCGCGCTCTGCCATAGATCACCCAGCGTTTTCTCATCCGCGCCCGAAAGCCTTCGCGCGTTCCGCCACTGCGTGATGTAGTGCAAGATGATCCAGATCGGCGCCACGATGACGAGGAAAAGGATGCCGAGAATGAAAAATCCGCCGTGGAAGAACATGGCGTCTCATCTCCTCTAGCGCGTCGCTGCCGGACGGATGCTGTTGCCAAGCCGCTCCTTGAGCGCCTTCAGCTCTTCGTCGACGCCGTGCTCGGCCTCGAGCCCGGCGAGCTCGTCGGCAAGGGTCTTCTTGCGGCCGAGATCGAAGGCTTCCGCCTTCCCCTCGATCTCGTCGAGCGCTCGCTCGACCTGCTCGAAGCGCGCGAACGCGTCGGTGATGCGCTCGTCATAGAGCTTGCTGCGCAGCTTGATGCGGTTGGCGGCCGATTTGTGCCGGGCGGCGATCGACTTCTCGCGCGCCTTGGCATCGGCAAGCTTTGCCTGCAGCTTGCCGATATCCTCGTTCTGCTTGGCGAGCGCGTCTTCCACCTGGCTCTGCTGCTGGCGCAGCGCGGCGAGCGCCTCGGCGACGCGCGCCTTGGCCAGCAACGCGCCCTTGGCGAGGTCCTCGCGCCCTTTGGTGATCGCCAGCTCGGCGCGGCGCTGCCATTCCTCCTGCTCGCGCTCGAGCGTCGCGACGCGCCGCTCGACCTCCTTCTTCTCGGCGATCGCCCGCACCGCCGAGGAACGCACCTCGACCAGCGTGTCCTCCATCTCCTGGATGATGAGACGGATGATCTTCTCGGGGTCCTCGGCGCGGTCGAGGATCGAATTGATGTTGGAGTTCACGATGTCGGCGAGGCGGGAGAAAATCCCCATGACGCGTATCCCTTACTGCTGAGGCTGGGCTCACTGATGCCTGCCTATAAGCAGCCTTTGTGCCAATTCCGGCTTTTCCCGCTAAGTCTTTGATAAAACTTAGATTTGTCGGCGCGCCCTTGCGTCAAGGCAAGGCCTTGCTTAGTTATTGTCACCAAGAGGTGGTGATTTGGCCCAATCAATGGCGATATTTGCCGATCCGGCGCGCGAGCTCCCGCGTTTGGTCGGGGAGGCGCCGGCGTTTCGCGCTGCTTTGGCGCAGGTCTCGCAGCTGGCGGCGCTCGACCGGCCGGTGCTGGTGGTGGGCGAGCGCGGCACCGGCAAGGAGCTGGTGGCGGCGCGGCTGACCTATCTTTCGCCGCGCTGGGACAAGCCCTTCGTCAAGCTCAACTGCGCCACCTTGGCCGAGAGCCTGCTCGACAGCGAGCTCTTCGGCCACGAGGCCGGCGCCTTCACCGGGGCGACACGGCGCCGCTTGTCGCGCTTCGAGATCGCCGATGGCGGGACGCTGTTCCTCGACGAGATCGCCACCGCGTCGCTGGCGGTGCAGGAGAAGATCCTCCGCGTCATCGAATATGGCAGCTTCGAGCGCGTCGGCGGCAATGAGGTGCAGCATGTCGATGTCCGCGTCATCGCCGCGACCAATGTCGATCTGCCGCAGCTCGCCGCGTCCGGCCGCTTCCGCAGCGATCTGCTCGACCGCCTCGCTTTCGACGTCGTCACCATCCCGGCGCTGCGCGAGCGGGTCGAGGATGTGCCGCTGCTCGCCGAGCATTTCGCGCGCGCGATGACGCGCGAGCTCGGCCGCGATGCCTTTGCCGGCTTCACCGCGGCCGCGCTCGCGGCGCTCGCCGGTTACGCCTGGCCCGGCAATGTGCGCGAGCTCAAGAATGTGGTCGAGCGCAGCCTCTATCGCTGGCCGCGTCCCGACGCGCCGGTCGGCGAGATCGTCTTCGACGCCTTCGCGTCACCGCATCGGCCGCCGGCTCCCGCAGCCCCGGCAGCCGCGCCGCTACCCGCGGTGCCGGCTCCTGCCGCCGGCGACTTCCTGACGCGCGTCGCCGCCTATGAGCAGGGTCTTCTCGGCGAAGCGCTCGCCCGCAACCGCTTCAATCAGCGCCGCACCGCGCAGTCGCTCGGCCTCAGCTACGATCAGCTGCGCCACTACCTCAAAAAGCACGCGCTGCTTACACGCGAGCCTTCGGTTGCAAAGAAGGAAAGGGGTTAAGGGGATGATTGGGGATTAGGGGGGATGAAGAAAAGGGCGCCTTCGGCGCCATTGTCTTTTTAATTTTCAATCCTCTCATCTCCAGACATCCCCTTATCCCCCTTCTCTTTTGCATCTTCTCTTTTACATCGTGATGCCGAGCTCGCAGATGTCGTGCCGCGCGATGCCTTCGGGGCAGACGAGGTCGAAGCGGGAGCCCGCCGGCGTCAGCTCCAGGAGGCCGAGGCCGGTGAGCTTTTCGCCGACGCGGTCCTGTTTGTCGTCGGGGATGATGAAGGCGGTGGAGGGGACCCAGATGTGCCGCACGCCGTCGATGACGCGATCGAGATATTGATGCGTGTGGCCGCTCACGACCAGGCGCAGCTCGACCCGGGCCAAGCGCTCGAGAAGCCGCCGACGCGGCTCGATCGGCACGTAGCGGATGAGCGGCACGCTCGCCGTGCCGGGATCGTCGAGAAACAGCGGCTTGTGGATGAAGAGCGCGACAGGCTTCTCCGCCGCCGCGGCGAGCTCGCTGTCGAACCAGGCCCATTGCTCCGCCTCGGCGGCCGTGCCGCTGCCGAGGAGCTGCGCGTTGAGGCCCAGGATGAGCCAGCCTTCCGCCGCTAGCCGCCAATGATCCGGACCGAACTGCCTGCGGTATTGCGCAAGGAGGTCAAGGTCGAGCGGCTCGTCCGCGGTCGCGCCGGGCGACGGCGGATTGTCGCCGACGTCGTGATTGCCGGGGAGGAAGCGGAGCGGCGTCGGCCATTCGCCGCAGGCCGCGAGCGCAAAAGCGTGCTGAGTCGAATCGCGCGCGCCGTCGAGGGTGATGTCGCCGAGATGCACGGTGAGATCGGCGCCGGCGCGTGCGGCAAACGCCTTGGCGGCACGCCAATTGGCGTTGAATGCCGGAGCCGAAGCGGCGAGGTGGCTATCGCTGACGAGAACGATGCGCATCGCTCTCTCTTATACGCCCGAGGTGACGGTATGGTGCCCGGGCGGAGGCGTTTGTCAACCACCAGTCGCTTTGTACCACCGATCACGCGCAAATGACGCTAACCATCTTCCGCGCCATGTCTTCGAGCTCTCGCCGCGGGGTGCCGGCGCGGGCGCGCAGCGCCAGGCTGTGCAGCACGGCAGCGGCGAGCATGGCCAGCGCCGCCGGATCGGCCCCGGCGCGAAGCTCGCCGCGCTGCCGCGCAAAGCGCAAGCGGGCTGCGAAGCGCGCCTCGATCCGGCGCAGCCCATCGGCGAAGACGGCGCGGATGGCTCCGTCCTCGACCGCTTCGGTCGCCGCCGTGCCGATGCCGAAGCAGCCGCGCGGACGGCCCTTGCCGGGGAAGTACATGCCGAGCGCCCGGTCATAGACGCGCATCAGCCCGTCGCGCAGCGGCACAGCGTCGGGAAGCGCTTCCTCCATTGCGGCAAGGCCGAGCTCCCAATAGCGCGCCAGCGCCGCCAGATAGAGCGCGTGCTTGTCGCCGAAGGCGGCGTAAATGCTCGGCCGGTTCATGCCGGTGGCGCCGGCGAGGTCGTCGAGCGAGGTGCCGGAATAACCGGTCTTCCAGAACGCTTCGGTCGCCCGGTTGAGTGCCGCTTCGGGATCGTAGGCGCGCGGCCTTCCTCGTCGCTTCGGCTCGGGATTCTGACTTTTTTGTACCATTTCGAAAAAAATCCTTGACGCTGGTCTTCAACTAATTTATTCAATCCGGTACAAAAATCAATCGCTGGAGATGGTCATGGACCTCTATTTCTCACCGCTCGCCTGTTCGATGGGCTCGCGCATCGCGCTTTATGAAGCCGATGGCGCGGCGCGCTTCATCGAGGTCGACGCCAAGGCGAAGCGCACCGAAGACGGCACCGATTTCTTTCAGATCAACCCGCTCGGCCTGGTGCCGGTGCTGCGTACGGATGACGGCGAGCTGCTGACCGAGAACGCCGCCATCCTGCAATACATCGCCGACCGCTTTCCCGCCGCCGGGCTGGCGCCCGCGGGCGGCATGGCCCGCTCACGCCTCCATCAATGGCTCTGTTTCACCGGCACCGAATTGCACAAGGCCCTGTTCGCGCCGCTCTTCGACGCCAAGATGCCGCCGGAGGCGAAGGCGCGCACGCTGGAGAAAAGCGACAACCGCCTCGCCTATCTCGACGCCTACCTCGCCGGGCGCGAATTCCTGCTCGACCGTTTCAGCGTCGCCGATGCCTATCTCTTCACGGTGCTCAACTGGAACATCGCGACGCCGGTCGACCTCAAGAAATGGCCGGCGGTGCAGGACTATTACCTGCGCTTGAAGCGTCGCCCCAGCATCGCCCGCGCGCTCACGGAAGAGCACGCCCTCTACGCCGCCGAGCAAGCCCGCCACAAGGTGGCATAGGCTGCGCGCATCGCCGGCAGCTTCCTTTTCAGTGGAACCGTTGGGAAAGGGGATAGGGGGATGATCGGGGATAAGGGGATAAGGGGATAAGGGGATAAGGGGATAAGGTTTATCGCGCCGAAGGCGCGCTAATACTCATCCCCATATCCCCCTAAATCCCCCCGATCTCCTGTCTCTTGCAGTAGCCCTTAGACCGGTTCGGCAGCTCTGAGCGCCGCGGTCGGTCGTCGCTGCGCACGGTCCGCTGCGGGCAGCAGCCGCGCCGAGTTGAGGATGAAGGTCATCTCGGACGCCACATGGATGAAGGCGGCGAGGAGCGGGTCGAGCAGGCTGGCGGCGGCGAGCGCGATGCCGAGCGTGTCGACGGCAACCGTGCCGATGAAGTTCTGCCAGATGATGCGGCGCGTGTGCCGCGCGATTGCCACCGTCTCGGCAAAGCGCACGAGATCATTGCCGAGCAGCACGATATCGGCGCTCTCGCGCGCCACATCCGTGCCCGAGCCCATGGCGATGCCGACATGGGCGGCGGTCAACGCCGGCGCGTCGTTGATGCCGTCGCCTAGCATGGCGGTGATGCGGCCGGCCGCCACCAGCTGCTCGATGCGCGCGAGCTTCGCCTCGGGCAGCAGCTCGGCTTCGACCTCGGCGATGCCCAGGGTGCGGGCAACGGCCAAAGCGACCGCTCTGGTGTCGCCGGTCAGGAGAATCGTGCGGATGCCCATGGCGCGGAGCGCGTCGATCGCGCGCTTCGCCTCGGGGCGCACGCTATCGGCAAGGGCGATGGTGCCGAGGAAGCTTCCGTCGCGTGCGACATAGATCGCCGAGGCGGCATCGTCGCCTTCCGCCGTTGCCGGCACCGCGACGCGGTGCTCGGCCAAGAGCGCGCGATTGCCGGCCAGAACGGTCGCGCCGGCGATGCGTGCGGCGATGCCGCGCCCAGGCGTGTAGTCGAAGCGCTCGGGCTCGGCGATCACACGCGCTTGCGCGCGGGCATACGCGACGATCGCCTGTCCCAAAGGATGCTCCGAGCGCAGCTCCGCTGCGGCTGCGGCGTCGAGCACCGCGCTTTCCGATTGGCCGGTTGCGGGCGTCACGCGCTGTACCTCGGGCCGGCCGAAGGTGAGGGTCCCGGTCTTGTCGAGGACGACGGTATCGACGCGGCCCAGCGTCTCCAAAAAGAGGCCGCCTTTGACGATGGCGCCGAGCCGCGCGGCGCGGCCGATGGCGCCGAGGATCGCGAGCGGTGTGCCGGCGGCGACGCCGCAAGCGCCGGCGACAATGACGACGGAGATCGTGGCGCGCATGTCGCGCGTCACCACGAAGGTGAGCGCCGCGGCGCCGAGCGCGAAATAGACGAGATAGCCTGCCAGCCGGTCGGCCAGGCGCTCGACCGGCGCGCGCGAGCGCTCGGCCTGCTCGACCGCTTCGATGATCTTGCCATAGCTGGTGTCGCGGCCGATGCGCTCGGCGCGGATCTCGAGCGCGCCGGACTGGTTGATCGAGCCGGCGAAGACCGCCGCGCCCGCCAGCTTCTCCACCGGCAGCGATTCGCCGGTGATGCGCGCCTCGTCGACGAAGGAATGGCCGGCGATGACGGTGCCGTCGACCGGCATCCTGCCGCCGGGATTGACGAGCACGGCGTCGCCGATCCTGAGCGCGTCGCTGTCGACGTCGCGCACCGCGCCGGCGCGGCGGATGGCGACGGCGCGCGGCAGGAAATCGAGGAGGTCGCGGATGGCGCGCCGGCCGCGCGCCACCGTCATGCCTTCCAGCACCTCGGCCACGAGCACGAAGAGGGTGATGACGAGCGCGGTGAAGAACTCGCCGATCGCCGCCGCGGCGAGGATGGCGATGCTCATCGACAGCTCCATCGTCATCCGCCGCGCCGCCATGTTCTCGACGGCTTCGCGGAAGATCGGCCAGCCGCCGATGACGACGCCGAGGAGGCCGACGACGCTGGCCTCGCGCCAGGGCTCCCAGAGGCGGAACCACACTGCGCCGGCCGCCAGCGCGACGGCGGCGATGCGCACCGCGTCCGGCCAGTCGAAGCCATGCGCGTGCTCGGCCGCGGGGTCGTGCTCCGCGGCGGCGGCGAGGGCCGGGAGAGGGGTCTCGGAGGCGGCCATGGCGCGCCGCGCGCTCACTTCAGATAGGCGTGGACAACGTCGATGAGCTGCTCGGAGCCGCGCGCGCGGCCGGCATCAGGATCGCGCGCGGGATCGGAGACGTGGAAGCGGATGTGATCCTCAAGCAGCTCGGCCATCAGGCTGTTGGCGGCGCCGCGCACGGACACCACGAGTTGCATCACGTCGATGCATTCGGCTTCCGCCTCGAGCGCGCGCTCGATCGCTTCGACCTGCCCGCGCAGGCGGCGCACGCGGTTCAGCAGCTTGGTCTTTTCGCGGATCGTGTGGCTCATGGACGCGTCCCCGGATGAACTGATATAGGATACCCCCTATCCTATATTCAGTCCACGCGCGGCTCGCGGCAGCCTCACTAGGTGAGTTTCCTCTCTCCGCCCCGGGGGGCGGAGAGGGTAGGGTGAGGCGGGGCGACGCTGTGACCGAGGGAGACGCGCCATGAGCTATGGACCGGAGCTGCTGCTGATCGGCGCGGTCGCCGCGGTCGGCGTGCTGCACACCATCGTGCCGGACCACTGGGTCCCGATCACGCTGCTGGCGCGCCAGCGCGGCTGGTCCAGGCGCGAGACGGCGCGAGCCTCACTGCAGGCGGGGACGGGACACGTGCTCTCGACCCTGCTCATCGCCGTCATCGTCTGGGCGGCGGGCGTCGCGGTCGCGCAGCGCTTTGGCCACGTCGTCGACACCGC
>DATJLU010000045.1:0-28575 GCA_035509275.1 Allostellaceae bacterium | reverse complement strand
CCGGAGGGACGGCGCTCTTTGGCGCCAGGAGGGCGTCGCCGGGACGCTTACGATGCTCGCATCGCCGCGCGTCCCGGCTCCTACCCTGGCGCCAAAGATCGCCGTCGCAGCCCGTGACGGTGTGAGAAATCCGGGCTAGAGGACCCGTGACCGAAGCCTACTGGGTTGCCCTCGCGCCGCAGTCGGCCAGCGGCTTATACTGGGCGGAGAAAACAAGATCGAAGCGAGGAAGCCCATGGAGATGAAAGCTGCGGTCTTCCGCAAAGTGCATGAGCCGCTGACCATCGAGACGGTGGAGGTCGACAAGCCGCGCGGCCGCGAGGTGCTGGTCCGCACCATCGCCACCGGCGTCTGCCACAGCGATCTCCACGTCGTCGACGGACTCGGCCGCTTCCCGCTCGACCGCCCCTATGTGCTCGGCCATGAGGGCGCGGGAATCGTCGAGGCGGTGGGCGGCGACGTGACCAGCGTCCGGCCGGGCGATCACGTCGTCGCGTGTCTCTCGGGATTCTGCGGCAATTGCGCCCAGTGCCTCAGCGGCCATCCCAATCTCTGCACCGGCGGCATCGTCGCGCGCGGCGAGGACACGGCGCCACGCCTGTCGCAGAAAGGCCAGCCCTTCCGGCAATTCCTCGGCATTTCCAGCTATGCCGAGCGCATGCTGCTGCACGAGAACTCGCTGGTGCGCATCGATCCGGAGCTGCCGCTCGACCGCGCCGCTTTGGTCGGCTGCGGCGTGCTCACCGGCGTCGGCGCGGCGCTGCGCAGCGCCGGGCTCGAGCCGGGACAGACCGTGGCGGTGTTCGGCTGCGGCGGCGTCGGGCTTTCGATCATCCAGGGGGCGCGCATCGGCGGCGCGCGGCAGATCATCGGCGTCGATGTCTTTCCATCGAAGCTCGAGCTGGCCAAGCGCGTCGGCGCGACGCATACCGTCAACAGCGGTGAGGACGATCCGGTGAAGGCCGTGCGCGCGCTTACCGGCGGCGCCGGCGTCGATCATGCCTTCGAGGCCGTCGGCCTCGCCAAGCTGGTGCGGCAGGCGATCGAGAGCCTCGCCATCCGCGGCACCGCCACCATCGTCGGCGTGATGCCGCCCGACGCGATGATCGAGTTCCCGTGGATGGCGATCCGGCCGGAATGCAAGGTGCAGACTTCGCGCATGGGCTCGAACCGCTTCCGCACCGACATCCCGCTCTATCTCGATTTCTACCGCCAGGGCCGGCTGCAGCTCGACGAGATGGTGTCGCGGCGCGGCCGGATCGAGGACATCAACGAGGCCTTCCGCGCGATGAAGGCCGGCGAGGTCGCGCGCACGGTGCTCACCTTCGACTGAGCGCAGCGACAACCGCTCAGAGGTAGCACGGCAAGCGCTTGCCCGGCAGCAGGTCGTAAGGCGCGCGCCATCCCGGGAGCGCGGCGATCCGAGCGAGCCACACATCGATCGCGGCGTGAGTGGCGGCGAAATCGTAGCCGGTTTCGTGCTTCGGAAAGCACAAATAGCCGATCATCGAGAGATCGGCGATCGTCGCCCGCTCGCCGGCGACGAAGGCGCGTTCGCGCAGATGGGCATCGAGGATGCGCAGGTAATCGTCGATGCGCCGCCGCAAGAAGGCAAGGACCGCGGCATCGGGAGAGGGCGTGAACGCGCGCAAGAAGCGATACGTCGCCATGTAGCCGGTGAGCTTGTGATTGTCCCAGAACAGCCAGCGCAGAACTTCGAACCGCTCATCCTCGCTCTCGCCGCCGAAGCGTCTGTAACGCTCGGAGAGGCGCAACAGGATCGGCGCAGTTTGCGTCAGCCGCGTGCCATCGTCCTCGAGCACGGGAATCTCGCCCATTTCGTTCACCGTCTGGCGCCACTCCGCGGTTCGCGTCACGCCGCCGCCGAAATCGGTCCAGACCGGCTCGAAGGTCTGGCCGCACAGCGTGAGCATGAGCGCAAGCTTGAAGCTGTTGCCGGATTCCGGAAAGTAGTGGAGGCGATAGCGGGCCATGGCGCTGGCTTGCTTGGCTGGTCAGAAGGATCGGCCCGACACTCTACGCGTCGCCGCCGATGCGCCGTCATGAGAATCTTTCAGGGGTGGGCGGCTTTCAGAGTCTTACCCCGAACACCTCGTCGAGGCCGCGCCGGCCGGCGGGGGTGATCAGGAGCGCGCGGCTGTCGCGCTGCCTCGCGACCCAGCGCAAATCGAAGCAGCGCTGCGCCAGCGCGGCGCCGATGGCGCCACCGATATGCGGCCGCCGCTCGGTCCAGTCGAGGCAAGGCCGGCAATAGGCGCGGCGGCGCTGCCGCGCCGCGGCGAGGTCGACGCCGAACTGGCCGAGGAACGCGATGCCGGGCTCCGTCACCTCGCCCGCCTCGTCGGCGAGCACGAGATGGCCCTTGGCGATCAGCGTGTCGGCAATGCCGACGCCGAGCTGCCCGGCGAAATGATCGTAACAGGTTCGCGCGCGGCGCAGCTCCGCATCGGCGCGGCTGGCCGGGCGATAGCGTTCGGGCGCCGCCACGGCCACCTCCATGATGCCCTCGATCATGCGGCCGACCTGCGGCGTCGCCAGCCGGTAATAGCGGTGGCGCCCCTGCTTCTGCAGCGCCAGCAGGCGGCTCTCGGTCAGCTTCGCCAGATGGCCGCTCGTCGTCTGCGGCGAGACGCCGGCAAAATAGGCGAGCTCACCGGCGGTGAGCGCGCGCCCGTCGAGCAGCGCCGTCAGAATGTTGGCGCGCGCGGGGTCACCGACCAGCGCGGCGATTTCGGCAAGGCGGGGATCCTCTTTCATCGCCCACGACTCTAGCGCCTGCGGCCGCCCTCGGCAGCAGGCGATGCTACGGCGCCGGCCGTAGCGTTCCGGGCGCAATCCCCTCGGCTACCAGGTGCGGACGCGGCCGGTATCGACGTGGACGAAGTCGGAATGCGGGTAATAGCCGACGCCGCCGGCGCGCAGCGACAGCGCCGCCGTCCGGACATAGCGCAGATGCCGGCCCGGGACGCGGATGTCGATGGCCATGCCCCGCATATGGAGGCTGTTCTGCGCCACGCCGTCGCTGTAGCTCCTTAGCATCGCGTTCGTTTCCGGCGAGCGATAGCCGGAGATGACCTCGAAGGGCTGCCGGCTGTCGAGCCGCGCATGCAAATTGGCGAGGAGATCGAGGAGGCGCGGGTCGATCGGATGGCTCTGCTCGGTGCGGAAGTCGCGCAGCAGCCAGTTGATGTCCCTGATCGCCTCGGGCAGATAACGCCCACCCTCCCAATAGACGGTTTTCAGCTTCTCGCCGGTATGGAGATTGTCGAACGCCAGCAAGCGCGGCGGCGCGAGCGAGAACGGCGCCGCCAGTGCAGGAACGCTCGATCCGACCAAAAGCCCCGCCGCGGCGATCCCCAGGAATCGCCGCCGATTCACGCCCTCACCGCTCGGCATCCACACCCCCGCAACCCACGTCCCGGCATTTGTTTCCCCCGATGGCCAATAGACCATCGGATGGTTAACGCGACAACCCAGGATTTGACTTAAAATCGTTACGGAACCGTTACGGGAGGATTACTTCGCGGCGGTTTTATTAGACGGCGCGATGCCAGCGGGACCGAGGATTGCGCGCGCGGATTTGCCCGAAGCGCGCGCAATCCGATCTTCGGCGTCGCGCACCGCAAGCGCCGCCTCGAGCCGAACGTCGCGACCATAGATGTCGTCGCGGAACTCCATCGTCCCATCGGGATCGACGAAGGCGGTCCAATAGAGGAGATAGACAGGGATGCCGTGCGTCAGCGGCACGCGGCGGGTGTCCCCCTCGGCGATGGCGCCGTCGATATCCTGGAGGCTCCAGGTGGTCTTGGCGCGGCCGAGCACATAGAGCGCGAGCTGGCGCGGCTCCTCGAGCCGCACGCAACCATGGCTCAGCGTCCGGATGACGCGGCTGAACAGCGGATGGCTCGGGGTGTCGTGGAGGTAGACGTCATAGATATTGGGAAGCTCGAATTTGATGCGGCCGAGCGCATTGTCCGGCCCCGGCAGCTGCTTCAGCGGCAAATGGCCGGGAGCGCCGACATAGACATAATGGTTGCGCTCAAGATAGTGCGGATCGTGTTTGAGCCGCGGCAGTATCTCCTTTTGCGCGATCGAATCGGGAATCCGCCAGGGCGGGTTGAACAGCACCGCGCTCATCCAGGCGCGCAGCACCGGGGTCGGATGCCCCTCGGCGCCGACGATGGCGCGCATGCCGAGGCCGGGCTCGCCATGCTCGAAAACGGTGAGCCAAGCCCCCGGCACGTTCACCTCGATGCGATTGGCCGGCAACACCCGCGGCAATTCGCGCCAGCGCTCGAGATTGTCGCGGATCTGCTCGATTCGCGCCGCCACGGACACATTGAGCGCGACATAGGTGGCAGGGCCCACGGTGCCGTCGATGGCGATGCCGTGTTGCGCCTGGAAGCGCCGCACCGCCGCGTCGACATCGCCGTCGAATTCCGGGCCGATGGCATCGGCCGAGAGGAAGCCCTCGGCAATGAGGCGCTGACGCAGCTGCTCGACGGCGGGACCGTTATCGCCCAGCTGCAGCTTCCCCGACTCGGAGAGGCGCCGCCAGCCTCCCGCTGCGGCGAGCGCGCGATAGTGCTCCAGCGCCGCCTGGAGCCGCTTATAAGCGGGATGCGCCGGCGCCAGCGATTGGAGCACGGTCTCGGGATCGCCCTGTGCCGCGGCGGCGAGCACGGACGCGGCATCGAAGCGTGGCTGCGGGATCGACCAGTCGCTCTCGATCGCGGCCGAACTGACGCGGCCCTGGGCGAGCGCCGCGGCGTAGCGCAGGAAGGCGTCGGTGAGCAGCAGCTCGCGCTCGGCCGGAGGCGCATGCGGCACGACGAAATCGGCGGGATCGAGGCCTTGCGCCGCCGCGCCGGCGAGCGCTTTTTCCAGCGCCGCGGCGCGGTCGCCCTCGCCGAGCCAGATCGGCGCATCGGCGCGCGCATCATAGAATTGTGACAACAGCTCGCGGTCGAGCGTCCGCCCGGCGAGCTTCAGCTCGCCATCGCCTTGGAGCAGCGTCTTGAGGGCAGCATCGCTTGCCGTCTCCGCCGCGGCGACTGGGCGGACGAGGGGCAACGGGCCGGCTGCAAGAACCAACACAGCCAGCAACGGCGGGGCGAGGGCTCGAAGCATTGTGGCGACAGACTATACAACCTTTGGCTCAATTATGCTCGCGCGGCAATTAAGGACTGGTTCACATCCGCGTCGGCTGTGTCCTCCGGGTCACCCCCAGACCTCCCGGGCGGTTTCGACAATGAGGCGGAGCTTCGCCTTCTGCTCCTCCAGGCTGAGCGCATTACCCTCGACGGTCGAGGAGAAGCCGCATTGCGGGCTGAGGCAGAGCTGGTCGAGCGCGACGTATTTCGCCGCCTGGTCGATGCGGCGCTTCAACTCGTCCTTGCTCTCGAGCGCACCCTTCTTGGTCGTGACCAGCCCCAGCACCACCATCTTGCCTTTGGGCACGAAGCGCAGCGGCTCGAAGCCGCCGGAGCGCGCATCGTCATATTCGAGGAAGAAGCCGTCGACTCGAAGCTGGCCAAACAGCGCCTCGGCAACGTGGTCGTAACCGCCCGAGGCGACCCAGGAGGAGCGGAAATTGCCGCGGCACATATGGGTGCATACGGTCATTCCCGCCGGCTTCTTGGCGAGCGCGGCATTGATCAAGCGGATATAGACGAGGTGCTGGCTCTCGCCGCGGCCGCCGAGCTGGGTGATGTAGTCGCGCTGGGCGGGGTCGTTGAGATAGGCCAGACTGGTGTCGTCAAGCTGAAGATAGCTGCAGCCGAGCTTGCCCAGCGCTTCGATCTCATCGGCATAGACGCGGCCGAGATCGTCCCAGAAGGGTTCGAGATCGGGATAGACCCTCTCGTCGATGGCGGCGCGGCCGCCGCGGTAATGCATCATGCTGGGCGACGGAATGGTGAGCTTCGGCGTCGCCTTCGCCACCGATTTGAGAAAGGCGAAATCCTCGGCGAAGATCGGCTTCGCCAGGTTGAGTTTGCCGGTCACCTTGAGCGCCGCGGGGGTGAACTCGATATCGCCCTTCTCGTTGTGGAACTTCACCTTGAGGTTGTCCTGAACCTTGGTGACGCCGCCCACCTGATAGAGGAAATCCATGTGCCAGGAGCCGCGGCGGAACTCGCCATCGGTGACGCCGTGGAGGCCGATTTCCTCCTGCATCCGCACCGCTTCCGTGATCGCCGCATCCTCGATCCGGCGCAACTCCGCCGGCGAGAGGCGGCCTTGCTTCAGATCCTCGCGCGCCTGCAGCAGCGGCTTGGGCCGGAGCAGGCTCCCGACATGATCGGCGCGAAAGGGCGGCTTGGTGCGTTGCGCCATGGCGAAACCTCCTCCCTGTTGTCGATCTTCACGATCCCACCCTGGCGCGGACAGAGCGCGAAATCCAGTCCTCGCGCCGCAGCCGGAGGAGCGGCGGCTACGCCTTCTTGCGCCGCGCCTCGTGCACCTGGAGATTGGCGAGCGCGATGCGCAGCAGCGGCACGTCGATGCCGCGCTTCTCGGCGCGGCGCACGAGATCGCCGATGATATGGTCGCCCTCGGTCGCGCCGCCGGCGACGAGATCGCGCTGCATCGAAGCGGTAAAGGGCGAGCCGCGCGTCGTCAGCATCTTGCGCGTGCGCTCGATGGCAGCCGCAGTCGGCGGATGGCCGTCGCCGGTGGCGACCGCCTGGCATTCCCGCAGCGCTTCCAGCACGAGCCATTCGCCCAGCGGCGCCGTCAGCATCTCGCCGACATTGGCGCGGGTGAGCGTGCTCGATGCTGCAAGCGAGGCGAGCATGACGAACTTGTCCCACATCTCCTGGATGATGTCGTCGGCGAGCGTGGCGTTGATCTTGCTCGCGGCGAAGATCTTGGCGATAGCGTCGCAGCGCGCCGAGCGCTCGCCCGAGACCTCGCCGAAGGTAAGCCATTCCGTGTTGCCGACATGGCGGATGTCGCCCGACGGCTCGAGCACCACGCCGATGCCGCAGGCACCGCCGAGAACGCGCTCGGCGCCGAAGCGTCCGCTCAGCACCGTCATGTGATTGATGCCGTTGAGCAGCGGCAGGATCGCGCTGCGCGGACCGACGGCCGGGACGATCGCTTCGATGGCGTCGTCGAGATCGTAGGCCTTGCAGGAGAGCAGCACGAGGTCGAAGGCCTCGCGCAGATCGCCGGCGAGAAGCGTCTTCACCTTGCGCTCGATATCGCCCAGCGCGCTGCGGACGACAAGGCCGCGCTCGGCGAGGACCTGCGCGCGGCGCGGCCGCACGAGGAAGGTCACATCGGCGCCGCTCTCGACCAGCCGGCCGCCGTAATAGCCGCCGATCGCCCCGGCGCCGAGCACCAGAATCCGCATCTTTCTCCTCCTCGCCTCTCGCGGTTGGCCGCATGCTAGCGAAGCCTTGCACCGGGATGCCACCCTGAAATTTCGGGATGCAGCGGCGGCGCGCTCTGTTAGCCTCGCATGAGAGGGAGCGGCGATGAAAGAGCTCGAGATCAAGGGCGCGCGCGTGCCGGCGCTCGGCTTCGGCACCTGGCAGCTGAGCGGGCGCGGCTGCACCGAGGCGGTGCGTCATGCGCTGGAGCTGGGCTACCGTCACATCGACACGGCGCAGATGTACGGCAATGAGAGCGAAATCGGCCGCGCCCTGCGCGACAGCGGCGTGGTGCGCGGCGATATCTTCCTCACCACCAAAGTGGCGCCGGGGAATCTCGCCGCGGCGGCGCTGCGCCGTTCGGCCGAGGAAAGCCTCAAGCGGCTCGGCGTCGATCAGGTCGACCTGCTGCTGATCCACTGGCCGACCGGCGAGGCGCCGCTCGGCGCGACGCTGGACGCGCTCGCGAAGCTGCGCGCAGAGGGAAAGACCCGCTTCATCGGCGTCGCCAATTTCACCGTGAAGCTGCTCGCGGAAGCCGTCGAGAAGCACGGCGCCGACATTCTCTGCAACCAGGTGGAGTACCACCCCTTCCTATCGCAGCGGCCGGTGCTGGCGGCGCTGCAGCGCTACGGGCTGATGCTGACGGCCTATACGCCGCTCGCGCGTGGCGAGGTGCAGCGCAACGCCGCGCTTGCTGCGATCGGCCGCAGCTACGGCAAGACGGCGGCGCAAGTGGCGCTGCGCTGGCTCATCGATCAGCCCAACGTCGCCGCCATTCCGAAGGCGGCAAACCGCGCCCATGCCGCGGCCAATATCGACATTTTCGATTTCGCGCTCGAAGCCAAGGATCGGGCGGCGATCGACGCCATGCGCGGCAATCACCGCATCGTCGATCCCGGCTGGGGTCCCCATTGGGACCCGCCCTGAGTATCGTTACCGCTCGCCCTGGAGCTTCTCGACCAGCGCCGGCAGCGCGCGGAGATCGTAGCCCTTGACCGCGGCTTCGGCGACCAGCTTCAACGCGCTTTCGCCGTCGAAGAGCGCGCGCCCGGCAGCCCACATGAGGTAGCAGCGCGTGCCGCTGCGGCAATGCGCCAGCACCGGGTTGGGTCCGCGCAGCACCAGCTTCTGGAACTCGACGACCTGCGCGCGCGTGATGCTGCCGGTGACGATCGGCAGGTAGCGGTATTGCAGCCCCTGCTGCTTTGCTTCCGCTTCCGCCTCGGCGGCGGTGAGTTGCCCCGGCTCCTCATTGTCGGGGCGGTTGTTGATGATCATCGCAAAGCCGGATTTGGCGAGCTCGGCGATGTCGCTCTTGCTGATCTGCCCGGCGACGCTGAGCGAAGGGGTGATCTGCGTCGGCTGCTGCATGGGGCGCCTCCACTGTCCATGGGCTGTCATAGCACGGGGCGCCGCGCGGCGCACGAGGCCCGCTTAGCCGCCGGTAAAACCGGCGAGGATCTCGTCGACGGTCTTGATCTCGGCGAGGAGCGCCATCGCCTCGAGGCTGGCGCGGTGCAGGGCGGGGCTGCCCGAGGAGCAGGCATCGGCGGCAACGGTGACGGCATGGCCCATGTCGGAGGCGCGCCGCACCGTGCTCTCGACGACATAGGTGGTGGAGACGCCGGCGATGATGAGCCGCTCCGGCCGGAACAGCGCGACGATGTCGGCGAGCGGCGAACCGTGGAAGGCGTCGTTGCGCTGATGCGTGACGACGAGCTCGCCCGGCAGCGGCCCGAGCCCATCATAGAATTCGGCGCCCCAGCTGCCTTCGGTCAGCGCCTCGAGGGCGGCGACGCGGCGCCAGATCTCGGCATTCCGCGCCAGCTCCGCATGGCCGGGGGCAAACGCGATCCGCACCGAGATCACCGGCACGCCCGCGCCGCGCGCACCGTCGAGCAGCCGGCGCGCCGCGGCGATGAGCGCGGCGCGCTCCGGGCTCGCCTCGGCGATCCCGACGCGGATCTTGCCCTCGGGATGCACCACCTCGTTCTGGTAGTGCAGAGCCAAGAGGAGGACGGGCGCGGGGGACGGCGTCATCAGAGGAAGAGCTGCACCACTTCCATCGGCGCATCGCAATTGATCAGATCGATGCGCTTCATCGCGATCTTGAGCTCGCCGTCTTCGCGGCGCAGCCAGTGGCGCACGTTGCCGCCGAAGAGACGCTGCTCCTCCTTGCGGTGCTCGAGGATGTGCACGGTCGAGCGCACCACCAGATCGGCGCGGGGATTGATGCCGCCATCGGCACCCTTGCCGCCATCGGGGTCGCGCATGACATTGCCCACGACATGGCTCATGCGCGTCGGGAAATCCTGGCTCCAGGCATGCGGATGTGTGATGCGGATGATCCGCATCTCCATGCGCATGCGATCCTCGGCATAAAGCGAGACGGTGTCGACGGGGTCGTTCTGCCCGACCACCGACGGAACCCAATAAAAGCAATCGGCAGTATAGAGCGCGAGCCATTCCTGCCAGCGCTTCTCGTCGAGCAGCAAGGCTTCGCGATAAAGGAACTGCTCGATGACGCGGAGATCGAGAGCGCGCAGATCGATCTCGGAGCGCATCTCACGCCTCCGCCGTCATGTAGCTGAGCCAGGCGCGGTATTGGTTGCGCATCGGCAGCTCGCTGGTGCCGTTGGCGCTCGTCCATTCCGCGTCCGGGCGGTCGCGGCCGGCGTCGCGGTGCAGGCTGACCCAGGGCGTCGCTTGCGCCAGCAACCCCTCCTGCACGCGGTTATAGGCCTCGTGATCGTCGGGCATGACGATCGAGCTGGGCGAGTTCACCACGTTGGAATAGATGAGGGTGTGCTTGTAGAACTCGTCGGGCGCGCCCTTCAAGCGGAAGGCATAGACATCCATCTGCGTGCGGTCGACGGCGAGCGGGCGGATGTTGCGCAGCTGCTGATAGCCCGATTGGATCGAGACATTGGGATAGAAGATGGTGTTGTGGCGGTCGACGGCGAGGATTTCCTCGGTACGCGCCTTGCCATAGGCCTGCTCCATCGCCGCCATGTAATCCATGTAGACGGGATCGGTGCGGCGCGGCGGGAAGATGCCGCCCATGAAGCTGTGCCCCTGGGCATGGGCTTGCAAGGTCAGCTTCTCCCAGAACTCGTAGGGAAAGCCGTTGTTGCGGGTGAAGCGCACCGGCAGCGGGTCGGGCGCGCCTTCGGCGAGATGCTCCTTCGCCCAGATCTTGCCGGCTTCGACCGAGGATTCGTGCACCACCATCGGATGCATGGTGTCGTTGAGGTTCTCGAGGAAGATTTTCCAATTGGCGCGGAAGACGACGCGGAAACAGCCGCCGACCACCTCGAGCTCGCCGGCGGGCGAGCGATCGACCATGTCGTCGATCGAGGTGCGGGCATCGCCGAGATAGGTCTCGAGGCTGGGACCGGTCGCGGCGAGGCTGGCGAAGACGAAGCCGCGATAGCTCTCGACCCGCGGCAGCCTCATCATGCCGTAGCGCGGATCCGCCATGTCGAAGCCCGTGCCGTCATAGCCGCGCTGCATCGGGATGCCGCGCAACGTCCCGTCGGTGCGGTAAGTCCAGCCGTGATAGCAGCAGCGGAAGAAGCGCACATTGCCGTCGCGATCGCCCACCACCTTGGCGCCGCGATGGCCGCAGCGATTGTGCAGCACATAGACCTTGCCGTCGCTGTGCCGGCTCATCACCACCCCCTGCCGGCCGATGGTCGTGGTGACGTAGTCGCCGGGATTTTTTACCTGGCTCTCATGACCGACCCAGATCCAGGCGCGGCCGAAGATGCGCTCCAGCTCGAGCTCGAACAGCGCGGGATCGATATAGATGTCGCGACGGACGCGATCGGGCTCGATCAGCGCACGGATCGCGGCAGCATCGTAAGGCGCCATCCTGGCCTCCCGGGCGACAGACTCGCCCTTCGCCGATGCTAGTTTCGCGCGCGCATCGGCGTCAACCAAGGGCTGGCGGCGCTATTCGAGCTGCAGCGGCGCCGAGTCCGGCAGCAAGTGGTGGAAAGTGTTGATGTAGAGCACGAATTTGAGGGCGCCCGAGGGGCTGCGCTCGATAATCCAGTCCTCGCCCACCACCGCCTTGATGACGTTGGGCCGCGGACGGTCGCGATATTCGGCCTGCCAATAGACGGTCCCGACCGCGCGCACCCGCTCCGGCGCGGTGTTCAGAACGGTCAACGTGAAGTGGCCGAAGTCGTGGCGCTCGTTGGTCCACTGGCGGTGCAGCCGCTCGTGCTCCTCCAGACCGATCGTCTCGCCACCCTGAGTGACGTAGATCCGCGGGTTCGCATGAAGGAAGAAGGCGGACTGCTCGGCGGCAGTGGCGCCAGCCATCGCCGCGAAGAAACGGTCGCCATGCGCATAGACTTCATCCAACGTAATCGCCATCGTTGCCTCCCCTCCTGGCTGCGGAGCACAAACACGCGCGCGCGCCAGCGTCTACAAGCGGCGAACGGATCGAGGCGAGCCGCGGGCTAGGCGGTTTCGAGCTCGCGCCGGAGCACCTGCGCGCACGCTAAGCTGGCGGCAAACTCGGGATCGTTCTCCACGAGCCGGCCGAGCGCAATCCAGCCGTTCCACTGATCGGGATAGCGGCGCACGAGAGGCTCCAGCCATTTGGTATAAGCGCGCGCTGCGGCGGCATAGGCCGCCTCGCCGCCATCGCCCAAATCGAGCGCCGGTCGGATCGTCACCTCATAGCTGCCATCCCGGCGCCGGAGCGCGGCGCATGGCAGGATCGGCGCTCCGGAGGTACGGGCGAGGTGAAGCGGGCCGCTCGCCACCCTGAGGCGCCCTTGCAGGAATTGGGGATCGAGGGTGCGTCGGCCGGTCTCGACGGCGGCGATCTCGACCACGCCGTTGCGCGCCAACCGATCGCGCAGGATCGCGAGCGCCGGCTTCGCATCATTGTTCTCGATCACGACGCGCTCGACGACGAAGCGGTTCTCGACCTCCTGCCAGAGCGGATTGAGGTAGCGGACGCCGAAGGGCAGGATCGAGAAGCCGTGTTCGGGCCGCGAGAGAAGCGTTTGCGCAAAGCCGGCCTTGTGGAGCGTGCGCTGAAGAATGACCGGCGCGTAGATGAAGTCGCTCATCCAGAGGACGGCGCCGGCGCCCTGGTCCAACGCAGCGGTCAGATGCTCGGCGCCGGTCAATCGCACGGCGGGTCGCCAGCGCCGACCGGGACGGCGGAGCGCGATGATCTGCATGGTGAGCTCGAGCTGGCGGTCCTGCCAGCTCTGGTACAGCTCGACGGCCTGCTCCGGGGTCACCTGATCGGACAGCAGATGGGCCAGCACCAGCTCGGCGCCGCCGGGCCGCGCGCCGCGGCGGCGCCCTCCCCAGCGCCGGATGGCGCGCGCGAGCGGCCACAACCGGTCGATCGGGACGAGCCAGCTGGCCTGCAGCAAGGCCAGCAGCTTTGCCGATTCATAGACAGTGCCGGATAGAGGCATCGTTTCGGATCCTAAAGGGTAAATAAAGCAGCGCCAGCGCTACCCCGGCGCGAGACCCCTTATTACCGCTGCCGGGCAGCAAAAGTTCCGCGCCGCGTGCGATGGCGGCGTCCTTTCGCAGAGGATGCGAGGCGCGGCCGCTGCGCCCTACATCGCTCGGTGCGGCGTGGTCCGCAGCAGCTCCTGCAGCTGCTGCGCGTAGAACTTGGCGTTGCCGGTGGTGAGATGCCCGCTGGTCTCATCGCTCGCCGGGATGAGATAGAGCTTGCCGTGCTTCAGCCGTTTCATCGCCTGGGCCATAAGGCCGGTCTCGGGCGGATTGCGCTCGTCATCGGCGGAATTGATCGCGAGAACCCAGGCCTCGATGGTCTCGAGTCCGGGCGATGCGTCGTAATCGGCGGACGAGCCCCATTGCCACAGGAAATCATTGGCGTCGGCGGTCATCGGCGCGGCCAATCGCTCATCCACCAGCTTGTCGGCCAGCGCGCGCGTCGGCGCGAGCCTCTGATCGTGAAGCGTACCGCCGGCCGTGGCGATGCCGAAAAAGACGCTGGCGATTTTGAGGAAGCGCGGCTCCGTGGTGTAGTTGCCGTCCTTGTAGTCGGGATCGCTGCGGATGGTTTCGAGCATCATCCGCCGCAGCATCCAGTTGCGGCTCGCCATCGCCGTCGGCTGCGAGGCCATCGGCACCAGCGCGTCCATGTACTCCGGGTATTTCTCGCCCCAGAGCCAGACATTCATCCCGCCCATCGAGTTGCCGATGATGAGGCGCACATGGCGGATGTGCAGCCCTTCGGCGAGCAGCCGGTATTGCGCGTCGACCATGTCGGCATAGTCGTATTGCGGGAATTTCGTCTTGAGGCCGTCCGATGGCTTGGCGCTTTTGCCGTGGCCGAGCGCGTCGGGAATGATGATGTAGTACTTCGTCGCGTCGAAGGGCTGGCCAGGCCCGAACAGCGCACCGGCGAAAGCCGGCGTCAGCATGCTCGCCGCCGAGCCGCCGCTGCCATGCAGCACCACGATCGGCATTCCAGCAGGATCGCCGATGGTCGTGTAGTGCAGGCGAAGCTCCGGCATGGTCTCGCCGGTATGAAACTTGAAATCATGCGCGATCCAGTCGCCCGGTTTCGGCTCCGGATAGCTCGCCGCCGCGGCGATGGAGGGCAAAATGAAGACAAGCGCCGCGAATGCTCTGACGATCCTCATGGGCGATCCTCCCCGACAGCAGCGCGGCATTCCGCCTGCGGCTTTGCGGACGCTACCATACACGATGAAACCGGCGGCGAAAGCCGCCGGCGGCCGCCGCGGCGCGGGTCAGGTCCGTTCGAGCCGCTGGAGCAGCTCTTCGACACCGGCGACGAAGGCCGCGGTATCGGCCGCGGAGCGGAACAGTTTGGTATTGGCCGAGAGCCGTTGCCATTCGGCCTCGTCGCGCGCGAGGCGCTCCATGAGCACGGAGAGGCCCTCGGCATTGTCCGGCTCGATCACATAGCCATCGACGCCGCTCCGCACCAGGTGATCGCGCGCGCCGCAATTCTCGGCGAGCAGGACCGGCACGCCGAGCGCGATCGCCTCGTTGACCACCAAGCCGAACGGCTCCTCCGTGCTGGGCAGGACCAGCGCCAGGCTCGAGGCCAGAACGCGTGCCACCTCGTGGTCGTCGAGCCAGCCGCAGAAACGCACGCCATCGATACCCACCTCAGCGACGCGGCGCTTGAGATCGTCTTCGAGCGGTCCCGCGCCGCACAACAGCAGCGCGCGCGGTGGCCCCGAGCAGCGCCGGCGATAGGCCGCATAGGCGTCGAGCGCCAGCTCCAGATTCTTTTCCGGCACGAAGCGCGCGATCACGGAGAAGTGACGTTCGGCATGGGCCGGCCGATCGGTCCCGGCAAGCCGCGCCAGGCGCTCCATCGAGACCGTATCATAGCCGGTGACGATGCGCTCGGCCGGCATCCCGAGGAATTCGAGATAGCTCTGGGAGCGGCGCCCGCCGACGAAGGCCGCGTTGTAGGGCCGGTACAATACCGCCTTGCCCAGCTCGCGCCACAGCGACCGCTGCTTGTCGTCGAATTTCGAGTCCTGCATGACGATGACGCGGCGCCCGAGCAGCCGCAGCAGGCAGGCCGCGAGGAAGATCGGCAGCAGCTGGAAATCGCAGAGGAAGACGTAGCGCGCGCGCAAGCGCAGAGACGCGCGCAGCAGCGCGGCGAGATGCCGCCAGGCCGGCACTTGCGAGAAGCGCTCGCCGGGAAAGAGCGTCAGCTTTCGGAACGCTCGCCCTTCCCCGCTGGGCGCCCAGTCGTAGACCTCGCCCTGGCTCACCAGCTCCAATCCGACGACTTGGCGTCGGCCGGTCAGCGCCTGGCCCAAGGCCTCGCATCGGTCCATATGGTAGGGGCCGAACTGGCTCCAGGCGAAAACCAGCGGAGAAAGCGAGGCTTCGCTCACGCTCGGGCTCCTTTGCCCGGCCGCGCTAGTCGCCTTCGACACTGACGGCTTCCGGGTGCGCGCGGATCGCCAGCGGCGCTTGCAGCGTCCGCTTCACGTGATCGGCAAGGCGAAGGGCCAGCGCGAGCAGCGTCGGCATCGGCGACACCGATCCGCCGGTCGGGAAGACCGACGCGCCGGCGACGAAGAGATTGCCGACGCCATGCACCTGGCAATTCCCGTCCACCACGCCGCGGCGCGGATCCGCATGCGCCCGGGTCGTGCCGATCTGATGCCAGCCGCCGGCAAATTCCGCCGGCCATTGGTCGCGCTCCTCCGCCGCTTGCGGCGCGAGCCGCCCCAATCCCAAGCGCTGGAGCTCCGCATCGATGATCGCCTCGGCGCTGGCCGTGGTGTGCCGGTCGATCGGCAGCAGCCGCCAATCGACCCGCGCGCGCGGCAGTCCGAAGGGATCTCGGCGGGGTTGAAGCGTCACACGGCTTGCCCAGTTCGGCGCCTGCTCCGGCTTGCTTTCCAGCACCAGCCCGCTCACCAGCGTTTCGGATTTGAGCGCCTGCGCAAGCGCACCGAGAAGGACGCCGTCGAAGCGGCAGGCCAGCGCCGCCAGCTGCTTCAGCCCGACCGATTTGGGTCTGAAGGGCAGCCGCATCCGGTCATAGGGATCGGTGCGCCATTTGCGGCTGAGCTTGACGACGAGATCCCTGAAGCTCTCCCAACCGCGCGAGCTCTGGCCGTAGAAGACGGGATAGATGCTGGCTTTGTAGTTCAGCATCCTTTCCTTCTGCTGCAGCACGGGCGGAATCGACAAGCCGAGGGCGAAGCCGCGATCGCGCAGGTTCAAGCCATAGAGCTCGAAGGGAAATCGCTGCGGTCCCGGAAGCAGCACGCGGCGCAGATGCGGGTGATCCATGAGATAGCGGCCGACGAGATCATCGTGATTGCCGAGCCCGCGCGGTGCGGCGTCGTTCGACAGCAGCAGCAAGCGCGCATTCTCGATGGCGCCGGAAGCGAGGATGAACATGCGCGCCGCCACTTTGAGCCGGCCGCCGGTGAGGCTTCCCACCTCGACAGCGGTGACGCGCCGCGCATCCTCGGTCGTCTCGACCTTGAGCGCATGCGCATGGAGCAGGCATTTGACGGTGCGGCTCGCGGCGATCGCCTGGCGGTAAACCTGGCCGAAACGCGTCGGCGCGCTGAAACGGTAGAGCGCGGTCTCCACGCGCGCGGGATCGAAGGGAATGAGACGGGCACGCGGATGCGCCGTGGCTGCGATCGATGGCACGGCATAGTCGTGAGCACCGACTTCGCACAGCGCGTGGACGCGCTCGAGATAGGGCGCGAGGGCATGCGCATCGAACGGCCAGCCGCTGTCGTCGACCCAGCCGCGCGGCCGAAAATCGATATCGTCGAGGCCGCGGAACCAGCCGCCCCAGGCATTGGTGTTGCCGCCGAAAAAACGCAGCTGCAAGGTTTCGAGGGGAGAATAGCAGCTGCCGACGCTATCGCCCGCGGCCAAGTCCTGGGTCGCCGCAGCGGCGTCGAAGCCGCCGCTCTCGAGCAGGCAGACCTGCATATCCGACGCGGCCAATTCCAGCGCGAGAGCAATGCCTGCAGCCCCCGCCCCGACGATACAGATGTCGCTGTCGATGGTCGTGCCGGACGGAATGCCGCGCGCGTCGATAAACAACGTCTCCCCCGATCGGTCGCCTCGAACCGGCACCGACCGACCTTCGGCGCCGCGTCCTCGCGGAATGAACGGTTTCGAAGGAAGATGGTTCAACCAATGGATGATAGATCCTGATTAATGGTTTTGGTCATCGGAGATGGCGCAACTATAGAGAAATAATAAAGTGTACCAGGCAACGGCTTATTGAACCCTACGGCCCTCGAACTGTGCAAAATGCTCGGCGAGGCGGACGGGAATCACCGTCGCATCGAGCGGCATCCGATGGGACATCTGAACGACGTTTGTCCCCCATTCGCTATTGCCTTCGACGAGCACCGGCCCGTCTGCCGTGATCGCGATGTCCCAGCCGATGGAGGGCAAGGTCTTGAATTCCGCATGCGCCGCGACGGCGATCCGCTTCACGTCGGACCAATGCGGCAGGCAGCGTCCGAAAATGGCGGCGCCACTTTCGGGATGCGCATCGAAAACGCCCGTTCGAGACTTGAACACGGCCAATCCCAACCGCCCATCCTGCAGGGCGATCGGCGCCGCCAAACCACCGGCCGCGAAATTGTCGGCCACCAACGCGCCAACCGGCATCCGGAAGCAGGCGAGCGCAAGCTCGATGCGCCCGCGCGTGTCCCGAACGGTGACGGCGCGGACAGTGCTCAAGCCGTTTCCCGACAGCGCGCGCAGCTCCGGATGGTTCGTGATCCGCGGCTGCAGGATCAAAGGGTGCTGAGCGGACAGCACGCTTAGCTTTCCATAAAGCTCGCTGAGCGTCAGACGTGAGCCCTGGTCGTCGGAATAGGAGCCGTCTGCGGCTCGCCGCCAAGCGCGGACGCCCTCCCCGTCCCACCGGTCGGCAAATTTCGAGAACAGATCGGATGGCGGATTGTCGGCCGAGGCTTTGCGCAAGATCGCCCCACAGTCGAATTCGGCCAATACCGGAATTACGGGCAGCCCGGCTCGCGACGCGCGGTCGTGAAAGCGACGCTTGTCGCTCAGATCCGCGGCATCGCGCGGCCCGAGCTCGCGGTTGAGCCAGGCGAGGAGCAGCCACATCTCGTCGTGATAGAGATATTCGCTTCGCCGGGCCCAGCATTCTCTGAGGAACAGCCGGTACTCGAAATAGGCGCTCGCGCCGGCTCTGAACGACGCCGTGAAGGCGACACAGCCTGCGAGCTGTCTCATCGTCCCGACGCCGTAGGCCGACTTGACGGATTTGCGCTGCGATCTCACTGCGGGGATCGCCCGCATGACCGGCTGCACGTACCAATAGACCGGAGCAACGGCACGTTTGGCCATGCGCTTCAGCCGGCTGTTGCCCGATTTGCCGAAGCGCGCCTTGACGATGCGGCGATGGAGCCCGTGCAGGTACTCGGTCGCAGATCCTTCAGACGGCACGGGCGCTCCTGCCGGCACCGGTTCCGAGGCGCACAAGCGCGAGCACCTGGGCGAGCAGCGCGCGATCGAAGACCAGCATGAGGAGGAGATAGGTGGCGACGCCGGTGGGGAGGGTCGCCGCAAAGGAGACGAGCCCGAGGCCGCTGACGAAGTGCCGGACGAGCCGGACCACGAGAAACATGCCGGCACAGGCGAGCGACGGCCCGATGAAAGGCTGAAACTGCTCGCCGGCCGTCATCTGCGCGGTCTGCGACAGCTGACGGATGCCGACCGGGAAGCTGAAAACAAGGCGGGCGGACCAGACCAGCGCGATGATGGTGATGCCGGCCTGCTGCGTCGCGACCGCGCCGGCGATCACGGCGCAAGCGGTCACGAGCGCGGTCACCAGGTTCCGGTGCGGCGCCCCGAGGGCAGTAATGCAGGACGGGACGAAAGCGCGGGTGAACAGAACGGCGTTGTAGAGCGCGAAGATCTCGACAATGGGGATCGCCGGCCGCCACGCGTTGCCGAAGAGCAGCGGAACCGCGTCGGGCGCAACCGCGGCGAGGCCGACCAGCGCCGGCGCGACGAAGGCGAAGCTGAAGCGCGATGCCGAGCGGAAGGCGCGCTTGAGCGCGGGTCTGTCGGCTTGCAGCGCCGAGAACATCGGCAGGCCCAAGCGATAGGCGCTGGCGCCGAGAATGCCGGCAACCGGCTCGACCAGCTTGGCGGCGAAATTCAGATAGCCCACGGCATCGGCGCCATGATAGAGGCCGACCAGGAGCGGAAAGACGCGATTGACCGCCGACCACAGCAGCTCCTGACCGGCGATCGGCCAGCCGAAGGCGAGGAATTCCCGACAGGCCGCCGGCGAGAATTGCAGACGGGGTCGCCGGACGCCGGCGGTCCACGACAGGATTGCCGTGCTCAAGCCGCTGACGAGCGTTCCGGCGATGATCGCCCAAGCGCCGTCTCCGGCGATCGCCAGCGCGATGGTGGACGCGACGGCGAGCAGCCGGCTCGCCAAGGCGCGTACCGACAGGCTCCGGAGGCTGAGCTGTCGCGCGAGGACGGCGCGCGGCACCAGGCTCGCGCCGGTGAGCAGCGCGCTGACACCGAGCGCCGCTACATAGCCCGCCAGCTCCGGTCGCTCATAGAACCGCGCCAGCGGCCCCGCCGCCGACCAGCAGCCGAGCGCCGCGGCGGCGCCCAAGCCGAGCGACAGCCAGAAGGCGGTGTCGAGCGCCCGCTCGCTCAGCTGCGGCCGCTGAATGATGCCGCCGGTCAGCAGCGAATCGATGATCAGATCACCGTATTGGCCGAAGGCGAGGGCGAGGGCCGCGACGCCAAATTCGGCCGGCCGCAACAACCGGCCGAGGACAAACACGGAGACCACGCCGAGCACGGCGGAGGATAGGGTCTCGAGCAATGCCCAAGGAAGCGATGCCAGAACCTTGTCGCGGATCGTCACCTGCTCGCCCAAACGTTAAGGCGCCGCGCGGCCGGTGCCACGACGGGTCTCCAACCTTCGGTAGAACGAATCTAGGACAAACGCCGGCCGGCCGCTCTCGTTCCCGCCGCTTTGCCGCGGCGACAACGCCGCGTCCGGCGGGAACTTTCGACCTCGCGCAGCGATAGCATGGGCTCGCCTGGGAGTAGCGCAGGCCACGCCGGCGAGGGGGCAAGGGACGAACATGCGGATCACCGGCGCGCTTCATGAATCGGCAAAGCTGCTCGCCCTGCTGCCGGTCAGCTGGCTCGTGCCGATCGAGCAATTGGCGCCGCTGGCCCGGGCCATCCGACAGGCGAAGGGGCGCCGCAACCTCCGCAAAGGCGCCAGCGACATCGTCATCGCCCATCTCCTCGACGGCATGACGCTGCCCGAGGCCACAACCCTGTTCCGGCGCTGGCAGGCGCGCTCGCTCGAGATGACGCTGCAGATCCTGGCGCTGCAGCGTCCCGGCCGCTTGTGGCGACCCCGCATCGAGGTGTCGGGCTTCGAGAACCTCGCCGCCGCCTTGCGCCACGGCGCCGGCGCCATTCTCTGGATCAGCGATTTCGTCTACCGGCCGCTGATCGTTCCCCTTGCCGTTCGGCAAGCCGGCTTTCGCAGCCTCGTCCACCTCTCCCGCCCTGAGCATGGTTTCTCGGTTTCGCCCTTCGGCATCCGCTTCCTCAATCCGCGCTGGGTCGCGGTCGAGAACCGGTTTCTGAGCGAGCGCATCGTGATCGAGAAGAACGATGCGAGCGCGGCGCTCAAGACGCTGCGCGCGCGATTGGCGGCGAACCAGATCGTCTCGATCACCGTCGCCGAGACCGGCCGGCGCACGCTCGACACCAAATTCCTGCACGGCACGCTCCGCATCGCCACCGGACCCCTGCATCTCGCCCGCAGCACCGGCGCACCGCTGTTGCCGATCTTCGCGGTGCGGAACGAGACCGGCGCTTACAAGGTGTCGATCGGCCCGGCCTTGCCGATCGATGACCGCGTCGATCCGCCCTATTCGACGGCGATCCGCGCCTATGCCGCGCAGCTCGAGCCGCTGGTGCGGAAGTATCCCGATCAGTGGAATGGCTGGATCGCCTTGGGGCGTCTGGTGGAGAAGACCCCGGCCTTCGTCACGAGCTTCGACTGCGCCGGCGCGATCGCGCGCGACCTGGAACGCATCGGTCTCTCGCCTCAGGCAGCGCTCGGCTGACGCCACTCGAATGCGATCGATCGCGACCGCGAAGGACCTTTCGAGCATCGCGCCGCGGCGCGCCCGGCGCCGGGCGCCGTCAAGCCTGGCGCGCGCGGTGGTCGGCATCGGCCTGCGCCAGCGTCTCCAGCTGCTGGCCGAGCGGCGGGAGCTCTATCGGCGCGTCACCGATCCGGCCGAGATCGCACGGCACCAGCTGGCCGCCTTCAACGCGGTCTGGCGGCTGGCGACGCGGCGATATCGCTTCTACGCCGAATGGCAGCGGCGTCACGGGCTCAAGGATGAGCTTGCCGATCTGACCGAGCTGCAGCACTTCCCGGTCTTGCGCAAAGCCGACCTCGAAGAGAATTTCCGGACGATCGCCGAGGATGCGCGCCCGTGCGGCTTCATCGGAACGGGCGGCAGCACGGGACCCTCGACCTGGTTCCCGCGCGGACCGGAGGATCACGCCTTTCTTCATTCCAATATGTATCTCGGGCGTTCCTGGGCCGACATCGCGCCCGGCGACAACATCGTGCTGATCTGGGGACACGATCATCTCTACGGCTTCGGCCTCAAGGGCCGCCTCAACCGCGCCAAGCGAAGCGTGATGGACCGGTTGATCGGCACCGCGCGTCTCAGCGTCTATCGCCTCGATGATCAATCGGTCGCCGCCTATTTCGACGCGATCAGGGCGCGTCCGGGCGCGGTTGTCGTGGGCTATGTCTCGGCCATCCGCAAGCTGCTCGATTTCGTCGAGCGATCCGGCATCGACGGCCGTGACGCCGGGGTTCGCGCCATCGTTTTCTGCTCCGAGACCGTGTTCGCCCGGGATCTCCGGCGCGTTCGCGCGCTGCTCGGCGCGGTGCCGCTGATCGAATACGGCATGGGCGAAACCGGCGTCATCGCCTATTCGACGCCGGAGGCAAGCGCCCTCACTTTTCTCTGGGATGCCTTTCACTGCCATGCGAGCGACGCCGGCGAGCTGCTCGTCAGCTCGCTGCAGCCGTTTCGCTTCCCCCTCATCCATTTCGGCACGGGCGATCGCGTGCAGCCGCTCGAGGGCGGCGATCCTCTGCCGTTCGGCTGCGCGCGCATCGCCGGGCGGACCAGGACGCTGCTGCAGCTGACCTTGCGCGACGGGAGCAAGCGCGACGTGCACAGCGAATTGCTGGAAGATTGTCTCGATCTCGTGCCCGAAGTGCGCTCCTATCTCATCCGGCAAACCGGCGAGGAGATCGAGATCGCGGTGCGCACCGCCGGCAATGGCGGCCTGGAAGCGACGCGTCGCCGCTTTCTCGATGTCATCGAACGCCACTGCGGCCCGCTCGACCGATCGAAGCTGCGCTTCGCGCCGCTGCTGCGCGAGCCCTATACGGTGGCGGGAAAGCGCCAATACGTGGTTCGGGAATAGAGCGGCGCGCGCCCTACCCGGCTTTGGCGCTTTCGGCCCAGCGCCGCATCAGCGTATTGGAGGGCAGCGTCTCGTCGAGCACCTTCTTCGCCGTCTCCGCGCCGGCGGCGGGAACGAGCTTGGGATCGAGCAGGCCGATCTGCACCAGCACCGAGGCCTGATCCCAATAGATGTGCTCGTGATAGAGCTTGCCGCCGCGGAAATTGATGATCGCGACCAGCGGCACCTCGACATATTTGCCCGTCGGCTTGACGCCCGGCAGCATCCAGTCGATCTCGCGGTCATGGGTGAAGCAGAAGATCATCTCGTCGACGACGCGGTCGGCGCCGACCGTGCGCGAGATCGGAATGAGGCGCGTATCGGCCGGATTCGAGTTGACGAAATGGTGCTTGTAGAAGCGACTCAAATCCTTGGCGCCGACGCCGCCGGTCATGGTCGGAACGTGGTTGACATAGGGCTCGGCCACCATCGTCGACATGGTGGCGTCGACGTCGCGCGTTGCGAACTCGTAATAGCAATGCTGCTCCCACAGGGCGGTCAGATTGAACACCGGCCCCAGCACCTTGCGGAAGAGGGCGATCGAGCGCGAATGCGCCATCATCGCCGCCGGCTTGTCGAAATTGCTGCCGCCTTTGCGCGAGAAGGCGTGATCCACGCCGGGATAGACATAGATCTCGATGTCGGGACGGCCCTCGAAGGCCGCTTTGATCGCGTTCACCACCGCGGGCGGCGTCCAGCGATCCTTCTCGCCCATATGCAGCACCATCGGGCATTTGATCTTCGCCGCCTCGCCCAGCACCTGCTCGATGCCGACGCCGTAATAGGAGACGGCGCAATCGACGCCGAGGCGCGCCGCGCTCAAATAGGCAAGGAGCCCGCCGAGGCAGAAGCCGATGGCGCCGACCTTGCCCTTCATTTCCGGCAGCGCGCGCAGCGCGGCGATGGTGGCGCCAATATCCTCGACCGAGCGGTCGACGTCGAATTTTTCGCGATAGGCGAAGGCCTGCTTGCGGTCCTCCTCGGTGAAGCCGAGCTCGATGCCCGGCTTGATGCGCCAGAACAGATCGGGCGCGAGCACGACATAGCCTTCCTCGGCATAGTGATCGGCGACGCTGCGGATATAGGCGTTGACGCCGAAGATCTCCTGCAGCAGCACGATGCCGGGGCCGCTGCCCTTGTCCGGGGTCGCGAGATAAGCCTTGAAGCTGCCGCCGTCCTTCGCCTTCACCTCGATCCAACGACCCGCCATCGCCGCCTCCGTAAAGATTTTGCGAACGCTCGTGCCGTGACTCCCCACCTCACCCCAACCCTCTCCGCCGCTCAGGGGCGGAGAGGGAGGGACCCGCGCAGCGGGAGGGTGAGGTGGGGTCGCTCAGGCGACCGACCGCCAATGCGCGATCTTACTCGGCCGCTTGCTGCGTCGGCACCGGGCGCGCCGCGGTCTCGACCTGCCGCGCATAGGCGTCACGCCAGTCCAAGCCTGCGGCGCTGACGAAAAAGCCGCTGCGCGCCGTGAAGTAGATGGCGGGATCGTCGACGAGCGGCGGCGCGGCGCCGGTGTCGCGCCAGGCACGCGCCGCTTGCAGCAGCCGCCGGCGCGTGCGGGTGATCATCCGGTCGGAGGGACCGAGATGCTCGAGCTCATGATCGACGACCGGCCCCATGCTCTCGGTCACCGCCTGATCCTGCAGGTGGATATTGCCGATGCCGGTGTAGCTCTGGCCGGCGCGCTGCGCGGCGCGGTCGATCTCCCAGTCATTGTCCTCATTGGCGCGGAGCCGCCAGCGGCCATGCCAGCCGGTGTCGTTCGGCAGATAGTCGAGCGTGCGCGTCACATGCAGCGGCCCGTTGCCGAGGGGCCGCGTGAGGGGCAGCGAGGGCGAGGACGCTTTCCAATGCAGGTGCAGGAACATGGTGTGCTCGTCATCCATCGGGACCCAGGCGCGCGCGCCGACATGGGTCGGGAAAGCGCCGGCCGGCGTCTGCGTCCAGAACGGAAACATGAAATTGGCGACGCGCCAGTAGGTCTCTCCCGGATCGGCCGGCCGGAAAGCGGCATAGGTCGTACCCCAGGGCGCCTCGGCGACGTGATAATCCGGAGCGCGATCCATGATCGTGTAGCGCAGCGGATCGGCGGGATCGAGGTCCGCGACGCCGACGCTGCCCATATGCAGGAAGCCGAAATGCGAGGTGTCGATCTCGCCTTCGAGCGCTTGCAGCCAATTGCAGCGGCGCTGCACGAAGAGCTGCGTCATCTCCGCCTCGGGCAGCAGCGCCACCTCGATCGCCGGTAGCGGCGGCACTTCCTTGCGCTCGCCCATATAGACCCAGACCAGGCCGTTGCGCTCGGCGGTGCGGTAGGCTTTCGCCTTGACCTTCTCTTTGAAGTCGTGCTCCGCCGGCACGCTCGGCATGTCGACGCATTGGCCGGTGACATCGAATTTCCAGCCGTGATAAACGCAGCGGAGACCCCCGTGCTCGTTGCGGCCGAGGAAGAGCGAGGCGCAGCGATGGGGACAGCGCTGGTCCATCACCCCCACCCGCCCGGCGCTGTCGCGGAAGGCGATGAGCTTCTCGCCGAGCAGCAGCAGCCGCAGCGGATCGCCATCGGCAACCAGCTCCGAGGACAACGCGGCCGGAATCCAATACTGCCGCATGAACTCGCCCATCACCGTGCCCGGCCCGACCCGGGTCAGCTCTTCACGATCGCGCGCTTTGCTCACGATCTCCTCCCTTAGCCGCTCGATTCGCCGATTGCCGAAAAGGCTATGCCGGTTCGCCCGCGCGGTCAAATGCGGCGCGCGGCGCCTGCTTCCCTGCCCTTCAAGCGGAGAGGACGGGGAGCAGGCTACGCCCCTGGTGTACACCGGGAGCATTTTTTTCCACGTGAAATATTGGTTTACGATGTCAAAGAGCGCAGTCCTCGTCAGAGGGTACCACGGCACCCCTCAGCAGAGCCGGGCTATCGCATTTGGGAAACGGATTCACCACAGAGACACAGAGGCACGGAGAAACAAAGGATGGCGCGGCGCGCCAAACACCAAATCTCTGTGCCTCGGTGTCTCTGTGGTGAATCCCGGCGCAGGCGGGCTCACGCGATCGCGTCGCTGGAGAGGCGCTCCACGCCGGCTTCCGCCATGGCGCGCAGGGCGGCGGCGAGGGAGCCGGCGAGATCGATGGCGCGGCAGCCATCCTCGATCACCACGACGGAAAAGCCGAGGCGGCGCGCGTCGATCGCGGAATAATAGACGCAGAAATCGGTGGCGAGCCCGGCCAGGAACAGGCGGGTGAAGCCGCGCTCGCGCAGATAGAAGGCAAGCCCGGTCGGCGTCGCCCGGTCGTTCTCGTAGAAGGCGGAATATGAGTCGATCGCCGGGCGGAAGCCCTTGCGCAGCACCAGCTCGGCGCGCGGCAGATGGAGGCGTGGATGAAACGCCGCGCCCGAGGTTTCCTGCACGCAATGATCCGGCCACAGGGTCTGTGCGCCGTAATCGAGCTCGATCGTCTCGAACGGCTTGCGGCCGGGATGCGTGCTGGCGAAGGAGCGGTGGCCGGGCGGATGCCAATCCTGGGTCAGCGCGACATGCTGAAAGCGCTCGCCGAGCCGGTTCGCCACCGGGACCACCCGATCGCCCTCGCTCACCGCGAGCGCCCCGCCCGGGCAGAAATCATTCTGAACATCGACGACGAGCAGAAGGTCGCTCTCGGTGGGGCGCATGGCGAACGCTAGCACGCACGGCAGCCCGCTTCCAACGCCGCTTGCTTTATCTGCGGGTCCACCGCAGCCTAATGTCGGGATTCAGTCGTGCGTAGCCATCGGCGCCCCACCTCACCCTCCCCGTCGCTGACGCGACGGGTCCCCTCCCTCTCCGCCCCTGAGGGGCGGAGAGGGTTGGGGTGAGGTGGGGTGCGTCAGAGCAAGCAGGCGACAGGGAGGACGGAATGGCGTGGCCCTATGCGAAAGGCGTGCACGATCTCGGCACCGGCTGCTTCGCGTATTTGCAGCCGGACGGCACCTGGGGCTGGAGCAATGCCGGGCTCGTCACCGACAGCGGCGAAAGCCTGCTCGTCGACACGCTCTTCGATCTCAAATGCACGCGCGAGATGCTGGCGGCGTTCCGCGCCGCGAGCCCTGCCGCACAGCAGATCGGCACGCTCGTCAACACGCATTCGAATGGCGATCACACCTTCGGCAACCAGCTCGTCGCCGGCGCCGAGATCATCGCCTCTCGGGCGTGCGCCGAGGAGATGCGCGAGCGGCCGCCCGAGCAGCTCGCGGCGATGATGCAGCATTGGCGCCAGCTCGGTCCCGGTGCCGCCTTCTTCCACGAGGTGATGGGCACGCGCTTCGATTTCGCGGGCATCGTGCTGACCTTGCCGAGCCGCACCTTCGAGCGCGCGCTCGAGCTCCGCGTCGGCGGCAAGGAGGTGCGGCTCGTCGAAGTGGGGCCGGCGCATACCGGCGGCGACGTCATCGTTCATGTGCCGCAGGACCGCACCGTCTTCACCGGCGACATCCTCTTCGTCAACGGCCATCCCGTGCTCTGGGCCGGCCCGGTCGGCAATTGGATCAAGGCCTGCGACCTCATTCTCGGCTGGGACGTCGAGACGGTCGTGCCCGGCCACGGACCGATCACCGACAAGGCGGGGGTGCGGGCGATGAAGCGCTACCTCGAATATATCCGCGACGAAGCGAAACAGCGCTTCGACGCCGGCATGCCCTATGAGCAAGCGGCCCGCGACATCTCGCTCGCGCCGTTCGCCGATTGGACCGACCCCGAGCGCATCCTGGTCAATACCCATGCGCTCTACCGCGAATTCGCCCACGACACGACGCCGACCGATGCGCTGGCGCTGTTCGCGGCGATGGGCCGCTATCACGCCGAGCACAAAGCCGGCGCGGCGCGATGAGGAGGAAACGATGAAGCTCGTCACCTTCGAGACCCAAGGCGCCCGGCATGTCGGCGCGCTGCTGCCCGGCGAACGCGCGGCGGTCGATCTCACGGCCAGCGACGCCGCGCCCTATTTCCGCGACATGCTGGCGCTGATCGATGGCGGCGGCGCCGCGCTCGACCATGCGCGGCGCCTGGTGCAGCAGCCGAAAACGCGCGTCGATCTCGCCGCGGTGCGCCTGCTGGCGCCGGTGCCGGAGCCGCGGCAGATGCGCGATTTCCTCGTCTTCGAGCAGCACATCCGCAATGCGCGGGCGATCACGCCGACCTTCCGCGGCGGCGAGCGGCTCGATCCCGGCAAGGTCGAGATCCCCAAGGTCTGGTACGAGCAGCCGATCTACTACAAATGCAACCGCTTCAGCGTCATCGGTACCGGTGCCGACGTGCTCTGGCCGCGCTATTGCAAGCAGCTCGACTACGAGCTCGAGTTCGGCGTCTTCATCGGCAAGACCGGCAAGAACATCGCCCGCGAAGCGGCGCGCGGCCACATCTTCGGCTTTTGCATCTTCAACGATGTCAGCGCGCGCGACGCGCAGATGCGCGAGATGCAGGGCCAGCTCGGCCCGGCCAAGGGCAAGGATTTCGACACCGGCAACATCCTCGGCCCCTGGCTGGTGACCGCGGACGAGATCGCCGACCCCTACAATCTCACGATGGTGGCGCGGATCAATGGCGAGGAATGGTCGCGCGGCAACAGCGGCAAGATGCAGCACAAATTCGAGGACATGATCGCCCATGTCTCGACGGACGAGACGCTGCACGCCGGCGAGTTCTTCGGCTCCGGCACGGTGGGTTTCGGCTGCGGCCTCGAGCAAGGCCGGTTCCTGAAGCCCGGCGACGTGGTCGAGCTCGAGGTCGAGGGGCTCGGCGTGCTGCGGAACCGCGTGGTGGCGCAGGGGTGAAATCCTCTCCATGAGCGCATATGAGGTCCACCACGGAGACACGGAGAAGAGATAAAGTGAAAACAACCGCTTGTGAAGAAATCGAAGTGGACGAAGGAGACCGTATGGATTCCCGCTTTCGCGGGAATGACGGAATAATTTGATTTTGCTTTAGAATTCGTCGCCCCCGCGAAAGCGGGGGTCCATTTCTGAGCCGCACGATGTCAGCGAAAGCACCTTTGCGTGCGATTCCTTCACACGCTCGAAAGCGGGCATCCCTGAGGTTCAGCCCCAATGAAC
>DATJLU010000044.1:0-47562 GCA_035509275.1 Allostellaceae bacterium | reverse complement strand
CCGTGGCGCCGCCAGGTGATCGCCCACCCGCAGTTCATCGCCGCGCTTGAGTCGCAACCTGCCCTGCTCGGCCACGAAGACGCTATGGCTCGAGGTAACGCGTACGCAACGGCCATAGGCCGTAGAAACCTTGTAGAGCGTCTCGCCCAGGGGATGGCGGATAACGCTCTTGATGGGCCGAAAGCGGACCTGGCGATCATCGAGTCCGAAGCAAAGGACCTCGCCGAGAGCGGTACCCGTCAGTTTGTCGACCGCTGCCGCATCCGCGCCGGGGGGCCCTCTCCTGCCGCGCGCTTGCGCCGCTACGTCGGCAGCCGCCAAAGCCTGGTCGATGAATGCGCCGATGCGCACCATACGCACGCCGCGCGCATCGTCGCGAACGAACACGTGCTCATCAGCGTCCACGCTCATGATGATGATGCGGTGATAGCGCAGCTTGGCGATGTCGAAGTCCTCGCGCCCGATCCCACAGCCGAGCGCCGTGATCAGCGTGCCGACCTCTGCGGAGGCGAGCATCTTGTCGAAGCGCGCCTTCTCGACATTGAGGATCTTGCCCTTGAGCGGCAGGATCGCCTGCGAGCGCCGGTCGCGCCCCTGCTTCGCCGAGCCGCCGGCGCTGTCACCCTCGACGATGAACAGCTCGCTCTTGGCCGGGTCGCTTTCCTGGCAATCGGCGAGCTTGCCCGGCAAATTGGCCATATCGAGCGCGCCTTTGCGCCGCGTCAGGTCGCGCGCCTTGCGCGCCGCCTCGCGCGCCGCGGCGGCTTCGACCACCTTGGCGACGATGCGCTTGGCGTCGGCGGGATGCTCCTCGAACCATTGCTGCAGCTTGTCGGCGACGACGCCCTCGACCACCGGCCGGACCTCGGAGGAGACGAGCTTGTCCTTGGTCTGCGACGAGAATTTGGGATCGGGCACCTTGATCGACAGGATCGAGGTGAGCCCTTCGCGCATATCCTCGCCGGTGAGCGGCACCTTCTCCTTCTTGGCGATGCCGCTCTCATTGGCGTAGTTGTTGATGGTGCGCGTCAGCGCGGCGCGGAAGCCGGCGAGATGCGTGCCGCCGTCGCGCTGCGGGATGTTGTTGGTGAAGCAAAGCATCGTCTCGTGATAGACGTCGGTCCACTCCATCGCCACTTCGACGGTGATGCCGTCGCGCTCGGCGGAAATCGCGATCGGCGCGCCGTGCAGCGATTGCTTGGAGCGGTCGAGATATTTGACGAAGGCCTCGAGCCCGCCTTCGTAATGCATCTTGACCTGCTTGGGCTCGACGCCGCGCGCATCGGTCAGGATCAAGGTCACGCCGGAATTGAGGAAGGCGAGCTCGCGCAGCCGATGCTCCAGCGTCTGGAAATCGAACTCGGTCTTGCTGAAGGTGGCGGTGCTGGGCAGGAAGGTGATCTCGGTGCCGGTCTTGTGCCCGGCCTTGCCGTCGCCGGGCAGCAGCGGCGCCGCGCCGACATCGGCGAGCGGCGCTTCGGGATCGCCATCGGCAAAGCGCATCGAATGCTCGCGGCCATCGCGCCAGATGCGCAGATCGAGGCGCGAGGACAACGCATTCACCACCGAGACGCCGACGCCGTGCAGTCCGCCCGAGACCTTGTAGGAGTTCTGGTCGAACTTACCGCCGGCATGCAGCTGGGTCATGATGACCTCGGCCGCCGAGACGCCTTCCTCGGCATGAATGTCGACGGGAATGCCGCGGCCATTGTCGCTGACGGTGCAGGAGCCATCGGCGTTGAGCGTCACCGTGACCGTGTCGCAATAGCCGGCCAGCGCCTCGTCGATGGCGTTGTCGACGACCTCGTACACCATGTGATGGAGGCCGGAGCCGTCATCCGTGTCGCCGATATACATGCCCGGCCGCTTGCGCACGGCGTCGAGCCCGCGCAGCACCTTGATCGACTGCGCGGTGTACTCGCCCTCATGCTCGGGCGGCGTCTCGGGAACTGCCGGTTCGCTCATCGCTACCTGTCCTTGTTTCACTCAGAGCGGCGCGATCGCGCCGTCGGCCACGCCGAAAAACTGTGCCGAACGCTCGAGCTCGGCGAAGAGCCCGGGGTCGGTGCCGGTAAGCCAGGCCTGCGCGCCCAGCCCGGCGATCTCCGCGAACAGCGCCGCGCGCCGCTGGGCGTCGAGATGCGCCGTCACCTCGTCGAGCAGCATCACCGGCGCCATGCCGCGCAGCGCCGTTTGCAGCCGCGCTTGCGCCAGCAGCACCGCGATCAGCAGCGCCTTCTGCTCGCCGGTCGAGCACTGCGCCGCCGCCATGCCGGTGCCGCCATGGCTCACCGCGAGATCGCCGCGATGCGGCCCGACCGTGGTCGTGCCGCTCTCGCCGTCGAGGCGGCGCGCCCCGGCAAGCCGGAAGCGCAGCTCCTCTTCGGCGGCCAGCGCCGGCTTCTCGTCGAGCCAGCGCTCGACCTCGCCGGTGAGCGCGAGCCGGGCGGCCGGGAAAGGCCCCTCCGCCGCACGGCAGGCCGCATCGAGCCGCGCCGTCACCTCGCGCCGCGCCGCCGCCACGGCAATGCCATGCTCGGCCATGCGCTGCTCCAGCGCCTGCAGCCAGGCCGCATCCGCCGGCCCGTCGCGCAGCAGCCGCGCGCGCTCGCGCATCGCCTGCTCATAAGCGGCGACCCGCGCCGCATGGGCGGGGTCGAAACCGTACACCAGCCGGTCGAGGAAGCGCCGCCGCGGCGCGCTGCCCTCGAGGAACAGCCGGTCCATCTGCGGTGTGAGCCAGACCAGGCTCAGATACTCGGCCAGCGCCGCCTGGCTCTTGGCGGCGGCGCCATCGATGCGCAACAGCCGCCGCTCGCCGCTGTCGCTCGCCGCATCGCGCCCGGTGCCGATCTGCACCGGGCCTTGCGCCGTCGCCACCGTGGCGGCCACCGTCCAGGCGCCCGCCGCGCCCGCCGGCGCGCGGCGGTCGATCTCGGCGAGCCTCGCTCGCCGCATGCCGCGACCCGGCGCCAGGAAGGACAAGGCCTCCAGCAGATTGGTCTTGCCGGCGCCATTGGGGCCGGTGAGCACCACCGGCCGGTCGTCTGCCGCGAGGCGCGCGCTCGCATAGCTGCGGAAATCGGTGAGCGCGAGGCGGGTTACGGCCGGCCGCGCCGGCGCGGCGGCGGCTGCCGGAATCATGCCCAATATATGGGGAGCGCTCGCACTTTCTGCCAGCATCGGCAAGGCGATAGACGCTTCGTCCCGCACTCTCGGCGCCGGCCTCAGACCCGCATCGGCATGAGCACGTAGAGCGCGCTCGCATCGGCGGTATCGCGCACCACGGTGGGCGAGGCGGCATCGGCCATGGCGAAGCGCGCGCCCTCGCCCTCGATCTGCTCGGTGATGTCGAGGAGGTAGCGGGAGTTGAAGCCGATCTCCAGCGGCGAAGCGTTGTAGCGCACCTCGATCTCCTCGGTGGCGGTGCCGTTCTCGGGGCTGGTGGCCGACAGCATCAGGCTGCCGCGCTCGATGGTGAGCTTCACCGCCCGGCTCTTTTCGGTCGAGATGGTGGAGACGCGATCGACGGCCTCGGCGAACTCCTTGCACTGGACCTCGAGGATCTTGTCGTTGCCCGAGGGGATCACCCGGTCATAGTCGGGGAAGGTGCCGTCGATCAGCTTCGAGGTCAGCACCGCGGCGCCGAAGCTGAAGCGGATCTTGGTGTCGGAGAGCGCGATCTGCACATCCTGCTCGACCTCGTCGATCAGCTTGCGCAGCTCGGTTACCGTCTTGCGCGGCACGATCACGCCCGGCATGCCCGCGGCGCCTTCCGGCAGCGGTATCTCCATCCGCGCCAGGCGATGTCCGTCGGTCGCCACCGCGCGCAGCATCGGCACCTCGTTGCTCTTGGCGGCGTGGAGGAAGATGCCGTTGAGATAGTAGCGCGTCTCTTCGGTCGAGATGGCAAAGCGCGTACGATCGATGAGGCGCTTCAGATCCGCGGCCGAGAGGGTGAAGCTGTGCGCCAGATCGCCGCCGGTCATCAGCGGGTAATCCTCGGGCGGCAAACAGGCGAGCGTGAACGTCGAGCGGCCCGAGCGCAAGGTGAGGGCGCCCTTGTCCCCGGCGCTGTCGAGCTCGACCTGCGCGCCTTCGCGCAGCTTGCGCACGATGTCGTAGAGCGTATGCGCCGGCGCGGTGGTGGCGCCCTTGCGCGCGCTCTGCGCCGCGACCGAGGCGACGATCTCCAGATCCATATCCGTGGCGGAGAGCGCCAGCTCCCCGCTCTCGGCCCGCAGCAGCACGTTCGACAGGATCGGAATGGTGTTGCGGCGCTCGACCACGCTCTGCACATGGCCCAAGGCGCGGAGCAGCGCGGCGCGTTCGATGGTCAGCTTCATGGCGGCGAGTTCACGCTCGTTTTGGCGGTTGTCGATGCTCCGGCGGCCTCCGAGAAAGGCCGCCGGACCCCCCGCCGCAGCGGCCCCGGGGACCCCAGCGGAACGGTATGGCACTATAGCATGAAGGGGGGTGCGGGTACACCGCCCGCGGGCCGGGAAAAGCTTGGGAAAGGGAAGGGGTTAGGGAGCTGTCAGCCGTCAGCCGTCAGCTCTCAGCCCGGTCGTCACTTGTCGGTTCTCAGAGGTCAGCCCGCAGGCGCCCGACTGAAAACTGACCACTTGGCTGACAGCTGACGGCTGATAGCTGACAGCTACGTCTCCAGCATCCGCTTCAACAGCTCGATATCCTCCGCCAGCGTGCGGTCGGTCGAGCGCAGCTCGTCGATCTTGCGCACGGCATGCATCACCGTGGTGTGGTCGCGGCCGCCGAACTTGCGGCCGATCTCCGGCAGGGATCGCGGCGTCAGCTGCTTGCAGAGCCACATCGCCACCTGGCGCGGCCGGGCCACGGCGCGGGCGCGGCGCGCCGAATGCATGTCGGCGAGGCGGATGTTGTAATGCTCGGCGACGCGCTTCTGGATCTCGTCGATGGTGACGCGCCGGTCATTGGCGCGCAGCAGGTCGTGCAGCACCTCCTGCGCGCTCTCGATGGTGATGGCGCGGCCGACCAGCTGGGCATGGGCGACGATGCGGTTCAAGGCGCCTTCGAGCTCGCGCACATTCGAGGTGATCTTGTGCGCCAGGAACTCCAGCACCTTGATCGGGATCTGCATGCGCTGCTGCTCGGCCTTGGCCTGGAGGATGCCGAGGCGCAGCTCGTAGGTGGTCGGATGGATATCGGCAACCAGCCCCCAGCCGAGGCGGGAGCGCATGCGCTCCTCCATGCCTTCGAGGTCGGAGGGTGACTTGTCGGCCGAAATGATCACCTGGCGGTTCTGATCGACCAGCGCATTGAAGGTGTGGAAGAACTCCTCCTGGGTCGAGTCCTTGCCGCTGATGAACTGCACATCATCGATCATCAGCACGTCGACCGAGCGGAACTGCTCCTTGAACGCCATCGTGTCCTTGAAGCGCAAGGCCCGGATGAACTGGTACATGAACTTTTCGGCCGAGAGGTAGATGAGCTTGCGCGACGGGTCATGCGTGCGGATGTGCCAGGCGATGGCATGCATGAGGTGCGTCTTGCCCAAGCCCACGCCGCCATAGAGGAAGAGCGGGTTGAACGGCACCGAGCGGCCCGGACCGACCGAGGATTCGGCGACGCGGCGCGCGGCGGCATGTGCCAGCTCGTTGGGCTTGCCGACGACGAAATTCTCGAAGGTGAAGCGCGGATCGAGCGCGGCGCCGATCTCTTTCTCCTCGCCCGGCTCGGCGACGGCGGGAGCCTCTTTATCCTTTTCCTTGTCCTTGGCGATGATCGCCGGCGCCGCGACTTCGGCGGTCGGCGCGCCGGTGCCGCTGACGAAGATGTCGATGGCCGAGATGGCCCCGTTCTCGGCGTTCCAGAGCGCGCGGATGCGGTCCGCGTAATGCGCCGCGACCCAGTCGCGCAGGAACCGCGTCGGCACCCCGATGCGCACGCGGCCTTCGATGACTTCGGCCAAGGTCATGGATTTGAGCCAGCTGCGGAAGGCGGCCTCGCCGAACTCGTCGCGGAGCCGCCCGCGCACACGCGCCCACTGAGCCTGAATATCGCCGCTGCCGCCGCTGCTGCCTGCGGCTGCCGTCGTCTTCGCCATGCCGTCACTCCTTCGCGCGAGCATGGGGCACGACACTGATTGCCGGAAGACGCGCCTCCGAGCGCATCCCCCCTGTCATTGTTCCGAGAAGAGGCTTTTGCGTTTCTCCCGCGGCGGCTTGCGCCATCGGGTCCCATTTTGCTGCCACCACATCCCCCCGAAGAAACTCAACGCACTTGGACGCAAGTTCCCCTTCGACGCGAGAGGGTCTCTCTCTCGCCGATCCCCGTCAGTCGGTAAGCGCAGTTACACGAGCGTACTGAACTTCTACTTACTCGCCCACCGCTAAGCACTTGTCAGCAATGGTTGGCACTGCATTCGGGACGTTTTGTCGTGTCGCGGACCTGCAGTTGCCTTCCATCGATAACTCTAACGAAGCGCGCATCGCGATCGCAAGATGACCGAAAGGTGAACGTGCCACATTTTTTTCATCCTGTGGCGCAGAAGCCGCGATCCACGCGCTGTTTTTGAATGCGATCAGCGAAAGAAATCGACGCTGCTTCCAACACCTGCAGGCGATTCTTCGCGCGCGATATCGTATGTGACAGCTAGAGTGATTTGATGCGGGCGGAGAGGCGTGACAACTTGCGCGCCACGGCATTTTTGTGAACAACGCCCTTTTGCGCGCCGCGCTGCAGTTCCGGCTGCGCTTCTTTCAATGCCGCGCGCGCCGCTTCCTTGTCGCCGGCGGCGATCGCCGTCTCGACCTTTTTGACGAAGGTGCGCAGGCGTGAAAGCCGCGCGCGATTGACCACGGTCCGCCGCGCCGTCTGGCGGATACGCTTTTCTGCCGAAACATGTGTCGCCATGGGCCGACCTGCCCTCTTGCCGATTATCTGACGGGGAGGCGCGCTTATAGCCGTGCCGCTGGCGCCGCGTCAAGAAGGAGCTGTCAGCTTTGAGCTGTCAGCCGTCAGCTATCAGCTTCCCGCCGCAACGAATGCCCGCGGGACGGTCTTAATTTCTCTTAACAGGATTCTTAACGGCGCGCTCCGATCCGAATTCATCATCGTGCGCTGTCTCCATAGGCACCAAGCTGACGGCTGATAGCTGATAGCTGACAGCTACCTATTCTTAAACCTCGGCTTCCGCTTCTCGACAAACGCCGCCATGCCCTCTTTCTGGTCCTCGGTGGCGAAGAGCGAGTGGAAGACGCGGCGCTCGAAACGGATGCCTTCGGCGAGCGTCGTCTCATAGGCGCGGTTGACGGCTTCCTTGGCGATCATCACTGCGGGCCGCGACAGCTCGGCGATGCGCGCGGCCATGCCGACCGCCTCGTCGATGAGGGTCGCCGCCGGGACGATGCGGCTCACCAGGCCGCTGCGCTCGGCCTCGGCCGCGTCCATCGTCCGGCCGGTGAGGACCATGTCCATCGCCTTCGCCTTGCCGACGAAGCGTGTCAGGCGCTGCGTCCCGCCGGCGCCGGGGATGACGCCAAGCAGGATTTCGGGCTGGCCGAATTTCGCCGTGTCGGCGGCGATGACCGTGTCGCACATCATGGCGAGTTCGCAGCCGCCGCCCAAGGCGTGGCCCGCCACCGCGGCGATGATCGGCTTGCGGCAGGTGGTGACGCGCTCCCAGCCCTTGGTGATGAAATCGCCGAGATAGACGTCCATATAGCTGCGGCCAGCCATCTCCTTGATATCGGCGCCGGCGGCGAAAGCCTTGTCGCTGCCGGTGATGACGACGGCGCCGATCGCATCGTCGGCCTCGAACATATCGAGCGCCGCTCCGAGCTCACGCACCAGCGTGTCGCAGAGCGCGTTGAGCGCCTTGGGCCGATTGAGACGGATGAGGCCGACGGCTCCGCGAGTCTCGACCAGAATCATTTCGTAGGCCATTGCCGGAGATCTCCTAACGCGGCGACAGGGTGAAGCCGACGGTGAGCGCGCCGTCGGCGCCGTGGAAATCGAGCCGCAAGGTCTCGCCTTCGCGCTGCCAGGCCTCCGAGCCGGCAGGCTTCCAGCCGAGCTGCGGCAGGGTCTCGGCATAGAAGGCATGGACGGCGGCGCGCGTGACCTTGCCGCTGGCCTGCGCCTCGACGATGCGGCCCTGCGGCTTGTCGAACGTGAGGGCGGAGCCTTCCACCGGTTGCAGTTCCGGCATCAGCGGCACGTCCTCGGTGCCCGCGACGAAGCTGTCGGCCAGCGCCGGCAGCGGCATCAGCAATAAGAGCACGAGGGCAATCCGGCGGAGGCGCATCACAACCCTTTCAGCGCTGGCGCTTGCCGCAATAGAAGGTCGAGCGGCCGCTCTGCACGATGCGCTTGATCCCCTGCCGGCAATCGCAGCCGGGGCAGCGCTCGCCCTCTTTGCCGTAGACCGCCCATTGATGCTGGAAATAGCCGAGCTCGCCCGAGGCCTGGACGTAATCCCTGAGGCTCGATCCCCCGGCGGCGATGGCGCGCTCCAGCACGTCGCGGATCGCCTGGGCCAGCCGCTCGGCGCGCGGGCCCGCCACGGTGCCCGCCTGCCGCCGCGGCGACAGCCCGGCATAAAACAGGCTCTCCGAGACATAGATGTTGCCGAGCCCGGCGACGACGCGCTGATCGAGCAGCGCTGCCTTGAGCGGCGTCGCCTTGCCTTCGAGCTGCGCGGCGAGCGCCGGGCCGTTGAACGCGTTGCCCAGCGGCTCGGGCCCGAGATGCATGAAGAATTTGTGCCGTTCGAGGTCTTTTTCGTCGGCATAGTCGAGCACGCCGAAGCGGCGGGCATCGTTGAAACGCAGCTCGGTGCCGTCCTCGAGCGTGAAGACGACATGGTCGTGGGGTTCGGGTGGCGCGGCGTTCCCGGCATCCGACAGCACCAGCCGGCCGGACATGCCGAGATGGGCGATGACGACACCGCCATCCTCGAGATGGAGGAGGATGTATTTGGCGCGGCGCCCGAGCCGGTCGACGCGCCGCCCCTCGACCCGCTCGGGGAGATCGGCCGGCATGGGGATGCGCAGATCGGGGCGGTTGAGGCGCAGCCGCCGCACCCGCCGCCCTTCGAGGCGCAGCGCCAGGCCGCGTCGCACGGTCTCGACTTCAGGCAGCTCGGGCATGGCGGTGCGGTCGGCGCTCCTCTGGTCTAGCAAGGCTTCCAGGAGCTATGTTGCAGCACATGGCGGGCAGCGAGACAAGCGGCGAGGCCGATTTCGGCTATCGCCGGGTCAAGGCCGAGGAAAAGGCGCGCCTGGTGCGCCAAGTCTTCGACAGCGTCGCCGACCGCTACGACCTGATGAATGATCTGATGAGCGGCGGCGTCCATCGCCTGTGGAAGGCCGAGCTCATCGACCGCCTGGCGCCGCGTCCCGGGCAGATCCTGCTCGATGTCGCCGGCGGCACCGGCGATATCGCCGAGCGCATTCTCGGCCGCGCCGAGGGCGCTTCGGTCGTGGTCTGCGACGTCACCGAGGCCATGCTGCGCCGCGGCCGCGACCGCGCCATCGATGGCGGTCGGCTCCACGGCATCGACTGGGTCTGCGGCGATGCCGAGAACCTGCCGATCGCCGATGCCAGCGTCGACGGCTATACCATCGCCTTCGGCCTGCGCAACGTCACCCATATCGACGCGGCGCTCGCCGAGGCGCGGCGCGTCTTGAAGCCGGGCGGCCGCTTCCTCTGCCTCGAATTCTCCCGCGTCGAGGCGCCGCTGTTCGGCCGCGTCTACGACCTCTATTCCTTCACCGTTCTGCCGCTCTTGGGACAGGTGGTCGCGGGCGACCGCGAGGCCTATCAGTACCTGGTCGAGAGCATCCGGCGCTTTCCGCCGCAGGGCGAGCTGGCGCGCATGATGGCGGCGGCCGGGCTGGAGCGCGTGGATTACCGCAATCTCACCGGCGGCATCGCGGCGCTGCATTCCGGCTGGCGGCTCTAACGGGTTCCGGTTCCAGTGCTGCGCACCGGCCGCAATCTCGTTCGCCTCGTCGAGATCGCCTTCATCCTGGCCCGCTATGACGCGCTGTTCCCGCTTGATGAAGTGGTCGGCGCGCGCTGGGTCTATCGCGTCCTGCGCCTCTTCCGCCGGCGCGATGCGGCGCTGGCGCGGCTCCGCCCGGGCGAGCGGCTCGCCGCGGCGCTGCAAGCGATGGGGCCGAGCTTCATCAAGCTCGGCCAGGCGCTGTCGATCCGCGCCGACCTCATCGGCGAGACCATGGCAACGGATCTCGCGGCCTTGCAGGACCGGCTGCCGCCTTTCCCTGCCGAGGCGGCGCGGCGCACGATCGAGCAGGAGCTCGGGCAAGGCATCGGCGCGCTCTATCTGAGCTTTGACGACCGGGCGGTCGCCGCCGCCTCGATCGCCCAGGTGCATTTTGCCCTGACGGCCGAGGGCGAAGAGGTGGCGGTGAAGGTGCTGCGCCCGGGCATTCAGGCCGCTTTCGCCCGCGATCTCGATCTCTTCTTCTGGCTGGCGCGGCTCGCCGAGCGGGCACAGCCGGCGCTGCGCCGGCTCCGGCCGGTGGCGGTGGTCGAGACGCTCTCGGACACGGTGCGGCAAGAGATGGATCTGCGCTTCGAAGCCGCCGCCGCTTCGGAGCTGCGCGAGAATTTTGCCGCGGATCCGACCTTCCGCGTGCCGCGGGTCGATTGGCGCCGCACCAGCCGGCAGGTGCTGACCCTGGAGCGCGTCGGCGGCATCCGCGTCGATGATCGCACCGCGCTCATCGCCGCCGGCCATGACATCCACGCCATCATGGGCAACGCTGCCGGCGCCTTCTTCAACCAGGTCTTCCGCGACGGCTTCTTTCATGCCGATCTCCATCCCGGCAATCTCTTCATCGATGCCGAAGGCGCCATCGTCGTCGTCGATTTCGGCATCATGGGACGGGTCGACCGCAACACCCGCTACTACCTCGCCGATATGCTCTTGGCCTTTCTCACCGGCAATTACCGCCGCGTCGCCGAAGTGCATTTCGAAGCGGGCTATGTGCCGGCGCGCCAATCGCTCGAGGCCTTCGCGCAGGCCTGCCGCTCGATCGGCGAGCCGATCCTCGGCCGCCCGATCGCCGAGATCTCCTTGGGCCGCCTCCTCGCTCAGCTCTTCCAGGTGACCGAGCAGTTCCAGATGGAGACGCAGCCGCAATTGCTGTTGTTGCAAAAGACCATGGTGCTGGCCGAAGGCGTCGGCCGGCTGCTCGATCCCGGCGTCAACATGTGGACCTTGGCCCGGCCGTTGATCGAGGAATGGATGCGCGAGAATCGCGGCCCCGAGGCGCGCTTGCGCGACGCGGTCGCCGACACCGCGGCGGCGCTGGAGCGGCTCCCCGCCTTGTTGAAGAACATCGAGAAGCTGGGCGAAGCGATCACCGAAGGCGGCGGCCTGCCGCTCCATCCCGAATCGCTCGCCGAACTCGCCCGCCGCGACGCGCTCGCGCTTCTCGGCTACCCCCTCTGGATCATCGCCCTGTCGCTGGCCGCAATCGCGATTGCTTTATGGTAGCCGCGAGCGCAGCGCGCTCGCGGCGCCTTGCCTCGCTCGCTCGCCCCTTCTACGCTCGGACCATCGCAGACCGGAGGATTCCTTGCCGCTTCAGGGCCGGCGCATTCTGTTGATCATCGCGGGCGGCATTGCCGCCTATAAGAGCCTCGACCTCATCCGCCGGCTGCGCGAGCGCGGCGCCGCGGTGCGCGTCGTCATGACCGCCGCGGCGCAACGCTTCGTGACGCCGCTGGCGGCGGCCTCCCTGAGCGGCGATCCGGTCTATACCGACTTGTTCTCGCTCACCGAGGAGAGCGAGATGGGGCATCTTCGGCTGGCGGCCGAGGCCGATCTCGTCGTCGTGGCGCCGGCGACCGCGGATCTGCTCGCCAAGATGGCGGCGGGGCTCGCCGACGATCTCGCGTCGACCATCCTTCTGGCCGCCGACAAGCCGATCCTGATCGCGCCGGCGATGAATTCGCGGATGTGGCTCCATGCCGCGACCGTTGCCAATCTGGCGCTGCTCGAGCGCCGCGGCGTCGAGCGCGTCGGCCCCAATGCCGGGCCGCTCGCCGAGCGCGAGAGCGGGCCCGGGCGGATGGCGGAGCCGCTGGAGATCGTCGCTGCGGTCGAGCAGCGTCTCGGCGGCGGCGCGCTCAGCGGCCGCCGCGCCATCGTCACCAGCGGTCCGACGCATGAGCCGCTCGATCCCGTGCGCTACATCGCCAACCGCTCTTCCGGCAAGCAGGGCCATGCCATTGCCGCGGCGCTGGCGCGGCTCGGCGCCGAGACGGTGCTGGTCTCGGGCCCGACCAGCGAGCCGGACCCGCCGGGGGTGCGCGTTCTCCATGTCGAGACCGCGCGCGAGATGCTGGCCGCTTGCGAGAAGGCGCTGCCGGCCGATATCGCCGTCTGCGCCGCCGCCGTCGCCGATTGGCGCGCCGAGGCGGCGCCGCAGAAGCTCAAGAAGAAAAATGGCCCGCCGCCGACGCTGAAGCTGGTCGAGAATCCCGATATCCTGGCGACCTTGAGCAAGCCCGGCAACCGCCGCCCGCGCCTCGTCGTCGGCTTCGCCGCGGAGACCGAGAACCTGATCGAGCACGCGCAAGCAAAGCGCGCCAAGAAGGGCTGCGACTGGATCATCGCCAATGACGTCTCTGCGTCGGCCGGGACCTTCGGCGGCGACGCCAACACCGTGCATGTCGTCGACGAGGCCGGCGTCGAGGATTGGCCGCCGCTCAGCAAGCGCGATGTGGCGGCGCGGCTCGCCACCCGCATCGCTCAGTTCCTCGCGCAAAAGGCGGCGGAATGAGCGTTGTGGCCGTTGCCGTGCAGGTGCTGCCCCATGGCGACGGGCTGCCGCTCCCGGCCTATGCGACGCCGGGCAGCGCCGGCGTCGATCTCGTCGCGGCGGTGGAAGCGCCGCTGGTGCTGGCGCCGGGGGCGCGCGCGGCGGTGCCGACCGGCATCGCGCTGGCGCTGCCCGAGGGCTATGAGGGGCAGCTCCGGCCACGCTCCGGCCTGGCGCTCCGCCACGGCCTCGCCGTGCTCAACAGCCCCGGCACCATCGACGCCGATTACCGCGGCGAGCTGCGCGTCATCCTCGCCAATCTCGGCGATGCGCCGGTCACCATCACCCGCGGCGAGCGCATCGCCCAGCTCGTCGTCGCGCCGGTGAGCCGCGTCGCTTTTGCCCGGGTTGCGGCCTTGCCGGAAAGCCGCCGCGGCGCCGGCGGGTTCGGTTCGACGGGACGCTGAGCCTGATGTTGCGTCTCACCAAGAAGCTGCTCTTCGCCATCGAGGCTGTGCTCGATATTGCCTACAACGCCGGCGATCTGCCGGTGCAGTCGAGCGAGATCACGCGCCGCCAAGGCATTCCGCGCCGCTATCTCGAGCAGGTGCTGCAGCAGCTCGTGCGCGATGGCGTGCTGCAAGGCGTGCGGGGCCCGCGCGGCGGCTATCGCTTGGCGCGCGAGCGGCGCCGGATCAGCATCGGCGACATCGTGCGCGTCGTGCGCTCGCTCGAAAGCGGCGAGGATCCGATCGAAGGCGACGGCGGCGCCGAGCTTGGCCTCAAAGTGGTGCGCCCGCTCTGGCTTGAGCTGCAGGAGGAACTGATGCAGCGCCTCGACGCCGTCACCATCGAGGATCTCTGTCTGCGCGCCCACAAGGCCGGGGTCGCCGGCGAGTTCGCGGCGCGTTTCGACTACAGCATTTGACGGGCGGCGCATGATGCGAGGCGGCATGAAGCTGGGATTCCTCGCTTCCCATGGCGGCAGCAGCATGAAGGCGATCCTCGACGCCATCGCCGAGGGCAAGCTGCGCGCCAGCGCCGCGGTGGTGATCTCGAACAATGCCGATGCGCCGGCGCTCGCTTACGCCGGCGCGCTCGGCGTTCCCACCTATCACCTCAGCGAGACCCGGCTCGGCGGCGCCGCCGTCGCCGATCGCGCCATCGCCGAAACCCTCGCCGCGCGCGGCGCCGAGCTCGTCGTGCTCTCGGGCTATCTGCGGAAAGTCGGCCCGCTGACGCTCGCGCGCTATCGCGGCCGCATCCTCAACATCCATCCCGGACCGCTGCCGCGCTATGGCGGGCCGGGCATGTATGGCCGCCATGTCCACGAAGCCGTCATCGCCGCCGGCGAGCGGATGAGCGGCATCACCATCCATGTCGTCGATCACGAATACGACCACGGCCCCGTCATCGCGCGCCGCGAGGTGGCGGTCGCGCCCGGCGACACCGCCGCGAGCCTCGCCGCGCGCATCCAGGCGCTGGAGCCGCCTTTCTTCGTCGAGACGCTGTGCCGCATCGCCGCGGGCGAGCTGACGCTCGAGGGACGCGACGAAGGGGTCTAGCACGTTCATATCCCAAGTTTCGCCTTGCCCGCGAAGAGTGTGTGAAGAAATCGAAGTGGACGAAGGTGGCGCTTTGGGACCGTATGGATTTCCGCTTTCGCGGGAATGACGGAATAATTTGATTTTGCTTTAGAATTCGTCGCCCCTGCGAAAGCGGGGGTCCATTTCTGAGCCGCACGATGTCAGCGAAAGCACCTTTGCGTGCGATTCCTTCACACGCTCGAAAGCGGGCATCCCTGAGCTTCAGCCCCGACGGGCGGAGCGCATGGCTCTGGGTCCCCGCTTTCGCGGGGACGGCGGAAAACGTTGGGATCGCATGTTCCCGTTTTTTGTAGATGCGCGCCCGACAAAGGCGACCACCTCACACCTCGCCTGATTTGCGCGCCCCCCGCAAAGCGCCTAGAACCGCCGCGATCGGGCAAAAGACCAAAGGGAGGGACCATGGCCGAGGCGCAGCGACGGGAGAAGCCGGCTTTGAGCGCGACCGGTGAGTTTCGCGGCCGCATCTATGACAACATCACCGAGACCATCGGCGCGACCCCGCTGGTGCGCCTCGCGCGGCTCGCCGCCAAGCATGGCGTCAAGGCCGATATCCTCGGCAAATGCGAGTTCTTCAACCCGCTCGCCTCGGTCAAGGATCGCATCGGCCTCGCCATGATCGAGGCGGCGGAAGCGGCGGGCAAGATCCGGCCGGGCAAGACGGTTCTGGTCGAGCCGACCTCGGGCAATACCGGCATCGCGCTCGCTTTCGTCGCCGCGGCCAAGGGCTACCGCATCGTGCTGACCATGCCGGACAGCATGTCGGAAGAGCGGCGCAAGATGCTGAAGCTTCTGGGCGCCGAGCTCGAATTGACGCCCGCGGCGCAAGGCATGCGCGGCGCCATCGCGCGCGCCACCGAGCTGCTCAAAACCTTCCCCGACGCCTATATGCCGCAGCAATTCGACAACCCCGCCAATCCCGAGATCCATCGCCGCACCACCGCCGAGGAGATCTGGAAGGACACGGGCGGCAAGGTCGATGTGGTCGTGTCCGGCGTCGGCACGGGCGGCACGCTGACCGGCGTCGGCTCGGTGCTCAGGCCGCGCCGGCCCGGGCTGCGCATGGTCGCGGTCGAGCCCGAGGACAGCGCCGTGCTGTCCGGCGGCCCGCCGGGGCCGCACAAGATCCAAGGCATCGGCGCCGGGTTCGTCCCGTCGATCCTCGATACCGCGCTGATCGACGAGGTGATCCGCATCGCCAACGAGACCGCTTTCCGCACCGCGCGCGAAGCCGCGAAGCTGGAGGGAATTCCGGTCGGCATCTCCGCAGGCGCGGCAATCGCCGCGGCGCTGGAGCTCGGCGCCCGCCCGGAAATGGTAGGCAAGATGATCGTCACCATCCTGCCGAGCTTCGCCGAGCGCTACTTGTCGACGGCGCTTTTCGAGGGCATGTAGAGCCGCATGACGCTGACCGACGCCCAGTTCGAGCGCTACGCCCGCCATCTCATCCTCGACGAAGTCGGGGAGGCAGGGCAGGCGAAGCTGATGGGCGCGCGTGTGCTGGTGGTGGGCGCGGGCGGCCTCGGCTCGCCGCTGCTGCTCTATCTCGCCGCCGCCGGCATCGGCACCTTGGGCATCGTCGATGACGACACCGTCGATCTCTCCAATCTGCAGCGCCAGATTGTCCACCCGACGGCGCGCATCGGCGCCGCCAAGGTCGACAGCGCGCGCGAAACGCTGGCCGCGATCAATCCCGAGGTCAAGGTCGAGACGCATCCCCTGCGCCTCGACCCGGACAATGCCGCCCGGCTGGTGCGCGGCTACGATCTCGTCGCCGATGGCAGCGACAATTTCGCCACGCGCTATCTCCTCAACGATGTCTGCTATGCCGAGCGCCGCACCCTGGTGGCGGCGGCGCTGTCGCCCTTCGACGGTCAGCTCTCGACCTTCAAAGCCTATCTCGGCCCGCCGCATCCCTGCTATCGCTGCCTCTTCCGCGAGCCGCCGCCGCCCGACCTGGTGCCGCGCTGCGAGACCGCGGGCATCCTCGGCGCGATCGCCGGCGTTCTCGGCACGTTGCAGGCGACCGAAGTGCTGAAGGAGCTGCTCGGCCTCGGCGAGAGCCTCTCCGGCCAGCTCCTCAGCTATGACGCGCTCCGCACCGGGTTTCACAAGGTGAAGCTGCCCCGCGACCCGGATTGCCCGACCTGCGGCGGCTGAGCGAATTCCGAACAGGTTGAAGCGTCCTTTTTCTTCTCAGGTTTCGCCTTGCCCGCGAAAGCGGGCATCCAGGAGCTTCAGTCCCGATCAGCAGAGCGCATGGCTCTGGGTCCCCGCTTTCGCGGGGACGGCGGAAAAGGCGTTGGGATCGTGGTGTTTTTCGAGAGGTGTGCTTGCCGTAGCGGCAATGCGGCTTTCGCGGGAACTGCGAAATTACTCGATTCCGCTGGCGCAAACGCCGCGCTACAGCATCGTCTCCAGGACGCGGTCGGGCGGGCGGTGGCCGTCGGCGAAGGTCTTGATGTTGATGATGACCTTCTCACCCATATCGATGCGGCCTTCGAGCGTCGCTGAGCTCATATGCGGCAGCAGCACGACATTGTCGAGCTTCAACAGCTTCGGGCTCACCGCCGGCTCATGCTCGAACACGTCGAGCCCGGCGGCGGCGATCTCGCGGTTCATCAGCATGCGCGTCAGCGCGTCCTCATCGATGATCTCGCCGCGCGCCGTATTCACGATCACCACATGCGGCCGCAGCAGCTTGAGCCGCCGCGCCGAAAGCAGGTGGTAGGTCGCCGGCGTGTGCGGGCAATTGACCGAGACGATGTCGACCCGCGCCAGCATCTGGTCGAGGCTCTCCCAATAGGTCGCCTCGAGCTCCTGCTCGACCTCCTCCGGGACCCGGCGCCGGTTGTGGTAGTGGATCGAGAGCCCGAAGCCGCGGGCGCGCCGCGCCACCGCCTGGCCGATGCGGCCCATGCCGACGATGCCGAGGCGTTTGCCCCAGAGCCGGTGGCCGAGCATGAAGGTCGGTCCCCAGCCCGCCCATTTGCCGTCGCGAATGAGCCGCTCGCCCTCGGCGAGCCGGCGTGCCGTCGCGAGGAGGAGCGCCACGGTCATGTCGGCCGTGTCCTCGGTCAGCACCGCCGGTGTGTTGGTGACGGTGATGCCACGCGTCCGGGCGCTGGCGATGTCGATATGGTCGACGCCATTGCCGAAGGAGGCGATGAGCTTGAGGCGCGGCCCGGCCTGGGCCAGCAGCGCCGCGTCGATCCGGTCGGTGATGGTCGGCACCAGCACATCGGCCTGTTGCGCCGCCGCCACGAGCTGGGCCTGGGTCAAGGGGGTGTCGTCGAGATTGAGCCGCGTGTCGAACAGCTCCATCATCCGCGTCTCGATCGCATCGGGCAGCTTGCGCGTGACGATGACCAGCGGCTTCTTCGACGGCATCGGCTCCCTCACGGCGGCCGTTTCCGGCCTCTATCGACAAGCCCATACCAAGCGCCGCTCCGGGTGTCCAGCCTGGGGCGAGTGGGGCGTTTGAGGCACCCCGCGCCGGCCCATTTTGCCGCGTCCCAATGGCCCGGCTTGACCCAGGGAATCAGCGGGTTTAGAGGATCACTCCGTGCTGAGCCTTTTTCGCGGCCGCTCGACCCTCCTCAGCCTGCCCTGGTGGCTGGCGATCCTGACGCTTCTGCATGGCCTCGCCCATGACGCCGGCGCCGCCGAGAAGGCGCTGCCGCTGCCGCGCTTCGTCAGCTTGCGCGAGGACGAGGTGAATCTGCGCTCCGGCCCGGGCCAGCGCTACCCCATCGACTGGGTCCTGACGCGCAAGGGCATGCCGGTGGAGATCCTGCAGGAATTCGACGTCTGGCGGAAGATCCGCGACGCGCAGGGAAGCGAGGGCTGGGTGCATGAGCGCATGGTCAGCGGCGCGCGCACCGTGATGGTCACCGGCGCGATTCGCACGCTCCACGCCGATCCCGACTCGGCCGCGCCCGCCGTCGCCCGCGCCGAGCCCGGCGTCATCGCCGACCTCCTCGAATGCCGCGACGCCTGGTGCCGCATCGACGCGCAACACGTCAAAGGCTGGGTCCAGCGCAGCGAGGTCTGGGGGGTCTACGCGGCGGAGCCGGTTCCGTAGTCCCTCGGAATAGGAATTTCCGGTTACAGCGTGCGACATCGTCGGCGCCCCACCTCACCCACCCGCTTCGCGGGTCCCCCCTCTCCGCCCCTCAGGGGCGGAGAGGGTTGGGGTGAGGTGGGGTGAACGACGCAATTGCGATAATCCGAACTCGTAGCGATTGTCGATACGTCGCCACTCGAAGATGGGGAGGGGAGGATGGGCGTTCTCGACGGCAAGACGGCCTGGGCGGCATTGACGGCGGGGGCCGCGCCATGAGCGGCCGCATCCATCTCTCCGTCGCCGAGTCGCGTGCGCTGGGCGAGGCGGCGCTCGCCGGTCTCGGCTACGATCCCGCCGAGGCGCGCATCATCGCGGACCACGTCATCGACGCGGCGCTCTGCGGTTACGAATATTCCGGCCTCGCCAAGATCCTCAACCTCCCCGAGCATGCGCGCTTCAAGCTGCCGCGGCGGCCGCTCAGCGTGCTGCACGAGACCCCGATCTCGGCGCTCTATGACGGCGGCAACAATGTCGGCATGCTGGCGCTCGATTATGCGACCGACGCCGTGATCGCCAAGGCGCAGCAGAACGGCATGGCCGTGGTCGGCCTCACCAACAGCTGGGTGAGCGGCCGCAGCGCCTATTACGTCGAGCGCATCGCGCGCGCCGATCTCGTCGCCATCCATACGGCGAGCAGCTCGCGCGCGGTGGCGCCGCTGGGCGGCCTGCGCCCGATTCTCGGCACCAACCCCATCGCCTTCGCGCTGCCGGCGGCGCATGACGTCGTCGTCTTCGACATGGGGACCTCCGCCTTCATGATGACCGAGCTGGCGCTGCGCGAGCGCCTGGGACAGCTCTTGCCCGAAGGGGTCGCGATCGATCCCGCCGGCAAGCCGACGCGCGATCCGTCAGCGGCGAAGCGCGGCGCGCTGCTGCCCTTCGGCGCGCATAAGGGCTTTGGCCTCGCGCTGATGGTGCAGGCCCTCGGCGTGCTCGCCGGCTCCGTCTTGGATGTCGATCGCGACAATGGCTATCTGTTCCTCGTGCTGAAACCCGACCTGCTGCGCCCGCTCGACACCTTCAAGCGCGAGATGACCGAGCTGATCGAGCGCGTCAAAGCCACGCCCCGCCAGCCTGGCATCGAAGAAATCCGCATCCCCTCCGAGCAAGCCTTCCGCAACCGCACCCGGTTGCTGCGCGAAGGACTCGAGATAGATGCTGCAGTCTACGAGGCGCTGCGACGGCTCTGTTGAAGCTGTCAGCTCTCAGCTGTCAGCTTTCAGCCAAAAAAGAACCCCCTTGAGGTCAAGGCGAACGCGCGAAGCGCGTTCGTCCGCGGCGGTGGCAGCGATTGCGCAGCAGTCGCGGGAGCCGCACCGTTCGGGCTAGCCTCGGTGGGAGAGTAGGGAGGGGGGTGACGCCGGCTCGCAACAGGCGCCCTCACCCCAAATCCTCCGCCAGTGCCGCGCGCACGGGTTCCGGCATCATCGCGAGATGGCCGTAATTCGGGTGGTCGATGCCGACCAGCACCTCGGTGCCGGGCGTGCGGAACCGCGCCTTCTGCGCTGACGTCAGCGGAAAGCGCAGGAACTGCACCGAGGAGGCCTTGCCCTCCGGCGAGGTGTTCTCGCGCGTCGGATCGGGGATGCCGCTAGCACGCTCGCCGGCGACCTTGAGGAACATGTGGTTCTCGACAGTGCCGAGCCGGCTCAGCGCCCGCTCGCGCTGCGCCGGATCGTCGATCTCGAACATGACCGTCGCGATCAGCTCGTCGCCCTTGGGGATGAGCGGGTTGTAGGCCTCGAGCTCGTCCTTGATCTGCGCCTCGCCGCCGCGCTCGATGTAGAGCATCTCGTGCACCTGATGCCACATCGTGTCGAAGCTCTCGAAATAGAAGGTGCAGAACGGACCGACCTCGACGCGGCGGTTGCGCTTCACCTCGCTGATGCGGCGGCGATGCTCGCGCCGTTCGCGCGCATATTGCTCGACGGGCAGGATGTCGGCGCGGGTGATCTCTCGCTTCTGCGGCATGGGTTCCTTACTCCGGCAACAGCCCATAGGCGCGGGCGAAGAGCTCGACCGGATGCGCGGCTTCCGGCGGCGCGGCGTCGCCATCCAGCGCCTCGATCCCTTGCACGATGTGCGTCGCGGCCAGTGGGCATTCCGAAGCGACGAAGGCCTTGGCGTTCTTCGCCGCTTGCCGCGCCACCGGCTTTCCCACCTTGAGCGCGATGTCGAAATTCTGCTTGAGCACGCCCCAGGAGCCGCCATGGCCGGAGCAGCGCTCGATCACCGCGAGATCCGGCTCGGGCAGCAGGCGCAGCATCTCCGCCGCCTTGGCGCCCATGTTCTGCGCGCGCGCGTGGCAGGCGAGATGGAGGCTGATGCCGCCCGGCAGCTTGCCGAGGCCCGGCGCCAGCCCCTCTTTCTTGGCGATGTCGACGATGTACTCGCTGATGTCGAAGGTCGCGTGCGCGAGCCGCTTCACCGCGCCGTCTTCGGCCAGGATCAGCGGCCATTCGAATTTCAGCATCAGCGCGCAGGACGGCACCAGCGCGACCACGTCGAAGCCCTGCTCGATATAGGGAAGCAGCGCCGCCGATATCGCGCGCGCCTGCTCGGCGACGCGCCCGATATCGCCTTGTTCGAGCTGCGGCATGGCGCAGCAGCCGGGATAGGCGACCTCGGTGGCGACGCCGTTCTTGGCCAGCACGGCGCGTGCCGCTTCGCCGATGCGCGGATTGTTGTAGTTGACGAAGCAGCTGGCATAGAGCACGGCCTTGCGGCCATGCGCTGGCGCTTCTTTGTTGACGGGCGGCGCCTCCGTCTTGGCGCGGAGCGTAAAGCTGCGGCCGTGGAATTTCGGCAGCGCGGCACGGCGGTCGATGCCGCCGAGCTTTTCCATCGCCGGCCGGGTCAGCCGATTCGAGGTCTTGGTGGCCCAATTCGCGGCCGGCGCCACGGCGCCGCCGAGCTTGCCGTTGCGGTCGGTCTCCACCAGCTGCCGTTCCGTCCAGGACAGCTTCCCCTCGCGGAAATCGGCGGCGCGATAGCGCAGCATCAAATGCGGGAAATCGACATTCCACTCATGCGGCGGCACGTAGGGGCATTTGGTCATGAAGCACAGGTCGCAGAGCGTGCAGGCCTCGACCACCTTGCCGTAATCGGCGGCGGCAACGCCGTCGATCTCGCCGCTCGCCGAATTGTCGATGAGATCGAAGAGCCGCGGAAAGCTGTCGCAGAGGTTGAAGCAGCGCCGACAGCCGTGACAGATGTCGAACACGCGGCGCATCTCCGCATCGATCTTGGCGCGGTCGTAGAACTCCGGACTCTGCCAGTCGATCTTGTGGCGCGTCGGCGCCTCGAGGCTGCCTTCCCGCATCGGCTCTCCTTGTCCCCCAGACCTGCTCTCTGGAGGGCTTTCCACGTGCGAAGGGGCGCAGTGCTGCGCCCCTTCTCGACCGTCTCTCTCAGTGTTGCCGGAGATCAGGCGAGGGTGTCGAGCGCCTTCTGGAAGCGCCCGGCATGCGATTTCTCGGCCTTGGCGAGGGTCTCGAACCAGTCGGCGATCTCCTCGAAGCCTTCCTGGCGCGCGATGCGGGCCATGCCCGGATACATATCGGTGTATTCGTGCGTCTCGCCGGCGATCGCCGCCTTCAGATTGTCGTCGGTGCCGCCGATGGGCTTGCCGGTCGCGGGGTCGCCGACTTCCTCGAGGAATTCGAGGTGGCCATGGGCGTGGCCGGTCTCGCCCTCGGCGGTGGAGCGGAAGACGGCGGCGACGTCGTTGTAGCCCTCGACATCGGCCTTTTGTGCGAAATAGAGATAGCGACGGTTCGCCTGGCTCTCGCCGGCGAAGGCCGCCTTCAGATTGTCCTCAGTCTTGCTTCCCTTGAGCTTCGCCATGAGCTTCCTCTTCGGTCCTGCGCTGGAATCGCTCGACGCGCGGGCGCGCGCTGCGTCCGAATCTTATGGACCCGCTGCCAGCTCAAGTCAATAGATTAGAATCGCTCTAAAAGAGCCGCTTGGCCCCAGCCGCCCAGGGCGCGGTCAAACCGGCTCGCGCTCGACCCGGATGATCACGTCGACGCGGCGGATGGCGGTGCCCGCCGGCGGTGCCGGGACATTGGCCACGGCGATGTGGCCGCCGGGGATATCGACCAGCTTGCCGCTTTCCTCGATGAAGAAGTGGTGGTGGTCGCTCACATTTGTGTCGAAATAGGAGCGGCCCGGATTGACCACGACTTCGCGCAGCAGCCCGGCGCCGATGAATTGATGGAGCGTGTTGTAGACCGTGGCCAGCGACACGGGGACCGTGGCGGCGACCGCCTCGCCATGGAGCTGCTCGGCGGTGACATGCCGGTCGCCCTTGTCGAAGAGCAGGCGCGCCAAGGCCAGCCGCTGCCGCGTCGGGCGCAGACCCGCGCCGCGCAGCAGTTCCAGGGCATTGGCGAAGGGGCGTGATCCGTTCATGGCTCCCTGTGCCGTCAAACTCTAAACCACCGATTCTAGCGCAGGATGGCGGCGCTGGCAAAGCCCGCTTCGGCGTCAGCCCTGGCGCTGTTCCCAGCGCTGGGCGCGCAATTCATAATCGTCGGCAAGGGTCAACCAGCGTTGCCTCTCCTCATCGGTGCAGAGCGCCGCCAGCCGCCGGACCCGCTCGGCGAGGTCGCGCCATTGGCGGGCCACTTTGCGCTCCATCGGCTCCTCGCAGGCCGCCGTCCGGCGCAGCGGTTCGCATTCCCGCGCTTCGAGGCCCGAGCCCATGATGTCGTCCGAGATCGGATCGTGGCGCCAGCGGACGGGATGGAACTCGGCCCGGGATGGCACCGGGTTGACGAAGGCCGCGAAGACGACGAAGGCAAGCGCGTACCGATTGACCATCACCACACCGGCTTCGCGAGCGACGGAGAACGCGCGATCTTACCCGCATCGCGGCGGCGCGGAAGTCACCCCTTCGGGCGAGATCTCTCTCAATCGCCGGTCTGCAGCCGCTCGACCAGCTCGCGCACCGTCGGGATGAAGCCGTTCGCATAAAAGGGGTCGCTGGCGAAGCGATAGGCGTTGTGGCCGGCGAACATCAGCTGAAACTCGACATCCTCGGAATGGCTGATCTTCTGCAGCGTCTTCTGGATGCAGAAGCTGCGCGGATCGGCCTTCTTGCCGGTGCTGCCGTCTTCGTTCTGCGCCCAGTTCGAGAACTGGCAGGCGGAGAGGCAACCCATGCAGCTGATCTGGTCTTCCCGAATCTCGAGCGCCTTCTCCGGCGCGACGAAGATCAGCGTCGAATCCGGCGTGCGCAAAGCTTCGGTGAAGCCAAGCTGCATCCAGGTCAGGGCGCGCTCGCGGTCATGCGGCGTCAGATAGACGACCCGGCCGCGGGCGCCGATTTCGAGCGGCGCCAGGTGATCGCCCACGGCTTCGATGGAATAGGCGACCTGGCGCTCCGACCGGTCGTGCAGCTCGCCCAGGAACTGGTTGCGCACCGCCGAGGAATAGAAACCGGTCGGGCTGAAGCGGTTCAGATAGACATCGCCCTCCTTGAGGGTCAGCAGCTTGCGCTTCCAGGCATCGGAGATCGGGCTCTCCTTGGTGAGGAGCGGCCTCGTGCCGAATTGGAACGCCACGGGCCCGAGCTCGGGGTTGTCGAGCCAGTCGCGCCATTCGCGCAGGCACCAGACACCGCCGGCCATGAAGATCGGCGTCTCGCCGAGCGCCCACTCGCGCATCATCGCGCGCAGCTCGCGCACCCGCGGAAACGGTGCCTCCGGCTTGGTCGGATCCTCGGAATTCGAGAGGCCGTTATGCCCGCCGGCGAGCCAGGGGTCTTCATAAACGACTCCGCCCAGCCAATCCCGGAACTTGTGATAGGCACGCTTCCACAGCGCGCGGAACGCGCGCGCGGAGGAGACGATGGGATAATACTGGACGCCGTATTGCGCGCAGATCTCGGCGATCTTGTAGGGCATGCCGGCGCCGCAGGTGACGCCATGGATGAGGCCGCGCGCGCCTTCCAGCACGCCGTGCAGGATGCGCTCCGCCGCCGCCATCTCCCACAGCACGTTCATGTGGATGCGGCCTTGGCCGTTCGAGCGCTCATGCGCGATGCGCGCTTGCTGGATGCCGCCGGCGACGGCGTAGGCGATCAGCTCCTCGTGCCGCTCGCGCCGGGTCCGGCCGTGATAAAGCTGCAGGATGCGGTTTCCATCCGCGTCGTAGGTATCGGCATTGACGCCGGAAAAGGTGCCGACCCCGCCGCAGGCCGCCCAGGCGCCGGAGCTCTCGCCATTCGACACGGAGATACCCTTGCCGCCCTCCACAAGCGGCAATACCTCCCTGCCGGAGATCATCAGCGATTTCAGCCCGATCACGTCGCCTCGCCACGCCTGGGGGGCGCTTCGGCGCCGCCCGTCTCGCCCTTATGTATTAGTTATGCCTGGGATAATCAAATGCCTTGCGCGTCGAGCCCGTCGGCGACCCGGTCCGGACAGTCGCTGAACACGGCGCCGACGCCCCAGGAGAACAGCTCCTTGGCCCGCTCCGCCAGATTCACGGTATAGGCGAAGACCGGCAGCCCGGCCTCAACCACGGCTGCAACAATCGCACGATCGAGCTTGCGCTGATCGGCATGCAGCATGGCGCAGTCCAGCTCCTCGACCTGCCGCCGCCAGTCGCGCGGCACGGTGCCGACGAGAAGCGCCCGCTCCAGCTGCGGTGCCGCTGCCCGGGCCGCCGCCAGCGCCGCCGGCTTGAAGCTCGACAGCAGCGGCGGCGGCAGCGATGCGGGCCAGCGCTCGGCGACCAGCGCCGCGGCGGCGCGGCCGGTGGCCGCTTCCGCCCCGGGCGCCGGCTTCAGCTCGATCACGGCGCCGACCTCCAGCCGGCCGAGCAGCTCGATGGTCTCTTCGAGGCTGGGCACGCGCTGGCCGGCAAAGTCGGGGCCAAACCAGCTTCCGGCGTCGCAACGGCGGATCTCCTCGAAGCTCGAGGCCGCCGCCGGTCCATGCCCGTTCGTTGTCCGGTCGAGCGTGTCGTCATGGAGCAGGATGCAGCGGCCGTCGCCGGTCAAACGCACATCGAACTCGACGCATCGGACATGCAGCGCCGCCGCCATGCAAAATCCGGCGAGCGTGTTCTCCGGCGCAGACAGCGCCGCGCCGCGATGGCCGATGACTCGCGGCCAGCGATGAGCGTCGCCGGTCACGCTGGGCATGCACACACCTCGAGAAACGCGGCTATAACAATTGGTATCTCGCCGTCCCCGCGAAAGCGGGGACCCAGAGCACGCGCCCGGGTCATCGCGTCCGAAGCCCTGGATGCCCGCTTTCGCGGGCAAGGCGATGATCGGTGGCTGAGGCGTCGCAAGATGGGTGCATGCGATAGCGCTCTCGCGGGGACGACGTATCAAACCCTTCGGTCATTCCCGCGCAAGCGGGAATCCAAGCGATCGTCAAAGCATCGCCCTTACCGAAACCAATCTCCTCATCCCTCTCAGCTCGCGGTCTTGGCTTCCTGCTTCGGCTTGCTGCCGATATCTTCGCCCGTCTGCTGGTCCACCTGTTTCATGCTGAGCTTGACCTTGCCGCGGTCGTCGAAGCCGAGGACCTTGACCTTCACCTGGTCGCCGACCTTGACGATATCGGTGGTCTTGCCGACGCGGTGCGGCGCGAGCTCGCTGATATGGACAAGCCCGTCGCGCGCGCCGAGGAAGTTGACGAAGGCGCCGAAATCGACGGTCTTCACCACCTTGCCGTTGTAGATGACGCCGACTTCCGGCTCGGCGACGATACCGCGGATCCAGTCGATCGCCGCTTGCGATGCGCTGGCATCGACGGCGGCGACCTTGATCGTGCCGTCATCCTCGATGTCGATCTTGGCGCCGGTGGTCTCGCAGATCTCGCGGATCACCTTGCCGCCGGAGCCGATGACCTCGCGGATCTTGTCCTTCGGAATGGTGATGGTGGTGATGCGCGGCGCGTTGCTGCTCACCGCCTCGCGGGCGGCGTCGAGCGCCTTCGCCATCTCGCCGAGGATGTGCAGCCGCCCGGCTTTGGCCTGGCCCAGGGCGATGCGCATGATCTCCTCGGTGATCGAGGTGATCTTGATGTCCATCTGCAGCGCGCTGACGCCGTGCTCGGTACCCGCGACCTTGAAGTCCATGTCGCCGAGATGATCCTCATCGCCGAGGATGTCGGACAGCACGGCGAATTCCGCACCTTCCTTGATCAGCCCCATGGCGATCCCGGCCACCGGCCGCTTCAGCGGCACGCCCGCATCCATCAGCGACAGCGACGCGCCGCAGACTGACGCCATCGACGAGGAGCCGTTCGACTCGGTGATCTCCGAGACGACGCGCACGGTGTAGGGAAAGCCTTCCTTGGTCGGCAGCAGCGGGTGCACGGCGCGCCAGGCGAGCTTGCCATGGCCGATCTCGCGTCGGCCCGGCGAGCCCATGCGGCCGGCCTCGCCGGTCGAATAGGGCGGAAAATTGTAGTGCAGCATGAAGTGCGAGCGGTATTCGCCTTCGAGCGCGTCGATGATCTGCTCGTCCTGCCCGGTGCCGAGCGTCGTCACCACCATCGCCTGCGTCTCGCCGCGGGTGAAGAGCGCGGAGCCGTGTGCCCGCGGCAGCACGCCCACCTCGGCGACGATCGGCCGGATGGTCTTGGTGTCGCGCCCGTCGATGCGCGGCTCGCCCTTGAGGATGGCGCCGCGCACGATGTCCTTCTCGATCTCCTTGAACGCCTTCGCCGCGAGCTGGCGCTGCGCGTCATCGGCGAAGACGTCGGCAAGCTTCGCCTTGGCCGCGTCGAGCTTGTCGCTCCGCGCCTGCTTTTGCCGCTCGGCATAAGCCGCGGCGATGTCGGCGGCGACGGCCGCGCGCGTCTTTGCTTCGATCGCCTCGGCCTCGGGCGATACCGGCGGCAGGTCCCAGGGCTCCTTGGCCGCCGCTTCGGCCAGCTCGATAATCGCCTGGATCACCGGCTGGAATTGCTGATGGCCGAACATCACGGCACCGAGCATGACGTCCTCGGACAGTTCCTTCGCCTCGGATTCGACCATCAGCACGCCTTCCTGCGTGCCGGCGACGACGAGGTCGAGCGCGGTGTTCGGCATCTCGTCGAGCTGCGGGTTCAGCACGTATTTGCCGTCGATATAGCCGACCCGCGCCGCCCCGATGGGACCGAGGAACGGGATCCCCGACAGCGTCAGCGCCGCCGAGGTGCCGACCAAGGCGACGATGTCGGGGTCGTTCTCGAGGTCGTGCGACAGCACGGTGCAGACGACCTGTGTCTCGTTGCGGAAGCCCGGTGCGAAGAGCGGGCGGATCGGCCGGTCAATGAGCCGCGAGACCAGCGTCTCCTTCTCCGACGGCCGGCCTTCCCGCTTGAAAAAGCCGCCGGGAATCTTGCCGGCGGCGAACGTCTTTTCCTGGTAGTTGACGGTGAGCGGAAAGAAATCCTGCCCCGGCTTCGCCTGTTTCATCGCCACCGCGGTGCATAGCACCGTGGTCTCGCCATATGTCGCCATCACGGCGCCATCGGCCTGGCGGGCGACCTTGCCCGTCTCGAGCACGAGGCGGCGGCCGCCCCACATCAGCTCTTTGCGGAATATCTCGAACATCTCTCTCTTCCTTCTCCTTCAGAAACGCGTCGGGGCGCGGCGCGACAGAGGGTCGCGGCGGCGACAGCCCGGGTGAATGGGACAAGCCCGATCGCGCGCGGATCGGGCGGCGCAACAGGCTCTCAGCACGTCTGTGCCGGCAAGGCGGGGCGCCATCGCCCCGCGGGCGGGCGCGGCGGCGCTCAGCGCCGCAGCCCCAGGCGCTCGATCACGGCCTCGTAGCGGGGCGCGTCCTTACGCTTCAAGTAATCGAGCTGGCTCCGGCGCTGCCCGACCATGACGAGGAGCCCGCGGCGCGAATGGAAATCCTTGGGATGGGTCGCCAAATGGTCGGTCAGGTTCTTGATGCGCTCCGACAACAGCGCGATCTGCACTTCGGGGGAGCCGGTATCGCCCTCGGTTCGGGCATATTCCTTGACGATCTCCTGCTTGCGCACGAGCGTGATCGACATCGGGTATCTCCTTCAACTCAGAGGTTCAACACGCGCACCGGCTTGATGCTGCCTGCCGCAATTTCGGCCACCGCCACCAGCTTGCCGCCGGTGGTGGCACGGACCGTCGCGCCGTCGCCGAGTTGGTCGATGCGCGCCCGATCGAAAGGGCGCAACGGCGTCACGGACTGGCCGCAACGCAGCCGGTGGGCCTCTTCTTCCGACAGGGCGAGCGCCGGGATGTCGTCCAGCGCCGTCTCGACCGGTAAAAGATGCCCGGAAGCGGCCGCACTATGCCCGAGCGCGGCCAGATTATCCAGGGAAATCGCGTCCTCTGCCCGGAAGCGGCCGACCGACAGCCGGCGCAGCGCGGTGATATGCGCCAGCGTCCCCAGCGCCTCGCCGAGGTCCCGGGCGAGCGCCCGGATATAGGTTCCCTTGCCGACCACCGCCTCGAACCGGGCATGGTCGGGGTCGGGCTCATCCAGAAGCGCCAGGCTTTCGACCGCGACGAGACGCGGGGCGAGCACGACCGGCTCGCCCTCGCGCGCTAGATTGTAAGCCCGCTCGCCGCCGAGCTTCAGCGCCGAAAAGGCAGGCGGGCGTTGCCGGAGGGTGCCGGTAAAGCGCGGCAGCGCCGCTTCGATCGCGGCGCGCGACGGCCGCACCGGGCTCGACGCCGTGAGCCTGCCCTCGGCATCGTCGGTGTCGCGCGCCTCGCCCCAGCGCAGCGTGAAGCGGTAGGTCTTGGTCCCCGCCATGACCCAGGCGACCGTCTTCGTCGCCTCGCCCAGCGCGATCGGCAGCACGCCGGTCGCCAGCGGGTCGAGCGTGCCGCCATGCCCAGCCTTGGCCGCTTCGAGCAGCCGGCGCGCCGCGCCCACGGCGCGGCTCGAGGTCATGCCCTGCGGCTTGTCGAGCACGAGCCAGCCATGGACCGCCCGGAAGCTGCGCGCCTTAGCCATCTTGCGGCGGCTCGTCTTCGCCGCCGAGATCGCGCTCGACTTCCGGCCGATGCAGCAGCTCGTTGATGCGGCTCGCATGGTCGAAGGACGTGTCGAGCGCGAAGGCCAGTCCGGGGGTGAAGCGCAGCGGCACTTCGCGCGCGATCTGGCCGCGCAGATAACCCGCCGAGCGCGTCAGCGCGGCGATCACCTCGGCGCGGCGCGCACCGCCCAGCGGCATGACATAAGCCGTGGCGTTCTTGAGATCGGGGCTCATCCGCACCTCGGTGACGGTGACCGCCACCTCCTGCAGCGCCGGATCGCGCAGCTCGCCGCGCTGCAGGATGCGCGAGAGAGCATGGCGCAGCTCCTCGCCCACCCGCAACTGCCGCTGGCTCGGCTCCCGGTTTCGCTGATGCTTGGTCACGGGTTTCGTTGCTCGCTCGAGCCCCTCTCCCTTTGTGGGAGAGGGCGCCCGAGGCCGCAGGCCTCGGGCAGGTGAGGGGCCGGCGCGCGTAAGCGCGCCAGAATAGAATCAGCGCGTCCGCGGCGCGCCTCACAACGCGCGCGCCACTTCCTCCATCTCGAAGCACTCGATGACGTCGCCGACCTGGATGTCATGGTAGTTCTCGAAGGCCATGCCGCATTCGAAGCCCTCGCGCACCTCGCGCACCTCGTCCTTGAAGCGCTTCAGCGTCTTGAGGCTGCCTTCGTGGATCACGACGTTGTCGCGCAGCAGGCGGACCTTGGCGCCGCGCCGGACCGTGCCTTCGGTGACCATGCAGCCGGCGACCTTGCCGACCTTGCTGATGGTGAAGACCTCGCGGATCGCGGCGTTGCCGAGGAAGCGCTCGCGCAAACTCGGCGCCAGCATGCCCGAGAGCGCGGCCCGCATGTCGTCGATCACGTCGTAGATGATCGAGTAGTAGCGGATCTCGACATTGTCGCGCCGCGCGAGATCGCGCGCCTGCGGATTGGCGCGCACGTTGAAGCCGATGATGAGCGCGCTCGACGCCTTGGCCAGGATCACGTCGCTCTCGTTGATGCCGCCCACCGCGGCGTGCAGCACGCGGATCGCCACCTCCTTGGTGGAGAGCTTCTCGAGCGAGCCGGTGATCGCTTCGAGCGAGCCCTGCACGTCCGATTTGACGACGACGGCGAGCTCCTTGGCGACGCCGGCGGCGATCTGCGAGAACATCTGCTCGAGCGTGCCGCGCGCGCCGGCGGCGGCTTGCTGCTCGCGCCGGCGGCGCTGCCGGTAGGCGGCGATGTCGCGCGCCTTCGCCTCGTTCTCGGCGACGACGAAATCATCGCCGGCGAGCGGCGTGCCGTTGAGGCCCAGCACCTCGACCGGCATGGCCGGGCCCGCCGCCTCGATGGCGTTGCCGCGATCGTCGATCAGGGCGCGCACGCGGCCCCATTCGCTGCCGGCGACGAAGATGTCGCCCATACGCAGCGTGCCGCGCTTGATGAGAACGGTCGCGACCGAGCCGCGGCCGCGCTCGAGCTTCGCCTCGATGATGCTGCCTTCGGCCGGCCGGTCGGGGTTGGCCTTGAGGTCGAGGATCTCGGCCTGCAGCAGGATCGCTTCCTCGAGCTTGTCGAGCCCGGTCTTCTTCAGCGCCGAGACCTCGACATCGAGCACGTCGCCGCCGAGCCGCTCGACGACGATCTCGTGCTGCAGCAGCTCCTGGCGCACCCGGTCGGGCTTGGCGTCGGGCTTGTCCATCTTGTTGATGGCGATGATCATCGGCACCTTCGCCGCCTTGGCATGGCGCAAGGCCTCGACGGTCTGCTCCTTGATGCCGTCATCGGCCGCGACCACCAGCACGACGATGTCGGTGACATGCGCGCCGCGCGCGCGCATGGCGGTGAAGGCCTGGTGGCCCGGCGTGTCGATGAAGGTGATGCGATGGCCGGATTTGAGGCGCACCTGATAGGCGCCGATATGCTGCGTGATGCCGCCGGCCTCCCCGCCCGCGACGTCGGTGCCGCGCAGCGCGTCGAGCAGCGAGGTCTTGCCGTGATCGACATGGCCCATCACGGTCACGACCGACGGCCGCGGCGTGAGATGCTCTTCGACGTCCGCCTGGCCGCCGAGCCCGATCTCGATGTCGCTCTCGGCGACGCGCTTCAGCCGATGGCCGAATTCGCTGACGACCAGCTCGGCGGTGTCGGCGTCGATCACCTGATTGATCGTCGCCATGACGCCCATCTTCATCAGCGTCTTGATTACATCGGCGCCGCGCTCGGCCATGCGGTTGGCGAGCTCCTGCACCGTGATCGTTTCCGGCACGACCACCTCGCGCACGATCTTGAGCTGCTCCTGCTGCGGCTGCATGGCGCGCAGCTTCTCGCGCTCGCGATGGCGGCGCACCGAGGCGAGGCTGCGCATCTTCTCGTCGTCGCCCTGGTTGAGCACGCGGGTGACGGTGAGCTTGGGGTTGCGCCGCCGCGGCTCGTCGCGGCGCGTCGGCGTCGGCACCTTCTTCGGCTCGACCCCGCGCGGGCCGCGCCGCACCGCCGGCGTCTCTTCCTCCGGCTCTTCCTCGACCTTGACCTTGCCGGCCTTCTCGAGCGCCGCCACTTTGTCGGCCGCGGCTTTGCCGGCGCGCTCGGCGACCTGGCGCCGCGACTCCTCCTCGGCCTTGCGCTTGGCCTCGTCCTCGACCTTGCGCTTGGCCTCGTCCTCGGCCTTGCGCTTGGCTTCGTCCTCGGCCTTGCGCCGCGCTTCCTCTTCGACCCGCCGGTGCTCTTCCTCGATCCGGCGCTGCGCCTCCTGCTCGCGCAGTCGGACGGCGTCGACGGCGGCCTGCTTTCGCGCCTCCTCATCGGCGCGGATGGCGCCCTGGAGCGCGCTCGCCCGCGCCGCGCGCTCGCCCGCGGTGAGGCCGTGGGTCGGCAGCACGACGGGCCGGCGCGCCGGCGGGCTGGCCGGTTGCGCCGCCGGCGCCGCGGCTTCGGCCGAGGGCGTCTCGGCGCGCTCGACCTGGCCCGGCGGCGGGGCGCGCTTCTTGCGCACCTCGACGGTCACGGTCTTGGAGCGGCCATGCGGGAAGCTCTGGCGGACTTGGCCGGTCTCGATCGGCTTGCGCAGCTCGAGTCTCCCCCCGCCCGGACGTCCGAGGCTCAGCGGCCGTTTCGTATCCTGCTCGTTATCGCTCATCTCGCTCCGCTACCACGCTTCGACCCTACGCTAACTTTCGCGGCGCGCCCCGCGAAACCCCGCAAGCCGCGCCGCGTCGGCGACGAGCCCCTGGGCGATACGCCCCGGCGCCAGCGCCGCATGCACCACATGCTCGCGGCCAAAAGCCGCTCCCAGCTCGTCGCCGGAGAGCTGCTCGACCAAGGGCAACTCCGGCGCCAGCGCTCTGAGCTTCGTCCGCCCATCCGCCGCGCCATCCGCCGCCGCCAGCAGCACCGCCGCCTTACCCTGGGCGAGGGCGGCTTCCACCTTGGCGAAGCCCATCACCGCCTGGCCGGCCCGCCGCGCCAGCCCGATCTGGTCGCGGCACCGCTCGGCCAACAAGGCCTCGACCCGCTCGGCCAAATCGTCATCGACGATGACCGGCTGCCGCGCCGCCCGGGCGAAGAGCCGCTTGGTCACCGCCGCGGCCACTATATCCCGCCGCGCCGTCAACCACAAACCCCGCCCCGGCAGCTTGGCGGCGATATCGGGTACGATCCGACCCTCCGGCCCGACGACGAAGCGCAGCAGCTCGGCTTTCGGCCGCACCGTTGCGGTGACGAGACAACGCCGCTCCGGGCCGGTCTCCGCCTCGCCTTCGGGATGGTGGCGCGCCTCGGCCGCCGTTGTCCTACTCCCCGACCGTCGCGCCGCCGGCGGCGCCCGGCTGGGCCTCGTCGGCGAACCAATGGGCGCGCGCTGCCATGATGATCGTGTTGGCCAGTTCGGGCTCGAGCTTTGCCGCCGTGCCGGCCATCTCGATGAGCTCGTCGCCGGCGAGATCGCCGAGGTCGTCGAGCGTCTTCACGCCCTTTTCGCCGATGGCCACCAGCAGCGCCGGCGTCACGCCCTCGATGGCGGCGATGTCGTCGCTGACGCCGAGCTCCTTGCGCCGCGCCTCGAGCTTGGCGTTCTGCTCGTCGAGGAAGCTGCGCGCGCGCTGCTGCAGCTCGTTGGCGACGTCCTCGTCGAAACCTTCGATGCCGGCGAGCTCGTTGAGCGCGACGAAGGCCACCTCTTCGACCGAGGTGAAGCCTTCCGTCACCAGCAGATGGGCGATGACGTCGTCGACATCAAGCGCGTCGATGAACATCTTCGAGCGGGTGCGGAACTCCTCCTGGCGGCGCTCGCTCTCCTCGGCCTCGGTGAGGATGTCGATGTCCCAGCCGGTGAGCTGCGAGGCGAGGCGCACATTCTGGCCGCGCCGCCCGATGGCGAGCGAGAGCTGGTCGTCCGGCACCACCACCTCGATGCGCCGCTGCTCCTCGTCCATCACCACCTTGGCGACCTCGGCCGGCGCCAGCGCATTGACGACGAAGGTCGCGGGGTCTTGCGACCACGGGATGATGTCGATCTTCTCGCCCTGCAGCTCGGCGACCACCGCTTGCACGCGCGAGCCGCGCATGCCGACGCAAGCGCCGACGGGATCGATGCCGCTGTCATTGGAGATGACGGCGATCTTGGCGCGCGAGCCGGGGTCGCGCGCCACGGCGCGAATCTCGATGATGCCGTCGTAGATCTCGGGCACTTCCTGGGCGAACAGCTTCGCCATGAATTGCGGATGCGTGCGCGACAGGAAGATCTGCGGCCCGCGCACCTCCTGGCGCACGTCGTAGATATAGGCGCGGACGCGCTCGCCCTGGCGGAAGCTCTCGCGCGGCAGCAGCTCGTCGCGGCGCAAGATCGCCTCGGCGCGGCCGAGATCGACGACGACATTGCCGAACTCGACGCGTTTGACCAGGCCGTTGACGATCTCGCCGACGCGGTCCTTGTACTCGTTGTACTGGCGCTGGCGCTCGGCATCGCGCACCTTCTGCACGATCACCTGCTTCGCCGTCTGCGCGGCGATGCGGCCGAAATCGATCGGCGGCAGCGGATCGGTGATGAAATCGCCGATCTCGGCCTCGGGGTTGAGGCGCTTGGCTGCAGCGAGCGCGATCTGCGTCGCCTCGTTCTCGATCGGGTCGGCAACCTCGCGGAAGCGCATCAGCCGGATCTCGCCGTTCTTGCGGTCGATCTCGGCGCGGATGTCGTATTCCTGGCCGTATTTGGAGCGGCCGGCCTTCTGGATGGCCTGCTCCATCGCCTGCAGCACCTCGTCGCGATCGATCCCCTTGTCGCGCGCGACGGTGTCGGCGACCTGCAGGAGCTCGGGGCGGGGATAGCTGGCTTGGATTTGCATGTGTTTTCTCTCGGGTTCTCTCTGGCTTATGGCGTCAGTGACGCGGTTCGGCGCGGCTGGCGGCGAGCAGCGCGTCGGTGAGGACGAGCTTGGCGCGCGCCACCGCGGCGAGCGGCAGGGCCACCGGCGCATCGTCGACGAGGAGACGCACGGCGTCGCCCTCGACGCCGAGCAGCGTGCCGCGGAAACGGCGGCGGCCGTCTTGCGGCGCGTTGAGCTCGATCTTCGCTTCGAAGCCGGCAAAGCGCGCGAAATCCTCGCGCCGCACCAGCGGCCGGTCGATGCCGGGCGAGCTCACCTCGAGCGTATAGGCGCCGGCGATGGGATCGGCGACGTCGAGCAGGGCGGATACGGTGCGGCTGATCTCGGCGCAATCCTCGACCGTCATCGCCTGCTCGTCGTGCCGCTCGGCCATGATCTGCAAGGTCGCCCGCCGGCCGCCGGTGACGGCAACGCGGACGACGCGGTAGCCCATCGCGTCCAGCGACGGCGCGATCATCGCCTCGATCTTGCCGGTTTCCACCACGCTCCCTATCGACCGCCTAAAAATAAAAAAGTGGGCCGTTGGGCCCACCCCTTCGAAGCACCGGGATGAACCCGGCCTATGGGACATTTTTTTGGGAATATAGTCGTTTTTTCGCCTGCTGCAAGCCTTCTCACCGCGGCCGCGTCGGTGCCGCAGGCCCCCCTCGCGGCCGCCGGCGGAAGCGCAGGAAAGCCGGTGTGCGACCTGCCGCGAGGGCCTTTTGCTCATAGCGCGTCGGCGGCCAGTCGGCGGGGCGCTCGCGCCAATCCTCGGGGCGGCGCGCGAGCCATTCGAAATCGGCATGCCGGGTCGCGCGCTCCAGCATCCAGCGGAGATAGTCGGCATCATCGGTCGCGAGGCGCAGTTCGGCGTCATCCGTCATCACGAAGGCGAGCCGGTCCAGCGTCTCGCGCGCGACCATGCGGCGCTTGTGGTGGCGCAGCTTCGGCCAGGGGTCGGGAAAGAGGATGAAGACGCGCTGCAGCGAGGCTTCCGGCAGTGCCGCGAGCAGCAGCCGCGCATCGTCGATGAAGAGGCGGAGATTGGTCAGCTTCCGCCGCTCGATCTCGCCGAGCAGCTTGACCACGCCGTTCTCGAACACTTCGGCGCCGATCATGCCGATCGCCGGCGCCGCCGCCGCTTGCGCCGCGAGATGCTCGCCGCCGCCGAAACCCACCTCGAGCCAGATCGCCTCGACCGGTCCCGCGAACAGCGTGCGCGGATCGAGCCCGCCCGCTTCCGGCAGCGCAAATCGCAACCGCGGCAGCAGCTCCGTCAGCAGCCGCTGTTGGCCGGGGCGGAGCTTCCGGCCGCGCCGGCGGCCATGGACGAGCCGGCGCCGCGGGATGTCGCCGGCAGGCGCTTGGCTCAGAACGCCCGGCGCAGCGCGTCGACGAGATCGAGCCGCTCCCAGGAGAAGCCGCCATCGGGATCGACCGCGCGGCCGAAATGCCCATAGGCGGAGGTCCGCGCGTAGATCGGCTTGTTGAGGCCGAGATGCGTGCGGATACCGCGCGGCGAGAGGTCGAGCAGCTCCTGCAGCACGCGCGACAGCTTGTCCTCGTCGACCCGACCGGTGTTGCCGGTATCGACATAGACCGAAAGCGGCTTGGCCACGCCGATGGCGTAGGAGACCTGGATGGTGCAGCGCTCGGCGAGGCCGGCCGCGACCACGTTCTTGGCGAGATAGCGCGCGGCATAGGCGGCGGAGCGGTCGACCTTGGTCGGGTCCTTGCCCGAGAAGGCGCCGCCGCCATGCGGCGCCGCACCGCCATAGGTGTCGACGATGATTTTGCGTCCGGTAAGGCCGCAATCGCCGTCCGGCCCGCCGGTGACGAAGCGACCGGTCGGATTGACGTAGAAATGCTCCTCGTCGCACATCCAGCCTTCCGGCAGCACGTTCAGGACATGCGGGCGGACGATCTCGCGCACCTCGCCCTGGTCGAGCGATTCGTGATGTTGCGTCGACACCACCACCGAGGTGGCGCGCATCGGCTTGCCGTCGACATAGCGCAGGCTGATCTGGCTCTTGGCATCGGGGCCAAGCAGCGGCGCCGCGCCGGAATGGCGCGCCTCGGACAGCGATCTCAGGATGGCATGCGCGTAAAAGATCGGCGCCGGCATGAGCTCCGGCGTCTCGCGGCAGGCATAGCCGAACATGATGCCCTGGTCGCCGGCGCCCTCGTCCTTGTTGCCGGCGGCATCGACGCCCTGCGCGATGTCGCTCGATTGCTTGTGCAGCAGGCAGTCGACCACGGCATGCTGCCAATGGAAACCCGTCTGCTCGTAACCGATCTCCTTGATCGCGTGCCGCGCCACCTCGACGAGCCGGTCATGGATGATGGCAGCGGGGCCGCGCACCTCGCCGGCGATCACCACCCGGTTGGTCGTCGCCAGGGTCTCGCATGCCACCCGCGCATGCGGGTCGGCGGCGAGGAACGTGTCGACCACCGCGTCGGAGATGCGGTCGCAGACCTTGTCGGGATGACCTTCCGACACCGATTCGCTGGCAAAAACATAGTCGCGCTTGGCCATGAATAAATCGCCCTTGGTTCGCTCTGATTGGAAGTCGCTGGCGGGAAGACGTAGGCTCGCCTTACAAAAGTCGTACTCTTCTGATGAAATTAACAAATCGGCTGGATTACCGTTGCGGTGATCATCCTTTGGAACGAAAGACCTGGTACTTATGAGCGAATTGGGCATTAACGAGGTGCGACATCATGGTTCATTGCGTCGGCTGATGGACGCTAAGTTGTCACGGCACTTCTGGATATGTTTTTTCGGACAGGTTGTCTTGTTGTGTGCCCACTGGAACGAGCGGGAGTGCGGTCCGTTCTAGACGGAACCGCTATGGGCTGTCCCGTTGCAGCTTTCAGGGGCCTTCCCTCATGTCCAATGAGTTCGGATGCGCAAAAGTCATGTCCATGCGCTGAAGCGCTAGTCCCCGAATGAGAACAGTCGCCGCTCTGATCACCGGACTTGGCGATGCAGCCTTGCTGTTGCCGGCCGCTGCGCTGTTGCTGCTCTACCTCGTCCGCACGCGCTCCTGGCAGACGGCGACCAGCTGGGTGGCAGTGCTCACCCTCTGTGCTGGGCTCACTGTGGTGGCAAAGATGGTGTTTCACGCCTGCGGTGGACAGTTCCCAACTCTCGATATTCGCAGTCCAAGCGGCCATACCAGCCTTAGCACCACCTTCTACGGCTGCGGCGCGCTGATGCTCTCCGCTCACCAGAGCTGGGGCCGGCGGGTCGCCGCTTTGCTCGCCAGCGTCGGACTGAGCGTGGCGATCGCCGCAAGTCGGGTCGCGCTCCACGCCCATACGATTGAAGAGGCCGCCGCCGGCTTTGCTATTGGCTTGCTGTGTGTCGGATTATTCGCGACCCGCTACCTGCCGCGTGCGGTCTACCTGCCCCGCTGGCCGATACCGGCGATGGTGATCGTAGCTCTTGCCCTCCTCACTCACGGGCGGCATCTGAGCGTTGAAGGTCTCCTGGATCGCACGGCCGATCGCTTGCGGTTGGCGCAGTATCTTTGTCCGCTGAGCGAGAGCACCGGGGTGCTTTATCGTTACTCACCTCCTGGCGCTGCTACCCTTTCCGCGGGCACTTCAGAAGGTTTCGGAGCGAACACCTTCGGCTCTAGACGTGCTCTCCTAGACTGAGTTCATTACTATGAGTCGGGCGATTGTAGAAAGCGATTCAAGTTCGATCTTGTCTGCCAGTGCGGCGGCCAGCAACTCGCGTGGCAGATATCGGTCGTATTTCAGACATGGGCGCTGCATGAAGCTCGTTACGACGGGAGTATCACCAGACGCGAGCAGATTGAGGCAGGATTTAACCTTGTCTGCTCGCGTTCGATCCACTGATATCACCATATGCTTCAATGAAGCAGAAAGACTCCTGGCCCGAAGGGCGAGCACGAGTAGATTAGCGACGGTCGTGCTCGCCCAGGCGAACAGGAGTGTATCGCCATCTCGATCAACAATCCGCGTTCGGCTCAGGCCCAGCATGTGATAGGTATCGCGGGCTTCTGAAAGTAACTTGCGTGCAACTGAATCGACGAACGCTGGGACATCGCTGCCTTCGTAGATCTGGCGCATCTTGGAGACGATCGCGCTATCGATGCCGGTGCCCTCTCCGCCAAAGTGCGGCGGGATCCCGGCGTTGCTTGGGACAACGATCGCCGTCGCGCGCTCGTGATGAACCTCGAGGACGCGCCAGCGCCGCCCAGAGAATATGATGCTCATGTCGGGCAAGAGAGGAGTGACAACGGGCAGCGCGCCGAGCTCCTTGCCATTGTAGACGATGCGGAATTGACGAGGCGTCTCGAACACAGAATAGAAGTCGTGGTGTTCCACGAGGCGCTCGCCGACTTCGCCCAACAGCAATGTGCCATCCTCCATCTGTTCAATGAGCCCGACCTCCGGAGCGCCGATGGCACGCAGGACGCGTGCGAACAAGGCCGGGCCGACCTCGACAAAAGGTCCGCCGCGGCAGAGGGTCGCATAGACTCCGTGCGCAGAACACCCGCCGAGTTGCGCAACGAGGGCGAGAATCTGATGCACCAAGGTCGAAAGACGAAGGTCGGGGCTGCGCGGCGTCTCGCACCAACCCTCGACGAGAAGCTGGACCATGGCGATGGCCTGGACAAGCTCGCAACGCAGCATGTCCACCGGGTGCATGTCGCGGGACCAAGCCCGCTCAGTCACGTAAAGGCGCATGATCGCCGGCTTGCCCGCCCGTCGCCCGGACCGCCCGAGCCGCTGCCGCAGGGCCGCAACCGAAGAGGGAGCGCCAATCTGGGCCACGCTTTCAACCTCACCAATGTCGATACCGAGCTCGAGCGTCGAGGTACAGATCGCGGTGGTCGGCAGCGCATCGTCGCGCAAACGCCGCTCGAGCAGCTCGCGTTCGCCGCGCGAGAGATTGGCATGGTGGGGGTAGAATTCGTTGGGTACCCTCGCCTTTTCCGAGAGGCGTCTCAGCAAATCGGCATAGAGTTCGACATCGCTACGCGATCGCGTGAAGACCAGGTTGTGGTGGCCACGGAGATGTCGGAAGAGGTGCCTGGCAATGGCGACCGATAAGGGTCCGTTTCCGGCACTCTCGGAACTGTCTGAAACCTCGTCTTCTTGTAATTCTGTGCTCTCGTAAGCGCGGAGCTGGAGAAGCGCCGTCTGCCGGTCCGATTGGCTCTGAAGGATGACCACCCTGCCGCTCCCTCCGGGACGCAGGAAGCCGGCGGCGCTCGTGGGATCCGCCAAAGTCGCGGAAAGCCCGATACGAGGGACGCGATGGCCAGTGGCCAGCTCGAGGCGATGCAGAAGGGATTGGAGTTGGATCCCGCGCGCATTGCCGATGAATGCATGCAGCTCATCGACGACGATCGCCTGTAGGGTCGTGAAGAGACTGGGGACCTCGATGCCGCGCCGAACCAGGAGAGCTTCGAGCGATTCCGGCGTCATCAGGACAATTCCTTCCGGGTTCTGGCGAGCGTGTATCTTGGCGGCTGCGGGAACATCGCCGTGCCAGCGGTGAACCGGGAGTTCGACCGCTTCGCAGAGGCTGTCGAGGCGGCGGAATTGATCGTTGATGAGCGCCTTGAGCGGACTGAGATAAAGCAGCTTGAACCCCGCTCCGCCGGTGCCGGCTATGCGGGAGATAAGTGGCAAGAATGCTGCCTCCGTTTTGCCACCCGCCGTGGGGGCGACGATGATCACGTCGGCGGCGCCTTCCAACAGCACGGGAATGGCGCGTTCTTGGATGTCGTGCAGCTCTTGCCACCCCTGCTGCCAGACCCACTGGCGGACCGCTGGGCTCAGCAGATCGAAACTGGCGGAGCTACGGTCAGAGGCGGAAGCCGACGAGGTCGTCATCTTGGACCGTAAAGCCCGCCTCAATTTCTTTGGAATCGCTCGTCGCTGACGAGGAGCTCGTCTCCGGAGCGATATCAACCCCGCCGAGGAGGTCCTGCCAGTGCGTCTGGGGATTCTGTTCGATCACGCTGTGGAAGTTGATAAAGGCGGTCACAGTCTGCCGGGGCGTCCGAAAATAGGCCTCCCCTAGCTTGGTCGAGCAGTATTCCATGAAGCGGACCAAGGCCTCGTCCGGCACAATGGGTGCGCCGGTCTTCCCTGCGCCGAAGACGCGGCGAATTTTGGTGAGGAGGATGAAGAGATGCTCGGGCGTCAGGTTTTCGAGAGGGATAACCGGGCCGGATCCGTCGAAACGGCCGTCACGTGCGAAACGGTTTTGCGCAAGACGGGATTCCAGGGCCGGATAGCTGTAAAGCCCGCGCCGTCTATCCGTCAGGAACTCTGGCGTACCGCCCAGGAGAAAGCCGATATGAGCGGCGCGTCCCTGGAGCACATCGTTCAGCGCATGAAGGAGCTGCTCGTGATTGGCAGCGCGTGCATGGCTGCCGAGCTTATAGAGGTTCACCATCTCGTCGAGCGCGACGAGGAGGCCGCCATACCCGCATATGGCCACAAAGCGCGCGAGGAGTTTGAGGCCATCGTAGAGGCGGCCATCGTCAATAAACTCCCGCGCGCCCAAAGCCGCGCGCGCTTCGGCACGGGTGCTGTATTCACCGCGAAGCCATCGCATGGCGGCTGTCTTGCCGGCCCGATCACCGCTCTCGAACGCCAACGCATAACGGGCCAGGACATCGGCAAAGGCATAGCCGAAGGGGAGCTCGTGGAGGGGGTTCAGCCGCCCATCCACCACCTCGGACAACGAAAGCTTCCGCCGCTGCGCTTCACCCAGGCTCTCCGAGACGAAGTGCTCGATGACACTACTGAGCGCCCCGCCCTCGGGCATCGCCCGTGTCGCCATGCTGGCGACCAAGTCGCCGTACAGCAGTCGCGCTTCGCCGCCCTTCGCATGAAGCCGTCGCGAGGGGCCGAGATCGGCGCACACCACAGCCAAATCCCGCTCCAGGGCTATGAGGCGGAGCAGGTTGAGCAGCAGGGTCTTTCCGGCCCCGTATTGGCCGATGACAAACCGCAGAGCGGCACCACCGCACGCCACGCGATCGAGATCTCCGATTACGGCTTCCAACTCGCGTGCCCGGCCGACTTGAATGTGGTGGAGCCCCAGCCTCGGCACGACCCCCGCCCGGAGCGCCTGCACGATCGCATCCCGCTGCTGCGGGGTGATCTCGGACGTGTCAGACATTCGGCGGCTCCGATGGCGGATTGAAGACCATGGCGAGCAGGGAATCGGCCCGATCGCTGCTGTCGCTCAGACGGCGAACACGAACCATGTCGAGGCAAAAGTCGCTTGGGGTGGGCGGTCGGCAGGGGATGAGGTACCCCGGTGCGGCGCGCGCCTCGAGAATGGCGACCAACTCGTCCTGATCTCGGGATGGTGCTTCCGACACGGCGCGCCTCACTCCGCTACGCTATCGATCGCGGGGGCTTCAGGGCTCCTGCTCTGCTGCCACAGCCGCAAGGCTTCCGCTTTGGCGTCGATACCGTGTTCGATCCACCACCTCTCCTCTGAGCCGACATCATGGAGTGCGCGATGGTGCAGGACGCAAAGGGGCACACTCCATTCATCGCTCACCTTGCTGCCGAACGAGCGAGGTTGGGCGAACCTGAGGTGGTGGGCATGGCTTGGGTTGCGCCCGCACACGAGGCATGGAAGCGATGCAATGAACCGTAGATGCTCCGTGTCGCGCACCCGCTTGGGTTCGCCCACCGCCAGCTCAGACTTGTCCACAATGCCGCTAGGCTCACCCGTCCCACTTGCTGGCGTCCCGCTGCGGCATCGCGCCAGGTGATGCTCATAGAGCCGCTCGAGCACGTCGGAGTAATGGGTGCCATTGACCGTCTTGAGCTCGGGCCAGCCCGTTCGGAGACGCTCGATGGTCGGTGTGTTCCGCGCCCAGAGCCTCTCGATTTCGTCAGGGGTTGCCGCGGCTAGCGCCTCCCGCATCCCGGCGCAGAAGCTCTCCGGCATCTCGTAGCGGCATTCTTCTTCACCCTCCGCCGTGAGCAGCGCCAAGCTGATTGTCGAGGGCTTAACGGCGCTCCGCTTGACGCGCCGCCGGACCCCGGCCTGCTCCTTGTCGTAAAGCGCAAGGCCGAACAGATTGCCGAAGGTGGCAAGCGCCCGCTTGGTGGCGTCGGTTTCGGCTTCCTTGAGCGCGCTCTCATGCGCCTCGCCCAGGCTGGCGCCACTGCCGTGCCCGACGCCACTTCCCTCTCGGGTAACGACGGCATCGCCAGCCCGGACGCGGATGCGTACGCGCGCGGCGTAGGCGCAGACCTTGGGCTCGCGCCTCACGTCCTGCCAGACGCACTCCGCCGATACCGTCTCGCGATCCCAGCCATCGAAGCCGAAGATGCGGTTGGCCTCCGCGATGACGTGCCAGCCCTCGATATAAGAGAGCGACTTACCGGCCTGCTGGCGGGTCCTCACGAATTTCTCGTCAAGTCTTCCCGACAGCAGCTTGACCTGTTCGTCCTTGAACGACATCAGCGGGTCCTCACGGCTATGGTCATGCCCCCGTTGCCGAGGCTCGCACCGGGGACCCGCTCGCCGCTCTTGAGCGCCGAGGTCAGGGCGCTGCGATCGAGCTTCGGCGGCTGCGGCTTCCAGAAGGTGGCCGGGATTTCGCTCTCGGCGGTTACCACGAGCGGCTGCGGCGTGGGACGGAGAGAGACAGTAAAGTCGGGCTCGGCGAGCTTCCGGAGGTCAGCGCGCTCCATCACCGAAGCAACCAGCGCTCGCTTCTTCTCTGCTCGACCCTCAATCCGACACAAGCGTTCTTGCATGTCGGCCAGTCGTGACCGTAGCGCCGCGGCCAGAGCCGAATCATCGAGCTGCGACCGGACGATTGCCGCTACCATCTCGGGAAACCCGCTAATTCCCTCGAGTGTGTCCCGAAGGGTCTCGTCGTCGATATTCGGGAATTCCTGGCGGAGATGCTCGCGAATATTGTCATACGCGGCAGCGTGAAAACGTAGACGCTCCATTGGTTCGCCCTTTTTCAAAGCCGATCGCGCGTCGTCGAGCCAGACAAAAAGCGCCCAAGGCGATTGGGCACGGCGTCCGAGAAGCAAATGGCGACGCGAGGAGCGGGATCGTGTTAACCTCTGTTGCTCGAATTTGCCTCACGGGTGATGCAGATTACATCATATGCAAACTTCGTCAAGGCAATTTGCATCTCGTAATATATAATTCGCATCATGGTTACTGCAGATCAAATCAGAGCGGCCCGCGCACTCGTGCGATGGTCAGCGCGGGAGCTCGCGGAAAACGCGGGCGTGTCGTTGCCGACGGTGCAGCGCCTTGAAGCTGCGAAGGGCGTGCCATCCACGTCGGTGAAGACCCTCTCTTCAATCAAGGCTGCGCTGGAGTCCGCCGGTGTCGAGTTCACCAATGGCGACATGCCGGGCGTTAGGCTCCGGCGGACGCCATAGCTTCGCTGACTCATCCAAGCGGGTACCCCGCCGGAGGCGACGCAGTGCCCCAGTACAAAGTTCTCGTCTCCGACAATTACCACTACGGCGATCCGGACGACCGCTACGAGCACGGAAGCTTCGAGACGCTGAACGACGCGCTCGCCGCCTGTCGCACGATCGTCGAGACGGCTCTCGCCGAGCTTCACGCCCCCGGCATGTCCGCCGGCGAGCTGTACCGCCGTTACCAACTCTTTGGCGCTGACCCGTTCATCGTCGTAGACGATCCCGCGACCCCAACCGGGAATGCCGCGCCCCCATTCTCCGCCTGGGACTACGCACAGCAGCAGACCAAGCGTCTTTGCCGCAGACGGACGAAAACGTAGGGCATCTGATCTCGCCGCCCGCCAGATCGGCATTCATGGGGATTTCTTCACTGGCAGCTCGATCGAGCTTGACAGCACAAGAGCCGTGACGCGCGGAGCTGCTGTGAAAAACACCGTCCTTCGCAGTTCGAAATGGTGACGTCGAATCTTCTGAAGGCCCCTTGGACATGCAACCGTTCTATGGCTCTCATACGCGCGCAGTCGCCGCCATTCCCGATAATCAGCCCGTAGATAACGGCCGTAGCGATTAGTATCTTCGACGATTGTGGTCTGATGAGACCAAAGAGACTGGAGAAGGTGGGACCATGCCTGGTGCAGGCCGCTCTACGCGTAGAAGCCGGGCCGATGACAGCGCATTTTTGGGAGCACGTGTGATGCAAGATTGTAGAAATGTCGGTGGCCGCATCGGACTTGGGAAAGCGGCAGAGATCTTAAGCGCCGGGAAAGGGCACCGTGCGCTCGTTGCAGCACAACAGCTGATCGAGGACGCCGCCCGCCTCAACGCCATCAGCATTGTCGGTGACCAAGAGTATGGGGGAACTTGGCAGCCAGAGACCCTCAGTGCTGAAGACAGCCAGGACGTGATCTTCGACTGGCCCGTTGTCGGAGAGAGTGTCGCTGCTGAGCCGATTAGCCCCAGTCTTGGGCTGTCGCGCTATCGCAATTTGACAATGGCCGATGCCGACGTCGAGAAGCTTGCGGCGGTGTTCGATGAATGGTTGGCCGCTTCGAAAGATGACCGCGCCGACCTCGCTTGTCGCTGGTGGGTCAATCCTTCGCATAACATCCTCCAGCAGCCAGCCGAAGAGAATAGGTTTCCCCTACCGTCGTGGGCCATGGAATTTGGCCTTGTCACCAAGATTGCCGAGCATCGGCAGATCCCGCTGCACCGTGCTCTGACCTTTCTTGGACATGCGCTCAAGGCGATAATCCGGACGCGCGTAATGACTGATGACGATCGGGAGTTTCTAGCACGCGTTGTTGCTAAGCCTCGAACCGACCCCACCCTGATTCGGCTCAAGCTTCTGGTGCGGAACATTATGATCGCCGAACTCACTGGAGCTCCGGAGTCGCGTTTCCGCGTGCTCCGGCTTTTCGACCCGGACCTCCCGGACGTCGAACGAGACTCAGCGGCGCTGCAAGAAGTGGCGCGAGCTGCGATTTTTGCACCGGACACACCAACGAAGCCAATGCCCGAGACGGACAGTCCCTTGGGAGGTGATGTCGACACCCCCAATAGAAGAGGCAAGTCCGGGCCAAGGCCGCCGGCAGGTAGAGACGAAGCCATCCGACAGCGGCTCATGCGCCGCGAAATACCCGGACGAACCGTATTCTGGAGCGAATTTTGTGATGGGGTTCGAGATGACGCCCACGGCTGGAAGGATAAGCGTGAAGGTACGATTGCCCGAGGTTTCGACGACAAAACAATTCAGAACGTTGTCGGCAAAATGCTGGACAACCCGGATGGACAAATCTGACAAATTCAACGAGCCATAACATCTGCAGAATTTACCGATTCATCTAATTTGGCCGGAGTGATCCGCCGGTGCTCGGAGGATATATTTCGCACGCTGAACAATAGGTACAGCGTGAGGGTAAGTCCCATGGAAATGAATCACGACGATTTCGGTCCCGAAGCTTTCGCCTGCTCTGGCGGAGAAACAGCTCCGGATGGCATCGACGAATTACCTCCCGAGGTGGAGGTGCTCGGACCCCAATCCGCCGCCGATGCAAGCGTTGCGGGAGCTGCATCCTACTCCGCCAACGCTCGCCTCGACGCTGGCTCGGCGTCCATCGAAGAAACGGTAGTAGAGCAGCAGGGCGTCCATAAGCGGACCCGGGTGACCGCGATCCGCTTTCGCCGTTTGCAGATCAGCGTCGAGCAGTCATGGCGCTGAACCCGCCCTCCTGACCCCCTCCCCCTTAGACGAGAGAGATTCCCATGACGACGCAAAAGCAAATTGAGTCCAACCGGCTTAACGCTCAAAAGAGTACCGGCCCGCGCACCCCTGAGGGGCGCGCCGCCTCGAGCCAAAATGCCCTGAAATACGGCCTCACGGCCGAGCAGATTGTTATTTCTGGCGAGACTCCAGAGGAGTACTTAGCTTTCCATCGTGCGCGCGTTGAAGTGCTTCAGCCGGCGGATCCGGTCGAGGAGGGGATTGTCGAGCGGATCATCGTATGCGAATGGCGGCTTCGCCGCACCTACCGCGCCGAGGCCGGATTGATGAGCTACGGCGGCCCCGAGGAAGTCTTCCACGGCATGTCTGGTGACATGGTGTCGCTGTCGCGCTACGAGACGAACATCGATCGCGCGCTTCAGCGCGCGCGCCACGACCTCGAACGCCAGCAAGCTCGCCGTCGGGGCGAAGCGGTACAGGCGCCGATTGTGGTCACGATCTCCGGCTCCGTCGATGTCAATGATGTCAACGATCAGCCGCCGCCGCTTCGCAAGCATCGGCCCGCTGCCGCTCCCGACGATCGCCAAATGTCATTGCCTCATCCATCGGCAGATATCCATTCTGCGGACAACCAGGCAGAAGAAGACGTTCCGCATGGCCCCTCAAAGGCAGACGCTCTCCAATAGGTCAAGAGACGATCACGCTTTTCTGCGAAACGAACCCAGTTACCATCTAACGGAGAATATTTTTATGACCGCTATCATACGTTGTTCACCGCGCGCCACTCGCGTCGGCCTGTGACCGGTCGGATGAAGCCAAATGACCGCCCGGCACGACGCAGTGGAGCGACCCCGTTAGTGCAGCGACCCGGTCAACGCGCCGCCCCCGGCAAGCCACCCGCCGCGGCGGTGGCACCGGCATCGATCGGCAGAACGATACCCGTCACCCAACGCGCCTCGTCGCTCACGAGGTAGAGCACGCCATTGCCGACATCCCATCCTGTCCCTTCGGTTTTGAGCAGCGAGC
>DATJLU010000043.1:0-3665 GCA_035509275.1 Allostellaceae bacterium | reverse complement strand
CAAGATCCAAAAGGCGGCGGAGAAGCGGCTCGGCGCCGAGGCGCTGGCGGCGCGGTTTCCCGCGGTGAAGTCGCCGGCCCAGCTGAAGCAGGTGGGCGATGACCGCTATCTCTCGCTGATGTCGCTGCGCGTCTTCCGGGCCGGGCTCAAGCACGAGATGGTCGACGCCAAATGGCCGGATTTCGAGAAGGCGTTCAAGGGATTCGAACCGCGGCGGGTGCGCGCGATGAGCGATGAGGATGTCGAGACGCTGATGGCGGACAAGCGCCTCATCCGTCATCTCGGCAAGCTCAAATCGGTGCAGGCGAACGCCGCCGCGATGTGCGCGGTCGCCGCCGAGGATGGCAGCTTCGGCGCCTGGCTCGCCGATTGGCCGGGCAGCGACATCGTCGGGCTCTGGGATGCGCTGGGCAAGCGCTTCAGCCAGCTCGGCGGCAATTCCGGCCCCTATTTCCTGCGCATGGCGGGCAAGGATACCTTCGTGCCGACGCCCTTCGTGGTGAAGGCGCTGATCCACTGGGGCGCCCTCGACGGCGAGCCCAAGGGCAAGGCCGGCCGCGCCCAGCTGCAGGCCCTCTTCAACGGCTGGGCGGCCGAGACCCGGATGCCGCTGGCGCATCTCTCCGTGACGCTCGCCGCCTCGGTCGATTAACCCTCTTGCCGTTGCGCTCCCGGCCGCCCGCCCCTATCTTTCCCGCGACCTCCAGCATCCGCGCATGACCGATCTCTCGCATATCCGCAACTTTGCGATCATCGCCCATATCGATCACGGCAAGTCGACGCTGGCCGACCGCCTGATCCAGCTTTGCGGCGGGCTCGAGGAGCGCGAGATGCGCGAGCAGGTGCTCGACAGCATGGAGCTCGAGCGCGAGCGCGGCATCACCATCAAGGCGCAGACCGTGCGCCTTACCTACAAGGCGCGGAACGGCGAGACCTATGAGCTCAATCTCATGGACACGCCGGGCCATGTCGACTTCGCCTATGAGGTGAGCCGTTCGCTCGCCGCCTGCGAAGGCTCGCTGCTCGTCGTCGATGCGAGCCAGGGCGTCGAGGCGCAGACGCTCGCCAATGTCTATCAGGCGATCGAGGCCGATCACGAGATCGTGCCGGTGCTCAACAAGATCGATCTGCCGGCGGCCGAGCCCGAGCGCGTGAAGCAGCAGATCGAGGATGTCATCGGCCTCGACGCCTCGAACGCCGTCGAGATCTCGGCCAAGACCGGTCTCAATGTCGATGCGGTGCTGGAAGCGCTGGTGGAGCGCCTGCCGCCGCCGCAGGGCGATCCCGCGGCGCCGCTCAAGGCGCTGCTGGTCGACAGCTGGTATGACAGCTATCTCGGCGTCGTCATCCTGGTGCGGGTCAAGGACGGCGTGCTGAAGGCCGGGCTGAAGCTGCGCTTCATGGCGACGGGCGCCAGCCACGTCATCGAGCGCGTCGGCGTCTTCACCCCCAAAGGCGTGCCGGTGCCGGAGCTCGGCCCGGGCGAGATCGGCTTCATCACCGCCGGCATCAAGACCGTGGCGGATTGCAAGATCGGTGACACCATCACCGAGGACCGCCGCCCCGCCGCCGAGGCGCTGCCGGGCTTCAAGCCGCTGCAGCCGGTGGTGTTCTGCGGGCTCTTTCCGACGGATTCAGCCAATTACGACCATCTCCGCGACAGCCTCGCCAAGCTGCGCCTCAACGATGCCAGCTTCGAATACGAGCCGGAGACCTCGGCGGCGCTCGGCTTCGGCTTCCGCTGCGGCTTTCTGGGCCTGCTCCATCTCGAGATCATCCAGGAGCGGCTGGAGCGCGAGTTCAACCTCGACCTCATCACCACCGCGCCTTCGGTCGTCTATCACGTCCATCTCACCAATGGCGAGATGCTGTCGCTGCACAATCCGGTCGACATGCCCGACCCGGTGCGGATCGATCATCTCGAAGAGCCCTGGATCAAGGCGACGATCCTGGTGCCGGATGAGTATCTCGGCGGCGTGCTGGCACTCTGCGAGGAGCGCCGCGGCGTGCAGAAGGACCTCACCTATGCCGGCACGCGCGCCATGGTGGTCTATCGCCTGCCGCTGAACGAGGTGGTCTTCGACTTCTATGACCGGCTCAAATCGGTGAGCCGCGGCTATGCCAGCTTCGATTATCAGATGGATGGCTACAGCGAGGGCGACCTCGTGCTGATGAACATCCTCGTCAACAGCGAGCCGGTCGACGCCCTCGCCATCATCGTCCATCGCAGTCAGGCCGAGCGCCGCGGCCGGGCCCTGTGCGAGCGCCTCAAAGAGCTGATCCCGCGCCAGCTCTTCCTCATCGCGATCCAGGCGGCGATCGGCGGCCGCATCATCGCGCGCGAGACGGTGAAGCCGCTGCGCAAGGACGTGCTCGCCAAATGCTATGGCGGCGACATAACGCGCAAACGCAAGCTGCTCGAGAAGCAGAAGGAAGGGCGCAAGCGCATGCGCCAGTTCGGCAAGGTCGAGATCCCCCAATCCGCCTTCCTCGCCGCCCTCAAGATGAGCGACGGGTGAGGGGAGAAGCTTAGCCTAACGCCGGCGCCGCCGCCGCTCGCGCGGCCGGCACAGCCAGAGCAGCACCAGCCCCGGCACGCCGATCACCAGCACGGCGGGCCAGGTCAGAATGGTGACGATGGGGTCCCACAGCCAGGCCGCCACATGGCGCTGGATCGCCGGCTGCGCCAGCTCGAGCGTCGTCGGGCTGATCTCGAACCAGAGCTGTCCTGCTGCCGCCAGGGCGAAATGCTTCGTATCGAGCCAGGTGATCAGGTCGGCGACAAGCACCACCGCTGCTGCCAGCACCAGCAGCCAGCCGATGATCCGCCCGATGATCATGCCGTCGCTCCCGACAGGCTCTTAGGTCCCGCCGGAACCCCTTATAAAGACGCGCTCATTTCCCGGCAATGAAATTGCGCGGCCGCTTCCGGCGTTGCGCAGCGCGGAGGCCTCGGTTAGGCTCCGCGCCCGCAATCGGGGCCCGCGCCTCGCGGAGGGGTGGCCGAGTGGTTGAAGGCGCACGCTTGGAAAGCGTGTTTACGGGCAACCGTAACGTGGGTTCGAATCCCACTCCCTCCGCCAATACATAAACATTTTCAATATGTTACGTCGTGAATATCCAAAATCCCACATTGGATCCCGCAAAGGGCGCTGATATGGCCCGCGCACGTTAGCGCACAGAAACCGCTAGCGAAGCGCGAAGAAAAGCCACGCCGCAGCGCGGCCAGTTTGGCGAATGGCGTTCGCGTCACCCTCGGCAGGGCCGCAGCGCAGGCCGAGCCGTCGCGCGACCACCGGCCGGCGGTCGATTGCGGTCAAGCGCAGGCGGGTGCGAGGCGCATCAGGTCGCGCAGCAGTGCAGCCAAGTGCTCCCATTTCTCGCCGTCGGCTTCGTCGGCGTCATCTTTTTCGTATTCGAGCGCCAGGTCGAGCTCGATGCCGAGCTCGAGCACATTGGTCGCTGACGCGGTGAGCATCGCATCGACACGTCGGTTGATCTCGAGGCGAACCCCGCTCTCACTCTAGCGCCGCGATGCCGAGACGCTCGAGGAGTGCCGCGTATTCCTCCTTGCGGCGCCGGAGCTCTTCGTGCCACTGGCCGACGTGCGCACTGTCCTCATCGGCATTGGCCTCCGTCACTGGCGCGCCGCTCCTGCCAACGCG
>DATJLU010000042.1:0-5247 GCA_035509275.1 Allostellaceae bacterium | reverse complement strand
GCCGGCTGGCAGGCGAGCCCGCGCTTGCCGAAGCCGACCAAGGTGTCGAGATAAAAGCGCTTGATGCCGTCGATGCCGTCGCCGGGGAACAGCATGCGATAATCCGAGCCGAACAGCCCGCCCTTGTGGACGGTGGTCAGTTCGATCCAGTCGGCGTCGGGATGGAAGGCGTATTCGATCTCCGGCGCGTTGATGCCGACATTATTGTTGTGATCGGTGCGCCAGAGCGGATGGACCCGGTTCGGCCGCAGCGGCACCGACGCGGTCGCCCGCGCGGTGGCCCGCCGCAGCGCCGCTTCCAGCGCGATCGGCCCGCCCTCGATGCGCGCGTCATTGCCGATCTTGACGTACCAGCGCGGCAGGCCGGTATCGCCGCACATGGCGCGGCGGTCCTCCTTGGCGGCCTCGTAGTTCTCCAGCATCGCCTTGATGACGAATGCCGACAGGTCGCCTTTCTCGGTGTTGGCGCATTGGCGCAAGCCGGCGAGATAATCCTCGGGGATTTCGATGGCGGCCTTGGCCATCAAATCCTCGGCGGTTTTTTGGATCGACGAGAGCGGGATCATTTTTGCTGCTCGCTATTTCTTTCTATTCGGCCGCGACCTGATCGCGAATGAGTGTCTCGCCCGGCTTGACGTGAGTGAACGCGACGGGCCGTTCGCCGATGTCGATGCCGCCGTCGCGCTGCCGCGCCACCGTGAATGTCGAGGTGGCGAGATCGCCGGGCTCCGGGAAGTCCGAGCGGAAATGCGCGCCACGCGAATTTTCGCGCTTTAACGCCGCAAGCGCAATCACCCGGCTGATCTCCACGAGCGAGCGCAGATTGAGCCAATCCTGCCAGGTCAGATTGAAGCGCCGATCGCTGTCGGCGACACCGCTCGCCAGCAGCTCCGCCTCGATGCGGTCGATTGCTTTAAGTCCGCGTTCCAGTCCGGCGCGGTCGCGCACCACGCCGACATCGTCCCACATGTCGTCGAGCAATCGTTCACGCAGCCCATTGAGGTCGCCGGGCTTTTGCGCGAACGGATGCAGCGCGCGCGCAATTTCAGCGTCGAGAGCGTGCGGATCGGGCGCGCGGTGACCCGGACGGTTGTCGGCGATCCAGCGCGGCATGGTATCGCCGGCGATGCCGCCGAACACGGTCGAGTTGGCGACGCCGTTGCCGCCGAGCCGGTTGGCGCCATGCATGCCGCTCGCATCCTCGCCGGCGACGAACAGGCCGGGATAGTCGGTCGCGGTGTCCACTTCGCAGACCACGCCGCCCATGAAGTAGTGCGCGGTGGGGACGACTTCGACGAGCCCGCCGGCGAGATCGAAGCCGCAGTCGCGGCAGCGATCCACCATGCCCTTGAACTCTTTGGCGACGCGCGCCGGGCCGAGATGGCTCATCTTGATATAGACGCCGCCATTCTTGGTGGTGCGGCCGGCGCGCATTTCGGCGTAGATGGCGCGGCTGACCACGTCGCGGGTGGCGCGCTCGAGCTTGTCGTCGTAATCGCCCATGAAGCGGCGCTGTTCGCCGTTGAGCAGATGTCCGCCGGACCCGCGCAATCCTTCTTCGAGCACGGTGCCGGTCATGCGCGTGTCCGGCCCCGCCAGCAAGCCGGTCGGATGAAACTGCACCATTTCCATGTCGCGCAGCGGCAGCCCGAGGCGCAGCGCCATCGCCAGGCCGTCCATGCTCTTGTCGCCGGAGGGCGTGTGGTAGCGGTACATGGTCGGGCCGCCGCCGGTGGCGAGCAGCACCGCTTGCGCGGCGATGAAACGGAATTCGCCCGAGCGCATGTCGACGAGCAGCGCGCCGGCAAGCCCGCCATCCGCGGCCGGGATGAGCGCCACCGCGCGATGCTCTTCGAGCCGGCGGATTTGCGGCCGCGCCCAGACCTGTTCCATCAGCCGGTTGATGATTTCGATGCCGGTGAGATCGCCCTTGTGCACGGTGCGGTCGAAGGTCTGGCCGGCAAACGCCTTCTGATGGACGGTGCCGTCGGGGTTGCGGTCGAAGTAGCAGCCGAGCTCGTTCTCGAGCTCGCGGATGCGCTGCTGCGCCACGGTGACGAGCGTCCAGGCGAGGTCCTGGTCGTTGAGCCAGCTGCCGCCCTCGACCGTGTCCATGAAATGCCGCTCGGCCGAATCCTCGGGCGCCAGCGCGACATTGTAGCCGCCCTGCACCATGCGGGTGCAGCCGCATTTGCCGAGCAGCCCCTTCACCGCCACCGTGACCGACAGCTCGGGCGCGCGCTTCTTGGCATGGAGCGCGGCAAAGAGGCCCGCGCCGCCGCTGCCGAGAATGAGAATGTCGGTGCGCAGACGGTTCATGGCGGGGAGAGTAAGATCACCACAGAGGCAGTGAGGCAGTGAGAAAAGGAATGTCGGCGCGCTTCGCGCGCCAACACATTTTGTCTTCTCACTGCCTCACCGCCTCTGTGGCCCATCTTCAACCCCTGACCCCGAGCGCGGCCAAAGCCTGGGCGCGGCGGGAGACGGCGGTGTCGCGGACGCCGTCATAGAGGCTGCCGCCATGGGCATCCATCGCCACCAGCAAAGGACCGAAGCCGTTGACGCGGAAGCGCCATAGGCTCTCGGGGTTGAGCTCGTCGAGATCGACATCCTCGATCGCCTCGATCCAGGTGGTCTCGAGCGCGGCGGCGCCGCCGATGATGGCGAGATAGGCGCCGCCGAGCTCGGCGAAGGCGCGCTGCGACTCGGCGCCGAGCCCGCCCTTGCCGATGATGAGGCGGACGCCGCACTCTTGCATCAGCGGCCGGGTGAAGCGCTCCATGCGCGCGCTCGTCGTGGTGCCGACGCAAACCGGCTCATAGCCCGCCGGCGCGGCAACGGAGACCGGCACTTTGCGGACATTGGGCGCGGTGTGAACCACGGCATGGCCGGTGAGGTCAAAGCGGGTCTTGCGGCCGCGATCGAACATCGCGATCTGCGTTGCGTCGCGGATGCCGAACAGCGTGCCGTCGAGCGTCACCTGATCGCCGATCTTGAGCGCGCGCACCGCGGCCTCGTCGATCGGCGTCGGGAAGCGATGCTCCGCCATGGCTCAGGCTCCGATCGCAACGCCGTCGGGGCGGAAGGTGGCGGTGGCGCGCCGGGCGGAATGGCACTGAATGTTGACCGCGACCGGGTTCATGGTGATGTGCGTTGCGCCCAGCTCGACATGGACGGCAAAGGCGGTGCTGTCGCCGCCGAGCCCCTGCGGCCCGATGCCGAGGCTGTTGACGGCATCGCCGAGCGCGCGCTCGAGCTTGGCGCCTTCGGCGTCAGAACAGACCGTGCCGAGCGGCCGCGTCGCCGCCAGCTTCGCCAGATGCATGCAGAGATCGGAGGTGCCGCCGATGCCGACGCCGACGATGGTCGGCGGACACACCTTGCCGCCGGCCTCGATCACGCGATCGATGACGAAGGTCTTGATGCCGTCGACCCCATCAGCCGGGATGCACATCTTGAGGAAGGAGCCGTTCTCGGAGCCGCTGCCCTTGGGGATCATCTCGATCACCAGCTCCTCGGCGCGCTCGCTGAAATCGATCGTGATCACCGGCACGAGCGCGCCGCAGGAGTTGTGCTGGTTGATCCGGGTCAAGGGATGGACGACCGAGGAGCGCAAGGGATATTCGCGCGTCGCGCGCTCGCAGCCGCGCCGGATCGCGGCCTTGAGCGCGGCGCCATCGACGGCGACGTCGCGGCCGATGGTGATGTTGTAGATCGGGATGCCGGTGTCCTGACACAGCAGATTGTCGGTCTTCTCCGCCACCGCGATATTGGTGCGCATCGTCTCGAGGATGGTGCGCGCGGTGCCGTCGCTCTCGGCCTGGTAAAGCCGGTCGAAGCCGCGCTTGATGTCGTCCGGCAGCAGCTTCAAGGCGCGGATATAGAGGAGCTTCGCGGTCTCCTCGACGAGGGCAAGATCGATGGCGAGGGTCATTGCTGCATGCCCCATTTGCGCACCGTGCTGTTCTCGATGGCGCGGAACACGACGCTTTCGATGAACAGCCCGATGATGATCACAGTGAAAAGGCCGGCAAAGACATTGGCGGTGTCGAGCTCGTTCTTGTTCTCATAGATGTACCAGCCGAGGCCGCCCGAGCCGGAGCTGACGCCGAACACCAGCTCGGCGGCGATCAGCGTGCGCCAGGCGAAGGCCCAGCCGACCTTGAGCCCGGTCAGGATCGCCGGCAGCGCCGCCGGCACCAGGATGCGCGCGACATAGCCGATACCCTTGAGCCCGTAATTATGCCCGGCCATGCGCAAGGTCTGGCTCACCGCGAGAAAGCCCGAGAAGGTGTTGAGCGATACCGCCCAGAGCACGGAATGGATGAGCACGAAGATGAGGCTGGGATTGCCGAGGCCGAACCAGAGCAGGCCGAGCGGCAACAGCGCGATCGCCGGCAGCGGATTGAACATGGCGGTGAGCGTGCTGAGGAGATCGGTGCCGAGCCGCGTCGAGACCGCAAGCCCGGTCAGCACGGCGGCGATGGCGACGCCGGCGGCATAGCCCATCACCAGCACCTTGATCGAAACCAGCGTGCGCGCCAGCAGCTCGCCGCTGACGACGCCCTTCACCAGCGCCGCCACGGTGTCGGTGAAGGTCGGGAAAATCAGCGGATTGTCGAGCCAGGAGGCGTAGAGCTGCCAGATCGCGGCGAGCGCCGCGAGCAGCAGGAAGCGCCGCAGCGGCGTGATGTTGCCGAGCCGCTCCCAGAGCGACAGCGGCCGCTCGATCTCGCCGATGTTGCGGGCATCGAGCGTCTCGCGCTCGAACTCGGGGCGGAGCGGCGGCAGGATGGCGGCGTGCTCCGTGCTCATGGTGCCGCCCCCGCCCGCTCGACCGCCTCGGCGAAGAGCATGCCGCGGATGCGGCGCTGCAGCGCCTCGGCGCCTTCGCCGCGCACCGAGTTGAGCTCGGCCTTGACCTGCCCCGGATGCGGCGACAGCACCAGGATGCGGTTGCCGACGATGATCGCCTCTTCGATCGAGTGGGTGACGAAGAGCATGGTGAAGCGGATATCGTCCCAGAGTTGCAGCAGCTCGTCCTGCATCTTGCGCCGCGTCAGCGCGTCGAGCGCAGCGAACGGCTCGTCCATCAGCAGGATCTCGGGCTCCATCGCCATGGCGCGCGCGATGGCGACGCGCTGCTTCATGCCGCCCGACAGCATGTGCGGATAGACGTCGCAGAACTTGTCGAGCCCGACCTTGGCGATATAGGCCAGCGCCCGCTCCGTCGCCTCGCGTGCGCTG
>DATJLU010000041.1:0-46795 GCA_035509275.1 Allostellaceae bacterium | reverse complement strand
TGCATCCCGACGTCCAGATCTGGACCGCGGCGATCGACGAAGCGCTCGACGAGAACGCCTTTATCATACCGGGCCTCGGCGACGCCGGCGATCGGGCGTACGGGACGAAATAACTTAGCTAGATCGCCTCGTAAGTGCTGTTGATCAAGAGGAGCCGTCGATCGCAACGGCCCAGGGCGACCGTTTTTTGGGTCGTACACTTCAATTTGCATGTCAGATAATTGACGGAACCCGCGAGCCTGTCCTTAATAGTTGAACGGTGCGCAGGTTAGATCGGGCGAGGACATAGCCATGCGACGTTTTGCATTTATTTTGGCCGTGCTGCTTTCCGCGCTCACAGCTTCCGCCCGCGCCGAGCCGCAATGGCTCACCTTGCCGCCGACGCCGAGCCTGCCCGCGGCCACCCAGAGCGGCTACGCGCCGGTGAACGGCATCAAAATCTGGTACGCTACCTTCGGCCGGGGCGAGCCGGTGATCCTGCTGCACGGCGGGCTCGCCAATTCCAATTATTGGGGCCTGCTGGTGCGGGCGCTGGCGCCGCATTACCGCGTCATCGTCATGGACAGCCGCGGCCACGGCCGCTCCACCCGCGACGAGCATCCCTACGGTTACGATCTGATGGCGTCCGACGTCGTCGGGCTGATGGATTATCTGAAGATCGACAAGGCGGCGCTGGTTGGCTGGAGCGACGGCGCCATCATCGGGCTCGACATCGCGCTGCATCATCCCGAGCGGCTCACCAAGCTGTTCGCGTTTGCGGCCAATTCCGATCCGAGCGCGGTCAAGGACGTCGAGCACGATCCGGTGTTTTCCGCCTTCATCGCCCGCGCGCGCAACGAGTACGGCAAGCTCTCACCGACGCCGAACGAATACGACGCCTTTCTCAAACAGATCGAGAAGATGTGGGACAGCGAGCCGCACTGGAGCGCCGACGACCTGCACGGCATCAAGGTGCCGACCTGGATCGTCGACGCCGACCACGACGAGGCGATCAAGCGCGAGAACACGCTATTCATGGCCGACAATATCCCCGGCAGCGGGCTTCTGATCCAGCCGGACGTCAGCCATTTCTCATTCCTGCAGGACCCGGCGCAGTTCAACGGCGATGTGCTGCACTTTCTGCAGCACGTGCAGGGGAAGTGAGCACTTTGTAGGATGGGTTGAACGAAGTGAAACCCATCAATTTCGCCGACTTGTGCGGATAGAAAGATGATGGGTTTCGCTGTGCTCAACCCATCGTACGCGCTAGCTGTTCAGTAAGAGCGTTACGCGGCGCAACTTCGGAAAAGAATACACATAGGCCATCGCTCGTTGAACGACGGCACCACGACTGGTGCCTCGGAAATCTTTTCGATCTGTTCCCAACGAATGAACTCTATTCTGTTTGTATCGCCATCTCTTACCAAAACGCCACGATCAAGAGTTCGCAATAGCCAAACCTTGTTTTCTGACATTGTTCCTTTCTCATTAATGTTCACACTGTTTGTCGCACTAACCAAATCACTTCGGGCATCCAGAATTCCTAAGATAAAGGCGCCCGCCAACAATACCGGCACGATAAAGGAGATAATAAGAGCGGGCTTTAGCATTTCCGCTGCCACATATTTACCGGTTGTCAAATGACGAACCAACCATGTAACAACGAATAGTGCTCCCAACAGGACAAGTCCAATCTCTCGATCAATTATCGCAATAACTGAAAACACCCCCATGAAAATAAAAAATATAACCTTCAAATTTGGGCTTCCATCTCTCGCTTTGAACGGTGCCGGGCCGACGATCAAATCATCGAAGACCCTGCCCCCGAGACCTGCGACTGCTGCGAGCGGAAGCCACAATATCGAATTGGCGAAGTAGTCCGACACTGACAAGATCGCCTGAAACCTCAATCCGACAACGCTGAAATATCCCAGTTCATGAACGACAGTGACCGTTAGAACGGCGAACGATCCAGCGGCCAAGAATGTTGGCACTCTGTCGAGGAACTCCTTCATCTGAGTACCCCAGCGTTGGGCGACCTTTCGCCCCGGAAGGACCCCAGAAAATCGAACGACGAATTCTGCTAAGTTATGGAGCGGGTGAAGGGAATCGAACCCTCGTCATAAGCTTGGAAGGCTTCTGCTCTACCATTGAGCTACACCCGCGCCGCTCCCCACTTAGCGGATATGCGGCAGAATACAACATCTCCACCGCCCGCAAAATCAGGCTACACTGTGGTATGCAGCCGGCGCCGCCAGACGCCGGGCCAAGAAGAGGCTGGCCAAGAAGAGACGCGCCAAAAAGAGCCTCGCCAAGGAGAAGCATGCCGGAAACGCCTGTACCGCAATCGTCCGGCCAATTATCGGTCTCGCTGTGGCGCGGCGGCAGCGAAGGCCGCTACGAGAGCTATAGCGTGCCCCGCCGCGAGAGCCAGACCGTGCTCGACGTGGTCACCTACGTGCAGCGCCACATCGATCCGACGCTGTCGTACCGGTTCGCCTGCCGGGTCGGCATGTGCGGCTCCTGCGCCATGACGGTGAACGGGCGGCCGCGCTGGACCTGCCGCACCCACGTCGCCAAGGTGGCGGACGGCGGACGCCTCGAGATCGGGCCGCTGGAGAATCTTCCGGTCATCAAGGATCTGGCGACCGACATGCAGCCCTTCTTCCAGAAGTGGCAGCAGGCCAAGGGCGTGTTCGCGCCGTCGCAGACCCGCGCCGACCCGATGGCGCGGATCAAACCCGACAGCCGCCCGCGCATCGCCGCCGACGCAGCCATCGAATGCATCAATTGCGGCGTCTGCTACGCCGCCTGCGACACCGTACGCTGGAACGCCGATTACCTCGGCCCGGCCGCTCTCAACCGTGCCTGGACGCTCGTCAACGACGAGCGCGACGCGGGCAATCCGGCGCGCTTGCAGGCGATCGCGGCCTCCGGCGGCTGTCATTCGTGTCACACGCACCAATCCTGCCAGGAGCATTGCCCGCTTTCGCTCAATCCCACCGCCTCGATCGCGGGCTTAAAGCGCCGCACCACGGCGGCGTATCTCAAGGGCGAACTGAAAGCATGAACGTACGGCTCTATGTCTGGCAGCGGGCGACGGCGGCCTTGATGGTGCCGCTCGTGCTCGTCCACATCGCGGTTATTTTCTACGCCATGCGCCAGCAACTGACGGCGGCTGATATTCTGTCGCGCACCCATGGCAGCATGGTGTGGGCATCGTATTACGCCGTCTTTGTCGCCGCGGCGTCCATTCACGCCTCCATCGGCGTGCGCAATATTCTCGCCGAGTGGTCGCCGCTTGACGACCGCGCTGCCGGGTGGTGCGCCGTCTGTCTCGGCATCGTGCTGGCGCTGCTTGGCTTCCACGCCGTCGTCGCATTGGTGTTGATGTGAGCATGCAGGGCATAAAACATCGCGGCAGCGCGCTGTGGATCGCGGCCATGATTCACCGGCTGTCCGGCCTGGCGCTGGCGATCTTCCTGCCGGTCCACTTCTTTGTGCTCGGGCTTTCCTTTCATGGCGGCGCGCGGCTTGATCAGTTCCTGCGCTGGAGCGATCAACCGCTGGTGAAATTCGCCGAAGGCGGCCTGGTCTTCCTGCTCACGGTTCACCTGCTCGGCGGCTTGCGCGTATTGGTGATCGAGAATTTCGCCTGGAGCGACCGGCAGAAGCAGTTGGCGACGATCGCGGCAGCGGTCTCTGCCGTCGTCGCCTTCATCTTCCTGGTGCGCGTGTTTTGAGCAGATCATGAACGTCGAGCATCGCAAAACCGATATTCTGATCCTCGGCACCGGCGGCGCCGGCTTGTTCGCCGCACTCCACGCGCACAAGGCCGCCCCCGATCTCGACATCACCATCGTGAGTAAGGGTCTGCTCGGCAAATGCGGCTGCACGCGCATGGTGCAGGGCGGCTACAACGTGGCGCTCAATCCCGGCGACTCGATCGAACGCCATTTCATGGATACGATCGAGGGCGGCAAATGGCTGCCGCATCAGGCCTTGGCCTGGACGCTGGTGACCACCGCCATCGAGCGCGTGCGCGAACTTGAGAACGAGGTCGGCTGCTTCTTCGACCGCAACCCCGACGGCACCCTCCACGGCAAGGCGTTCGCCGGGCAGACCTTCGATCGCACCGTGCACAAGGGCGATCTCACCGGCATCGAGATCATCAACCGGCTCGCCGAGCAGGTCTGGGCGCGCGACATCACAAGGCTCGAAGAGCATCGCGCCGTGGCGCTGATCCCCGCCGCGGACGGCAACGCGCTGGCCGGCGTGCTGATGATCGACATGCGCAACGGCGATTTCGTCTTCGTCGAGGCGCGCGCCGTGCTGCTCGCCACCGGCGGCGGGCCGACCATGTACAAGTACCACACGCCGTCGGGCGACAAGTCCTGCGATGGACTCGCCATGGCGCTCCAGGCGGGGCTCGCGCTGCGCGACATCGAGATGGTGCAGTTCCATCCGACGGGGCTGCTGGCCGGGCCGGGAACCCGGATGACCGGCACCGTGCTCGAAGAGGGGCTGCGCGGCGCCGGCGGTTATCTCCTCGGCGGCGACGGCGCGCGCTTCATGCAGACTTACGACCCGCGCGGCGAGCGCGCGACGCGCGACATCGTCAGCCGCGCCATGTATCGCGAGATCCGCCGCGGCAATGTTTCGCCCTATGGCGGGCTCTATCTCGAAATGAAGCATCTGGGGCCGGCCCGCGTCCGCGCCCTCTTCAAAGGCATGGTCGAGCGCTGCGCCGATTGCGGCTTCGATCTCGCCGGCGGCCGGGTCGAGGTCATCCCCACGGCGCATTACATGATGGGCGGCGTCGTCTTCGCCCCCGATGGCGCTACCGCGCTTGCGGGGCTCTTCGCCGCCGGCGAGGACACGGGCGGCGTCCATGGCGGCAACCGGCTCGGCGGCAATGGCGTTGCCAACTCCACCGTCTTCGGCGGCATCGCCGGCGATCGCATGGCCGAGTGGGTGCGCGCGGAAGGCCGTTTTCAGCCGGCAGACGAGCGCGCCATCACCGCTGCCGTCGCCCGTTGCCGCGTGCCGCTGAACGCGCCGCCGGGCGATGTCGCGGCGCTGCGCGAGGAGCTGCAGGAGCTGATGTGGCGGGATGTCGGCATTCTGCGCGACCGCGCCGGGCTCGAGCAGGCCGCGGCCGCGCTCATCGATCTCGATCGCCGCCTCGACCGCACCGGCGTCGCAACGCAAGATCTCGCCTTCAACCTCACCTGGCATGACTGGCTCAATCTGAAGAGCCTGATCCTGGTGAGCCGCGCCATCGCCGCCGCGTCGCTGGCGCGCGAGGAATCGCGCGGTGCGCATTTCCGCGAAGACTTCCCGACGACGCGTCCCGCCGATCGCGATCTCGCCTTCACCACGGTGCGGCTTGCCGGCGAAGCCCTGTCGGTCGGCTTCGAGAGAGTGCGCTTCACCCGCGTGTGGCCGGGCCAAAGCCTGCTGCCGGCGGCGGCGGTCGCCCATGCCTGAGGGCGAGGTCCGGCGCCCCGCGGCAGAGCTGCAGGCGCTGGCGCTGCGCGCGCTGATCGCCGCCGGCACCAGCCCCGGCAATGCCGCGGCGGTGGCGGAAGCGCTGATCGCCGCCGAGCTCGACGGCATCGCCTCGCATGGCCTGTCGCGCCTGCCCTTCTATGCCGAGCAGGTGCGGAGCGGCAAGGTCGATGGCCGGGCCGAGCCCGCGCTCTCGCGCCCGGCGCCTGCAGTCCTCCGCGTCGACGCCCAGAACGGCTTCGCCTTTCCCGCGATCGCCCTGGGGCTCGCCGCGGCCGAAGCAGCGCTGCGCGAGACCGGCACGCTGGCGCTCGCCATCGGCAATTCGCATCATTGCGGCGTGCTCGGTCATTTCGTCGAACGCGTTGCCGAGCAGGGGCGCTTTGCCCTGGCTTTTGCCAATACCCCCGCGGCGATCGCGCCGGCCGGCGGCGCGCGCGGGCTCTTCGGCACCAACCCCATCGCCTTTGCCTGCCCGCGCCGCGACGGCGCACCGCTGGTCATCGATCTCTCGATGAGCGTCGTTGCCCGCGGCAAGATCATGCTGGCGGCCGGCAAGGGCGAGGCGATTCCCGAAACCTGGGCGCTCGACGCGGCCGGGCGGCCGACGCGGGATGCCAAAGCGGCACTCGCCGGCACCATGGCGCCGATCGGCGGCACCAAAGGCGCGGCGCTGGCGCTCATCGTCGAGCTGCTGGCGGCGGCGCTGACGCGCTCGCATTTCGGCTATGAGGCGAGCTCCTTCTTCGATGCCGAGGGACCGCCGCCGCAGGTCGGCCAGCTCTTCCTGCTGCTCGACCCGGCGCCCTTCGGCGGCGCGGCGGTGCTGGCCCGGGTCGAAGAGCTCTGTGCGGCGATGTTGGCGGAGGAGGGGGTGCGGCTCCCCGGCGAGCGCCGGCGGCAAAGCCGTGCGCGCCTTGCCCGCGAGGGCATCGCGTTGTCGGCGGCGCTGCTGCGAGAGCTGGAGCACCGCGCCGCGGCGGAAGGCTGACGGCGATGAGTGTGGCCCGCACCGGCGCCGCTCACATCCAATCGCTGCGCGACGGCCGCACGGTCTATATCGATGGCGAGCGGGTTGCGGATGTGACCACGCATCCCGCGTTCCGCAACGCCGTGCGCTCGGCCGCGGCGCTCTACGATTTCCAGGCGCGGCCGGAAAACCTCGAGCGCATGACCTTCCTGCCGCCGGGCGGAACGGTGCGCGTCAATCGCTGCTGGGAGATCCCGCGCTCTTATGACGAGCTCGTGCGGCGGCGCGAAGCGCTGGTAGCCTGGTCGGAAACGAATTACGGCTTTCTCGGCCGCTCGCCCGATCATGTCGCCTCGACCTTGCTCGGCCAGGTCTTGAGCATCGAGGTTTTTCGCCGGCATGGCGAGGCGCGCGCCCGCGCGGTGCTCGACTATTTCGACTATGCCCGCCGCAATGATCTCTTCCTCACCTATGTCCTGATCAATCCGCAGGCCGACCGCTCGCGCGCCTGGGGCGAGCAGGAGCAATTGCTGGTGGCGCAGGCCGTGGACGAGGATGCGGCCGGCATCACCGTGCGCGGCGCCAAGATGCTCGGCACCAGCGCCATCCTGGCGAACGAGGTCTTCGTCGCCAATATCCAGCCGCTGAAGCCGGGCGAGGAGCATCTGGCGCTGTCCTTCGCGCTGCCGCTCGCGACACCGGGCCTCAAGATTCTGTCGCGCAAATCCTACGAGAAGGCGGCGGTGTCGCGCTTCGACAATCCGCTCTCGGCGCAATTCGACGAGAACGACGCGCTGCTCTATTTCGACGATGTGAAGGTGCCGTGGGAGCGCGTCTTCGTCTATCGCGACACCGATATGTGCCGGGCGCAGTTCCACGACACGCTGGCCCATGTCTTTCAGAACTATCAGTCGCAGATCCGGCTGTCGGTCAAGGCGCGCTTTCTCGCCGGCATTGCGCTCCGCTTGGCCGAGACGATCGGCACGATCAATTTGCCGGCGGTGCGCGACCAGCTCGGCCGCATCGCCGCGTTGGCGGCGATGGTGGACTCGATGATGATCGGCATGGAGGCGGGCGGCTATACCGGCGACGGCTATTTCGCGCCCAACAAGCATTTCATGTACACGGCGCAGGTGCTGACGCAAGAGATCTATCCGCAGCTCGTCGCCGGCATCCGCGAGCTCGCCGGCGGCGCGCTCATCATGCTGCCGTCATCGGTGGCGGATTGGGGCGAGGGTGAGCTGGCGGAAATCATCCGCCGCACGCAGCGCTCGCCCGCGCTGTCGCCGGAAGAGCGCGTCAAATTCCTCAAGCTCGCCTGGGATGCCGTTGGCTCGGAATTCGGCTCGCGCCACCTGCAATACGAGATGTTCTACGCCGGCGCCCCCTTCGTCACCCGCGGCCACAGCTTCCGCACCTATGACTGGGCGCGCGCGACCGGGCTGGTCGACAGGTTGATGGGAAGCTATGGCATGGACGGCTAAATCAGCATGCTATTATCGGCGGTCGTCCCATGCTAGGCAATGAAGCGATGATGCTGGGTCGGGCTACAGCGTTGGTGATCCTGTCGTCGGCGTGCGCTTATACGCCGCCGCATACGGTGACACACGCTGATTGCGCCTTGGCCTATTCGGACTGGGCGGCTGCCAGTGCCCGTGGCCTTCGATTGAGCCTTGCTGCGCAGGGTATCGACTGTTCGGATCTCAACTCGGTCTTCGTCTACCTCTAAGAGCCTGCTGGTGCGGTGTTTTCGCTGGCATTGGCGCATGCCTGCGAGCGCAGCTTTTTCCCGCGGGTATGTTATGGGCCGGCGGCCGGGCGCGCGCGACCGGCCTCGTCGACAGGCTGCCCGGCAGCTCTGAGATGGACCCGTCACCACCCGGCGGCGGCGAGCAGATTGTCCCCGGCAATCAGCAATAGAATCACCATCAACCACAGCGCCAGCGCGGCCAGCACGGCGAAGGGTATGCGGCGGTAGAGCAGCTCTCCCATCAGCGCCCACCATCGGTCGTATAGCGCCCGTTTTCCGCGTATTCGCGTTGTTCTCAGGCACCCTAGGCGACAACAACCGAGGCCGCGGATGGTTCCCAACCGGTGGCGGCTCAATCCGGATAGGCACCCTTCGCGGCGCGTGAGAGCATCGCCGGCAGCTCAGCTCGGGAGGCTGCTTATGTCCGGCAAGACCGCCGCCCTGCCGATCGTCCTGGCTGTCGGCTTGCTCTCGGCAAGTGCTTCTGCGCAGGCGCCGCGGGACCAGCCGCCGCCTTCCGGGCAGCAAGCCGCGGCAGAAACCCTCAAAGAGCGTCTCAGCGACAAGGCCAGCGACGAGCAGCGCGTCAACAACTGCAAGGTCCCCAAAGACCGCCGCGGCCCGAAGCCACGACCGGGTTGCCCGCAGGGCGAAGCCAGCCGCACAAGCCCGCCGCGTTAAGGGTGGGGCTGCGATCCCAACGCCATGTGTCGTCTTTCCCGCGAAAGCGGGAACCCGATCAGAGCAGTGTCAGTGCGCTCACTTCGGGTGGCGCTGCATCAGCGCGCGGGCGGCTTCGGCCCAGCGATGGGCGAGGGCAGGGCGCGCGCCATCGGTGGAGCTCAAACTGTCGCGCGTGACCGAGAGGTCGTTGAAGCGGCTTCGCAGCTCGTCATCGGTGAGATGGGCGTAAGTCTGGGTGGCGCGCCGATCGATCTCGGCTTCGACATCGAGCGCGTCGCGACGCAAGCTCACAAAGTGCCGGTCGGCGTCTGCCTTGTCCTTCTCGGCATCGCCATAGGCGCCGTCCGCCCGATCGTGCAGCGCACCGGCGAGCCGCCAGAGATCGTCATTGGTGAGCCGCTGGTAGAGTTCAGCGCCACTGCCGAGTCGCGCGACCGCGTCTTCGGAGAGGGATAGATCTCCGTCGCGGGCAAGCTCGCGCGCGAGATCAGCGATCATCGAGTTCCCATATTTGTGATTGTTGGTCATCGTCACGCCGTCATCATCAGGTTGAAGCCGTCGGGCTTTCATCTGTGGTGGCGAGCGCCTGGGTGCTGTGATGCCGGTCACTATCGCTTTACGGGCGCTGCCGGCGCCGTGATCTGCCTCTCGGCGACGCCGATCGATCTTGCGCGACGGATCGCCGTCGACAAGGCGATGATCCGCGCGCAGTATAGCTTCGCCGAGACCGGCGAGCCGGGCCTCGCTCGCATGGTGGATCGCTTCCTCGACGGCTTGCCTGCGGCGGGATTGCGGTAGATCAATGCGAGACACACCGGGGCACGCTCGACTTTCGGTTCATTATCAGAAACTGGAGGCAAGAGATGAGCGACATTGAGGCCGCGCCGACGCCGACCCCGCGCCGGCGCAAGGCCGCGGCGGCCGCTGCCGCCGAGCCGAGCCTATCGACCGAGCCGAACATGCTGGCCGAGACGGGCGCGCCCGTCGAGGCGAGCGCGCCGGTGATGGCGGCCGGCAGTCAGGTCATGGGGCAGTGGCTGAGCGGCATGACGGAGCTGTCACAAGAGATCGCGCGCTTCACCCAGCAGCGGCTGCAAGAGGATGCCGAGACGTGGATGCGGCTTGCGTCCTGCCGCAGCGTCGAAGAGGCCTTTGCCTGTCAGCAGCACTTCGCCGAAACGGCGATGAAGCAATATTTCGATGAGGCGAACCGGCTGTCGCAATTGCTCGCCGGCATGGCCACCTGGCCCGGCTCGGCGCTACCGCCTTTCCGCGCCGCGGCTTGAGCGGCCGCTGCTGCGGATGACACGAAAGGCGCGTTACGAGGAATCGTGTGGATTCCCGCTTTCGCGGGAATGACGGAAGGTTTTTGATTTTCCTCATAATATCCGTCGCCCCCGCGAAAGCGGGGGCCCATCTCGGCGCCGCGCCCCCCTCGTCATCCGAACTCGCCTTACTTCTCCGCCGCGTCTTCCTCGGCCTCGGCCTTGCGCAGCTTTGCCACCGGCATCTGCAGGAATTTGGCGAAGCCATAAACGGTCATGTCGTCCTGGTCCCAGCAGACATAGCCGCGGCAATCCTTGGGCCGCGCCTCATAGACGGTGCAGCTGCGATCCGCGGCCAGGAACTGGCAGGTCCGGTCGGCATCCTTGATGCGCTTCTTGCCGCGGCGGGTCACCTCGACGATGTGCTTGGCCTCGAATTGCGCCGGGGTGAGGCCGAGATGCTTGGCGAGGCGGCGGATATCGTGGCGCGACACTTCGACATATCCCGCCATCCGGCAGCAGAGGGCGGGGCATTTGAGGCAGTCCAGGGGCTTTTGCGCAGTCACAGGAACACTCGCTTGTGAGGCCGCCGCTACCCGGCTTGCCGGCGGCTCTCGTCGTAATAATGAATCTCGAGGAGCAGGCACCCGCCTTCAGATTTGAACGGGCCGTGGCGGATGCCCGGCGGCCGGCAGGCATAGGTCGGTGCCTCGAAGCCTTGGCCGCCGGTCCCCGCCGCATCGTTGCCGACGGTGAGATCGCCCGAGATCAGATAGACCTCTTCCCAGTGATCGTGGACGAAGGGTGCCGTGGTATGGACGCCGGGCGCAAAGCGCAACAGCCGCGTGCGGCTGCCGCTTTTGCGCCGCTCGTCGAGATCGCTCGCCAGGATCTTCTGCTGAATGCCCGGCGGGTACCCTTCGGGCGTAGCCCAGCCCGCGTTCATGTCCAGCCGATGGAATTCAAGGTGAGGCTTGTTCATGGGTATCAGGATCTCCAGCGTCCCACTATAGCAGTTTCATGAATTCGGGCGAGCGACGACGCGCGATGACGGGGGCGCCGATCGGTGGCAGCGGACAGCGACCCTCGCTAAGCTGCCGGCGAGCGAAAGACGGGAGGTTGCCGATGAAAGCCGTCGCCTTTTACCGCCCGCTGCCGATCGACGATCCCGGCGCGCTGGTGGATGTGACCTTGGAGACGCCGTCGCCGGCCGGCCGCGACCTGCTCGTCAAGGTAGCGGCGGTTTCCGTCAATCCCGTCGACACCAAGGTCCGCCGCCGCCCCGTCGCCGATCCCGCGCAGCCCAAGGTGCTCGGCTGGGATGCCGCCGGCACGGTTGAGGCGGTCGGGTCCGAGTGCCGGCTCTTCAAGCCCGGCGACAAGGTCTGGTATGCCGGCAGCATCCTGCGGCCGGGCTCCGACGCCGAATACCAGCTCGTCGACGAGCGCATCGTCGGCCGCATGCCGGAGACGCTCTCCTTTGCCGAAGCGGCGGCGCTGCCGCTCACCAGCATCACAGCCTGGGAGATGCTGTTCGACCGCTTCGCGATCCGTATCGGCAAGCCGGCGGAGGCGGGCGCGATCCTGCTCATCGGCGGCGCCGGCGGTGTCGGCTCGATCGCGCTGCAACTGGCGCGGCGCCTCACCGGCCTCACCGTGATCGCCACCGCCTCCCGGCCGGAAACGATGGCGTGGTGCCGGACGCTCGGCGCCCACCATGTCGTCGATCACAGCAAGAAGCTGGCACCGCAGCTCGCGGCGCTCGGCCACCCCATGGTCGAGTACATCTTCTCGATCACCGCCACCGAGCAGCATCTCGCCGAGATCGTCGAGCTGCTGGCGCCGCAGGGGAAGTTCGGCCTCATCGACGACCCCAAGACGCTGGACGCGATGCCGTTCAAGCGCAAAAGCGCATCGATCCACTGGGAGTTCATGTACACCCGCTCCAGCTTCACCACCCCCGACATGATCGCGCAGCATCGCCTGCTGAACGAGGTCGCGGGCCTGGTCGAGGACGGGCTCCTGCGCACCACGCTCGCCGAGACGATGGGCAAGATCAGTGCTGCCAGCCTCCGGCGCACCCACGCCCTCATCGAAAGCGGCCGCGCCAAGGGCAAGCTGGTTCTGGAGTGGTGAGGGGGCGATCGCGGCCCGGTAGCTCCGTCTCCACCATCGCCTTGCCCGCGAAAGAGTGTGTGAAGAAATCGAAGTGGACGAAGGTGGCGCTTTGAGACCGCATGGATTCCCGCTTTCGCGGGAATGACGGAATAATTTGATTTTGCTTTAAAAATTCGTCGCTCCCGCGAAAGCGGGGGTCCATTTCTGAGCCGCACGATGTTAGCGAAAGCGCCTTTGCGTACGATTCCTTCACGCGCTCGAAAGCGGGCATCCAGGGGCCTCAGCCTCGACGTGCGGAGCGCGTGGCTCTGGATTTCCGCTTTCGCGGGAAGGCGGGAACAGAGGGCTAATCAGCTCATCGGAAACGTCACCGCCCCAAGATGGCGCTGCTGATCGCGCGCTTGTCGCGGGTCGGCCATTTGCCGAGATCGGCGGCGTGAAAGAGATCGGCGAGGTGCTGGTTGAACAGCGCCGGCTCTTCCAGATTGATGGCGTGGCCGGAATTGGCCATCACGACGAGCGCCGCGCTCATGATGGTGCGCTTCATGAGGAGGCCCGGCTCCAGGCAGGGCCAGTCTTCGTCGCCGGTGATGACCAGGGTCGGCGCAGTGATCGCCTTCATCTTGTCGACGAGATCGTACAGCGAGGGCCGGCGCCGCTGCACGCCGCGTTGCGTCAAGGCGGCGCCTTCGCTGGAATGCTCGGCCAGCTGCTGGGCGAATTCGCGCCAGCCGCGCGGGTCCTTGTTCTGGAACTGGACGCGGGTCGGACCCTCGGCATAGATGCCGCCGGCCTCTTTCATGCCGAGGGTCTCGAAGCGCTTCGCCCAGGCTTCGGATTCCTCTTGGAATTTCTGCCGCTGATCGGCCTCGGCGCCATAGCCGCAACCGGCGATCACCAGCGAGCGGGCGCGCTCGGGATAGGTCATGCCGAAATGCAGCACGGCGAAACCGCCCATCGACAGCCCGACCACATGCGCCTTGTCGAGCTTCAGCGCGTCCATGACCGCGCGGATATCGTCGCGCGCCCGCTCCTGCGCGTAGCGCTCGGCCTCACGCGGCACGTCGGAGGGCGGATAACCCCGGGCATTGTAGGTGATGCAGCGATAGCGCCGCGCGAAATGGCGGACTTGCGGCTCGAAGGAGCGGTGATCGCCGGCGAATTCATGGACGAAAACGATCGGGATGCCGGTTCCGGTCTCTTCGTAGTAGAGCTTGACGCCGTCATCGGTGGTGAGGTGGGCCATGGCGCTCCTCCGCTGGTCGAGCCCGCTCTTTCTAGCATGCGCGCCGCGCGCTGCGAGCAATACTGAAAAATGATAACCTGAGCTAAAATCCATCGTCGTTTGCGATCGGGAGCCGGGCCATGGACGCAGCGGATCTCCGGGTGTTTGAGGCGGTGGCGCGGCTCGGCGGCATGAACCGCGCCGCCGGCGAGCTCAACACGGTGCAGTCGAACGTGACCCAGCGCATCCGACTCTTGGAGGAAGAGCTGGCGACGCCGCTGTTCGAGCGCCACAGCCGCGGCGTGGCGCTGACGCCGGCGGGAAAGCGGCTGCTGCCCTATGCCGGGCGCGTGGCGCAGCTCCTCGCCGAGGCGCGCCGCGCCGTCAAGGACGATGGCACGCCGAGCGGCCCGCTGCAGATCGGCTCGCTCGAGACCACCGCGGCGCTGCGCCTCTCGCCGGTGCTCGCGTCCTATGCGGCATCCTATCCGGCGGTCGATATCGCGCTCACCACCGGCACTTCCGCCGAGCTCGTCGAGCTCGTGCTCGGGCATCGCCTCGAAGGCGCATTCGTGTGCGGCCCGGTGCAACATCCGGAGCTGGCGGCGGAGCCGATCTTCGCCGAGGAGCTGGTGCTGGTGACCGCGCCCTCGCACAAGAGCCTCGATCGTGTCTTGATGCGGAGCGATCTCAAGATCGTCGTGCTGCGCGCCGGCTGCTCTTATCGCCAGCGCCTCGAGGAGATCCTGGCGCGGCGCGGCATCGTCGGCTTGCGCCGGCTCGAATTCGGCACCATCGAGGGCCTTCTCGGCTGTGCCGCCGCCGGGCTCGGCGTCACCTTGCTGCCGCGCGCGCTGGTCGAAGGCGCGCGGCGCGCGCGGCGCGTCGCCGTGCATACGCTGCCGCCGGACGAGGCGCGGGTCGAGACGGTCTTCATCCGCCGCCGCGACGCCTTCGTCTCGAGCGCGCTCGCGGCTTTCCTCGCCTTTGTCCCGACGCAAGCCGCGGCGGCGGCGGAATAGGCCTATCTCACGCCCTGATCGCCGCCATCACTTAAAGTCGTTTCACCGCGCCGCCGCTCCTTCCTAGGTTCTCGCTACGGTCTCGGACGTAACGTCCGAGCCTGCCGTCACCGGCGGCAAGACCTAGGTTTGAGCGATGGCGAGCGCGGCATCCGATACGGCAAAGCAAACGAGTCTCTGGCGGGCGACGCTGGCCGGTCTGTCGGCGAGCCTCATCGGCATCGGCCTGGCGCGCTTCGCCTATACGCCGCTGATCCCCGCCTTGATCGCGGCGCAGTGGTTCGCACCCGCCGCGGCCGCGTATCTCGGCGCCGCCAATCTGGCGGGATATCTCGCCGGCGCGCTGTTGGCGCGTCCGCTCGCGCGGCGCTTGGGCGCAGTGAACGCGCTCCGCGCCAACATGGTTCTCGCGGTGGCGGGGTTCTTCGCCTGTTCGGTGCCGGTCTCGTTCCTCTGGTACTTCCTCTGGCGCTTTGCCGTGGGCATCGCCGGCGGCGTTCTCATGGTGCTCGCGGCGCCGACGGTGCTGCCGCATGTGCCGCCGGCGCGGCGCGGTCTCGTCGGCGGCGCGATCTTCACCGGCGTCGGGCTGGGCATTGCCGCATCGGGCACCTTGGTGCCGCTGTTGCTGCGCCTCGGCGTCGCTCAGACCTGGTGGATGCTGGGCGCGCTTGCCGCGGTGCTGACCCTGCTCGGCTGGAGCGGTTGGCCCGAGGGGTCAGCTCCCGCGGCGCCCGCCGCCACGCCGCCCGCGCCGCGCAACCCGTTGCTGCTGGCGCTTTACGCCGAATACGCGCTCAATGCCGTCGGGCTCGTGCCGCATATGGTGTTCCTCGTCGATTTCGTCGCCCGCGGCCTCGGCGAGGGCGTGGCGCGCGGCGCGCAATATTGGGTCGTCTTCGGCCTCGGCGCTGTTGCCGGGCCGAGCCTTGCCGGCCATCTCGCCGATCGCATCGGCTTTGCCCAGGCGCTGCGCCTCGCCTTCGCGCTCGAGGCGGCGGCTGTCGGCTTGCTCGCGATTGCGACCGGGCCTGCCGCCTTGTTCGTCTCCGCGGCTGTGGTCGGCGGCTTCGTGCCGGGGATCGTGGCGCTCGTCCTCGGCCGCGCGCATGAGCTGGTCGGCGGCCACGCCGGAGCGGACCGCGCCTGGAGCTTTGCCACCATCGCCTTCGCCGCGGGCCAGGCCGCCGCCGCTTACGGCTTCTCCTATCTCTATGCCGCGGGCCGCGACCATGGGCTGCTCTTCGCGCTGGGCGGCGGTGCGCTGGCGCTGGCGTTCGTGATCGACGTCGCGGCGTCCGGCGCCGCGCGCTTCAGCCGAGCCTGAGCTCCGGCATCACCTCGGTTGCGAACAGCTCGACCGAGCGCAGCCCCTCCTCGAGCGTCATGTCGCCGAAGGCGAAGCGGCAGACGAGATAGTTGGTGCGCGCTTCGGCGAGCTGCTGCTGCAAGGCGTCGCGCACCATATCCGGGGTTCCGGCGATGCCGAAGCCGCGCTGCTGCGCCTCGTCGAAGCTCTCGGGATAGAAGGCATTCATCGGCCGCGTGCCGTGCTTCTCCCAGAGCGTGAAGAAGCTGCGATGCCAGCAGCGATGCGCGCGCCGCGCCGTCGCGAGCGCCTCGCCGGCACTCTCGGCGACGACCACGGTGCGCGTCATCCCCATCAGCGGCAGGCTTTCCGCCGAATGTCCCGCCGCCGCCCAGTCGCGGCGATAAGCGTCCGTCACCGTTCGCACCACCGAGGGCGGGCCGTTGCAGATGATGTTGACGGCGTTGGCGACCACCCAGGGCAGCCCTTCCGGCCGCGCCAACCCGTACCAGAGCGGCGGGTGCGGGCGCTGCACCGGCGCCATCTCGATCGGCACATCCTCGAAGCGGAAGAACTCGCCCTTATGGTTCAGCGTCGTCGCGCCCAATCCCTGGCGGATGACGGCAAGCGCCTCGACATAGATCGCCTGCGCCTTGGCGGGATCGACGCCGTAATAGCCGACTTCGTGCGGCGAGATGCCCCGGCCGACGCCGAGCTCGAACCGGCCGCCGCTCATCTGGTCGAGCATGCAGACCTCTTCGATGATGCGCAGCGGATGATGGAGGGCGAGCGTATAGACCATCGGGCCGAAGCGCAGCCGCCGCGTCCGCTGCGCCACGGCGGCGAGAAAGACGCTCGGGCTGGGCGCCATGCCCAAGGGCGTTGCGTGATGCTCGGCCAGGTGATAGCGGCGGATGCCGAGCCGGTCGTAAGCCTCGATCAGCTTGAGCCGGTTCTCGTAGAGCTCGCCCAGCGCACCCGCGCCGCGGTCGACGTGATCGAAAACGCCGATCTCGATCATGGTGTCCTCCCGGGGATGAGCGTAATGCGGTTAGCCTCTCTCTACAAAACTGTTTCCTACCCCCTCTCCGCCCCTGCGGGGCGGAGAGGGTTGGGGTGAGGTGGGGTCGCGTCGGCGCTTCGGCCCAACCCACCTCATCCTAAATCCTTCTCCGCCCTGAAGGGCGGAGAAGGACTTTTCAATCCCACTCAATTTTTTCTACCTTCCCGCCCATGAGCCTCTATTACGTTCAGAAGCTGCTCTATCAGCTCAACCGCGACGCCGAGCTGCGGCGGCGCTTTCAGAGCGATCGCGCGGCGGTGCTGGCGGGCTATGAGCTGACGGCGGAAGAGCGCGGCGCGATTACCGCGGCCGATATCGGCCTCCTCTATGTGCTCGGCGTCAACGGCCAGCTGCTCATGCATTACGCCGCGCTGTGCGGCCTCGAATGGAACGCCTATCTCGAGGCGATGCGCGAGGGGGTGCGACGGCACGGGCCGGTTCGCGCCGGGGTCTATGCCATGGTTGCCGACTGATGCCGCTGGTTTTCGCCGGCGCCTGCAGCCATGCTCCCGGCATCACCGGCCGGGCCGAGCGTGCCGATCCCGCCGCGCGCGACCGCTTCTATGCCGCGCTGGAGCGGCTGCGCCAGGCGCTCGAAGCGGCACGTCCCGATGCGCTCGTCGTCGTCGCGGCCGAGCATTTCGCCAATTTCTTCATGAACAACATGCCGGCCTTCGCGCTCGGCATGGCCGATCACTATGAGGGGCCGATCGAGGATGAGCGCTTCCTGCGCATCGCCCGGCGCCGCATTCCCGGCCATCGCGATCTGTCGGAGCGGCTCATTCGCCGCGTGATGGACGAGGTCGATGTCGCTTACGCCGAGGAATGGCTGCTCGATCACGGCATCGCCGTGCCGCTGTCTTTCCTGACGCCGCGTTTCGATCTGCCGATCATCCCCGCCAACATCAACTGCCAAGGCCCGCCGCTGGCGCCGCTCCACCGCGCCTATGCCTTCGGCCGCGCCTTGCGTGCCGCCGCCGATGCCGTGCCCGAGCGCCTCGCGCTGATCGGCACCGGCGGCCTTTCGCATTGGCCGGCGACGCCCAATTCGGGCAAGATCAACGAAGCCTGGGACCGCGAATTCCTGCGCCGCTGGAGCGCTCATGACAAAGCGGCGTTGCTCTCCTATAGCGATGCGGAGACCTATCGCGAGGGCGGGCAGGGCGGCTTCGAGATCCGCACCTTCATCGCCGTCGCCGGCGCCGCCGACGGCGCGGGCGGCGAGGTCTGGTGCTATGAGCCGATCCCGATCTTCGCCGTGGGCTGCACCGTGGCGGTGATGCATCTCGGCCAGTGATGCCTCCCTCGGGAGATCGCTGGAGTCCTGACACATTTATCCGCTATCGTGCGCGACGCGGGAGGAGTTTTGCATGACCATCGGTCACAAGACGGTCGGCCACGGCCCGCTGAAGGTCATGGTGCTGCATGGCTGGTTCGGCGACGAGACCTGTTTCGATCCGCTGCGCGATGCGCTGACCCTCGACGAGTTCACTTACGCCTTCATCGCCTGTCGCGGCTACGGCCTGTCGCGCCAGCAGCGCGGCGAATACACGATGAAGGAGATCGCCGCCGACACGCTCGACCTTGCCAATGCGCTGGAGTGGGAAAGCTTCAGCCTGGTCGGCCATTCCATGGGCGGGATGGCGGTGCAGCGCGTTCTCGCCGACGCGCCGAAGCGGGTCGAGAAGCTGGTGGCGGTGACGCCGGTGCCGGCGTCGGGCGTGCCGTTCGACGCCGATAGCTGGAAGCTCTTCGATGGCGCGGCCAAGAGCCTCGACAACCGCCGCGGCATCATCGATTTCTCCACCGGCAACCGCCTCTCCAAGGCGTGGATCGATCGCATCGCGCGCTATTCCGCCGAGACCGCCACGGTCGAAGCCTTCGCCGCCTACCTGCAAGCCTGGGCGAAGACCGATTTCCACCGCGAGATCATCGGCAATCCGGTGCCGGTCAAAGTCATCGTCGGCGCGAATGATCTGGCGCTGACCGAGGAGACGATGACGGCGACCTATCTCGCCTGGTACCCCCAGGCCGAGCTCGAGATCATCGCCAATGCCGGGCATTACCCGATGAACGAGACGCCGGTGGCGCTCGCCACCAGCATCGAGGCGTTTTTGCGCCGCGAGGCCAGGAAATCCTGAACGGGAGGGAGCAAGCGATGCTGATCAATCTTGCCGGACGCAGCCTCTACTACGATCTCACCGGGCCCGAGAGCGCCCAGGTGGTGTGCTTCACCCACTCCCTCGCCTCGGACAGCGGGATGTGGGCCGAGCAGCTGCCGCCGCTGCTCGCCGCGGGGTATCGCGTGCTGCGCCTCGACATGCGCGGCCATGGCGGCAGCGATCCCGTGCCCGGCCCTTACACCATGGCGCAACTCGCCGATGATGTGGCGGCGGCGCTCGATTTCCTCGGCATCGAGCGCGTGCAATATATCGGCCTCTCGATCGGCGGCATGCTCGGCCAGGCCTTCGCCATCGCCCATGGCAGAAGGCTGATCTCGGCCATGTTGTGCGATACCTCGCCGCAAACCATGCCGGGCGCGCGCGATGCCTGGGCGCCGCGCATCGAAACCGTGACCAAGGCCAATTCGGTGGCGCCGCTGGGCGATGGCACCATGGAGCGCTGGTTCAGCGACGCATTCAAGCCGCGCAATCCCGGCCGCTGGAAGCAGCTCCACGCCACCATCGGCGGCACCTCGCCGGCGGGCTATCTCGGCTGCGCCGCCGCCATCCTCGATTTCGACTTCACGTCGAAACTGTCGGGTGTGCGCACGCCGACCCTCGTCGTCTGCGGCGCCGATGATCAGGGCACGCCGCCCGCCGGCAACCGGCGCATCGCCGAGCTCGTGCCGGGCGCGCGCTATGAAGAGATCGCCAAGGCGCGGCACTTCCCCAATGTCGAATTCCCCGATGTCTTCAACCGGCTGATGATGAGCTGGCTCGACGCGCATCGCTGAGCGAGGCGCCGATGGAATTCCTCTTCGGACTCGTCACCTTCATCCTCGGCACCGTGCTCGTCGCCGTGTGCCTCGTTGCCATCCCCGGCCCCGAAGGCGAGGAGCGCGAAGCGGCGCCCACCGCACATGGTGGGCACGGACATTGAAAAAGATCTTACCCTCTCTGCCCTTGGGGGCGGAGAGGGTAGGGTGAGGTCAAGGCGAACTCGCGCAGCGAGTTCGTCCGCGGCGGCGACAGCGATTGCGCAGCGATCGCGAGAGCCGCACCGTGCGGGCTTTCGCGGTTGCAAGAGCAACCGCTGACGCCCGCTCGCGACAACGCTCCGCGTTGCGCGGCGGAGAAGGACTTTCACCAGCTCTGTCGCCTTACTTTTTCTTCCCCGCCTCATACCGCGCCTTGGTCTCGGCGTTGGGCGGGTAGAGGCCGGGGAGCGGTACGCCTTTTTCCACTTCTTCCATGATCCAGCCTTCGAGCCGCTCCTGCTCGCGCCCGGCTTCGGCGACTTCCGCAACGAGTTTCGCCGGGATCAGCACCGCGCCATCCTGATCGAGCACGACGACATCGTCCGGAAACACCGCGACGCCGCCGCAGCCGATCGGCTCCTGCCAATTGACGAAAGTGAGGCCCGCGACCGAAGGCGGCGCTGCGGCGCCCTGGCACCAGATCGGCAGGCCCGTCCCCAGCACGCCGGCAACGTCGCGCACCACGCCGTCGGTCACCAGCGCCGTGACGCCGCGCTTCTTCATGCGCGCGCAGAGGATGTCGCCGAAGATGCCGGCATCGGTGATGGCCATGGCGTCGACCACGGCGATGGCGCCTTCCGGCATCGCTTCGATTGCCGCCCGCGTCGATTTCGGCGAGGCCCAGGATTCCGGCGTCGCCAGATCTTCGCGCGCTGGCACGAAGCGCAAGGTGAAGGCGCGCCCGACGAGACGCGGCGATCCCGGCCGCAGCGGTCGCGCGCCGCGCATCCACACATTGCGCAGCCCTTTCTTCAACAAAATCGTGGTGATCGTCGCGGTGGTGATCTGGGACAGGCTGTCGACCAGCGTGCGCTCGAGCGTCATCTCTCCTCCTTGCGGCAGGCCCGGCCGCAGACTAGCGGCGCCGTCGCGCGCGGCAAAGGGCTACGGCCGGAGCTGCGCCTCGGTGACGATAAAATCGAGCGCCACATCATGGGCCTGTGGATAAATCGTCGGCAGGAGCGCTGCTTCATAGCCGACCCCGATGGTGACCGGCCGCGGCGAGAGCGCCGCCAGGGTGCGATCGAAATAGCCGCCGCCATAGCCGAGCCGATGCCGCCCTTGGTCGAATCCGACCAGCGGCACTACCAGGATATCGGGTTGCACCAACCGCCTTTCTCTCGGCTCAGGAATGGAATGGCGGCCTGCCTCCATCGCATCGCCCGCCCGCCAGGGGCGGTATTCGAGTGCCGCGTCGGGCGCGATGGCGGCCGGCAAGGCGATGACGCGGCCTGCCTTGCCAAAGCGCTCGGCGACCGGCAGCGGATCGAACTCGCCTCTGATCGGCCAGTAGAAACCGACTGTGGCACCGGAGAGCTTTGCTAGAAGCTCGGTCAGGTTTTTCCCGATTGCGGCGGCGCAACGCTGTCGCTCCTCCGGCGCCAGCGCGAGTCGGTGTGCGATGAGGCGCCGCCGCTCGGCGCGCCGCCAGCTTTCGCGCTCCGAAACCTCCGCCATGCGTTGAGCGAACTCCTCTTGGCCCGCGGAAAAGCTCGGGATTTCCTCGTCGCGGCGGGACCGATACGCGGCCGATACGTTTCTACCGGACTCTGCGCGCATTTGGCGATAGATTGGTGCGTCATTGGCCGAGCCTTGACCGCTTTCGCGGTTCGGATGAGCCGGAGGGGTGTGTCATGAGAACTTACCGCTGCTACTTTCTGGGCGAGGCATCGGAGCGGGGCGCGGTCGAGCACGTCGAATGCGTCGATGACGCCGACGCCACCTCGATGGCCGAGCGGCTGCTGCAAAAGCACGGCTATGACGTGGTCGAGATGTGGGATCGGGCGCGACTCGTCGCCCGCGCGGAGCGCGCCGCCGCCTCGGCTTAGCGCCGCTCGAGGGGCGTTGCGTCGAGGCCCCTCAAGACCTAGCATTCCCGTTGCATAAAGGGGGTAAAACCCAGGCGGCCGGCCAAACCCGGCCGCCTTCCGACGGGAGGTAAGCGCGATGAAGACCGTCTACGACACGCTCATTCTGGGCGCATCCTACGGCTCGTTGCTCGCCACCAAGCTGCTGCTCGCGGGCCACGATGCGACGCTGGTCTGTCTGCCGGCCGAGGTGACGGCGATCAACGAGAAGGGGACGCGCGTGCGCCTTCCGGTCAAGGGCCGGAAGGAGCTGGTCGAGATCGATTCCCGGAAGCTGCCGGGCAAGCTCGCGGCCGCCGGACCCGGCGCGGTCAAGCCCGGCGATTACGACCTCGTCGTGCTGGCGATGCAGGAGCCGCAATACGGGGCCGCCGGCGTGCGCGAGCTGCTCGACGCCGTGGCGCGCTCGCGCGTGCCCTGCATGTCGATCATGAACATGCCGCCGCTGCCTTATCTGAAGCGCATTCCCGGCCTTGCCACCGAGCCGCTCGCCGGCTGCTACACCGATGCGACGGTGTGGCAGAACTTCGATCCGGCGACGATGACGCTGTGCAGCCCCGACCCGCAGGCGTTTCGCCCGCCGGAGGAAGACATCAACGTGCTGCAGGTGACCTTGCCGACCAATTTCAAGGCGGCGCGCTTTGCCGGCGATGACGCCACGTCCATCCTGCGCCGGCTGGAGAAAGACATCGAAGCCGTCCGCTATGACACCGGCTCGGGTTCGGTCGAGCTCCCGGTCAAGCTCAAGGTGCATGAGTCGATCTTCGTACCGCTCGCCAAATGGGCGATGCTGATCACCGGCAATTATCGCTGCGTGCAGAAGGATGCGGCGCGCTCGATCAAGGACGCCGTGCACAGCGACATCGAGGCCTCGCGCACGATGTACAACTGGGTGCGCGAGCTCTGCGTCAAGCTCGGCGCCGCGCCGGATGATCTCGTGCCGTTCGAGAAATATGCCGCGGCGGCGCAAGGGCTGGTGCGGCCTTCCTCGGCGGCGCGCGCGCTTTTCGCCGGCGCTCCCAACATCGAGCGCGTCGATCGCCTGGTGCAGAGCATTGCCGCGCAGCGCGGCATGCGCTCGGCCGTCCTCGACGAGACCGTGGCGCTGGTCGACGCCCGGCTTGCGACCAATCGGAAGAAGGTCGCCGCTTAATAGGCAGCAGCGCGCGCACCCCACCTCACCCTCCCGCTAGCGCGGGTCCCTCCCTCTCCGCCCCAATGGGGCGGAGAGGGTTGGGGTGAGGTGGGGGCGCTAACCGCGCGCCCGCTACTCGCCGGTATTGCCGCGGCGCGTGGCCTCGAACAGGAACCAGGCGCGCCGCTCGGCCTCGTCGATCCAGTTCTCGAGGAGACTGGCGGTGGCGACGTCGCCATGCTCGTCGCAGAGCGCATGCGTCTCGCGCATGCGCGCCGCCACCGCCATGTTGTCCTCGCGCAGCTCCGACAGCATGTCGAGCGGCGTCACGAACTCCGCGTCATTGTCCTCGATGCGCTGCAGGCGGGCGATATGGCCGATCGAGCGCAAGGTGGTTCCGCCGAGCTTCCGGCAACGCTCCGCCATCGGATCGGTGGCCTCGAAGATCTGCTCGCCCTGCTCGTCGAGCAGCAGGTGATAGTCGCGGAAATGCGGCCCCGAGATATGCCAATGGAAATTTTTCGTTTTGACGTAGAGCGCGAACATGTCAGAGACCAGCGCGGTGAGCGCCGCGGAGATGTCCTTGACGGCCGCCGCTCCCAAAGCCGAAGGCGGGTTGGCCGATGCCGTCCGACGGGCGTGGGCAGTCTTGGTGTCCATGATGCCTTTCTCCTCTTTTGCTTTGATCGGTTCCTCGACCCCGCCGATCGCTATTTCAGGAACTCCAGCAGATCGGCGTTGATCTGGTCCTTGTGGGTCGTGCACATGCCGTGCGGTGCACCCTTGTAAACCTTCAGCGTGGCGTTCTTGATCATTTTGGACGAGCGCATCGCCGCGGCGCCGATCGGGACGATCTGGTCGTCGTCGCCATGCAGCACCAAGGTCGGAATGTCGAACTTGCCGAGATCCGCGCTGAGATCGGTTTCGCTGAACGCCTTGATGCAGAAATAGGACGCGGGAAAGCCGGCCATCATCCCCTGGAGCCAGAATGACTCGCGCACGCCTTCCGAGACCTTGGCGCCCGGCCGGTTATAGCCATAGAAGGGCAGGCTGAGATCCTTCCAGAACTGCGCGCGGTCGGCCTGAACGGCGGCGCGGATCTGATCGAACACCTCCATCGGAGTGCCGGCGGGGTTGGCCGAGGTCTTGAGCATGAGCGGCGTGATCGCGCCGATCAGCACCGCTTTGGCGACGCGCTCGGTGCCATAGCGGCCGATATAGCGGGCGACTTCGCCGCCGCCGGTGGAATGGCCGACATGGATCGCGTTCTTGAGGTTGAGCGTCCTGACCAGCGTCGCCAGGTCGTCGGCATAGGTGTCGATGTCGTTGCCGTCCCAGGGCTGGCTGGACCGGCCATGACCGCGCCGGTCATGGGCGATGCAGCGATAGCCATGCGACGCCAGGAAGAACATCTGGTCCTCGAAAGCGTCGGCGCTGAGCGGCCAGCCATGGCTGAAGACCACGGGTTGTCCCGCGCCCCAATCGTTGAAATAGATCTCGGTTCCGTCCTTCGTCGTGATCGTGCCCATGCTGCTTCTCCTTCCGGCACAGAAGTCGTTCGAGCGTTCAGGCAGTTTCGAGCTCGGGCGGCCCTGCGGTCAGCGACCGGCAGGTCCGGCGCTTTGGCCCGGATCAGGCGGCCAGCGCGCTTCAACCTCGTCCATCTTCCGGGCGAGCTGTTCGGGCGTGAGGATGCCTTTGGCGAAAAGCATGTTGGCAAAGGCTGCGATCCAGCGCTCGTAGTAGCTCAGCTTGCCGACCATCTCGGCGCCGAGAGCCTCAACCCCGCGGCGCTTTTCCTCGGTATTGATGATCTTGTGGAAATCGAGAACGTCGGCGAGGGCGTGGCAGCGCTTCTCCCAAGGCTCCAGCGCGTGATCGACGCGCGCGATCGGCTCGGCGGGCAGGCCGCCGATGTCGTTCGGCAGGCGCCGCAGCAGCATTTCGGTTTGCGTCATCAGGTGCTCCTCCTCGTGTCGAGCGCGACCGGAGCGACGCCGATCATCGTGTCGCGCGTGACCAGAGCAGCGAGCTGCTCCTCACTGTAGTCCTCCGTGCCGTCGGGGCGAAGCGGCAGCACGAGATAGCGCACCATCGCCGTCGAATCGCTGACGCGGATCTCGACATCATCGGGGATGATCGTGCCGAATTCGGCGAGGACCGCGCGCGGCTCCGCGACGGCGCGCGCCCGGTAAGGCTTCGCCTTGTACCAATCCGGCGGCAGCCCGAGCACCGGCCGGGGATAGCAGGAGCAGAGCGTGCAGACGATGAGGTTGTGAACCTTCGCGCTGTTCTCGAGCACGATGAGCGCGGTGTCGTCGTAGAAGGTGATGCCGAACTCCTCGCAGGCCGCGCGTCCATTGGCCAGCAGGCGGGCACGGAACGTCGGATCGATCCAGGCGCGTGCCACCACCTTGGCGCCGAGCGCGGGCGTGCGCGAATCCAGCACCTCGATCTGGCGCCGGATCTCGTCCGCGCCGATCAGCTTGTGCTCGACGAGCAGCTCGCGGAGCGCCGTCTCCATGATCTCGTAGTAGCCGGGGCGCCCGGTTCCACCGATCTCGGCCTGAACGTCCCCCGGCCCATGCGCGTGATCGTGATGATGGTCTTCGTGCGTCATCCCTCAGATCCTCTCGAGCCAGGTCTCGAAGACTTCGATGCGCAGCCCGTCCTGCGGCGAGCCGACATAGTTGGGCCAGAGTTCCGTCATCGCCACGGCGATGCGGTAATAGTGCCGCTTCGCTCCGGCGTTGCGGCCGTATCCTTCCTGCTCGTTGTCAATGCCGGCCGGCTCGATCACCGCCTCGACCGATCCGGTCTTGCCGCGCAGGTATTGCGGCACCCGGTAATGTCCGATCGGAGAACGGGTGGAAACGCGGACTTTGTCGCCCGGCCGGAACATCGGCGTCTCGCCGGCCGCGGGCACGGGGCTGGCAAGCGGCGTCACGGTGCTTCGGACGGTCTCTGGCATCGATCGACCTCCAGGCTTTGGAACGAGGCGCTAGGGCTGCTTCTGAGAGCTCAGGCCGACGAGGTAATCGACGATGGCCGGCACGTCCGAGGCATCGACGGGGGCCTTGTAGAAGTTGCGCATCTTCTCGACTTCCGCTTGCCAATCGGCGCGGGAGAGGCGCGGCTGTGTCAGCACCATGCCGGCCGAATGGCAGGCAAGGCAGTTGTTGTTGATGGCATCCGCCCCGGCGCCGGGGAAGAGGCGATCGCTGTCGGGGAAATTGGTGTTGACGGAATGCAGCGTCACGCCGCTGCCCGTCACCGTCGACGGGGCGGATGCGGCCGGCGCGGCCGCCGCCCACGGAGTTTGCGTCGCCAGCACCAGCAGCAGGGCGAGGACGCCGCAGGCAACGGCTTTGGCGGAGAGGCCCATGGATTTCCCCATCCTTCGCTCAGGCGATCTTGAGCTGAACGCGCTCGATCACGTTGCGCATGAAGCCGCCGCCATTCCAATTCGGCTCGGCCGGCTGGACTTCGCCTTTGGTGTTGGTGCAACGGACTTGCAGCGCCAGCGTTCCCGTCTGCGGCGCCGTGACCGTGGTGCTCCACTGACGGAAGCTGTAGGCGCCTTCGTCCTTGCCCAGAGCGGTTTTCTGCCAGCGCTCGCCACTGTTGGTCGACAGCTCCACCTCGGACACGCCGCAATCGCCGCCGAAGGCAATGCCCCTGACCGGCACGGCGGCGCTGGGCTTCACCGTCGTGGCATCGGTGACATTGGTGAAGAAGGAGCGCGGCACCATGCGGTTGATCGGCACGGTCTTGAAGCCGGTCTCGCCGGGCTTCACGTTCGCAAACGGCGTATCGGGAATGCGATAGGCCGTCTTCATCCAGTAATTCTCGTCCGGCGCGTCGAGCACCTCGATGTCGTTCAGCATTTTCACCCAGTAGGTCGAATACCATCCGGGGACGATCAGGCGCAGCGGAAAGCCGTTGAGCAGCGGCAATTGCTCGCCGTTCATGAGATAAGCGAGCATCACCTCGCCGTCGCGCGCGTGATCGATGTCGAGCGACTTCATGAAATCCGGTGCGCCATCCACCACCGGCTCATCGAGACCGTTGAAGCGGACCGCGACGGCGCCGGCCTTGACGCCGGCGCGATCGAGCAGGTCGCGCAAGCGGACGCCCGTCCACCGCGCATTTCCCATGGCCCCGTTCTCCCATTGGCCGCCGGAGACGCGCGGCTGGAACAATCCGCGCGAATTGCCCGAGCACTGGTTGATCGCCGCCAGCTCGACGCGCGGCATCGCCAGCAGCTCCGCCAAGGACAGCGAGAGCACCTGGTTGACGTGGCCGCGCACCGCCAGTTTGAACGTTGCCACGTCGACTTCCGTCGGGATCACCGCCCAGTGCCAGCGTACGAAGAACTGGTCGTTGGGCGTGAACACGCCGCGATCGAATACCTCCAGCGGCGTTTCCAGCAGCGGCGGCCGAGTGCGCTGCAGGATCATCTCGCCTTTCTGTGGAAAGGCTGTCGTCAGCGCGCGCCGGTCCGGGCCGCCCGGCAGGTCAAGATCGACAAAGGGATCGGCCCAGGCCGGGAAGGTCGCCGCCATCGCACCGAGAATGCCGGCGCTCTGAAGCACGCGCCGGCGGCTCCGGCTGCGGTCAGGCTGTTTGGCAATGGTCATGGCCGTGCTCCTCGATGGACATGAAGCTGCGGCGAGAGCGCCGAACGGCGCCTGCCTTGCGGCCCGAGGCGAGCCGCGGCGATCTCTCCGCCGCACGCGGCCGGCGGGTGGAACCGCCGGCCGCGAGATGACAATGACGAAACCGCGACACCTGCGCACGTTAAACGTTGGTAGGACTTGTTAGCCTTGCGGCCGGTCACCGCGCGCTCACTTGCCGGCGCTCTTCGCCGCGGACATGACCGCATGCGAGGCCATCTCGCCGTTCGCCATCCGCTTGTCCGGGACGATGTAGTATTTGCCGTGATACATCAAGACGATGCTGCGCCCGCTCAAGGGTTGCGCACCGGCGGTCAGCGCCGCGGCATCTTTCTCGGAGATGACGCCCTTCGGTGCCTGGTTGGTGTCGCCGACCACCAGCGCCATCCGGTCCGGGAACATCATGAAGTCATAGCCGGGCGGGTCGGCCAAGGCCGCCGCCGACGCAAGCAACAAGACAGCAGATACCAGCATCACCGTCATGCTCGGACGGGTAGTTATGTCGACACGCATGGTCGTCTCCTTTGGGGAATCTGGATAGGCGGGGGGGAAAGCCGGATACATCGGAAGAGTGACGGAGGCGCCCGGTTTTGACGCGTTAAATCTTGCGAGGAATTGTCAGTACCAGCCAGGCTTCACGCGTCGGCGAGCGCGAATCAAATTATTTCGTCATTCCCGCGAAAGCGGGAATCCATACGATCTCAAAGCGCCGCCTTCATCTATTCCGATTTCTTCACACGCTTTCGCGGGCAAGGCGCAACTTGAAACGTGGCATCACGTCACGACGCTAGACTCCGTGGCAATTTGCTCTAGGGAGCCGCCGCACTCCCAAGCTCCTCGAGCAGCTTGCGTGCGGCCTGGAGGTCGGCGGTTTCGAAACCCTCGGTGAACCGCGCATAGACCGGCGCGAGGAGAGCGAGCGCCTCGCCGGCGCGGCCCGCCCTGGACCAAAGCTGGCCGAGGCTCGTGGCGCAGCGCAGCTCCCAGCCCGAAGCGGATTGCTGGCGCGCGCAATCCAGCGACCGGCGCAGGCAGTCCTCGGCCTTGGTGCCGTTCTTCGGCGACAAGCGGTCGAGAACCTGCCCCTTGATGCGCAGCATTTCCGGCAGGTCGGCGCAATCGCCGGTGCTGCCGACCTCGGCGATGGCGCCGTCGACCGCGGCCAGGGCTTCATCCAATTGTCCGGTCATCGCCAGGCCTTCCGCGAGGTGGCTGGCAAACACCGTGGTCAGGATCTGGTGGCGGTTCCGGTACAGCGCTTCGAGGGAAGCGCGGACGATCCCGATGCCTGCTTCCGCATTCCCGCATTTGATCGAGAGCGCGCCTTTGAGGCCGAGTCCGACCGCTTGGTAGGGCGCGAGCGAGTGTTTGGCGGCATGGGCGATGATCCGCTCGATGATCTCCTCGGCGCTCTGCCGGTCGCCGGCCCAGAGAAAGACATAGACCGTCCAGATCATGGAAATGCAGAGCGTCGGCGGGTGCCCTTGCGCTTCCGCTTGCGCGATGGTGTAGCGCGCGACCTTCATCGCGCGATCGGGAAAGCCGCTGAGCCAGAGCGCGCGCGTCAGAGCGACGAGCGCGACAATGCGGCGGTCATAGGCGACCCGCGCCCATGGCGGTATCGGCGCGGGCTTCAGTGCCGTCTCGCAGTTGGCGCGGGCCGCCGCCTGGTTGCCGATCAGGTGCTGGGCGACGCCCACCATCCACTGCGCGACCATGCGGTGTGCGGGATCGGGAAGGCGCTTGGCGATCTCTTCGCTGCGCTCGCCGAGCGTCAGCGCGCCGCGGAAATCGCCGATCCGGGTCAAGTAGATGTGCAGCCCGCTCAGCATCTGCAATTGGTAGGACGCATCGTCGAGGGCCTCGGCCAGCTCAAGCCCTCTGGCGAACGCCGTCCGGACTTCCTCCCTGTTGCCGCGCGTGAACATCATCGAGAGACCCAGCATCGCCTGGAGCTCCATCTCGCTGCGGCTGCCGCGCGCGGCCGCATCGAGCGCCGCGACCGCCCGTTCGCTCCAGCGATGGCATTCGGTCAGCAACGAGGCTTGCGCGAAAAAACGCGCCGCCGCGGCGGCAAGGCCGATGCCGAGCACAAGATCGCCCGCGGGCGAGAAGCTCCACTCCAGCGCCGCTTGCACATTGCCGATGAATTCCCGCGGCGGCGCGAAGGCGGCGGCTTGCCCGCCCGGCGCCTCCGCCAGGATGCGCTCGAGCGCTTGCCGATAATGAGCCGCATGCCGCCGCTGGATGGCGTCCGCCTTGTCGCTCTCGATCAGCTTCGCCAGAACATAGGCGCGCGTGGTATCGAGCAGGCGATAGCGTACCGGTGTTGTGCCGATCTCCGACGATACGAGAGATTTGTCGACGAGATCGGCAATCGCTTCGACGAGCTGCGCCGCGTCGATGCCGTCGCCCGCCGCGACGGCCTGGGCCGCTTCGAGGGTGAAAACGCCGACAAACACCGCGAGCCGCTGCAGAATGGCGCGATCGACCTCGGGCAGGAGATCGTAGCTCCAATCCAGCGTCGAGCTCAGCGTCTGGTGCCGCGGCAGCGCCGTGCGTCTGCCCTGCCATAACAGCCCGAACTTGCCATCGAGCAGCGAAGCGATGCCGCGGATCCCGTAGGCGCCGACCCGGCCGGCCGCGATCTCGATCGCCAGCGCGATCCCGTCGAGCCGGAGACAGATCTCGGCAACGGCCGGCGCATCCGCATCGCTCAGCGCGAAGCGGTTCGAGCCGGCGGCGGCGCGCTCGACGAAGAGCTGCACCGCGGGAAAGGCGAGCGCGGCGGAAGCTTTCAGCTTCGCATCCGCCGGCGGGCAGTCCAGCGCCGGCAGAAGATGGATCTGCTCGCCTTCGACCCGCAGCGCTTCCCGGCTGGTCGCCAGGATGTGGAGCTGCGGCGCCGCTGCGACGAGGCGTTCGGCCAAGGGCGCCAAGCTGTCGATGACGCGCTCGCAGCTGTCGAGGATGAGCAGCATGCGTTTGTCCCTGAGCGAGGCAAGCAGGCTCGGAACCGGGTCGTCGGAATGCATCACCAGCCCGAGCGTCGAGGCGAGGACGACGGGGACGAGGCGAGGATCGCTGAGCGCGCCCAGATCGAGGAAATGGATCGCGTCGTCGAAGCTGGGCTGCAGTGCGTGGCCGACGGCGATGGCGACGGTGGTTTTGCCGATGCCGCCGGGACCGACGACGGTGACGAAGCGCCGCGCCGCGATGTCGTCGGCGATCCTTTGGATGGTGTCCTCGCGTCCGACCATCCGCGCCAGCTTTGCCGGCAGCGTCCGTGGCTGAGCCGCGGCGGCTTTTTCCACCGGCGCGGCCGCCGGCGGGATTGCGCGTGACACCGGCGCGACGAGGCAGTAGCCGCGGCCGGGGACGTTCGTCACATAGCGGGCGCCTGACTGGCCGTCGCCGAGCGCTTTGCGCAGCGCCGCGACATGGAAGCGAAGACTGCCTTCATCGACGGTGACATCCGCCCAGACCCGCGCAACGAGCTCGCGTTTGCTGACGACTTCGCCGGCGCGTTCCACCAGCAGAATGAGAATATCCAGGGCACGCCCGCCCAGGTGGAGCGCAATACCGTCCCTCTCGAGCAGTCTTTCCCCCGGGAACAGCCGGAACGGACCGAACGAAACGGCGCCTTCGTCGTCGTGCAGGCTGCTCGGCATTCCCACCCTCTTGGCGATCGAGAAAACCGAAAGTGCGGGCGCTTCGCTCGACGAGCCGGCCGCCACCCGGGTCGCGAACGGCTCACGCCTGAGCGTAACCAGGAGCGGCCCGTCCGCCGCCGCTTCCTGCGCCCAGCTATCATCGCATAGTTGCGCCGCAATTTTATCCCCGATCGGCCGGGTGTGGCCGGCTGCCTTGGCGGGCCGCGCGCGCCTCAAAGCGGGATCTTTGCGAACCATCTATGCTGCTTTCCGCGAGGTGTCCACTGTGGCGTGCGTCGATCGTCGTTGGGGGCGACAATCATTGCCGGCCGTTTTATGAGACTGAGCCGCCGGCCGCAGGCATCCAGCCCAGCCGATCAAATTCCCGTGTGGATCCGCGAGAACTGCCTCTTTTGTCATCACAGGGATCATCGAAATCCGATCCCGGCATGGCGCATCGCTCACCCATGCTCGGTTTTAGCCGGCGGCTGATATCGAATCCTTGGGGCAGTGCTGAATTGTCCTGAAGAATGTGTCTTGCTCTGCGCGAGACGTCGAAGACGTCGACCCGGTTTTTGATTTCTGAAAAAACCTGAAGTCCTGACACCGGGGCACTGCCGTTTTACGGTGCGGCGCGCTTGGCACCCGGCGCAAGCTGCGCCGGCGGGTCACGCAGCAGCAGCATCAGCAGCAGCACGACGATCACCGCGAAACCGACGATCATGAAGCCGTCGATATAGGCCAGGACGTAAGCCTGGGACCGTACGGCATGGGCAAGGAGGGCGGTGGCCCGCGCATTGGCTTCCGGCGGGCCGACGGAGCGCCCCGCCACGACGCCTGCGTAATGCTGCAGCCGCTGGTCGGTGAACGGCGAGCTGGAGGTAACGTGAAGGCCGATCAGGTTCGAATAGGTCTGCTCGCGCTTGCGGATGAAGGTCTCGATGAACGCCGTGCCGAGCTCGGCGCCGAAGAGGCGGCCGGTTTGCAGGATCGCGCCGAAGGTGGTCGCCTCGCTCGGCTGCAAATGCTTCAGGAAGAACCAGACCACCGAGGTCAGCGCGACGGATTGGCCCATTGCTTGCACGATCTGGGAGGGCAGGAAGTCGATACCCACCCAGCTATTGGTGAGCTGCCCCGCCATGAAGCAGGCCACGCCGACGAGCGAAAAGCCCAAGGCCGTCATGATGCGGGGGTCGACGAAGCGCAGGATGGTCGCGATGATCGGTGCAATCAAAAACTGCGGCAGCGCGATCCAGATCAGCACGCTGCCAACCTCGATCGCCCGATAGTTCTGCACCGTGGTCAGATATTGCGGGATGATGTAGGTGGTGGAGAGCAGGACGAAGCGGAAAAACGTGATCAGCAGGAACAACAACGGAATGTTGCCGCTCGTGGCGAAGCGAAGATTGATCCAGGGACGGTCGTGGTGCAGCTCATGCACCACGAAGGCGACGAGAAGGATCGCGCCGCCCAGCAGCAAGCCGGTGATCAGCCCGGAATTGAACCAGTCGACGCGGTTGCCCTGGTCGAGGCCGGCATAAAGGACGCTGAAGCCCGCCGACGCCAAGAGAATCCCTCCCCAATCGGCAGTCTTCAGCAGCTCGCGGTTCACCCTCTGGCGCGGCATGCCGAAATGGATGCAGAGCAGCATCAGCGGCGACAGCAGCGCGGTGTCCCAGAAGATCCACTGCCATACCCCGTTGTCGCTGAAATAGCCTTCCACCGAAGCGGCAATGTTGAGCGACAATTCCAGGTTCATCGCATAGGCCGCGACCCCATAGACGACCAGCCGCTGGGGCAGGTTTTGCACCACGAAGCCGATGGTGAGGGGGATGAACGTGCCCGAGCCGAGGCCGCTGATCGTCTGGAACACGAGGGCGGCGCGGAGGTCGGGCGAGAAGGGCAGGAGCAGGTTGGAGACGCCGAAGACCGTGCAAGAGATCATCAGGACCCGGCGCGGGCCGAACACCATGCCGAGCCAGGCGGAGACCGGCCCGACGACCATCTGGGCCACGGTGTAGGCGGTGGTGAACCAGGCGCCCTGATCGAAGCCGGCATGGACGGCGCCGCGGACATCGGCGAGGCCGAAGGTCGTGATGCGATTGTCCAACGTCGCGATAATTGTGCCCAGGAGCACCGCAAGCACGCCGATGTACGGGCGGGTCGTGATGACCGGCGGATGCTGCGGCGCACGGTTGGCCTCAGGACACAGGGTGTCGGCGGCGCGGCGCGGCGCGGCGGCGGGCGCAGCTTGTGGAACGGTCACCGCGTGGCGGCTCGCGCGTCGCCGCCGGCTTTGGCCGGGGTGCTGTCGGTGTCGATGGTGGCGATCACCGACATGCCCGGTCGCAGCAGGTTGGCGACTTTCGGATCCGGCTCGAGGACGATCTTGACCGGGATGCGCTGCACCACCTTGGTGAAGTTGCCGGTGGCGTTGTCGGGGGGCAGCAAGGAGAAGTCTGCGCCCGAGGCCGGCGACCAGCTGTCGACATGCCCGTGGAGCACGACGCCGGGAAAGGCATCGACCGTGACCCGCGCCGACTGGCCGAGGCGAACATGCGTCATCTGCGTTTCACGGTAATTGGCGATGACCCAGACATGGGGTAGCGGCACCAGTGCGATCACCTGGGTGCCGATGGCGGCATATTGGCCGGCCTGAACCTGGCGCTGGCCGACCATGCCGTCGACAGGCGCGGTGATGCGGGTATAGCCGAGGTTGATGGCGGCGAGGTCGCGCGCCGCCTGCCGGGCCAGCAGCGTCGCCTCGGCTTGCTTCTCCTGGCTGTCCAGCACGTTGATCTGCTGGCGCTGTTGCTGGAGCTGGGCCTCGTTGAGCAGGAGGGTCGCCGCCGTGTGCTTCTCGTTATCGACCGCTTCCTCGGTCCTCTGCGGTGTCCCGGGACCGTGCGCCAGCAGATTCTGCTGCCGTACCGTTTCCAGGTGATAGCGCGTCAGATCGGCCTTGGTCGCCTCGATCGTCGCCTCGGCCTGCTTGATCGTCGCCTGCTGCAAGAGCTTCTGTTGCTTGATGTTTTCGATCGCCGCCTGCGCCGCTACGACGTCCGCCTGGGCCTGATTGAGGGTGGCGCGGTAATCGTCGTCGACGAGCTGTACCAGCAGCTCGCCCGCCTTGACCCTTTGGTAGTCCTGCACCGGCACGCTGCGGACATAGCCCGCGACCCGCGCGGCCAGCGGCGTCATATCCGCGGTGAGATAGGCATCGTCGGTGCTCTGGTCGACCGCCGAGCTGACCCACCAGTCCCATTCGCGCGCCACCACGACAACGAGCCCGCCCACCAGCAGAAGAATGAGCAGCCGAATGCCGTGACTTTTCCAGCGAGAGAGGCGCGACGGCAGCCCAAGATCGCGCGGCGCGCGCGCGATCGGCTCTTCGATGGCGCGGGCGAGCCTACGCTCCGCGTCGACCGGCGGGTCGCTCATGGCATTGCCGTGAACCTCGGTCATCCCTTCGAGTTCCCCTCGCTGCGCGGCCCGGACGCTCCGTAAAGCGGAGTCTGGTGGAACAACCCGGCGACCGGGGCGAGGTCGCGGCAGGCGCGCATCCCCGCGATGGTATCCCCATCGACGCGGCCCACCCAACAACAATGATCGGGGCGGCGCATTCGGTCTCGCCGGGGGCGGGTGGACCGGTGTCAGTAATGCTGCGAGGCCGATCCGATCTTCCCGCGGAAGACGCTGTAACTGACCGCGGTGTAGACCAACATGAGCGGGAAGATGAAGAGACCCTCGCCCCAGAACATGAAGGCAAGGCTGGAGCGCGGCGCTGCCGCCTGCTCGATGGTGATGGTGAACGGGACCATGTAGGGCCAGAACGAGATCGCCAGCGTACAGAAAGCGGCGGCGAACATGACGGCCACCATGTGAAACGGGGCGCCGTCGCGGCGCCGCCGGACGCTCCCCGCCAGGACGATCGCGGCCACGATGCCGATGGCGGGGAAGACGAAGAGATAGGGGCGCTCCAGCCAGCGGCCGATGACCCGAAGATGCTCGGCGAGCGCATAGGCGAAGACGATGATCAGGAAGGCCAGCAAGCCCAGCGCCAGCGCGGGGATGACGCGATAGGCGGCGTCGCGCGGCTCGCCTTCGCATTTTCTGACCAGCCAGCAGGCACCGAGGAGCGCATAGCCGAGGCAGAGGCCGATGCCGCACAACACCGCAAACGGGCTGAGCCAGCCGAAGCTGCCGCCCACATAGTGCCCGTCGACGATCGGCAGCCCCTCGACCAGGGCGCCCACCGTCAGGCCTTGGATGAAGGCGGCCACCAGGGAGCCACCGGCAAAGCCGGCATCCCAGACCCAGCGCATCCGCTCCGCCTTGTAGCGGAATTCGAACGCCACGCCGCGCAGGATAAGGCCGGCGAGCATCAGCATCAGTGGCAGATAGAACGCCGACAGCAAAGTCGCATAGACGATGGGAAAAGCCCCCCAGAGCACCACCCCGACGACGATGAGCCAGGTCTCATTGCCATCCCACATCGGCGACACGGCGCTCAGCATGGCGCGCCGCCGCGTCTCCTGGCGGGTGAAACCGAAGAGAATGCCGACGCCGAGATCGAAGCCGTCGAGCAGCACGTAGAGCAGCGTGGCAAGGGCGAGGACGAACACCCAGAACAGGATCATGGGATCACTCTCCGGCGGCGAGATGATGCGGGTTCGCGGCGAGGGCCTCGTCGGCGACCGACATGGGGCGGTTCGGGATCGCGGCGGCCGGTGGTACGACCAGGCGGCCGGCCGGGCCGATGCGCAGCAGCCGGTGGATATAGACCACGCCGAACGCGAAGATGAAGCTGTAGACCGCGCAGAAGACGACGAGCGAGACCGTCACCGCGCGGCTCGTCAGGAAGGGCGTCACCGCCTGGGCGGTCCGCAAGACCCCATAGACCGTCCAAGGCTGACGCCCGACCTCGGCCGTGAACCAGCCGGTCAGGATGGCGATGAAGGGGAGCGGGAAGCTCAAGAAGACGGCCCAGAGCAGCCGGCGGTACTCCTCGATGCGCCGCGTCAGGCTGACATAGCTGCCCACCCACGCGAGCAGCAGCATGATCAGGCCGCAGCCGACCATGATCCGGAAGGCGAAGAACGGAATCAGCACCGGCGGGCGATCCTGCGGCGGGAAGTCGGTCAAGCCGACCTCCTTGGAATCGAGGCTCATGCTGCCGATCAGGCTGCCGAGAACCGGAATGCTGATGGCATAGCGGTCGGTCTGCGCTGCGGGATCGGGCCAGCCGATCAGCACCTCGCTCGCGGGCTGCTCGTCATGCCAGCGGCCCTCGATCGCGGCGAATTTGGCCGGCTGGTCATCGTGGACGTAGTCGCCGGTTAGATGTCCGAAGAAGAGCTGAACCGGCACGAGGATGGCGGCGAGGCCAAGGCCCATGCGCAGCATGATGCGGCCCTCGGCGGCGAATTCGCCGCGCAGCAGATACCACGCGCCGGTCGCGGCAACGCAGAAGGCGCCGGTCAGGAAGGATGCCAGCAGCATGTGCGGGAAGCGGACCCAAAGCACCGGGCTGAAGATGATCTTCGACCAGTCGCTCGGGACGTAGGCGCCGTTCTCGACGACATAGCCGACCGGAACCTGCATCCAACTGTTGTTGGCCATGATCCAGAAGGCGGAAAGCGTGGTGCCGAGCGCCACCATGGCGGTCGAGAACAAATAGAACCAGGGCGCGACCCGCGGGCGGCCGAAGAGCAGGATGCCGAAAAAGCTGGCTTCGAGGAAAAAGGCGGTGAAGGTCTCGTAGGACAGGAGCACGCCCTGTATCGGCCCCGTCCGCTGCGCCATGACGCTCCAGTTGGTGCCGAACTGGAAGGCCATCACGACGCCGGAAACAACGCCGAGCCCGAAGGCGACGCCGAAGATCTTCAGCCAGAATTCAAAGACCGAGCGGTAGGCCGGTCGCCCGGTCGTGAAATGCAAGGCTTCGAGGATCGTCAGCCACGCCGCCAGGCCGATGCTGAAGGACGGGAAGATGATGTGGAACGAGATGGTGAACGCGAACTGAAGCCGCGACAAGAGCAGTGCTGTCAGGTCCATGGCGACCTCCCGCTAACGCCATAGGTTGGTCTTCGCCAGGTCGATGATCTCGTCGGTCTTCCCGCTCAGCACGGCCTTCACCATGTAGAGCGTGAAGCCTTTCGCCATCTCCGTCGTGATCGCAGGCGGCATCGCGAGCTCCGTCCGGTTCACCACCGCATCGACCAGAACCGGGCCGTTATGGGCGAGCGCCGCGCCGATGCCTTCCTTCACATCGGCCGGATCTTCGATCCGAATGCCGCGGATGCCGACGGCTTCCGCCATCGCCGCAAAATCCGGGTTTTCGAATTCGGTGCCGAACTCGAGGAAGCCGGTCGATTTCTGCTCGAGCTCGATGAAGCCGAGCGCGCCATTGTTGAAGACGACGACCTTCACGGGAAGCTTGAGCTGCACCAGGCTGAGGAGATCGCCCATGAGCATGGTGAACCCGCCATCGCCCGAGAGCGAGACCACCTGACGGCCGGGAAACGCCGCCTGAACGCCGATCGCCTGGGCCATGGCATTGGCCATCGAGCCGTGCCAGAAGGAGCCGACGAGCCGCCGCTTGCCGTTCATGGCGAGATAGCGCGCGGCCCATACCGTCGGCAGGCCGACATCGCAGGTGAACACCGCATCCGCCGATGCTTCATCGCTGATCGCTTTTGCCACCTGCTGCGGGTGTATCAGCCGCTTCCCGCCCGCCGCCAGAGCGTCGAGCCCTTTGCGCGCTTTGGCATAGTGGTTGCGCGCTCGCTCGAGATGCGCGCCGTCGCGCTTTTCCCTAAGCAAGGGCAGCAAGGCAGCGAGGGTCGCCTTCACGTCGCCCACCACGCCGAGATCGACCGCGGCGCGGCGGCCGATGTTTTCGGCGCGGATATCGATTTGCGCGATCCGCACACCCGGACCCTGCGGGTAGAATTGCCGGTAGGGAAAATCGGTTCCCAGCATCAGCAGAACGTCGCAGTCGAGCATCGCATAATAGCCGGAGGCGAAGCCGATCAGCCCGGTCATGCCGACATCGTAGGGATTGTCCCACTCGACATGCTCCTTGCCGCGCATCGCATGCACCATCGGCGCCTTGAGACGGGCGCCCAAGGCCACCAGCTCGTCATGCGCGCCTTGGCAGCCGGAGCCGCAGAGGATCGTGACGCGGCCATCGCCGTTCAGCAGCGCCGCGAGCCGGTCGAGATCGCCTTGCACCGGGGTCACGATCGGTGCCGCCGGCAGCAGGCCGCCGAGCTTGGGAAGCGGCGCGTCGCCAGCGGGTTGCAGCGCCACGTCGCCGGGAATCACGACGACCGAGACGCCGCGCTTGCCAACGGCCGCGCGGATCGCCAGCTCGAGCGTGCGCGGCATCTGATGCGCGCCGGAGATCAGCTCGCAATAATGGCTGCATTCTCGGAACAGCGCCTCCGGATGGGTTTCTTGGAAATAGCCGGCGCCGATCTCGGGCGAGGGAATCTGCGCGGCGATCCCGAGGACCGGTACGCGCGAGCGCTGGCAATCGAAAAGGCCGTTGATGAGGTGCAGATTGCCCGGTCCGCAGCTTCCTGCGCAGACCGCAAGCTCGCCGGTCATATGCGCCTCGGCGCCGGCTGCAAAGGCGGCGACCTCCTCATGCCGGACATGGAGCCACTCGATCTTGCCTTGGCGGCGGATGGCGTCGGTTATGCCGTTGAGGCTGTCGCCGACAATGCCGTAGATGCGCTTGACGCCTGCTGCAGCCAGAATCTCCGCAAACTGATCGGCTACGGTTTTTGCCATCGGATTCCCCTCCAGAGGCGCCACGGTGTGCCGCGGCCGTATGCTCGTTAACGCACCGATCGGCTGGTCGGTGCGCCGCCGAGGCTGACGACAGGATTTATTCCAACCCATAGTACCGTTCCATGGCGCAGTGCTGAATTGTCCTGAAGCAGCGGCTTCGTCTTGGCCGGCGCCTGATGCCGAAAACGGCATCCGCGTCCCATCGGCGGCTGCGCTCGGGCCGGAGACAAACAAACCCCTCGTTTCAGACCGGCCCCGTCGCTCCCCATCGATCGAGTTCTTGCGCCGCCGGGGTCGAGTTTCTAACTAAAGCTGAAAAAAACTGAAGAGGGGTACGCGGGTGTCTGCGCCGGGTGGAAGGCCGGTCTACGAGTCCGGCGACTGGGAGGTCGACCTCGCGCGGCGCGAGCTGCGCGCGCGGGGGGTGCCGGTCGCCATCGGCGGCCGCGCCTTCGAGATCATCGAGGTTCTGGTTCGCTCAGCCGGAGAGGTCGTCAGCAAGCACGCCCTGATGGACCGCGTCTGGCCGGGCTCGATCGTCGAAGAGAACACGCTTCAGGTTCACATCTCGGCGGTGCGCAAGGCGCTGGGCGTGGATCGAGGTTTGCTCAAGACCTCGTCCGGCCGGGGTTATCGTCTCCTCGGGCGGTGGACGATACGGCCGGAAGGCGCATCGGCCGTGATGATGGCGCGCGCGTCGGCGCGGACCCCGGCCGAGCTGTTTCTGACCAATTTGCCGACGCTAGGCTCCGCCTTGATTGGCCGAGCGGCGGCGCTGCAGCAGCTGCGCGATCTGCTCTCCGCTTATCGTACGGTCACGCTGACCGGACCGGGAGGGATCGGCAAGACCACGCTGGCGCTGCAGGCTGCCCGCAGCCTGGTCCCGAATTTTGACGGCGACGTCCGGCTGGTCGAACTGGTGTCGCTGGACCCCCGCCTGGTCCCCTCCGCGGTTGCCGGCGTCCTTGGCTTGAAGCTGGGCGGGAGCCAGATTTCGGCCGAAGCCGTGGCCCGGGCCATCGGCGGGAAGAAACTCCTCCTGGTTCTCGACAATTGCGAGCACGTCATCAACGCGGCGGCCGAATTGGCGGAAACGATCACGCGACTCTGTCCCGACACGACGATTCTGGCGACGAGCCGCGAGGTGCTGCGGATCGAGGGTGAACATGTCTACCGCGTGCCGCCGCTCGACGTGCCGCCGCGGCAAGAGGAGGCGCCGGACACTCTCCTGGGACGCAGCGCCGTGCAGCTTTTCATCGCTCGGACGACGGCGCTGGATGCAAGCTTCTTGCCGCAAGGAGAGAATCTTGCGGCGATCGCCACCATCTGCAGGCGTCTCGACGGCATCCCGCTCGCCATCGAGTTTGCGGCCGCGCGCGCCGCCGCGCTTGGGCTTCAGCAGGTCGCAACCCGCCTCGACGATCGCTTTGCCTTGCTCACCGATGGCCGCCGCACGGCGCTGCCGCGGCACCAGACGCTGCGGGCGACGCTGGATTGGAGCTACGAGCTGTTGCCCGAGGCGGAACGGCGCTTGCTGCGGCGCCTCGCCGTCTTCCCCGCGGGGTTCACGCTCGAAGCGGCGGCTGCGATGTTGGGTGATGCCGATATCGCTGTGTCGGTTGTCCTCGAAGGTATCGCCAATCTCGTCGCCAAATCGCTGGTCGCGCTCGATGCCTCGGCGCCTGCCGGGCGCTGGCGGCTGCTCGAGACGATACGGGCTTATGCCGTCGAGAAGCTTGTCGAGAGCGGCGAAGCCGCCGCCGCCGCGCGCCGCCATGCCGAGTTCTTTCGCGATCTCATCGCCCCGTTGATCGGCTCACCCGCCGGCATCGACGAGATCGCGCGCTACGATCGCGAGATCGACAATATCCGCGCAGCGCTCGACTGGTCGTTTTCGCCGGCGGGCGACCCGGCCATCGGTGCGGCCATCACCGTCGCCGCGGTACCGCTCTGGACCCGCGCGTCGCTGATGGAGGAATGCCGCCGCCGCATCGAGCAGGCGCTGAGCCGCCTTGCCACCCAACCCAGCCCGGATCCGCGGCGCGAGATGCAACTGCTGTGGGCGTTAGGCACGGCGCTGCTGTTGACGCGAGGCGCTGGCCCGGAAAGCACCGCCGCCTGGAGCCGCGCGCTCGCCATCGCCGAACGCCTCGACGATGCCGAATATCGCCTGCGGGGACTCTGGGGATTGTTTGTCGACCACATGAGCCGCGGCGACCACCGGACGGCGCTGCGGCTCGCCGAAAGCTTCCATCGCCTGGCGGCGGGCGCCGATCCCGCCGATCTGCTCGTTGGCGAGCGCATGATCGGCACCGCCTTGCATATGCTGGGAGAGCAGGCCGAGGCGCGGCGGCGCATCGAGTCCATGCTCGGCCGCTATATCGCCCCGGCCCATCGCTCGGATCTTATCCGCTTTCAATTCGATCAGCGCGTGGCGGGGCAGAGCTTTCGCGCCCGGGTCCTGTGGCTGCAGGGATTTCCCGATCAGGCCATGCAGGTCGCGGCGAGCGCGGTCGAGGAGGCCCGCGGCCTCGATCAGCCGGTGTCTTTCTTCTATGCGCTGGCCCTGGCGGCATGCCCCGTCGCGCTGCTCGCCGGCGATCTCGTTGCGGCGCAGGGCTTCGTCGAGATGATTCTCGACCTTTCCGTCCGGCACGCGACGGAAGGTTGGAACATCTGGGGGCGATGTTTCAACGGCGTATTGCTGATCCGGCGTGGTGAGATCGCCGCCGGGCTTCAGCTCTTGCAAACCGCGCGGGCAAGCCTGCCGCCAGCGGCGTTCCATGTGCACTACACGTCTTTCTCGGCCGAGCAGGCGCAAGCGCTCGGCCATATCGGCGAGACCGGCAAAGCGCTGTTGACGATCGACGAGGCCTTGGCGCGATGCGAGCGCAATGAAGAGCGTTGGTGCATCGCCGAGCTGCTGCGCATCAAGGGCGAGCTGCTGCTGCTGGAGGATGCCGAAGGCGACAGCGCCGCGGCCGAAGCGCACTTCCGGCGCGCGCTCGACGAGGCAAACCGGCAACAGGTTCCGTCCTGGGAATTACGGGCCGCGCGCAGCCTCGCCCGCTTGCGGATGGCGCAGGACCGCAAGGAGGAGGCGAGGCAGATCCTCGCGCCGGTCTACGATCGCTTCACCGAGGGCTTCGACACGGCGGATTTGCGCGCGGCCCGGGCGCTGCTCGAGGTGCTGCCACCGCTTCGCGCGCGCTTCGGCTGCTGATGAGGGGCTGTTACTGCCTCACTGTCTCTGTGGTAAATCCCTTCCCTTACGGACCGGTTGCCGTCTTCGCGAGCGCATCGAGCAGGCCGGTCATCGCGCCGATCGCCGCTTCGGCTTCGCCGCTCACCCCGTGACGCTGCGCGATCCAGCGCGGATCATTATAGGAAAGCCAGGTGGTGCCCGACGCGTCCTGCCAGACCAGCGCCTTCAGCGGCAGGTCGATGCCGACCGTCTGCATGGCCTGCATCAGCGGCGTGCCGCCTTTGGCGTTGCCGAAGATCAGCAGGTCGGTCGGCCGCAGCTTCAGGCCCACGGCTTCGGCCCCCGCCGCGTGATCGACATGGGCGAAAATGCTCAGGCCCTTTGCCTTCACCGCGGCCTCGAGCCTCGCCATCGTGTCCTTCGGTCCGTGGCTGCTCCGAAGCGTGATCAACCCGTCTGCCGCCATTGCATGCACTCCCCATAGGAATATCGCTGCGGTCAAGGCGAAGATCCGGCTTCGCCTGAAACAGCCTAGCTCACCCCTCATGACAATCGCGCTCTGCGCCGGCCCCGTCAAAGTCCCAGCTCTGAAAGGCCGGGATGGGCCAGGGGCCGCGCGCCGTGCCGCCAGAAATATTTGCGATGGGCCTCGCCGATCGGCAGATCATTGATGCTGGCGAGGCGCCGCCGCATCAGCCCGTCCGGACCGAACTCCCAGTTCTCATTGCCGTAGGAGCGGAACCATTGGCCGGTATCGTCGTGCCATTCATAGGCAAAGCGGACGGCGATGCGGTTCTCGGTGAACGCCCAAAGCTCCTTGATCAGCCGGTAATCGAGCTCCTGCGCCCATTTGCGCGTCAGGAAGCCGACGATCGCCGCCCGCCCCTGAAGAAATTCCGAGCGGTTTCGCCAATAGCTGTCAACGGCGTAGCCGAGCGAGACGCGCTCGGGATCGCAGCTGTTCCACGCGTCCTCGGCCAGGCGGACTTTCTCGACGGCGCTTTCATGGGTAAAGGGTGGAAGCGGCGGCCGTACCTCTGACATGGGTGCCTCTGCGCGGGTTTATGGGGCGGTCGTCGATCACCGATCGACCTCGATCGCGATCGGGTCGCTGGCGGGAAACGTGGCTTCGAGCGCGTCGTCCAGAAGCGCGTCGATCCCGGGGCGGCGCGACGCTGGCGCCGGTCGACCCGTCGGCGCGGCCTTATCCTCCCCGGCACGCCGCGGGGTCACGTCGACGTTGCTCGATCCGGCCGTGTTTCCTTTCGACATGTCGCGAGCCGCTCCGTTCCAAGGTCGCGCTCGGCGCATCGAGCGCAGCCGAAGCCATGCTTACGATGACCGAGCGGCGCCGGCTTGGCACGTTAGACGTTGCTAGGATGTGTTAGGCGCTCGACAAACTTGCGCAGCAAGTTTGTCCGCGGCGGCGGCAGCGGTTGCGACCACAACCGCGTAAGCCGCACCGGGCGGACTAGCCGCCACTGGTTGCGTAGAGTGCTTTCTCAGATCTCTATGAGGGAGCGACCCGGCAAGCGGCGCCAATCATGCGCGGCGCTCCGACCGCGAACGCTGCTTCATTCACTCCTTCGTTTCGCCTTGCGGAGCTCGTCCCCGAGTTCTTCACGGTCTATATTGTCCGCCTTCATCATGGCTTCGGTGACCTGACCCGAAAGCAGGTGTTCCAGTGCCGGCTCGCGTTCTCTGCTGCGAAGTCGCCGCGCGCCGGTAGTCGTCATTCGTCGCACGATGTCGGCCACTCGCGCCCATCCGCTTGCAGCACGATAATCGCCCTTGTCAAGGCGATCCTGCGCCCGCTGCCCCGCGATGTTGAAGGCTTGTCTGCCGTACTTCGCGATCAGGCCGCGGGCAAACTTCCACGCTCTTGCGTCTCGATCCATGACACGCAAACACCAGTTGAGCCGGAACGAGTTCCGAGGGAAATGGGCAGGCCAACGGTTGCGCAGAGCCGCTGGCAAGAGCCGAAAGCGGGAGACCTCGCGTTCCGCTTTATTCTTCAACGCGCTTCCGGCGGAGGACGAGACGACGGTGGCGAAGGGAAAGATGTGTCGCCCCGCAGCACCGCGTCGCGCTGTGCAAAGGGTGGCCGCACCACGGGGCCGTAAAAATGATTTCTTCGGAATGCGACGATGAAGATGCCGGCGAGAGCTCGCAAAAACAGAATAGTCAATGTTATCTGTACCCAAAGCCCGAAATTGCCGAGCGTCGTTTCGATGCGATCGCCCCACGGGTAGGGTAGGAGACTGCAGCCTTTCTCGATCACGGCATCGATTGCCCTCTTCCACCAAGTGAGATATTCGGGTTCATTGACCCAGAGGTAGCCGTAAGCTCCCAGGACCAGAAGCGCCGTCCAAAGTCGGAAGAATTGAACGCGCAACCAGATCCAGAAGCCAGCAACGTATTCAAACTTTGCCATTGTTCAGTAGCGTTCCTGGGCGCGGACGGCCGAAGCGCGACACTCGGCAAGGTCGCACGCCTCTGAGCGGATCGGCACGACCGGAGCGGTAACGCCGGCCGGATGGCTGGGCTTATCGCGCTTCATCGATGTGTTCCGCCTCCCTCTCGTCAACACCTCTCACGTTGCGGTCTCCCGGCGCGGGATACTACCACCGCGCCGCGCTCGCTGGCGTCTCGGAATTTCAGCTTGGGCATCGCTCCAGCGGCGAAGGTGTTTGCTTCATTAAATGAGCCCGGAGACAGTCGTGAAAGGCACCCCGAGAAGCTGGATGCTGCGCTGGGCGAACAGTGTAGCAGGTTGGTGGACGAGCGCGGCGGTATCGGCGATGCAGCGTCAACAGCGCGCGATGCTGGGAGCGATGAAGCCGAAGCGCACCCGGATCAGAAGGCGGCCGCGCCGAAAGTAGCGCCGCCCGTCATCGTCACCGCGGGCGCCGTCCAATCGTGCAACCCTGCGTTAGACGAGCGCTTCTGCTCGATCAAGCACGGTTTCCGCGCCGGCGTCGCTGAGCGGTGGATGGCGAACATAGCCCTCGGCGAGGTCCCGGCCGGTGCGGCGCATCAGCTCCTTGTCCAGCGCTTCGGTTGGCGCCGGCGCCACCGGCACGACCGTGTCGTTGCAATAGGTGGCGATGACGGCGCCGGAATTGCGGCGCAGGCCGGCGGGATCGCTGCCGGCGCAAACCGCCTGGATGCCGCGTCGTGTCTGCCGGCGGAACATGCTGACGCCGCGGTCGGTGGCGCCGAGATGCTCGAGCGCGTGGATCGCGATCGGACGCTGCGACACCTGGGCTTCGTAGTCGCCGGGACGGCGTTGACCCGCCTCGTAGGATGCCGCGGCGATCTGGCCGGGCACCATGGAGCGGTCCGCCCACCACGGCGGCGTGACGCCATCCGTCTCGCTCACATGCCGCAATTCGAGCAGCATGGTGGTGGCGTCGTCGACTGGCACGATCCAGCGGCTCATCATCGGACCGCTGAACGGATGGGCACGCTGCCCATTCTCCCAGATCGGCGCTACCTGCTGCAGGTTGGGGAGCACGGCTTCGACCATGCGCGCCCAGACGTTCTGGCCGACGCGCCGCGTCGCGATATAGATCATGCCGATCGGCGTCTCGGTGAAGTCGAGCTCGGGCAGGACGCCGAACTCCTCGGTGAACACCGCGCCGCTTACAATGGTGTGGAGAAACGCCGTATGGGCGGGGTCCATGGCGTTTTCCATGATCTGCAGCCAGTTGCAGGGATAGACGTAGGTCAGGCCGGGGATGGTGCGGTAGCCGGGGCGCACGAAGCTGTCATAGACCGGAAACGGCGGCAGCTGGTCGGGCGGGCCGAGATAGGCGAACACGATCCCGTGCGCCTCATGCGTGGGATAGGCGCCGTGGCAGAGGCGGTCCTTCAGCGTGCTTTGTGCCGGCTCGCCTGGCGTTTCGAGAATGGTCCCGTCTGCCGCAAAGAGCCAGCCGTGGTAGCAGCAACGTATACCCCGCTCGTCGATCAGCCCGAACTCCAGCGACGTGCCGCGGTGCGGACAGTGCAGCTCCAGCACACCCACCGCGCCGCTCTTGTCGCGAAACACCACCAGCTCCTCGCCCAGCATCTTGATCCGATGCGGGACGTCCTTGAGCTCGTCGGCGAAGCAAACCGGTTGCCAGAAGCGGCGCATATATTCGCCGCAGGGCGTGCCCGGGCCGACATGCGTGAGCGCGGCGTCCTCGGCGGGGACATCGCGGTGGAAATAGCCGCCGAATTTAGTGCGCAGAAATGGCGCTCTGGTGGGCATGGCCATCCTCCCGTCCGGCAATGGCTTCCCCCGACGCGACTCTAGGCTACACCACGCCGGCCGCCAATTCTGTGATCGCTGTCACAACCACGCCGGGGTTCGCTC
>DATJLU010000040.1:0-12844 GCA_035509275.1 Allostellaceae bacterium | reverse complement strand
ATGTGCCGCCGGCATGCGAAATGTCGACCAGCCGCACATCGGCCTGCGGGTTCTCACCGTAAGTGATGATGCGGTGATCCTGAATGTGGCCGACCAGCTTCTGCACGACCGGATGATCGGTGCACATCACCGAGAAGCCATAGAACGGCACGTTCTCGACAAAAGCGCGGAACGCGTCCTGCACCGCATCGTAAGTCTTGAAGTGATCCAGATGTTCCGGGTCGACATTAGTGACGATAGCGACATCGGCCGGCAGTTTCAGGAAGGTGCCGTCGGATTCATCGGCCTCGACCACCATCCAGTCGCCGGCGCCGAGCCGCGCATTGGTGCCATAGGCATTGATGATGCCGCCATTGATGACGGTCGGATCGAAACCGCCGGCATCGAGCAGCGCCGCCACCATCGACGTGGTCGTGGTCTTGCCATGGGTGCCGGCGATGGCGACGCAGCTTTTCAGCCGCATCAATTCGGCCAGCATTTCGGCGCGCCGCACCACCGGGAGCCGCCGCGCCCGCGCGGCGACGAGCTCGGGATTGTCCGGCTTGATCGCCGAGGAGACGACGACGACGCGGGCGCCGTCGAGATGCTCGGCGGCGTGGCCGATGGCGACCTTAACGCCCTTGTCGCGCAGCCGTTTGACATTGGCGCTGTCGGACTGGTCGGTGCCCTGCACGGTGTAGCCGAGATTCGCCAGAACCTCGGCGATGCCGCTCATGCCGATGCCGCCGATGCCGACGAAATGCAGCACGCCGATGTCGAGCGGAAGCGCCCTCATGCGGCATTCTCCCGCGGCAGCGGATGGCCGTTGCCGATGGCGGCGACGACGAGATCGGCGAGCCCGCGCGCCGCGTCCGGCCGGCCTTGCGCATGCGCCGCCGCGGCGGCGCGGACGAGCTGCTCGGGCGCGGCGATGAGCGCCTGCAGCGCCTGCGCCAGGGCAGCGGCGGTGAAGCTCGCTTGCGGCATCACCCAGGCGCCGCCCGCCTTTTCGAGCGCGCGCGCATTTGCCGTCTGGTGATCGTCGGCGGCGTGGAGATAGGGCACCAGGATCGCCGGGCGGCCGACCATCTGCAGCTCCGCCATGGTCGAGGCGCCGGCGCGCGAGATGACGAGATGGGCGCGGGCGAGGCGCTCCGGCACATCGTTGAAGAAGGGCGCGAGCTCGGCGGCAACGCCGCTGGCGCGATGGGCGCGGCGCACCGCTTCGAGATCCTCGGCGCGCGCCTGCTGCGTCACGCGCAAGCGGCGGCGCAGCGCCTCGGGGAGGACGGCGAAAGCGGCGGGAATGACCTCGCTCAGAACGCGCGCGCCCTGGCTGCCGCCGAGGACAAGGACGTCGAAGGCGCCATCCGCTTCGGGGGCGCGATAGGGCGTGGTGCGCAGCGCCGCGATCGCCGGGCGCACCGGGTTGCCGGTGAACATCACCCGCGGCAGATCGGTCTCGCGCAGCCCGCCCACTTCGCCAAAGGCCGTTGCGATCCAGCGCACGCGCGGCGCCAGCAGCCGGTTGGCGCGGCCGAGGATCGCGTTCTGCTCGTGAATCACCGTCGGCAGGCCCTGGCGCGCCGCGGCCAGCATCGTCGGCACCGAGGGGTAGCCGCCGAAGCCCACCGCCGCCGCCGGGGCGAGCGCGCGCAGCAGGCGGCCGGCCTCGAGCGTGCCCAGCGCCAGCTCGGCGATGCCGACCACCTTGCTGACCAGCCCGGCGCCGAAGCGGCCAGCGCGGATGCGGTGCAGGGCGACACCCGGCAGCTTGTCGCCGAAGGCCTGGCCGCGCCGATCGGTGACGAGGGCGACGCGGAAGCCGCGCCCCATCAGCTCGCGCGCCAGCGCTTCGGCCGGGAAGAGGTGGCCGCCGGTGCCACCGGCGGCGAGGGCGATGAGCGCGCTCATGCCTCGACCCCGCCGAAGCGGCGCCGCGTCAGCGCCAGCGCCATGCCCATGGCAAGGCCGAGCGACAGCATCGAGGAGCCGCCATAGGAGATGAAGGGCAAGGTCATGCCCTTGGTCGGCATCAGATGCAGCGCCGATGCCATGTTGATGATCGCCTGCAGCCCGAATTGCACGAAGAGGCCGGTGGCGGCGAGCACGATGAAGAGATTGGTCTCCTGCAGCAGCCGCGAGAAGCCGCGCAGCACGATGAAGGCGAAGAGCGCGACGATGACGAGGCAGGCGATGAGGCCAAGCTCTTCGCCGGCGACGGCGAAAACGAAATCGGCATGCGCGTCGGGCAGCGATTCCTTGACCGTGCCTTCGCCCGGGCCGCGGCCCCAGAGCCCGCCATTCATGAACGCGTCCATCGAGCGGTCGACCTGGTAGCTGTCGCCGCTGGCGGGGTCGAGGAAGCGGTCGATGCGGCTCGCCACATGCGGCAAGGTGATGTAAGCGCCGACGAGGCCGACCACGCCCGACGCCAGCCCGGCGGCGACCCAGTAGAGGCGGAGGCCGGCGAGGAAGAACTGCGTGAACCAGACGACGGAGACGAGGGCGGTCTGGCCGAGATCGGGCTGCTTGATGAGGAGGGTCACCACCGTCAGGTAGAGCACCATGGCGATCCAGTGACCGGGGAAGTTCTCGCGCAGCCGGTACTGCGAGAAGAGCCAGGCGCAGACCACGGCGAAGCAGGGCTTGACGAACTCCGAAGGCTGCAGCGACAGGCCCGGCAGTTCGATCCAGCGCCGCGCGCCCTTGATCTCGACGCCGCCGAACAGCGTGTAGGCGAGCAGGATGAGCGAGATCACGAAGCCCACCAGCGCAACGCGCCGCACCATGCGCGGCGTCTGCAGCGACACCACGAACATCAGCGCCAGTGACGCGGGCAGCACGGCGAAGTAGCGCTTCACGAAGAAGAGATCGTCGGGATGGAGGCCGCCGGCATGGATGCGCAGCGCCACGGCCGGGCTCGAGGCCATGATCAGCAGCGCGCCGAAGCCGATGATGATGGCGAGCGCGGCGAGGCTCCAGCGGTCGACCGTCCACCACCATTGCGCTACCAGGCTGCGGTCGGTGCGCGCGAAGCTCATGCGCGGCCTCCCGGCAGCGCCGCGACGAGACGGCGGAAGACCTCGCCGCGGGCTTCGAAATCGGTGAACTGGTCGAAGGAGGCGCAAGCGGGCGACAGCAGGACGACCGCGCCCGGCTTGGCCGCCGCCAGCGCCGCATCGCGCGCTGCGGCGACCGCCGCGGCAAGGTCGGCACAGCGGCTGAAAGGCACCTGGCCGGCGAGGGTTTCGGCGAATTCCGGCGCCGCCCGGCCGATCAGGAAAGCATGGCGGATGCGCGGGAAGAGCGGCGCCAGCGCAGTGATGCCGCCGGCTTTGGCGATGCCGCCGGCGATCCAATAGATGTCGTCATAGCAGGCGAGCGCCTTGGCGGCGGCGTCGGCATTGGTCGCCTTGCTGTCGTTGACGTAGCGGACGCCGTCGATGGTGGCGATCAGCTCCTGGCGATGGGCAAGCCCGGGGAAGGAGCGGAGCGCGGCGACGATCTCGGCTTCGGCAACGCCGAGGCAGCGCGCGGCGGCGTAGGCGGCGGCGGCATTCTGCCAATTATGGTGCCCGGGCAGGCGCGGCAGGCTGGCGAGATCGAGCACGCGTTGGGCAGTGCCCGCGAGCTCATCGATGAGCGTTCCCGCCGCGACGTAGACGCCGCCCGGCGCGCGCGTCTCGGCGGAGATCGGGATCACTTGCGGCACGCCGGTCGAGGCGAGCGCAGCGGCGAGCGTGCGGCTCGGCGCATCATCCATGCCGATGACGGCGCTCTGCGCCGGGCGGCGGACGCCGAAGATGCGCCGCTTCGCCGCGATATAGCCGTCCATGCCGCCATGGCGGTCGAGATGGTCGGGCGTAATGTTGAGCAGCACCGCGACATCGGCGGCAAGGCTCTGCGTCAGCTCGAGCTGGTAGGAGCTCAGCTCCAGCACATAGACGCCATCGGCGCCGAGCGGCGCCAGCGCCAGCGCCGGCGTACCGAGATTGCCGCCGATGGCCACCTTGCGGCCGGCTTCCTCGAGGATATGGCCAATCAGCGCGGTGGTCGTCGATTTGCCATTGGTGCCGGTGACGCCGACATAACGCGCGTCGGGGCGCGAGCGCACCAGCAGCTCGATATCGCCGATGATCTCGGCGCCGGCGGCGCGGGCACGGGCGGCGACGGGGTGCGGCTCGGGGAAGCGGTGCGGGATGCCGGGCGATAGCACAAGCGCGGTTGCGCCGCCGAGACCGGTCTGGGCGAGATCGACGATCGGCACGCCCGCGGCCGCAGCGGCGCTGCGCTTTGCCGCCGCGTCATCCCAGGCGAGGACGCGCGCCCCGCCGCGCTGCAACGCTTCGGCGGCAGCAAGGCCGGAGCGCGCCAGCCCCAGCACCGCGACCTTCTGATCCCGAAACGCCGTCACCTCGATCATCCCTCCCTACCGCAGTTTCAAGGTCGAGAGCCCGGCGATCGCCAGCACCGAGGCGATGATCCAGAAGCGGATGACGATGGTCGGCTCCTGCCAGCCCTTCTTCTCGAAGTGGTGGTGCAGCGGCGCCATGCGGAAGACGCGTTTGCCGGTGAGCTTGAAGCTCGCCACCTGGACGATGACCGACACCGTCTCGAGCACGAAGAGCCCGCCGATGATGGCGAGCACCAGCTCGTGCTTGGTGATGACGCTGATGACGCCGAGCGCGCTGCCGATCGAGAGCGAGCCGGTATCGCCCATGAATACCATCGCGGGCGGCGCGTTGTACCAGAGGAAGCCGAGGCCCGAGCCGACCAGCGCGGCGCAGAACACGGCAAGCTCGCCGGTGCCGACGACGTGGTGGATCTGCAGGTAGTTGGCGAAGATCTGATTGCCCGTGAGATAGGCGATGAGCGCGAAGCAGCCCGCGGCGATCATCGACGGCACGATGGCGAGCCCGTCGAGACCGTCGGTGAGGTTGACGGCGTTGGAAGCGCCGGTGATGACGAAGATGGCGAGCGGGATGAAGAGCATCCAACCGAGCTCGATCAGAACGTTCTTGAAGAACGGCACCGCCAGCGCCGTGCGGATAGCGGGATCATGCGTCAGCAACACGATGGCAACGGCGGCCGCGCCGCTGATCACGATCTGCCCGAGCAGCTTGCCCCGGCTCGACAGCCCGCGCGAGGAGCGGCGGGTGAGCTTCTTGTAGTCGTCGAAGAAGCCGATAGCGCCGAACCCGACGGTGACGCAGAGCGTCACCCAGACATAGCCGTCGGTGAGATCGGCCCAGAGCAGGGTCGAGACCACGAGCCCAAGCAGGATGAGAAAGCCGCCCATGGTGGGCGTGCCTTTCTTGCGCACGAGATGCCCTTCCGGCCCGTCGAGCCGGATCGGCTGCCCCTCGGCCTGCTTCGATTTAAGCCAGGCGATGACGCGCGGGCCCATGGCGAAGCTGATGAAGAGCGCCGTCACCATGGCGCCGCCCGAGCGAAAGGTCAGGTAGCGGAACAGATTGAACGCGCTGAACTCGTCGGCGAGGGGGAAGAGCAGGTGGTACAGCATGGGCGCTAGCCCCTCGCCGCGGCGGCGGCCGGCTCGCCGGCGAGCAGGCGGCGCACCACCTCGGCCATGCGGCTGCCGAAGGAGCCCTTGACGGTGGCGATGTCGCCGGGACGCAGCCGGCGCGCAACGATCTCCGCCATCTCCGCCGAAGTTGCGGCATGGCCGCCGCGCAGCCGCTTGGGCAGCGCGTCATAGAGCGCGCGCATGTTGGGGCCGACGGTGAAGACCAGGGCGACGCCCGCATCGATGACCGGCGGCGCCAGCTCGGCGTGCAGGCGCTCGGCATCATCGCCAAGCTCGAGCATGTCGCCGAGCACGGCGATGCGCCTTCCGCCTTTGCCGGGGATCATCGTGCCAAGCACGGCGAGGGCCGCGCGCATCGAGGCAGGGCTGGCATTGTAGCTCTCGTCGATCAGCTCGGCGCTGCCTTCGCCGGCGGCGATGCGGTGGCGCCGGCCGCGGCCGTCGAGCGGCTGCAGCGAGGACATGGCGGCCGCGGCGATGCCGACATCGCCGCCCGCCGCCTTCACCGCGCCGAGCACGGCAAGGCTGTTCATCACCCAGTGCTGGCCGGGGATGGCGATGCAGTAATCGACGATCTCGCCCATCACCGAGGCGGTGACGGCGCTGGCCGTCGCGTAGAGATGGCTGTCGATCAGTTTCACCGTCGCGTCAGGATGGGTGCCGAAGCCGAGGATGCGGGTGAGGCCGCGGGCGCGCGCGGCCTCGGCGAGCCGGGCGAAATAGGCATTGTCGCGGTTGAGCACCGCGGCGCCGCTCGGCTCCATGCCGGCGAAGATCTCTGCCTTGGCATCGGCGATGGCGGCGACGGAGGGAAAGAAGCCGAGATGCGCCGGCTCGATTGTGGTGATCACCGCCACGTCGGGCCGCACCAGGCGCGAGAGCCCGTCGATCTCGCCGGGATGGTTCATGCCCATCTCGAAGATGCCCCAGCGTGTCTCGCGCGGCATGCGCGCCAGCGACAGCGGCACGCCCCATTGGTTGTTGAGGCTGCCGGCCGAGGCGAAGGCGGGACCTTGGCGCTCGAGCGCGCGCTTCAGCGCCTCTTTGGTGCCGGTTTTGCCGACGCTGCCGGTGACGCCGATGATCTGAGCGGCGCAGCGGCGGCGCGAAGCACGGCCGAGCTCCTCGAGCGCCGCCATGGTGTCGGCGACGAGGAGCAGCGGCGCGTTCGCGTCGGCGCCGGGGGGAACCCGTGCAACGAGCGCCGCCGCGGCGCCCTTGGCGAGCGCGGCGGCGACGAAATCATGGCCGTCGAATTTGGGACCGGCGAGGGCGATGAAGAGATCGCCCGGAGCGATGCTGCGGCTGTCGATCGAAACGCCGCTCGCGAGCCACTCGCGCGGGCTGCGGCCGCCGGTGGCGGCCACGGCCTCGGCGGCGGTCCAAAGCGGCGTCATGAGGCGGTGCCTCCGCGCTCGATCGCCGCCGCGCGGGCAATCACCGCATCGTCGAAAGGATGGGTGACGCCGGCGACGATCTGTCCGCTCTCATGTCCCTTGCCGGCGATCAGGAGCAGATCGCCGGCTTCGAGCAGCGCGAGACCGCGGCGGATGGCGTCGGCGCGATCGCCGATCTCCTCGGCCGCGGGGCAGCGGGCGAGGATGGCGCGGCGGATCGCGGCCGGATTCTCGCTGCGCGGATTGTCGTCGGTGACGATGACGCGGTCGGCGAGGCGCTGGGCGATCGCGCCCATCTCGGAGCGCTTGCCGGGATCGCGGTCGCCGCCGCAGCCGAAGACGACGACGAGCCGGCCGCGGCAATGCGCGCGGAGCGTGCCGAGCACGGTCGCGAGCGCGTCCGGCGTATGCGCGTAATCGACGATCACCGGCGCGCCGTTGGCGTGCGTCGCCACGTGCTGCAGCCGGCCCGGTGCGCCCCGGAGCGCGGGCAGCGCGTCGAGCGCGCCCTCGACCGGCGCCCCGGTGGCGATGGCAAGGCCGAGCGCGGCGAGCGCGTTGCTCGCCTGGAAAGCGCCGACCAAGGAGAGAACGAGATCACGACGCTCCCCGAATACCTCAAGGCGAAGCTCCTGACCCGTGTCGAGCGGCCGCGCGGCGACGAGACGCAGGTCGGCGCCAATCGCAGTTCCAAAAGTGAGCACGGTCTGCCCACGTTGACGGCAGAGCTGGCCGAGCCGTGCCGCCTCGCCGCTATCGGCGTTCAGCACCGCGGTGCCGTCCGGCGGCAGCAGCTCGGTGAAGAGCCGCGCCTTGGCGGCGAAATACGCCTCCATGTCGCGGTGGTAGTCGAGATGGTCGCGCGTCAAGTTGGTGAAGGCCGCGGCGCCGAGCTCGAGTCCATCGAGGCGGCACTGGTCGAGCCCGTGGCTCGACGCTTCGATCGCCACATGATCGATGCCGCTGCGCGCCAGCACGTTGAGCTCGCGATGCAGCGACACCGGGTCGGGGGTGGTGAGGGCGCCGGCCTGCGCGAAATCGGGGCCGACAATGCCGATGGTGCCGAGGCTCGCCGCGCGAAGGCCGAGATGGCGCCAGATCTGCCGCGTGAAGACGGTGACCGAGGTCTTGCCGTTGGTGCCGGTGACGGCAACCATCGTCTCCGGCTGCGGCGCATAGAACCGCGCCGCGATGCGCGCGAGGCGGCGGCGCGGATTCGCATCGAAGATGACATGCACCGGCGGCCGGTGCTGCGCCAGGGTGGAGAGCGGCGCCGGGTCGTCGGTCAGCACCGCGACCGCGCCGCGCGCGACCGCGTCGTCGACGAAACGCCGGCCGTCGAGCTTGCTCCCCGCCAGCGCGGCAAAGAGGAAGCCCGGCCTCACCGTGCGCGAATCCGCAGTGAGACCGCGGATATCCGGGTCGCCGGGGGGCGTGATGATGAGAGGGCCTTGAGCGCCGTCCATGAGATCAGTTAGCCGCAAGTTTCCGTTCCTGAAGGTCAGGCGAATCGACCATCAAAGAACGGCGGATTTCGGGCGAATTCTCGTCGACCGGTTGAATTCCCATCAACGGCGCCATCCGCTCCACGACCCGCTTTACGGCCGGCGCTGCCGTCCAACCGCCGGTCGCGAAGCCGTGCGACCACTTGTCGCCCTTGGGGTCGTCGATCGAGATCATCACCAGGAAGCGCGGCTCGGTGATGGGGAAAACGCCGATAAACGAGGAGAATAGCGCTTTGCGCTCATAATGGCCGGCGGCCACCTTTTCCGCGGTGCCGGTCTTGCCGCCGATGAGATAGCCGGAGCCCTCGGCCAGCTTGCCGGTGCCGTGCTCGACGACGAGCCGCATCAGGCGGCGAATCTCCTGGGAGGTGCGCAGCGAGATCACCTGCTGGCCGGAGGGCGCGTAGCCGGCCGGGCGCTTCAGCAGCGTCGCGCGATGCAGCACGCCGCCATTGACGATGGCGCTGACCGCCGTCGCCATCTGCAGCGGGCTCACCGAGATGCCGTGGCCGAAGGCGATGGTCATGGTGTTGACCTCGCCCCAGGGCGAGGGCACCAGCGGCGCGCCGATCTCGGGCAGCTCGAAGCTCGGCGCCTTCAGCAGGCCAAGCCGGCCGAGGAATTCCCGCTGCCGGTCGGTGCCGACGGCGAGCGCCATCTTGGCCGAGCCGATATTCGATGAGTATTCGAAGATTTCCGGCACGGTGAGCCAACGGCGCTGCGCATGATCGTCGTGGATGGTGAAGCGGCCGATATGGATCGGATTGGTCGCATCGAAGCTGCTCGCCATCGTCGCGGTATGCGTGTCGAGGGCGAGCGCGGTGTTAAAGATTTTGAACGTCGAGCCCATCTCGTAGGTGCCCAGCGTCACCCGGTTGAAGATGTCCTCCGGCGTCGCACTTCCCGGCGCGTTCGGATCGAAATCCGGTAGCGACACCATCGCCAACACCTCGCCGGTGTTGACGTCCATGATGATGCCGAGCCCGTCGGCGGCGTTGAAATCGCTCACCGTGTGCGCGATCTCGTCGCGCAGGATGTATTGCAGACGCACATCGAGCGACAGCTTCACCGGCTCGCTGCTGCTCTTCAGGATGTCGTCGAAGCCGCGCTCGATGCCGGCGAGACCCTTGCCGTCGAGATCGTCATAGCCGACGACATGCGCGGCGAGATTGCCCTTGGGGAAAACGCGGCGATCCTCGACCTGGAATTGCAGGCCTGGAACGCCGAGCCGGTTGACTTCGAATTCCTGGCTCGGCGTCAGCTGCCGCTTGATCCAGACGAAGCTCTTGTCGGTGCCGAGCTTGGCGGCGATCTCGCCCTCGCTGAGGTCGGGCAGCAGGTTGGCCAGTTGCTCGGCGACGCGCTCGGGATGGTGGATGAGCTTGGGATTGGCGTAGAGCGAGGGCGCTTCGAGCGTGGTGGCGAGCAGCACGCCGTTGCGGTCGACGATATCCGCCCGCGCCGCTTCGGGCTTGTCCACCGCATGGACGTGGGCAAAGCGCGTCTCGCCCGCCTTGAAGCCTGCGACCTCGACGAGGCGCGCGCTGATCACGAGGAAAGCGAGGCAGAACAGGGCGGCGGTGATGATGAGCCGGGTGTGGCTGGTTTCGAGCGACTGCTTCGCCGGCCCTTCGAGCGGTGCCGGTGCGCAGGCCGCGGGCTTGAAATGCCGCGGCCGGCAGGGATTGTCGTCAGGCTGCAGGGTCATCGCGGCACCGTGCCGCCGGCGATAACGAGCCGCGGCGCCGCCATCGGCTGGGAGGAAACCGACGGCGGCGCGGCGGCTGCTGCTGCGGCGGGAGGCAACGGGGAGCGCCGCGGCAGTTGGGAGAGGTGGCCGATCTGCTCGGGGCCGATCGGGGCGAGATTGAGAAAGCGCTTGGACAGCTGTGCGAGCCGGGAAGGCTGGTTGAGAAAGCTCCACTCGGCATCGAGCACGCGAATCTGCTCGCGCCCATCGGTGATCTGATGGTTGACGTGGGCGAGCTCGTCCTCGAGCTGCACCACCTCGTACTTCACTTGGAACATGGCATACCCGCTCACACCGACGAGCAGCGCCCAGAGGACGGTCGAAAACCGGATCATGCGGCCGTCTCCCAGACCGGCGCGGCGGTCCGCTCGGCGGCGCGCAACCGCGCCGAGCGGGCGCGCGGGTTGCGCTCGAGCTCGGCGGCGCCGGGCGTGACCGGTTTGCGGGTCAGCAGTTTGAAGCTCGGCGCCGCCGCCGGCAGCGCCGGGCGATGGCGCGAGGCCTTGGGCGCGGCTTCGCTGCGCTCGCGCAGGAAGTCCTTAACCTTGCGGTCCTCGAGCGAGTGGAACGAGACGATGGCGAGCCGCCCGCCCGGCGCGAGCAGCCGTTCGGCAGCCAGGAGCGCGCGCTCCAGCTCGCCCAGCTCGTCATTCACTTCCAGGCGCAGCGCCTGGAAGGTGCGGGTGGCGGGATCGATGCCGCCGCCGCTCGCCGGCACCGCGGCGCGGACGATGCGGGCAAGCTCGGCGGTGCGGGTCAGAGGCGCCTCCCGCCGGGCGGCGACGATGGCGCGGGCGACGCGGCGGGCGAAGCGCTCTTCGCCATAGATGTAGATGAGATTGGCGAGCGCGCTCTCGGAGAGCGTGTTGACGAGATCGGCCGCGGTCGCGCCCTCGCGCCCCATCCGCATGTCGAGCGGTCCGTCGGCGCGGAAGGAGAAGCCGCGCTCGGGCTGATCGAGCTGCGGCGAGGACACGCCGAGATCGAGCGCGATGCCGTCGACGGCGCTGATGCCAAGCGGCGCCAGCAGCGCTTCCATGTCGCCGAACCGGCCCTCGATGACGGTGAAGCGCCCCGGATGCTCGCGCATCAGCGCGCCGCCTTCGGCGACGGCGGCGGGATCGCGGTCGATGGCAATGACGCGGCAGGGCGCCGCCGCGAGCAGGGCGCGGCTATAGCCGCCGGCGCCGAACGTGCCGTCGACATAGCGGCCGGCAGCGTGCGGCTGCAGCGCGGCGAGCACCTCGGCGAGGAGAACCGGGGTATGGGGCAGGGCGGGGGTCACCGCGGCGGCTCCATCACGGCGCGGCCGGGCTGATGCGCCGGCAAGGTTGCGCCCTGGCGGCGGGCGCGCTCGCGCATTTCCTGTTGATGCGCGCTGAAACGCTCCGGCTCCCAGATCTGGAAGGTGCGGCCGAGGCCGACAAACGCCGCGCTCTCGCTGATCTGGGCGTGCTGGCAGAGCAGCTCGGGCAGGACGATGCGGCCTTCGCCGTCGAAGGCGAGGGGCTGCGCATCCGCCAGGATCGAGGACAGCGCATCGCGGTCTTCGGAGAATTCGGGCAGCGCGTCGATGCGCTGGCTCAGCTCCTCCATCCGGTCGATGCCGCTGGCTTCGAGCGCGGCCAGCTTGAACGAGCGGAAGGCAATAATCCCATTGAAATTCTGGCCGGCGAGCGCGGTCCGGAAAGAGGCGGGAACGGAGACCCGCCCTTTGCGGTCAACCTTGTTCACAAATGTCGAAAGGAACAACGCCACCGCCGACCCCCAAGGTCTGTCCCATAGCGCCTCGTGGGACGCCTCTGCGTTTGCGGCGCTCCGCCCTCGCCGCCCAGCCTCGCATTGGGACGATATGGGATAGCATGGGCTGTAATGGGGGTCAATGGAAAATCGTGGTAATACAGTGGGATCGCTCGCCTTAACCGAGCTTACTGCGATGCTCCAGCGGCTATGGTCAAGACGTCGCGCGACCACCTAACCCTTGAGAATTTGGGGCAAATCGTTAATACATGGCGATTTCTTGTTCCCCATATGTTCTTGGCCGCCGGTTACTTGCGGGATGGGCGCGCATGGGAAAAAACGCCAGACGGCCTGTAAGCCGGGTTCTGTCCCCGCCCGGAGGCGGGGGATGACCATTCCTCTGGGACGCCCGTTGCCGAGCGCCTCGCGCGACCGACCCGGATGGCAGGGCGGAAATGCCCGCGGCCTTGCGGCCCGCCATCCCTACTTGGTCTTGCTCCCGGTGGGGTTTGCCCTGCCGCCGCCGTCGCCGGCGGCGCGGTGCGCTCTTACCGCACCATTTCACCCTTGCCTGCCGTCCGCTCGCGCGGGACGCCGGCGGTATGTTTCTGTGGCACTTTCCCTGAGGTCGCCCTCGCCGGGCGTTACCCGGCACCGTGTTCCCGTGGAGCCCGGACTTTCCTCCCTCCGGCCGTCGCCAGCCGAAAGGCAGCCGTCCAGCCGCCTGACACCGAGGCTTAGGTAAGCCTGTAGCCGGCGAGCGTCAACCGGTCGCTGCGGCGCTGAGGAGTCTCGCTGTCCACGAAAGGTGGCGCCCAGGGTCGCGTGCTTTTCCGTGATCGGGCCGTTCATGAAACAGGGCGCCATGCCGGCGCGCAGCTCGGCAATCGTGGGATCGGCATCGGCGCCCAGCATGCGTCCG
>DATJLU010000039.1:0-51935 GCA_035509275.1 Allostellaceae bacterium | reverse complement strand
TGGAGACGACAAACACGCGTGGCCCACGCTCCTCGATACATGGTTGAAGCTGATAACCCCGGCTGGGCGCTACGTCGGGGTTGACGGGCTTGTCACGACGCTCGACGACATGACGGCGCGAGATTATGTGACGAGCGATCGGCTGGACCTCGATCACCTTTCGACCGCATCCGCTTAGTCGCGCAGCGGTCGGGCGGGTGCGTCGACGAAACGACACCCTTCGCCGTGAGCGGCGATCCGGAACTATCGGCCTTCTCCTCTCACTCAGCGGCGTCAATGATTTCCGTTGGGCTGAGGCCACGTTAAGCTGTATCATTGACGCGGGTACAACCCGGAGAAGCTCGGCGAGCTTTTTCGCCACGTATTGAAATTTCAAGGGGCGCTACAATGCGAACAGCATTCCATCGCTGCTCGTCAATTTTTCTTGCCCTGCTATTTGATCTATCGTCCGGCCTTTATGCCGACGTAAACGCCGAAGACTTTGATTTCGATGGTGCGGCGGCTGTGCAGTGTACATGCCCCTCGCCCTATGCAAATAATGACTGCCTATTCTCCGTGCGTGACAAATACGATTACAATATTACCCTCCATGTACGCAAAGGATTGTCGATAGATCTCTCAGAGATTTGTTTTCGAAAACGTGATACAGGCATTTGTTGTGACTCGCCTCGATCCTCTTTTACAGGGTCCGTACTGCGCCGTTGTGAAGGTCAATCATCATGCTGACCCGCATCCTCACGACTTCTCTCATCGCCGCTAGCATCATAGCAGCACATGCTGCTAATGCAGACCCTCAACCTGTTAAGACCGATGGGACAGTAATAACCTCAGTGGATGTAGAGGACTTACTCACGCGCTCGTTAGGACTTAATCGCGCTCGCCGAGTCGCGGAGGACGATGCGTGCCCCGGAGGTGGCGGTGGAGGAGGAATGCGAGCCAAGCGTTGGTGCTATTGGGACATTGAATTTCGCGATCTCGCCGTCGACAAGATTTTGGATATTAAAATAGGCGAAGTAGAGCTTTCTAAAATCCCGTCATTTTACAAATTTGAACATGTCGGTCACGAAAACTGTTGGTCAACTTCCTACCCATTCGATGAAGACGTCACATATAAATCATCCCAAGTTGTGACGGTTGCACTAACAGAAGTACTCACCAAAGTGAAGGACTATTCGGATCAGGTTGGCGTTAATGCGAACCTTTTAACTTATATAGGCGTAAAAGAGGACACTAAAATAGGTACCTCGATAAGATATGAAGTGACAAAGGCGTCAACCAAATCGCTTCAAAATGAATTCGAGCTGCGTCAGCATATTAAATATGATATTCCAGCCATGACTGCAAGATGGGCTTATTATTCCGATGAAAAAAAGGATGTGAAAGTCCCGATTACTATTACAGGGGTAATCGGTGGTAGGGTAGTCGACCATTCTTCGTACGGTTCAAATTATGATCGCGATGTATTTAAGCTTACAGACAAACCGGAATCCTTGCGCACATTTACAATTCACGGAAGTATAGAATTCTTAGGAAGCAATAGATCTGTGGATGTAAAGTTACGTGAGAAAGCATTATCGGCGTCGGATTGTGCAGCCTCTCCACCCGCGGGTGCGAGTGAAAGATAAATACTTAGATGGCCACGCCAAGAGACCGGCGCTAGGTTCACGTGCAAGGGTCTGACATGCCCTCGCCACCCCGCCTACCGCGGGACGGCGTCGCCAGGAATAGGGAGCTTGCGAGCATTTAGGAGCTTCCGAGGCACATCTTTGAGAGCCTTCTTGTCTGATGGATCAACATCGGCGCCGATTGCACTGACCTCAAAAGTGCGGACCGTCGTATCGGAATTGGCGCTCGGCGCTACCGGAACAGGCACCGCGTGCTGCCGGCACAGCCGCCTAGGGACGACCTAGCGACGGATTGGGCCCCCTGCGCTGCACACCGATGCGATAGATGTGCGAGAGGTCAAGGCCAGGATACGTCACCTTCGCGATTTCCGCCGCCAAGGTACTCGGCCGCAAGCCGTCACCATAGCTCGCGTCGGCACCGTCGCCGCGCGACCACCCGCCCAACGCCCGCGCCCTTTCGGTCGAGATATCCGCCTCGCGCAGTGCATCTCGATAGCAGTGCCGAAAGGAATGGAAGCTGGTTCGCGGCCGAGCAGCGCCGGCCTTCTTGGTGAAGCGCGCCCACCACTTCTGGAAGTTGTCGCTCAGGTAGTCATGACTGCCGCGCTTCAGTTCGGGGAACAGGCGCCTCTCGCCAGCCTCGCGTTGGGCAGCCACGAATTCCAGGAGGCCTATGCGGCGTAGCTCTGGGTGAACGGGCACATATCGCTCGCCCGCTTCCGTCTTGACGCGCTTGCCGCCCTCACCCTGCTCGTCAGTTTCTTGGATGACAATGCAGTCGGTCCCGTCGATGACGCGCACGTCCGCAACGAGGAGTTGGCAGCACTCGTTGAGCCGCATGCCAGTCCACAGGCTGATCAGCGGAACCCAAAAGCGACCACGGCGTGGGTGGTTCGGGCCGGGCGCGGCGTAGCCGCGCTCATCATCCTCGCAGCCGGCGAAGAGCGGAGCCCGGAAGATCAGGTTTAGCTGCTCCGTCGAGTATGGCCGCCGCCTTGCTTTCGTTTTCGGCCCCGTGCCGGCGACCGTTAGCCGCTCCGCCGGGTTGCTCGCCATGAACTCCTCCGCTACGGCCCACCGGAATAGCGCGCTCGTCTGAGCGAGGTGCTTCTGTTGGGTCTGCACGTTTAAGGGTGCCAGCCCATTGGTTTTGGCATGGTCGGCCACCTGCGCCAGCGTCATGTTCGGGAAGCGCTTCGTCGCGTTGGGTGGCAGCGCCGTGAGCATATCCCTGAGGCGGCGGCAATCCTCGCGGCTGATCCTGCGCACCGGGGTGCGCTCGCCGATCACCTCGCGCAGCATTCTGAAGGTGAACTGATAGGACGCGACGGTCATCTTGCGACGGTCCGCGCGCCCGGGGTCCGCCTTGAACCGGTCCATCAGGTTTTCGAGGGTGATCGAAGGTTCCACCTCAGGCGCCGCGTGCTCCGTGATCCCGTTGAAAAAGGGGTCAAACGCCTGATCCGCGTAGGCCCCTTGATAGCGCTCTCGGTCTCGTCGCGCGTTCTCCAAGAGGGCACGCTGCGTGAGTTCCAGGACGAGCCGGTATTGCCGACTTGACGGGTCCAAGATGATGCCATGCGCTGCCAGCAAGCGATTGGCTTGGGATTGCACCACCTCGAACACCGCCTCGTTGGCAAGCGTGCCCGAGATCGCCGCCTCATCGTCTGCGATAGCGGCCAGCGCCTGTTGGCGCGCGTCCTCAGTCAGCGCTTCACTCAAGCGAGTTTCTGCTGAGCGGCGTTCCCAGCCGGCAAAGGCGCCGAGGACGATCTGGCGGAGTTCGGTGTCCCTCAGCGAGGTAATCGGGACGGGGTCGTCGCCCGTGTCGGGTTCGCGATAGACGAGCGGTTTGAGCGGCCCGTCGCCCCAGGCCGGTCGCTTGAGCCGGCGTCGCGCTTCAGCGAACGTGGCGTCCGCTTCGCAAGACAACACGCGCGCTCGATCCAAAGCCTCGGCGTAAACGGACGTGCCCAGTGTCTTCTTGATCTCGCGCTTGCCAATCACCTTGACGAGATCGGCCGGGACCTTCGCACGAAAAATCCAGCGCGATCCGCGAAGACATAAGCGAGGTTGTTTGGGCAAGGTCTCCACTCCTCCGGTGTACCAGACCGGTGTACCGTGAGGAAGTGGAAACCGCAGATCGATCAGTAACTTACTGATCTCCCACGAGCGTGGGGAAGGATGGTGGAGCAGAGGGGGATCGAACCCCTGACCTCGACATTGCGAACGTCGCGCTCTCCCAACTGAGCTACTGCCCCGCGACGGGCGGCGACTATGGGAGCGGCCACCTTCCCGTGTCAAGGCTTGCGGCGCCGCAACGCCACGGCTACGGTACCGCCGCTTCGCGAGGGGGCTTGGGCGGCTTCATGGGCGGTTTCCTTATTCCAGTGATCGACGTCATCATCGCGTTGATTAACATCTATTGGTGGATCGTCATCATCTCCGCGGTGATGAGCTGGCTGATCGCCTTCAACGTCATCAACACCTACAGCCGGCCGGTTGCCATGATCGGCGATTTCCTCTATCGCGCCACCGAGCCGGCGCTGCGCCCGATCCGGCAGTTCCTGCCCAATCTCGGCGGCCTCGACATCTCGCCGATCATCCTGCTGCTGATCCTGTGGTTCATCGAGCGCGAGCTCTACCAGCTCGAATTCTACGTCGCGAGGCTCTGACGGCGGCGCTGCCTCGCCCCTTCGCCGCGGCCGCGGACGGCGTGCGGCTTCAGGTGCGGCTCTCGCCCAAGGCTTCGGCCGAGCGCATCCAGGGGCTGGTCGAGGATGGCGCGGGCGGCGTCGCGCTCAAAGTGGCGGTAACGGCGCCGGCCGAAGCGGGCAAGGCCAATGCGGCGCTGCTCGCGCTGCTGGCGCGGACGCTGAAGCTCAAACGCGGCGATGTGAGCCTCGCACTCGGCGCCACCGACCGGCGCAAGCTTGTCCATCTTGCCGGCGATCCCGCGGCGCTCGCCGCCCAGCTCGAGGAAAGGCTCGGCCCGTGGTTGAAACGCGCCTGATCGACGGCAAGGCCGCAGCGGCGGCGCTGCGCCAGCGCGTCGCCGCGGCGGCGGCCGATCTGGCGGCACGATACGCCACCGTGCCGGGCCTCGCCGCGGTGCTGGTGGGCGAGGATCCCGCCAGCGAGATCTATGTGCGCAGCAAGGCCAAGGCGATGCGCGATGCCGGGCTCGCCGGCATCGAGCACCGGCTGCCCGCGACGACGAGCGAGGCGGAGCTGCTGCGGCTCGTCGACGCGCTCAACGCCGATCCCGCCATCGACGGCATCCTGGTGCAATTGCCCTTGCCGCAGCAGATCGATCCGCAGCGCGTCATCGAAGCGCTCGACCCGGCCAAGGATGTCGACGGCTTCCACCCGCGCAATGTCGGCCGCCTCTGGAGCGGCGGTGAAGCGCTGGTGCCTTGCACGCCCTGGGGCGCGCTCTTGCTGCTGCGCCAGGCGATGGGCGCGCTCGCCGGCGCCGATGCGGTGGTGATCGGCCGCTCCAACATCGTCGGCAAGCCGATGGCGGCGCTGCTTCTCGCCGAGAATTGCAGCGTCACCCTGGCGCATTCGAAAAGCCGCGATCTGCCGGCGATCGCGCGCCGCGCCGATATCCTGGTTGCTGCGGTCGGCCGCGCCGAGCTGGTGCGCGGCTCCTGGATCAAGCCGGGCGCCGTGGTGATCGATGTCGGCATCAACCGGCTTCCCGGCGAGGGCGGCAAGAGCCGCCTCGTCGGCGATGTCGCCTTTGCCGAAGCGCAGGGCATCGCCGGCGCGATCACGCCGGTGCCGGGCGGCGTCGGACCGATGACCATCGCCTGCCTGCTGCGCAACACGCTGGTCGCCGCCTGCCGCCGCCGCGGCTTGCCGGCGCCCGGGGTTTGATCGCGAGGGCTTGGTGATCGGCCGGTGAGGTCCGAAAGCCGCGAGCACGCTGCACTGCAGCGACGCATGATGCCGGGCCAACAAGGAGGGCATCATGCAGAGCGAAGACAGCAGAGCACTGGTCAAAGCGGCTTGGGCGGCATTCGCGAGCCGCGACAGGGACCGCATCGCCGCCCTGTTCGCCGGCGATGCCGAATGGCTGGCGCCAAAGGGCAATGCCACCGCGGCGGCGCTCGAAGGCCCGGATCATATGATCGGACGCGACAGGATCGCCGCTTTTATCGCCACCGAAATGCGGTGGCTCTTCCTCGATGTCGCCGTGGATCTCCGCGGCTTCTACGCCGACGGGCCCATCGTCGTGGTCGAAACACACTTGTCGGCCAAGCTGCCGAACGGCGGCGCTTACGCCAACGATTACTGCTTCATCTTCGAATGCCGCGACGGGCGCATCGCGCGCGTTCGCGAATACATGGACACGCTGAGCGGCCAGCGCCAGCTGTTCGCGAACGGCCATCCGCTGCACGCGTAGGGCAATCGTATCTCACCACAGAGGCGGTGAGGCAGTGAGGAAAGAAGTATCGGCGCGCTTAGCGCGCCAATGCCTTTGCTCTTCTCACCGCCTCATTGCCTCTGTGGTCCGAGCGCTATGCGCTCGCGAGGCGAATGCGGCGGCCGGAGCTTGTGCCGGATACGAGCGGCTCTCGCGATTGCTGCGCAATCGCTGACGCCGCCCTCGACGAGCGCTGCGCGCTCGCGAGGCGCTAGGCGCTCGCGAGGCGGAAATTGGCTTCGGTCTTGGCGCGAATCTCCTCGAAGGTGACCTTCGGTGCCAGCTCGATGAGCGCCATGCCGGTGCCGGTTTTCTTGTCGATGGTGAAGACGCCGAGATCGGTGATCACGATGTCGACGACGCCGGCACCGGTGAGCGGCAGCGTGCAGCGCTGCAACAGCTTCGGCTCGTCCTTCGCCGTATGCTCCATGACGACGACGACCTTCTTGACGCCGGCGACGAGGTCCATGGCGCCGCCCATGCCCTTCACCATCTTGCCGGGGATCATCCAGTTGGCGAGATCGCCATTTTCCGCCACCTGCATGGCGCCGAGGATCGAGAGGTCGATATGGCCGCCGCGCACCATGGCGAAGCTGTCGGCGCTGGAGAAATAGCTGGTCGTCGGCAACTCCGTCACCGTCTGCTTGCCGGCATTGATGAGGTCGGGATCCTCCTCGCCCTCGTAAGGGAAGGGACCCATGCCGAGCATGCCGTTCTCGCTCTGCAGCTGCACCGACATCCCGGGAGGGATGTAATTGGAGACCAGGGTCGGAATGCCGATGCCGAGATTGACGTAGAAGCCGTCGCGCAGCTCCTTCGCCGCGCGCGCTGCCATTTCCTCGCGAGTCCAGGCCATGTCTTCCTCCTTACGAGGCGCGCTTGCGCACGGTGCGCTGCTCGATGAGCTTCTTCGGATGCTTCACATGCACGATGCGCTGCACGAAGACGCCCGGCGTGATGATGTGGTCGGGATCGATCTCGCCGGGCTCGACGAGATGCTCGACCTCGGCGACGGTAACCTTCGCCGCCGTCGCCATCATCGGGTTGAAGTTCCGCGCCGTCTTGCGATAGACCAGATTGCCCTCGGTGTCGCCTTTCCACGCGTGCACGATGGCGAGATCGGCGACGAGGCCGCGCTCCATCACGTATTTCTCGCCGTCGAAGACGCGCACCTCCTTGCCTTCGGCGATCACCGTGCCGACGCCGGTCTTGGTGAAGAAGGCGGGAATGCCGGCGCCGCCGGCACGGATGCGCTCGGCGAGCGTGCCTTGCGGATTGAATTCGAGCTCGAGCTCGCCGGCGAGAAATTGCTGCGCGAACAGCTTGTTCTCGCCGACATAGGACGAGATCATCTTGCGGATCTGGCGGCTCTCGAGCAGCAACCCCAAGCCCGCGCCATCGACCCCGGCATTGTTGGAGACGACGGTCAGGTTCTTGACGCCGGATTCGCGCACGGCATCGATCAGCGCCGCAGGAATGCCGCAGAGCCCGAAGCCGCCGGACAGGATCATCATTCCGTCATCGAGCAAGCCCGCGAGCGCGGCATCGGCGCTGGGATAGACTTTGTTCACCATGATCGACCTGCTTTCGCGCGGGCGCCGCCGCGCTTCCCGGAGGGGCCACTCCCTCGGACATAGCACGGTCTTTCGCCGCCGCCAACCCGTTCCGCGGCTGGCGTCGCTCTATCGCGCGCCCGTCGCCGATCTGCTAAGCATGCCGCCGCCAAGGCGAGGGAGGACGGTATGGAGCTGAAAGGTCAGGCAGCGCTGGTCACCGGCGGCGGCTCGGGGCTGGGCGCGGCGACGGCACGCGCGCTGGCGAAGGCGGGCGCCAAGGTCGCGGTGCTCGACATCAACGAGGAGAACGCGCGGAAGCTGGCGGGCGAGATCGCCGGCGTCGCCGTCAAATGCGATGTCGCGGACGCCAAAAGCGGCGAGGAGGCGGTGGCGAAGGCGCGCGCGGCGCACGGTCCGGCGCGGGTGCTGATCAACTGCGCCGGCATCGGCATCGGCATGCGCATCGTCGGCCGCGACGGGCCGCATCCGCTCGACCAGTTCAGCCGCGTCATCAACGTCAACCTGATCGGCAGCTTCAACCTGATGCGGCTCGCCGCCATCGACATGCAGAAGCTCGAGCCGCTGGCCGAGGGCGAGCGCGGCGTCATCATCTCCACCGCTTCGGTCGCCGCCTTCGAAGGGCAGATCGGCCAGGCCGCCTATTCGGCCTCGAAAGGCGGCATCGTCGCGCTCACCATGCCGGCAGCGCGGGAATTCGCGCCGATGGGCATCCGCGTCAACACCATCGCGCCGGGGCTGTTCGCGACACCGCTGATGGCGAGCCTGCCGCCCGCGGTGCAGGAGAGCCTCGGCAAATCCGTGCCCTTCCCGCAACGCCTCGGCCGGCCCGAGGAATATGCGCGGCTCGTGCTCGACATCATCGCCAACCCGATGCTGAACGGCGAGACCATCCGCCTCGACGGCGCGCTGCGGATGCAGCCGAAGTGAAGCGGCAGAGTCGTCAGTTTTCAGTTTTCAGTTGTCAGTTCGGCAGCATCGAAACTGATAACTGACGACTGACAACTGAAAACTTTCAACCCTTATCCCTCGCCGGGGCGAGCTCGTCGACGGCGTGGGCGAAGCGGATGTCGCGCTCGGAGAGGCCGCCGGCATCGTGGGTCGTCAGGATGATCTCGACCCGGTTGTAGACGTTGAACCATTCCGGATGATGGTTCATCTTCTCGGCGATGAGCGCCACCTGGCTCATGAAGCCCCAGGCCTCGATGAAATTGCCGAAGTGATAGGTCTTGCGGATGGCGTCGCGATCCTCGACCTCGGACCAGCCGTGGATATCCCTGAGCGCCGATTTGCGCGCGGCGCCTGCCAGTCTCTCGACCATGCCCTGCCTCCCATGGGTGAGCCCTATTGCAGCAGGAGTGGCGGATCGCCGGAAGGAGATCAAGACATGAGCGAATTCGGTCCACCGCCGAGCCTCGGCGATCTCGAGCGCCTCGCCGAACGCGCACTCGCGACCGTGCCGGCGGCGCTGAAGCGCCATATGGGGCGCGTCGTCATCCGCGTCGACGAATTTCCCGATGAGGAGACCGAGCGCGAGATGGATCTGGCGAGCCCGTTCGACATCCTCGGCCTCTATCGCGGCGTGGCGCTGCCGCATCAGAGCGTCATGGATCCGCGCGCCGAGCCGGAGCTCATCTTCCTCTATCGCCGCCCGATCCTCGATTATTGGTGCGAGACCGGCGAGCCGCTCCCGGCCGTGGTGCGCCACGTGCTGATCCACGAGATCGGCCATCATTTCGGCTTCAGCGACGAGGACATGGAGCGGATCGAGCGAGAGGCGTAAGCTTGATCCGCGCGTCGAGCACAACTTTTATCGAGCGCGCGAACCTCTACATCAGCGCCGCGACGCGCCGGCGCAGCTCGGGCAGAACCTCGGCGGCGAACCAGGGATTCTTCTTCTCCCACAAGGTCGTCCGCCAGCTCGGATGCGGCAGCGGCAGGAATTCCGGCAGGTAGTCACGCCAGGCGCGCACCGTCTCGGTCATGCTCGGCCGCTTCTCGCCCTTGAGGTAATAGTCGATGGCATAGGAGCCGACGAGCAAGGTGAGGGCGATGCACGGCCAGAGCGCGCGGACACGCTCATGCCAAAGCGGCGCGCATTCCGGCCGCGGCGGCAGATCGCCGCCGCGCTCGTAGCGGCCGGGATAGCAGAAGCCCATCGGCAGGATGGCGATGCGGCTTTCATCGTAGAACGTGTCGCGATCGACGCCGAGCCATTCGCGCAGCCGGTCGCCGCTGCGGTCGTTGAAGGAGAGACCGGTCTCATGCACCTTGGTGCCCGGCGCCTGGCTGGTGATGAGGAGCCGCGCCGCCGGCAGCCCGCGCACCACCGGCCGCGGCCCGAGCGGCAGGTGCGGCGCGCAAACAGTGCAGGCGCGGAGCGCGGACATCAGCGCGTCGAAGGTTACTTCCCCCACGTCATCCCGGCCCTCGCCGCCCCCAAGGGGCGGAGAGGGAGGGACCCGCGTAGCGGGAGGGTGAGGTGGGGCGGCGACGATCTTGCGCGCCGTCACCGGCATTGCTGCATCATCACACTTACGCCGCCGCCGTGCCGCGCTCGCGTTCGACCGAGTTGAGCTCGTCGGAGACGGTGGTGCGGTGCATGTCGCGGCGATAGCGCGTGTCGTCATAGGGCCGGCCGCGATGCATGGTGCAGCGATCATCCCACATCACGAGATCGCCGACGCTCCAGCGATGCTGATAGACGAAGCGCGGCTCGGTCGCGAAAGCGATCAGCTCTTCGATCAGCTTGCGTCCTTCTTCCACCGGCGAGCCGATGATGTGCGAGGCGTGCGAGGCGAGGTAGAGCGTCTTGCGGCCGGAGCCGGGATGGCGCCGCACCAGCAGCTGCCGCACCGGCGGCAGCTCGCGCTGGATCTCCTCGTTGAATTCGGTGAAGCCGGTGAGCGAGCGCGAGCGGAAGATGCTGTGCTCGACGACGAGGCCATCGAGCGCGCGCTTTTTCTCCTCGGGCAGCGCGTCATAGGCGGCGCGCATATCGGCGAATTCGGTCTCGCCGCCCGCCGGCGGAATCTCGCGCGCCGACAGCAGCGAGCAGCGCGCCGGCACGTGTTTGAACGAGCTGTCGGTGTGCCAGAGCTGGTTGCCGCGGTTGAACAGCAGGCGCTGGTCGGCGGCGGTCATGACGCGGCCTTCGGGATCGAGATTGGAGATGTCGGCGACCTCCGGCCGGCCGAGGCGCGACTTCTTGCTGCCGGCATATTCGGGGCTGGTCTCGAGCGGACCGAAGCGGCGCGAAAAGGCGATTTGCTGATCGTCGGTAAGGGGCTGGCCGGAAAAGACCAGCACCGCATGGCGGTGGAAAGCGCGCTCGATCTCGGCGAAATCGTCCGGCGCCAGCGGACGCGCGAGATCGATGCCGGTCACCTCGGCGCCGAGATGCGGATGAAGCGGCGTCACGCGGATGCCCATGCCCATGCCTGCCTCCCTTCGCGCTGCAGTATGCCGTCGCGGCGGGCCGCCTTCAATGCGAGGCCAGGCGACGCTAACCGCCCCAGCGCCAGCGCGGCGGCTCGCCGGTGGCCCAGGCGATCGCCGTCAGGGCGCCGCCAAGGACGGCGTTCCACAGGATGAACAGCAGGCCGGCGAGGCGCGGGTCTGCGCCTGCTCTTATCTCGTGGATGAAGAACCCCGTACCGGCGACGGCCAGTACGAGAAAACCGGCAACGACAGTCCAGCCTTCGATGGTTGCCGGCGTCCAGCCCCAACCGTAGCGCCGCGCCTTGAACCAGAGCCGGGTCATCCCGCCGAGCGCCGCCGCTTTCCGTTCATGGCGAGTCTGCGTTCCAAGCATAGGGGAACCGAGCGGCCCGCGCGACACCCGCGCCGAGAGGTGTTAGGCTCGGTAAAATTGAGCCGCTGGACTTCGGATAAACGCGACGGGAGGACCCCCATGATCATCGAGATGCGTACCTATCAGCTGAAGCCGCGCAGCCTGCCGGAGACGATGAAACGCTTTGGCGAAGCGCTGCCGGCGCGGGTCAAGCTCTCGCCGCTGGGCGGGTTCTGGCACACCGATGTCGGCCCGCTCAACCGCATCATCCATATCTGGCCCTACGCCAATCTCGGCGAGCGCGAGCACATCCGTGGCGAAGCCGTGAAATCGGGCGTCTGGCCGCCGAAGATCGGCGAGTTCATCGAGAGCATGGAAGCGAAGATTCTGCTGCCGGCGCCGTTCTCGCCGCCGCTCGAGCCGCGCCGGCTCGGCGGCATCTACGAGTTCCGCTCCTATATCTACAAGCCCGGCTCCATCCCCAAAGTGATCGATACCTGGAGCGCGGCGATCGGCGAGCGCGTCAAGCTGTCGCCGCTGGTCGGCGCCTGGTACACCGAGCTCGGCCCGCTGAACCAATGGGTCCATGTCTGGGCCTACAAGGATGCCGGCGAGCGCCAGCGGATCCGTGCCGAAGCGGTAAAGCGCGGCATCTGGCCGCCGCCGGGCGGCGGCGGCGATCTCCTGGCGAGCCAGGAGAACGTGCTGGCGATCCCGGCCGAGTTCTCGCCGCTCAATTAAGAGAGGGACCACAGAGGCGTGAGACACTGAGAAAAAGGCTTGGCACGCTTCGCGCGCCGTGACGCTTCTCCGTGCCTCACCCTCTCTGTGGCGAGCTTTTTTCCCTAGAGCGTTTCATGTTTTGACGGAAGCGTAACCAGCGTTTTTGAAGTAGTTGGCGCACTCGGCGGGTTGGATTGTCGGGACGAGGTTTCCGATGTGTCGCCAAGTGTCATCGACGGTTCGCTTCTGCGCGAGACGCATCCAGTGCTTGATCTTGGCGAAGGTCTGCTCGATCGGATTGAGATCGGGCGAGTAAGGCGGCAGGTACCAGAGCCTGGCGCCGGCAGCTTGGATCATCTGTCGGACGGCGGCCGCCTTGTGGGAGCCGAGATTGTCCATGACGACGATGTCGCCGGGCTCCAGCAGCGGCACGAGCTGCTGCTCGACATAGGCACGGAAACACTGGCCGTTGATCGGTCCATCGAAGACGCAAGGCGCCGCGAGCCGGTCGCACCGCAGCGCGCCGAGGAAGGTCAGCGTGCGCCAGTGGCCGTGCGGGGCGAAGCTGCGCAGGCGTTTGCCTTTCGGCCCCCATCCGCGCAGCGGTGCCATGTTGGTCTTGATCCAGGTCTCATCAATGAAGACCAGCCGCCGCGGATCGAGCCCGGCCTGCCAGGATCTCCAGCGCTGACGCCGGCGCGCGACATCGGCGCGGGCCTGCTCAAGAGCGAACAGGGTTTTTTTTGAACCGCAGCCCCTCGCGCCGCAGGAACAGCCATACCGCATTGTGCGACACGCTCACGCCATGCGCCGCCAGCTCGTCCTTCAGCCGGTGCAGCGTCAGATGCGGCGTCTGAGCGATCCGGTCCAGGATGAAGGCTCGATGCGGCTCCAGCACCGGCTTGCGATGCCCACCCATCTTGCCCGGCGCAACCGAGCCGGTCGCACGATGACGCTGCGACCATTTCACAACCGACGACACGGCAATTCCGAACCGCGCCGCAACAGACCGGCAGGTCTCCCCGGCCAAAACCGCGGCAACCACCCGCTCGCGTAGATCCATCGACAGAGGTCGGCTCATCCCATGCTGGCCTCCATTCCAGCCAGCATCTTGAATCACAATTTCAGCCAACCGGGAATCCCTCCCGATTCAGCCAAACCGTGAACCGCTCTAAGCGGGTGGGAGCCCGTCGAGCCAGGTGGCGAAGCACTGCTCGGCGAGTGGCGCCAGCAGCGGCGCCCAGTGCTCGGATTCGCTGCGCAGCACCGGTACGGAGAGGCCGCGCGTCGTGGCGATCTCCACGGCGTGGCCGATGTACCAGCGCTCGAGCGTGGGGGCTGCGACCTCGAGATGAAACTGCAGCGCGAGACCGTGGCGCCCCCAGGCGAAGGCTTGGTGGCGATAGCGGTCGGTCGCGGCCAAATGCACGGCGCCGCGCGGCAAGTCGAAGGTATCGCCATGCCAATGCAGGACCGGTGCACCGGCGCCGAGCGGCGCCAGCGGCGAGGCGCGGCCCGCTTCGGTGAGCGTGAGCGGCGCCCAGCCGATCTCCTTGCCGGTGCCGGGATAGACCCGCGCACCCAAGGCGCTGGCCATGAGCTGGCTGCCGAGGCAGATGCCGAGCACCGGCTTCTCCGCAGCGAGCCGCCGCTCGATCAGGCGCAGCTCGTCATGGAGGAAGGGATAGGGCTCGCTCTCATAGGCGCCGATCGGCCCGCCGAGAACGACGAGGAGATCGGCATCGCCGATCTCCGGCGCGGCGAGATCGTCGACCGCCGCATCGCGATAGGAGAGGCTGAAGCCGCGCTGTGCCAGCGGCGCGCCGAGCGTGCCGATATCCTCGAAAGCGACATGGCGGATGGCGATGGCCGTCGGCATGCCGTGCTCAGAGCACGGTCAGCATGCCGGCAACCAGCGGGTGGCGGACGATGTCACGCTCGTCGAGGCGGATGACCGCAACTTCCGGTACCGCTTCGAGCCGGCGCGCGATGTCGGCGAGGCCAGAGAGCCCGTCGAGAAGGTCGCTCTGATCGGGATCGCCGGTGAGCACCATGGTGGAGTGCCAGCCGAGCCGGGTGAGCAGCATTTTGATCTGGCCATAGGTGCAGTTCTGCGCTTCGTCGATGACGATGAAAGCGTTGTTGAGCGTGCGGCCGCGCATATAGGCGACGGGTGCGATCTCGATCGCGCCCTCCGCCATGAGCTGGCGTACGCGCTTGCCGCCGATGCGCTCGTTGAGCGCGTCATAAAGCGGGCGAAGATAGGGGGCGAGCTTTTCGTGGAGATCGCCGGGGAGGAAGCCGAGGCTCTCGCCGGCTTCGATGGCCGGCCGGGTCAGCACGATGCGCCCGACTTTGCCGGCTTCCAGCGACTCGACCGCGGCGGTGATGGCGAGATAGGTCTTGCCTGTACCGGCCGGGCCCAGCGCCAGCGTCAGACTATGCTGCTCGATCGCCGCCATGAGCTCGCGCTGATTGTCGCTTTGCGGCCTGACCTTGCGCAGATAGCTCTGTTCCCGCTCCGCGTCGCGCTCCACCCCCAGCGGGTGCCAGCCCGGCCCGAATAACGGCTCGACCTTGCCCTCGTGGCTCTTGGGCTGGGCTGCGCGGCTCGAACGTTTGGCCATGCCGAATTCCTTCTCGATGGACGGGGGACGACAAAGCGGCGCCGCGCCGCGAGGCGGCGGGCGTGGATCAAGCGTAGCGGTGCGGGATCGCCGGGAGGGAGACCGGGCCGGGAAAGGGCGGGAAAGGACCCAGGAGGCAACGGCATCGACAGCGAAACGATACCGGGAAAGCCAAGGCTTGTCACTAGGACTTGCCGATTCTTCACCTGGTTTCTCAAGATGTGGTGCGCCACGCTTTGCCGGCCGCGCCTTTGGGAAACACGGCCTGTCTAGCGGCCCATGGGGTCACGCCGATGACAAGCATTTGACGAATCAATGGCAGAACAGCCCGGGATCGCGGCGTTTTGTCTCACCTCAAACCATTGCCCCGCTGACCATCTCTGGCTCTCCATGTCGGGCAGCTCAGAAAGGGACAGGCTCGCCGCCATGAGATCCGATCGCATCACCGGGAACATCTTCGTCGCCAATCTGCCGCCGGGCTTCACCGACGCACGGCTTGCCGACCTGTTCGATCCCTACGGGCTGGTGCTGATCGCCCATCTGGCGCGCGACGCCAAGACCGGCGCGATCCGCAATCATGGGCTCGTCGACCTCGCGCCCAAACGCGCCGCGGCCGAGGCGATCGAGGCCCTCGACGGGCAGGAGATCGACGGCCAGCGCATCGCCGTGCGCGCCGCCGATCCGAGCCTCGCGCTGCGTTCGCCCTCGCCGAAGCGGCGCGGCCCGCCACGCCCGGCGCCGGCGCATCCGGCAGTGGCGCCGGCTCAGGCTCAGGAGCCCGCGCCAGGAACGGCGGAAGCGTCGCCCGCCGCGGCGCCGCGGCCGGCCACCCGGACCTTCGTCGTCGAGCGCCGGCCGCTGCGCCGGCCGCAATCGGTTTAGGGAAACGCTGACGCGTTCGCCTTGACTATGTCCACTGGCCGAGCTTCGCCAGGAAGGGCGAGTTGTCGCGGAAGCGCCAGCGCAGGGGCAGGGCGCGCTCGGCGGTGACGCGCTCGGTGACGTGAAAGCGGACGAGGCGCTCGGCGCCGGTAAAGCGCGCGACCTCGGGCCCGTCCCAGACGATCTCCGCCGTGGCGGCGATCTGGACGGTCGTGCCGGCAGCGAAATCGATGAAGAGCAGGCCACAGCGCGGGTTGAGCCGCAGATTGCCGAGCGTGTTGTAATAGGCGTTGCCGGTGAAATCCGGCACGGTCAAGGTGTGCTCGTCATCGACGCGCACGAAGCCCGGCGGGCCGCCGCGATGCGAGGCGTCGGCGCCATGGTTCGGCTCGCTGCGCAGGCTGCCCAGCGCGGTAGCGATGAAGAAGGTATCGGCGCCGGCAACGAGCTCGCGCTCCGCCGCGCCGAGCCAGCGTCCCTGCAGCACGCGCCCCGGCGCGCGCGCGTCGGGCGCGAGCATGGTCCAGTCGCGTGCCTGGATGTATTTCGGGCAATTACCGAAGGACTGTTTCACCGCGATGTCGAAGCCGTCGCTGTCGAGCGCGGCAATCAGCCCGTTGGCGCGGTTGCGGCGCCGCGCGGCGAAGTCGATGCCGAGAGCGCCGATATCGTGCCCCACGGCAAGATGGGCGCCGAGCGGCGGCGCGGCGGCAACCCGCAGCGTCGTCGCATCGGGCGTCGACAGGAAGCCCGGCGCCCCGGTGGCGATCGAGGCCCAGGGCTGCCCCTCGTCATCGACGGTGCCGAGCACCAGGAAAGGCAGCAGCGCAAAAAACTCGCGATGCTGGTCCGGCATGAAATTGCGCAGCACGCGCCGCCCGGCCACTTCCATCCGGTCGCGCACGCCAAGCATCTGCTGCACCTGTTGCTCGCCGGGATGGAACGGCGATTCCGGGAAGGACCAGCCGGGAAGCGGCGCCATTGAGTCTCTCCTTTGGAGCTATCAGCTATCAGCTGTCAGCTAATCAGCCGTCAGCTGAGTTGTCAGTCGTCAGTTTTCAGTTCTCAGTTGCGGAACGGTCTACTGAGAACTGATGACCGACAACTGGCGACTCAGCTGACGGCTGACCGCTGACCGCTATTTAATCAGCCCCTCGGCCTTCAGCGCCTCCTGCACCTTGGGCCGCGCGCCGACGCGGTTCATGTAGGCGTTGAGATTGGGCCAGCGGCCGAGATCGATGTCCTTGAACCTCGCCCAGTTGGTGATGGTGAAGCAATACGCATCGGCCACGGTGAAACCATCGCCCATGAGGTATTGGCGCGTGGCGAGGTGGCGGTCGAGGAAGGCGAACTTGTTGGCGAGGTTGTCTTTGCTGATCTTGACGAATTCCTCGGGCGTGGTCGGGCGGAACAGCGGCGAGAACGCCTTGTGCAGCTCCGAGGTGACGAAGTTGAGCCATTCCTGCAGGTGGTAGCGCGGCAGGGTGCCGTTCGCCGGGGCAAGCCCGCTCGCCGGCTTCTGGTCGGCGAGATACTGCACGATGGCCGGCCCCTCCGTGAGGCGATCGCCATCATCGAGCTCGAGCACCGGCACCTGGCCTTTCGGGTTCACGGCAAGAAAATCGCCGTCGCCCGGCTTCAGCTTCTTCGCCTGAAGATCGACGCGCTGCAGCTCGAAGGTGTGTCCGGCCTCGCGCAGCACGATATGGGGCGAGAGCGAGCAGGCGCCCGGCACATAATAAAGCTTCATGATGCTTCTCCTTGGTTGTGGCTGTATCCGTTACAGGTACGTGACTATTTGGTCTGAGCGGCGATGAAGGACAGGATATCGGCGAGCGATCGGCGCTTGAGCTGCGCCTCGAAGGCATCCTCGGCAGGGCCGATCGAAGCATCGAGCGCGGCCTGGATGTGGCGGCCGATCATGCAGCAGGGATTGGGCTCGTCATGAACGGCGAGGCGATGCTCATCCTCCATGTCGACGGCGCGATAAACATCGAGCAGCGTGATTTTCGCCGCCGGCCGCGTCAAGGCCGCGCCGGCGACTCCCGGCGAGGACCGCACCAGCCCGGCATGGGACAGCATCGCCAGCACCCGGCGCACGAAGCTCGCATTGGTGCCGACGCTGCCGGCGATGACATCGGACGCCAGCCGCTCGCCGCCAAAGCGCTCGATCAACGCCAGCGCATGCACGGCGACGGAGAAACGCGTAGCCCGGCTCATGGCTGTATTTGTATCGGATACAGGACTGGGTGTCAAGCTGACAGCTGAGTTGTCAGTCGTCAGTTTTCAGTTGTCAGTTCACGTGGGTGTCGAAACTGAAAACTGACGACTGAAAACTGACGACTCGGCTGAAGGCTGACGGCTGACAGCTATGTTAGCCAAATCTCAACGAGACCATGGTAACGAGAACATCAGAACTTTGGGCGGTATCATGCACATCGCAACGGCGCTTACATACTGGGTGGTCGTCGCCGTCTGGCTTGCCGTTCTGGTCACCGCCGTCATCTTTTTTGTCCGCAACCCGCGGGTCTTTGGCACCACGCGCCTGCTGCTGATCGTGCTGGCGCTCGACACGGTTCGGAATCTGGTCGAGAACGTCTATTTCGGCCTTTATTTCGGCGGCATGTATGGACTGTTTGCCGGACAGCTCACGGCGGTGCTGGGGCGTCCTTTTCTTCTGATCCTGCCGAAGCTGGTGAATATTGCGGCCGGATGCCTTGTGCTTGGATTGTTGTTGATGCGGTGGTTGCCAACCGCGATTTCCGAGCGACGGAAGGCGGAGATGCAGGTCGACCATCTACAGAAATTAGCGGCCTTCGACAGCTTGACCGGCGTGTTCAACCGCCGCCACTTCCTTGCGGTCGCCGAGACCGAGTGGCAGCGTTTCCAGCGCTATCAGCGGCCGCTCGCCCTTCTCATGATCGACATCGACCGGTTCAAATCGATCAACGACCGCTTCGGCCATGATGTCGGCGACCGGGTCATCGCCGGCATCGCCCGGATTTGCCGCGACGCAAACCGCAATTCCGACGTGGTCGGCCGCCTGGGAGGCGAAGAGTTCGCGATGCTCCTGCCCGAGACGAGCCTCGGCGATGCCGGTCTTGTCGCCGAGAGACTGCGAAGCGCGGTTGCGAGCCAGAGGCTGCTCCCGCCCGGCGACAGCGCTGCGCCGGTGACCATCAGCATCGGGGTGAGTGAGGCCCAAGGGGCCGCGGCGATTACCGAGCTGTTCAAGCAGGCTGATTTGGCTCTCTACGCGGCAAAACGCACCGGCCGCAACAAGGTGTCCCTCGCGGCGGAACTCGAGGAACCGGCTCGAGCGACGGAGCTCACCGACCCGTAAATCAACTTCCTTCGCTGCGGAACGGCCGCGCCAGCAGGCCCTCGATCGCGGCGTCGATGGCGGCACCGTGATGGAGGATGGCGTCAACCGCAGCCGTGATCGGCATGTCGACGCCCAGTCGCCTCGCCAGTGCCGCCGCAGCCGCAGCCGAAGACACGCCTTCGGCAATCGAGCGCCGGCCGGCCAGGATCTCGGCCAGCGCCTTCCCTTCGCCCAGCGCCACGCCCAGCGAATGGTTGCGCGAGGTGAGGCTGGTGCAGGTGAGAACGAGATCGCCGAGGCCGGACAGCCCCATCAGCGTCTCGGGCTTGCCGCCTTTGGCGAGAGCGAGGCGCACCATTTCGGCAAGGCCGCGGGTGATGAGCGCGGCGCGCGCATTGTCGCCGAGCTTCCGCCCCATGACGATGCCGCACGCGATCGCCAGCACGTTCTTGACGGCGCCGCCGATCTCGGCGCCGATGACATCGGCGGCGAGATAGGGGCGGAAGCTGCGCGTGCCGAGCGCCGCGATGACACGCCGGCCGAGGGCGGCATCGGCGCAGGCGAGGGTCACCGCGGTCGGCAAGCCCGCGGCCACCTCGCTGGCAAAGGTCGGGCCCGACAGCAGCGCGAGCGGCGCTTGCGGCAGCGTCGCGGCGACCACCTCGCTCATCAGCGCGCCGGTCCGCTCCTCGATGCCCTTGGCGCAAATCACCACCGGCATGCCTGCGGGAAGCAAGGGCGCGAGCGCCGCGGCCAGCGCACGCAGATGCTGCGCCGGCGCCACCAGCAGCAGCGCATCGGCGGCGCGCACGACTTGTCCGAGCTCGGTGGTGGCGCCGATCGCCGGATCGAGCGTCACCCCCGGCAGGAAGAGCGGGTTCGCGTGGTCACGGTTGATGGCCGCCGCCACGTCCGGCTCGCGCGCCCAGAGCACGACGTCGCGGCCGGCACGCCGCGCGGTGAGCGCGAGCGCGCTGCCCCAGGCGCCGCCGCCGATGATGCCGATGCGCTGCATTCACCGCCGAGGATAGCGGATCGGCGCCGCGCGGTCCCGCGGCAAGGCGCGGGGACTATTTCACCAGCTCGGCCCCGGCCCCGCAGGTAGCGGCGTCCTGCGCGCCGACCCCGCCGCTGCAGCCGATGGCGCCGATGATCCGGCCGCTCTCGACGAGCGGGAAGCCGCCGGGAGAGGCGACGGCGCCGCGCAGCGACAGGACATAAGCGTGCCCGGCTTCCATCGCATCGGCGAAAACCTTGGTCGGGCGGCGGAAGCGCGCCGCGGCAACCGCCTTGTCCTGAGCGATGGCGACCGAAGCGAGCTGCGTCCCATCCATGCGCTGGAAGGAGACCAAATCGCCGGTGGGGCCGACCACGGCGATGGCCATCTTCCAATTGTGCTTGCGCGCCTCCATCTCGGCGGCGTCAATCAAGCGATTGGCGCGGTCGAGATTGATCTCGCTGCCATAGGGAATGTCGAACGGCATCTTCTCCGGCACCGGCTCCGGCGTAGCCGCCGGTTGCTGTTGCGCCGAAGCCCCGCCGGCGATCCCGACGGCACAGGCGGCAACGAACCCCATGACAAGCTTGCGCATAGTCCCTCCCGATAAGGCGTGGTGAGTCCGCGGATGCTAGCGGCCAAGGCGGGTTCCGGCCATGGCGGAGTGCAAGCCCCTGCTCACGGTAACGAACTGTTGTTCGAAGCGGCGAGGTCGAGCGTGGAAGCGTCCCTACGCCTTCACCCCGGCGCCGATGGCGGGAGCCGCGGCAGGATCGAGCGGCCAGCGCGGGCGTGGCGCAAAGTCGAGCGGATCGGTGAGACCGAGCCGCAGCCGCTCGAGCCCGGCCCAGGCGATCATGGCCGCATTGTCGGTGCAGAGCGCCGCCGGCGGCACGACGAACGCCAGTCCCGCTTCCGCGGCGAGGCCGGCGAGCCGCGCCCGCAGCGTCTGGTTCGCGGCGACGCCGCCGGCGAGGACGAGGCTCTGGCCTTCGGGCCAGCGGCGGCGGAACTGCGCCGCGGCGTGGGCCGTGCGGTCGACGAGGCTGTCGCCGATCGCGGCTTGCAGCGCCGCGGCGAGATCGGCGGCGTCGCGCGGCGCGAGTCGACCCTCGGCATCGGCGAGCGCCGCCGCCTGCTGACGCAGCGCCGTCTTGAGGCCGGAGAACGAGAAGTCGCACCCCGGCCGCCCCTTGAGCGGCCGCGGCAGGCTGAAGCGCGTGGCATCGCCCGCAGACGCCGCGCGCTCGATCGCGGGACCGCCGGGGTATCCCAGGCCCAGCAGCTTTGCGCCTTTGTCGAAGGCCTCGCCCGCGGCATCGTCGATGGTAGTGCCGAGCCGGCGGTAACGCCCGACGCCTTCGACGGCGAGGAGCTGGCAATGCCCGCCCGAGACCAGCAGCAGCAGATAGGGGAAAGCGACATCGGCGACGAGACGCGGCGAGAGCGCGTGACCTTCGAGATGATTGACGGCGATGAACGGAAGACGCCGGGCAAGCGCGATCGCCTTTGCCTCCATGACGCCGACGAAGATGCCGCCGATGAGGCCGGGCCCGGCCGTGGCCGCCACCGCGTCGAGAGCGGCGCAGTCGATGCCGGCCTCGTCGAGCGCGCGCGCGATGATGCCGTCGAGATGGTCGAGATGAGCGCGCGCCGCGACTTCCGGCACGACGCCGCCATAGGGCCGATGCTCGGCGAGTTGCGACAGCACGATGTTGGCGCGGATGCGCGCGCCGTCATTGCCTACCACCGCCGCCGCCGTCTCGTCGCAGCTGGTTTCAATGCCGAGGATCAGCATGGCGCGGAAGCTAGCGCTTAGAAGGGAGGTTGTCAGTTTTCAGTTATCAGTCGTCAGTTCGAAAGGTCCGGTGCCTCCTCACTGACAACTGAGAACTGATAACTGACAACTTCTGAGAACTGACAACTTGCCCGCTTGCGGGCAACCGCCTAAACACCGCCATGGCGACCTCTCTTCTGCGCATCGGCACGCGCGGCAGCGCGTTGGCGCTGGCGCAAGCGGCGGAGCTGAAGGCGCGGCTGGCCGCCGCCCATGCCGAGCTCGCCGCGCCTGATGCGATCGAGACGGTGGTGATCAAGACCAGCGGCGACGTTTTGGCCGAAAGGCGCCTCGCCGATCTCGGCGGCAAAGCGCTGTTCACCAAGGAGATCGAGGAAGCGCTGCTCGACGGGCGCATCGACCTCGCCGTGCATTCGCTGAAGGACCTGCCGACCTTTTTACCGGACGGGCTCGCGCTCGCCGCGCATTTGCCGCGCGAGGATGCGCGCGATGCCTGGTTCTCGCCGCGCGCGGCGCGCTTTGCCGATCTCCCCGTCGGCGCTTCGATCGGCACCTCCTCGCCGCGCCGCGAGGCACAGCTTCGCCATCGCCGGCCCGATCTGCGCATCCTGCCGTTGCGCGGCAATGTCGAAACCCGGCTGCGCAAGCTCGATGCCGGCGACGTCGACGGCACGCTGTTGGCCGTGGCCGGGGTGAAGCGTCTCGGCCTTGCCGAGCGCATCACCGCCGTGCTCTCGCCCGAGGAGATGCTGCCGGCAGCGGCGCAGGGCGCCATCGGCGTCGAGATCCGCGCCGCCGACGGACGTGCGCGCGCTTTCCTCGCCGCCATCGACGACGCGCCGACCGCCGCGTGCATCGGCGCCGAGCGGGCGGTGCTGGCGGCGCTGGGCGGCTCCTGCCGCACGCCGATCGCGGCGCTGGCGGAGCTCGGCGAAGGCGATGGGCTGCATCTGCGCGCGATGCTGATCCGCCCCGACGGCAAGGAGCGGCTGCTCGCCGAGCGGCGCGGCAGCATCGAGGCGGCGGAAGCGCTTGGCCGCGACGCCGGAATGGAGCTGCGCGGCCGCGCCGGGCCCGGCTTCTTCGCCGAGGAAACACCGTGAAGGCGCTGGTAACGCGTCCCGCCGAGGATGCGGCGCCGCTCGCCCGTGCGCTCGCCGAGCGCGGCATCGAGGCCGTGCTGGCACCGATGCTGACCATCCGGCCAGCCAGCGACGCGGCAACGCGCATCAGCGACGCACTGATCGGCGCTCAGGCCGTGCTTGTCACCAGCGCCAACGGCATCCGCGTCTTCGCGAGCGCCTCGGCGCGGCGCGAGCTTCCGGTTTTCGCCGTCGGCGATGCGTCCGCCGCCGCGGCGCGGCTCGCCGAATGCCGCAGCGTCACCAGCGCCGGCGGCGATGTCGCCGATCTTGCGGCACTGGTCGCGGCGCGGCTGTCGCCGCAGCAAGGCGCGCTGGTTCATATCGCCGGCAGCGAAGTCGCGGGCGATCTCGCGGGGATGCTGGGCAAGGCCGGCTTCGCCGTGCGTCGGGTGGTCGTTTATGAGGCGCGGCCGGCCGCGGCGCTGTCGCCCGAAGCGGCGGCGGTCATCGCCCGGGGCGAGCCGGCGCTGGCGCTGTTTTTCTCTCCCCGCACCGCCGCAACCTTTGTTAGGCTTGCCGCCGCCGCGGGGATGGGGCCATCCTGCCGCGCGCTGACGGCGCTGGCACTGAGCCCGGCGGTTGCGTCCGCGCTGGACGCGCTGCCCTGGCGACACATTGCGGTCGCGCGCGCGCCGACGCAGCAGGCCTTGCTCGAGGCGATCGATCGCGAGCGCGGTGAGCACAAGCGGAGCATGGGAGCGGAATGACCGAACAGCACGGCGACGAGAGCGGGCCGGGACCGGCGCCGGACTGGGCCGGCGCGCCGCCCCCCACCCTTGACGCCACCGCGCGCGACGAAACCGCGTCTGCTCCCGCCCATGGCGGGCGGCGGCTATGGCCGGTGTTTGCGCTGGTGGTGATCGTGGTGGCAATCCTCAGCACGGCCCCCTACTGGACGCAGCTCCTGCCCGGCTCGCCGCAGAAATCGCTCGAGGCGGCGAAGGCCGAGCGCGGCGAGCAGGACCGGCGCATCGCGGCGCTGACACAGCAACAGACCGCGTTGGAGCAACGCGTCGCCGAGCTCGAGCAGCAGATGAAATCGGTGGCGACACCGCAATGGATGCAGGAGCAGGCGCAGGCGATGCGCTCGCTCGCCGACCGCATCGCCGCGCTGGAGAGTCACCCGCCGCAAGCGGGCGCCGATGAGACGCAGCTCACGGCGCTGGCCCAAGCGCTGCAAAAGCTCGAAGCCGCGAATGCGAGCCTCGGCCAGCGGCTCGACCGGCTCGAGCAGCGCGGCGCGGCGGCCGCCGATACGCGCAGCGACCAGGCGCTGCTGTTGGCGCTGGGGCAGCTCCGCGCCGCGGTCGACAACGGCCGGCCCTTCACCGCCGAGCTCGACACGGTGAAAACGCTGGCACATGAGCGGCCGGAGCTGGCTGGGCCGGTCGCCGGGTTGGAGAAATCGGCGGGCCAGGGCGTCGCCAACGTGGCCAGCCTCGCGCAACGCTTCCGGCAAGACGTCGCGCCGTCCTTGCTGCGCGAGCCGGCAGAGCCGGAAGGCGACAGTCTCGGCGCGCGCATTCTCGGCAAGCTGAGCTCGCTCGTCGTCATCCGCCATGTCGGTAGCGGCGCCACGGGGAGCAGCGATCCGGTCTCGGCGGCGGTGGCGAAGGCAGAGACGGCGCTCGGCAGCGAGGACCTCGGCAGCGCTGTGGCGTCGCTCGAAGATTTGCCGGAGCAAGCTCGGGCGCCGGCGCAAAGCTGGCTCAACGCCGCGCATCGCCGGCTCGACGCCGACGCGGCGCTCGACCAGGCGACCAAGAGCCTCACCGCGCGCTTGACTGCCGCGCCCGCGCCCTCGGCGGCCGAAGCCGCGCCGCAACGCTGATGCGCGCGCTCCCGGCGCTCATCGTCATCGCGCTGCTCGCCGCCGGCGCCGGCTTTCTCGCCAGCGAGCCCGGCAGCGTTGCGCTCACCTGGCAGGGTTGGCGCGTCGACACCAGCGTCGCGGTGCTGGTTTTCGGCGTCGTCCTTCTCGCCATGCTCGCGGCGGCGCTGTTCCATCTCTTGCGCAAGCTGCTCGGCGGTCCGCGCGCTTTCATGCGGTCGCGGCGCGAGAAGCGGCGGCGCGAAGGCTATCGCGCACTGACGCAAGGCATGGTGGCGGTGGCGGCGGGCGACGCCGAAGAGGCGCATCGCTTCGCGCGCAAGGCCGACACCTTGCTGGCGGAGCCGCCGCTGACCCTGTTGCTCTCGGCGCAGGCGGCGCAGCTCAAGGGCGACGACCAGGCGGCGCGCAAGTATTTCACCGCCATGCTCGACCGCGCCGAGACCGAGTTCCTGGGCCTGCGCGGCCTCATCATGCAGGCGCTGCGCGGCGGCGACGAGCGCGCGGCACTTCACCTCGTCGAGCGCGCCCGCGCGCTGCGGCCGCGCACGCCCTGGGTCCTGCAAAGCCTGTTCGAGCTGCAGGCGCGCGCCGGCAAATGGCTCGAGGCCGACGCGACACTGGCCGAGGCGCTGAAGCGCAAGGTGCTGGCAAGCGACGCCGCGCGGCATCATCGCGCCGTGCTGCTGCATGAGCGGAGCCGCGCCGCCGAGGCTGCCGGCGATCAGCGCGAGGCGCTGCAGCTGGCGGCGAAGGCACATGGGCTCGAGCCCGGCTTCGCGCCGGCGACGGTGCGCTATGCCGAGCTGCTGCGCGTCGGCGGCTGGACGCGGCGCGCGGCAAAAGCGATCGAGACGGCGTGGCGGCAGGCGCCTCATCCCGACCTCGCTGCCGCATGGAACGCGCTGTTCACCGAAGAGACGCCGGTCGCGCGGCTGAAGCAGGTCGACCGGCTCGCCGCCGTCAATCCCGATCATCCCGAAAGCCGGCTAGCGCAAGCGCGCGCCTCGCTCGCGGCGCGGCTCTGGGGCGAGGCGCGTCGCCATCTCGAAGCGCTCGGCGCCAAGCCCGATGCGCCGCCGCCGAGTCCGCGCATCTGCCGCGATATGGCAGAGCTCGAAGAGGCGCAGCATGGCGATGTCGGCGCGGCGCATCACTGGCTCGGTCGCGCCGCGTCGAGCACCGTGGCCGATCCCACCTGGATCTGCGGCGCTTGCGGCGCCGAGACGCATGGCTGGAGCGCCGTCTGTCCGTCTTGCCGCGCCTTTGCCAGCCTCGCCTGGCGCCTGCCTTCGACGGAGACGCCGCGGCGCCTCGCCGCGCCGGCGCCGGCTTCCGGATTGATGCCGGCGCTGCCGGTGCCGGCGCCGTGGTCGGAGGCCGAGGCCGGGACCACGGAAGCGGCGAAGAAGCTCGCCTCGTCCTGAGCCGCGCGCCGCAAGCGGGCCGCGGCTCGGCCTTCCGGAGGAAGTCACCATGGACGAAATTCGCGCACCGCGTCGTAGGCTGTGTCGGATCTAAGGGAGCCGCGTTTACTCCTGGCTCCCGGCAAGCACTCGGGCGTGCACATATCTCGCGGTGCCTTCCCAACTTCGCTTTGCCCGCGAAAGAGCGTGTGAAGCAATCGCACGCAAAGGTGCTTTCGCTCGCATCGTGCGGCTCACAAATGGACCCCCGCTTTCGCGGGGGCGACGAATTCTAAAGCAAAATCAAATTATTCCGTCATTCCCGCGAAAGCGGGAATCCATGCGATCTCAAAGCGCCACCTTCGTCCACTTCGATTTCTTCACACACTCGAAAGCGGGCATCCAGAGTTTAAGATGCAACGATCGGGGCGCGTGCTCTGGGCCGGGGACGGCGAGATATTTATTGCGATGGCAGCGCTTCGCGAGACCTGTGCATACCCAAGCGCGAAAGCGGGGGGGTCGACTTACGCCGCCTTCGCCGCTTGTTCCCGTGCGCGTCGCGCTTCGTAGGCTTTGGTGTGCGCATAGGCGATGCGCAGCAGCCAAGCGCGGCCCGGATCGCTCGCTCGGCGCAGCAGGTCGCCCAGGATGTGATCGGCCTCGACCGGCGCGCCGCGCTCGATGTCGCGCAGCATCGACGCGGTTATCGGCGAGCCAGGGGCCGTGATCATCGCCCGCGTCCGCTCGAGGAAGGCGGCGCGCGGCGCAAATCCTTGCGACGCTGCGATCTCGGCGCACCCTTGGAGCAGCGAGGTAGCAAGATCGGCGGCGCCTGCTGCCACGATATCGCCGATCGCCGCCCGCATCAGGCAGGTGATCCCCGCGGCGGTCGCAATGAACACCCATTTTTCCCACATCTCCTGCAAGATGTCGTCGCTGAGCTGCAGCGTGAAGCGGGCGTTGGCGAGTGTCGCCGCGATCGCGTCGGCCCGCGCCGTGTGCTGGCCGCTTTGCTCGCCGAAGGTAAGGGAATGGATGTCGGTGAGGTGCAGAATTCGCCCCTCCGCGTCGAGCATGGTCGAGATCAGGCATTGGCCGCCGAGCACCCGCTCGGCGCCGAAGCGGGCGTTCAGAAGATCGAGATGATGCATGCCGTTGAGCAACGGCAAGAGCGCCGTGCGCGGCCCGACCGCCGGCGCGAGGGAGGAGATCGCGCCGTCGAGGTCATAGGCCTTGCAGCTCAGCAGCACCAGGTCGAACGCCGCTCCGAGCGCCTCTGCGGTAACCGTCGGCGGCGCCGCGATGTCGACGTTGCCCAATCGACTGCGGATGGCGAGCCCGGTCCTGGCCAGCTCGGCGGCGCGCCGTGGCCGCACGAGAAATGTCACATCGCGGCCGGCTTCGAGGAGTCTGCCGCCGAAATACCCGCCGATCGCGCCGGCGCCCACCACCAGTATTCTCATCTTGCTCTCCTTGCGCAGGGCCGTGAGGCCGGGTTTATTGAAAATTGGCGCATATACGCCCATATAGCAGGCGAGAGGGATGCCTCAAGCGAGGGTTCGCGATGTCCGAGATCGAGCTGAGAGCCGAGGACTGCAATTGTCTCGCCATCCGCCAGGCGGCGCGGCATGTCACGCAGCTTTATGACCACTTCCTGGCACCGATCGGACTGCGTGTGACGCAGTTCTCGATTCTCGCCCGGCTGAGGCGCCTCGGCCCGATGACGATCAACGAGCTGGCGCGCGAGATGGTGATGGACCGGACCACGCTCGGGCGGAACATCCTGCCGCTGGAGCGTGACGGTCTGATCGCCGTGGAGCAAGGCAGCGACGACCGGCGCCGCAAGGAGCTGCGTCTGACCGACGCCGGTGCCGCGCGGCTGCGCGCCGCGATCAAGAAATGGGCGTTGGCGCAGACGCGCTTCGAGGAAACCTTCGGCAGCACGCGGACGACCGAGCTGCGCGGGCTGTTGCGGGCGGTGGCGGCCAGCGGCTTCGAGGCCGGTGCCGCTGCCGCGGAGACCCTCTAGCCACCACTGGTCGAGATCGAGCCACCGCCGAGCGCGCGGCATCGTATCCACATCACACCTCGCGGATTGAGGTCGAGGGTCGCGCTGCGTCGCGACCGAGGCTCTGGAGGTCGTCGCCGGACATGTCAGTGCGCCCCCGGGGCCGGCGCTTTCGGTGCGACCACATTGCGCAGCAGCGGAACCAGCATGGTGGCAATGACGAAGGCGACCATGATGGCGCGGAACGCATCCGCATAGGCCAAGGTCGAGGCCTCGCGATAGGCGAGATGCCAGAGCTGATCGAGGGCGGCGGCGTGCCCCGCGCCCGGGCTGCCGGGCATTGCGCCATAGCGCTGCGCCAGGCTGTCGGTGAGGCGCGTCATCGCGGCATTGGCCGGTGTCAGGTTCGAGGCGATGGTGAGAAAGTGGAAATTGGTGCGGTCGTTGAGGACCGCGCCGCTTACCGCGATGCCGACGGCGCCGCCGAGATTGCGCATCATGTTGAAGAGGCCGCTGGCGTATTTGAGGCGCTCCGGCGGGAGGCTGCCGAGACCGAGATTGACGCTGGGCGCGACGGCGAAGACCTGGGGAAAGCCGCGCAGGAATTGCGGCAGGAACAGCTCGGCCGCGCCCCAATCATGGGTGATGAAGCTGAAGCTCCACATGGAAAGACCGAAGCAGGCAAGGCCGAACATCATCAGCCAGCGCGTGTCGAACTTCCGCGCCAGCACGATATACACAGGCACGCCGATCAGCGACGCGGCACCGGTTGAGAAGATCGCGGTTCCGGTCTGCCAGGCGCTGAACCCGCGGACATAGCCGAGAAACAGCGGCGTCAGGTAGATGGTCGAGAAGATGCCGATGCCGGTGACGAAGGAGAGCAGGCAGCCCAGCGCGAAGTTGCGGTTGGCGAGCGCGCGCAGATCGACGACGGGGCGGGCGAAGGTGAGGCTGCGGATCACGAACAGGATGCCGGCAATCGCGGCGACGAAAGCGCAGTCCCGGATCGTGCTGTCGTCAAACCAGTTCCAGCGCGCGCCTTCCTCGAGGACATATTCCAGGCTGCCGAGGCTGATCGCCATCAGCACGATGCCGGGATAATCCGCTTCGGCGAGCAGCGACAGATCGGGCTCGTCGATCTTCACCAGAACCGGCACCACCAGCGCGATGACCGTGCCTGGGACCAGATTGATGTAGAACAGCCAGTGCCAGTTCAGCGTGTCGGTGATCCAGCCGCCGATCACCGGCCCCAGCGTCGGCGCGACCGAGGCGATGGTGCCGATGACGGCGGCGGAATAGACGCGCCGCGGCCCCTGGAAATAGTGAAAGGACGAGGTGAAGACCGTCGGGATCATCGACGCGCCGAGCAAGCCTTGCAGCGCGCGGAAGAGGATCATGCTGTCGATGTTCCAGGCGAGGCCGCAGAAGAGGCTGGTCACGGTGAAGCCGGCGGCCGACGCGGCGAAAAGCCAACGCGTCGAGAACACGCGTGTCAGCCATCCCGACAGCGGGATCATGATGATCTCGGCGATGAGATAGGCGGTCTGCACCCAGCTGATCTGGTCCTGGGCCGCGGAGAGGCCGCCGCCGATATCCTGCAGCGACGAGGCGACAATCTGTATGTCGAGCAGCGCGATGAACATCCCGACGCACATCACGACGAAAGGAAGGAGGTCTCTGACCCAGCTTCGAGGCGCAGGCGCGGCGGTCATTTGGTCCTCCCCGGATCCGAGCGCGTATCGACGCTCACGGTCGTCGAGAGGCCCGGCCGGATCAGGCTCAACATCGGGTCGCCCGCATCGAGCGCGATGCGGACCGGAACGCGCTGCACGATCTTGGTGAAGTTGCCGGTGGCGTTTTCCGGCGGGATCACGCTGAAGACCGCGCCCGTGGCGGGGGCGAGGCTGAGCACGTGGCCCTGAAACACATGCCCCGGCAGAACATCGGCGACGATCGTGGCGGACTCACCCGGCACCATCCGCGCGAGCTGGTCCTCTTTGAAATTGGCATCGACCCAGAGGCCCTGCGCCGGAATGATGGTGACGAGATAGGTGCCCTCCGAGACATAGGCGCCGACTTCCGCGGCGCGGTTGCCGATATAGCCGTCGATCGGCGCGCGGATCTGGGTGTAGCCGAGATTGAGCCGGGCGGTCTGCAGATCGGCCTGCGCTTGCGCCACGGCGGCGTGCGCCTCGGCGATCTCGGTGTTGAGGACGTCGAGCTGCTGCCTGGCGGCATCGAGCGCCGCTTCGGAGGAGAGCACGGTCGCTTGCGCCGCCTGGTCGACGGCAACCGCCTTTTGTGCGTTTTGCTGCGACCCCACTGTGGCTTGCAGCAGCTGGCGATAGCGAATGTCGTCTTGCCGGGCGAAGGCGGCTTGCGCGGTCTTGGCCGACACATCCGCCGCCGCCTGGCGGATGGTGGATTGCTGCAGCAGATACTTCGCTTGCAGGCTGGTCAGAGTCGCTTCGCGCTCGCCGACGATGGCGGTGGCGCGGTCGAACGCCGCCTGCACGTCGCGATCGTCGAGCCGGATGATGAGATCGCCGGCATGCACATACTGATTGTCCGCCACCAGGATTTGCGCGACGAAGCCCGACACATGCGGCGAAATCGGCGTGACATTGCCGCCGGCATAGGCGTCGTCGGTGCTTTCGACGAAGCGCCCTTCCGTCCACCAATCATAACCGAACCAGGCGCCGCCCAAGGCCAAAGCGAAGGCGAGCGCGGACAGCGCCAGCTTCTTGGGTCGCAGTCTCGCCCGGCTCTTTGGCGCCGGGGCGCTCGCCTCTCGCTCGATGACCGCGCCAGCGCTCATGATCCACCTCCCCACGCCCATCGGCGAATAGGCGCATATGCACGGATATAGGTGCATATACCCCCATGTCAAGGGAGGGGGGCTGACCGCGGCCAACGAAGGCGGCGGGCGCCCGGTGGCGCGCCCCTGCGGTTGACGCCGCCGGAGCCGCAGAGGTAAGGTCCGCCGCCTCTGGCGCCGACGTAGCTCAGTGGTAGAGCAACTGATTCGTAAGCAGCGGCCCAGGTTGAATTAGGCAATAAAAACAAAGAGTTATTTGCTGACCTACTGATAATTTGGGTAAGGTTCTGGGTACGGGATTCGTTGGAGAAAATGGAACGCCGCGTTAGCTCAGTGGTAGAGCATCGGTTTCGTAAACCGGAGGTCGTAGGTTCGAATCCTACACGCGGCACCATTTCACAACCCGGTTTTGGCGATAGCTCATGGCGCAAAGAAAAAGCCCCGCCGTCACCAGCGGGGCTAATTTGCTGTTAACCATTCGACAACTATTCACATGGATGATGGCGTTTGGTGTCCCAGAGCAGGGTTCCCTCCGCTCTGTGTTCGTCCAACGCCAAGATCACAAGCCCCGGCTCGCATCCGGGGAGAGTACGCCAGCGACTTGGACATCCCTAGGGGCTCGTGGGTAAAACTGCGAGCCCCTTTGCATTACGGTTCATAATGATCGACTCGAAAAGTTAACAAGTTGTTGCCAACTTGGAAACTTGTTGACCAACACGGAATGGTTATGGTCGAGATCCGCCCTCGCGCGGCACCAGCCTTTTTCTATCTCGCCTTGGCTTCGTAATGCCCATCAAGCATTGCCAGTGCTTGTTTAAGCACTTCGCGTAGATCGCGCTTTCCCCAGAAGGTCACGGCGCTGCTGTCATCATCCCCTGGACGATGGATGAATGGGGCCTGGTAGTGGTCAGCCTGCTTTGTGTCATGAACGCTCGCCGGACGACCCATTGGTGAGCTGCCGTCTTTGACATAGGAAGCTGGAAGTGCAAGCCAGAAACGAAGCCCGGTGAACGTATGGCCGTCGATTTCTTTGGAGATGATTTCCAAGCGGTCTGTCATTTCCTCAGCGTAAACATTAACTCTCATATCACTTCCTTTCATTGTGTTTGACAGGATATAACCATTATTGATTGTCAGCCTTATTGTCAACCGCATTGTTGAGTATCGCCTAAATCTGGGTAAGGTCCTGGGTATGGTATCGGTCGTGAGCGAGGGTGATGCGCCGTGTGATGCCATTATTTATAAATGCAAAATGTGCCTGTGGCGCAATGACTTCTAGCGATTTCAGGTGATCCGGCGTGACTGGCGATGATGCCTAAAAATCCGATTCGCAATCAGTAGGTCCGCAGTTCGAACCTGCGCGTCGGCACCAGCTTTGTGACTGTTTGCGCGGCACGCGCACTCGTCTTGGCGCCGGCTCCGGCCAGGCCTATCGGGACGGGGCGCTGTCATTTCTTGCCCCCCACCTAGGCGCCGGCTTCCGCCTGCCGTGCGATCACCGCGTTGGCCTCCCGGATGGCGCGGCCCTCATTGCCGGTTCGCTCCAAGCATTCATTGGCAACCTGCGCCCACAGCTCTTGCAGCTCCGGGGTTGTCGCCTTGTGCGTGTGCCTTTCGGCGTCATCCGGCGTCCACGGCATTTGACCAGGCTCCCCTTGGCTTCGCGCCGCAAATCCGTAACCGCGTCCAGCAGCCAAGGCTAAGTCGCGCCCGGGTCGGAGCATTGATCTGGATCAGCGCGATTGCCGTGCCGCGAGGGCGCCGGCCGACGCCTCTCGGCGTTCAATTGCGACTCAAATGTCACACCAGAAGAGATTATGAAAGCGGGCACTTTCCGGTTCATACGTCCGCCACCATCTCATGCGACGCTGAAATCATCGACGCCGGCAAAGGCGCCGTGAGAGGAGATGGCCGTGTCCGCGCACCTGATTTGGCGGGTAGCCCTGCTTGGCATCGTGTTTGCCGCCGATCTGGTGGTGTTCATCAGCCTCTGCCGCGATGAGCTTCGCGGCTGGCGCGCCCGTCGGCAGCCGCGCGACACCAAGCCCATAAGCGACGGCGTCTCCGCCTTGCCGTCGAGCGCGCGCTGACCGGCCGGCGGGATCGCCGACCAGCGGAACCTCTGCGCTGGCTCAGCCGTTTTCTTGCGCTATCTGGTTGAGGCCAATTCCCGACGAGGGCCCGTGATACCCCCGCTGCTGATGCGTGTCGCCACGATCTTCCTTGCGCTGATCCTCGGCGTCAGCGGGGCGTTGTTCACCTTTGCCAGCTTCTACGACGCGCCCTTTGGCCAGTATGCCGTGGTGACCCTCTTGCCCTGCGCCGCCATGATCTGGGCGCTGCCCACGAGCAAGCGGCCGAAGAAGAAACCGCGCTAGGTCCTCATCGCGGCCGCACCTGCCTCCACGCCGTCGCGCCCGGTCTTGTCAGGCTCCCGATGAGGCGAGTAAAGCCCGCTCGGCTTCTTGATCATCTCTGCCCATCGAGCCCGCGGCGGCTGCCCTTAATCGGCGAGTAACCATTGCGATCTACGGTCCTCCTTGCCGTTTCTTGGGTCGAGGAGCCCGTTGTGAGCGCAAGTCAGGTGCCGGCCTGGCGGGATTTCTACGAAGCCGCCTGGGCCTATCGGGCCGAATTCATGCGCTCGAAAATTCGCGGCGGTGAGACCGATCCCTATCGCATCATCAAGCTGTTCGAAGCCCACGAGCGCAAATACAGCTTCACCCTCCGGAACGGCGAGAGCATCGTCGAGCGGAAGACTTGGCCCGTGGACATCTACGGCGAGACGCCGGCCGGGGTGCCGGCGCTGCGGGGCACGTCGCTGCGGGGCAAGACCCTGCGCGTGCCGTTTCACGCGCGCGATCATCTCCACGATTTCATCATCGATTACATCGACGAAAACGGTCCCTACGACTGCATCCTCGAGCTGGGCTGCGGTTACGGCAGGGCGTTGTTCGAAATCTTCTACGGCGGCGGCCCGTCGAACATTCCCTATTTCGGCGGCGAGCTCACCCAGAGTGGTGTCGCCATCGCGCAGGAGCTTGCCGCCTTACGACCCGAGATGAAGGCCACCTTCTTCCGCTTCGATCATCTGCAGCCGGATCTCAGCATCATTCCGAGCGTCGATCGTGCGCTGGTCTATACCATGCACTCGATCGAGCAGGTCGCGCTCATCGATCCAAGCTTCTTTGCGGTCGCCGCGGGCATCGCCAAGGATGTGACGGGGCTGCATTTCGAGCCCTTCGGCTATCAGCTCGGCGAGACCGGTCCAGTGACCAAAGACCATCAGAAATTCATGCAGGAGCGCGGCTGGAATCAGAATTTTGCCGTCGCCCTGGCCCAGGCGATGCAGCGCTACGGGCTCAAAAGCGACTACACCGTTACCGAACAGTTCCTGCCGTCCGATTGGCAAAATCCGACCTCTCTCACGATCTGGCGCTCGGCAGCGGCGTAACGCGCCGGTTCGCGGCGCAACCCTTTGAGCCGGTGTTCATCGGCTGGGACAGCCATAGCGCTCACCCCGGCTTTCAGACCAGAAAGGACGCGCCCCCGGCGGTCAGGGCGGCGGCGAAAACCTTCATCGGCAGCGTCCAGCCGATGATCGGCACGAAAGCGGTAAACAACAAGAAAGCGCAGAGAAACAACGCGATTCTCAACATGGCCCAACGCATTCCGTCCCCCTATTTGCGCGTTTTCCAGATGGTATCGGGAACGCGGGGGTTGTGCGCGTGGGAAAATTGTGTCGCCCGGCTCCTACTCTACCGAGGCGCAAAATTAACCCCTTCGTAGCGATCGCCGAATAGCCTCAAGGCGCCGTTTTTTCCTGCAGGACCGCAGAGCGCCGCGATGCCGCAAGACAGCACGCCCAGTGCGGCGATGAAGGAACGCCGCAAGCATCCGCGCACCGAGACCTTTTGGCGCGGGATGCTCAGGACATCGTCGAAGGTCCTCGATTGCCGGATCGTCGACGTGTCGGCGGAAGGCGCGCAGCTTCGGCTGGTGACGCCGCAGATCGGTGCGGCCGTCGGCGTCAGCGAAAGCGTGATGCTCACGGTCGAAGGCATCGGACGCGTGATGGGACGCGTCGTCTGGCAGCGCAAGAGCTCGATCGGGCTGCACTTCACCGATCCCCACACCATCGCGGTCTGGAGCGCCGCCATCGCCACGCACGCCCGAGACAAGCGCGGCCGGCTCCTCGGTACCAAGCTCCCGGCGGAAAGACCAACCGGCTGACATCGGACTCGCTTCCGACGCACCGCCCGCACTTCGCTGGCTCTGCGCGGCTTCGCCGAGTCAGAAGCCGAAAGCGCCGAGAGACGCCTTCGAGCCGGTGTCGCCGTTCGGCGCGCCGTTGCCGGCGGCGCTCGTCTCTGATATGGGCGGCGTCGGCGGCATGTGGAGCGCCGCCAAGAGGACGAGATCGAGGACACCGAGGCCCAAGGCGATCACCAGGAGCACGACATTGATCTCGGCCACTACGCGGTCGAGCCGGCGAAGACGGGGTTCGGGGGAAGAGCGGGGCATGATCTCTGTCGTGGCTGCGTTCCCTCGCCAGATAGCGCCTCGCGGAGCCCGCGTCCTTAAGCCGGGCCTGAAATCTTCTGAATCGATCGAAACCTCGGCGCGTTCATCATTTACCGTCAGGAACGCAGCCCCGGCGGAGCACAGGATCCCGCGTCATTTTCTGTGGATAAGCTCCGACGGTCGATGTGGCGGCGATAGGATTGCGTGTCCCCACATGCTAGCATCGGCTCATCAGGCCGTGTCGTGGGGGGCACATGTATACAATTGAATGTGATCAAGCCGGCACGACAGCCACTCTTCCTGTCTCTTTCCCGGACAAGCAACTTGCTGTTGCAAATGCTTGCGAGCTTCTCCGAGCCGGCTTTCGCGTGATTCGGGTTGTCGGGCCCGGCTTCGAGATGAGGGCAGACGCGCTGCGCGCACGCAAGCGCGTTGCTTCCGGCGAGGCCTGGGGCGTCAACCCGGCGTTCTAGAGAGAAGCTAATCGCCGTCGGGTAGCGCAGCGGCCACGCCGCCGCGCCTAGCGGCGCTCGCGCCTGATTGCGTCCGCGCGGCGGCGCGCCGCAGCGGTGGCGATTGCGGCCCGGCCGCCGCGAACCGATCTGGCCGACTTGCCGCCTCCGGCCTTGCTGCCACCCGCGCCGCGCCGCGCCGCCTTGCGCGAGCAGTAGAGTTCGTACAGCAGGCGAAGCACCTGCGCCGCCGCCGAGCTGTTGAGCCGATAATAGATCGTGCGCGAATTGCGCCGGGTGCGCACCAGCGCGTCGCGGCGCAACCGGGCCAAATGTTGCGACAGATGCGGCTGTCGCACGCCGAGCAGCGCTTCCAGCTCGCCGACGGATTGCTCGCCATTGGCCAGGTGGCAGAGGATGATGAGCCGATGCGGGTTGGCGAGCGCCTTGAGCAGCGCGGTCGCAGCCGCGGCGCTCGCTTTCATCTTTGCAGTGTTCATCACCGGCGAGCCGCCTTGTCCCGTTAGCCGAACGCCGGTTGAGCATAGTGGCCGCGCGCTTGCGATCAACTGTCTCGCGCGACCGCACGAGGCCGATGATGGTCACGGCTTCGTGTTGAGACGCCGCGCAGAGGCGAAGTAGCGCCGCCGCGGGTTGCTACTGCGCCCCGGTAAGACGCTGCATGAGCTTCGCGCGAACCGTCGGGTCGTTCTGCGCAACCGTGAGGATCTGGTTGTACTCGTCGACCGACAATCCGTGATCGTTCACCGCCTTCTTCAACGCGGCATTTCCTTCGCTCGCCAGCCGCGGCTTGTCGGCCGGTGCCGCGGCGTCGATCTTCTGCCGATAGTCGCGCTGCAAATCCGTCACCTGCTTCATCGCCGCGGCGGTGGCATCGAGCTTTTGATCGGAGATGGCGGCCGACGCGGTCGGCGCCGCCGGCAACGGCTGCTGGCTCTGAGCCATGGCGGTCGGAGCTGCCAACAAAACGCCGGCGCCGAGCAGAGCGGCTGCGAGAGGCGATATCACTGGGCGCATAGAACTCTCCTTGCTTGCGCGATTCGCGACGAGGCGAAGACCAATCGAAGTGCAGGATAATTGGTACCAAACGGGGCTAGCCAGTAGCGGTTCCGTGATGCCACACCGTTGCCAGATGCCAGAGCCCCGCGCTTGCATGCATCCGTAGTCGCCCGGGGCTAAGGGGCCGGACCGCCCGCGCTTTCGGCGCTCCTAGACGAATTATTAACCGTCGCGCTCTAGGCTCCAGGAGATCGCGGCGGAGGGCCTCTCGTGGATCGGTGGCGCCAGAACATCCACGCGGCAGAGGTGAAGCTCATCGCGCTGCCGCCGGCGACGCTGCTGGGCGTTATCCTGACGGCTCTCGTCGCCATCCCCATCCTCTGGTTCTATCTGAACCATGCGCTGATCCTCGGCTGGGCCGGCGCCACGATCGGTCTCACGCTGCTGCGCATCGCGCTGTGGCGGCACTTCCATCGCATCGAGGACAACGATGCGGCGGTCATCGCCTGGGATCCGCTGCTCACGCTCACCATCGGCGCGAGCGGCGCGCTCTGGGGCGCCTTCGGCATCGGCTTCTATCTGGTCGACGATGTCGAGATTCGCGGTGTCGTGCTCCTCATCCTCGCGAGCATGCTGGCGGCGGGCACGATCTTTTACGCCGCGCATCTGCGCGCGCATCGCGCCTATCTCCTTGCTTGCGCCCTGCCGATCGCCATCGCTTCCTTCCTGCACGGCAAGCCCGCTTCGATTCTCTTCGGCTGCATCACCTTCGTCTATATCGTTCTCATCAGCCGCGCCGCGCGCAGCGTCAACCACAGCATCACCGGCGCGATCCGCTTGCAGCTCGAAAACGCGGCGCTGGTCGATGGTCTCAAATCGGCCAAGGACAGCGCCGAAGAGGCCAATCGCAGCAAGTCGCAATTCCTCGCCAATATGAGCCATGAGCTGCGCACGCCGCTCAACGCCGTCATCGGCTATAGCGAGATGCTGCTCGAAGACGCCGAGGCCGAAGGCGGCGCCGATGAGCGGGTGGCCGATCTCCGCCGCATCCACAGCGCCGGCCGCCACCTGCTGGCGCTGGTCAACGACGTGCTCGACCTCTCCAAGATCGAAGCGGGACGCATGGAGATGGCGGCGGACCCGATCGATCTGCGCAGCTTCCTCGACGACGTCGTCGCCACCGTGCGGCCGCTGGTGGAGAGCAACGGCAACACGCTCGAGACAAGCTGCGCGGCGGATCTCGGCATCATGCTCGGCGACGCCACCCGGCTGCGCCAGATCGTGCTCAATCTCGTCGGCAACGCGGCGAAATTCACCAAGAACGGCCGCATCAGCCTGAGGGCGCTGCGCGAGCGTCGGCCGGAGCGCGACGGGATCAGCATCGCCGTCGCCGATACCGGCATCGGCATCGACGAGCAGGCGCTCGCCAGGCTCTTCACCGCCTTCACTCAGGCCGACGCCAGCACCGCCAGCAAATATGGCGGCACCGGACTGGGCCTCGCGCTGAGCCAGCGCCTGGCGAAACTGATGGGCGGCAGCATCGCCGCCACCAGCGAGCCCGGCCGCGGCTCCTGCTTCACTCTCCACCTGCCGGCGGTGTGCGGCGAAGAGCGCCGACCGGAGAACCTTGAGAAACCGGCGACTCCCCATGAGGGAGATCGAGTTAGCCTAGAGTTCTCCTGAATCGTGCTAGACTGATGCCATGTGTGCTATAGCCACAAAAAGGCCATGCCATCGCGTGGGAGGTTCGGCCGACACTACGGATCGACAGGCGGATCAAGCACTTCACAAGAATTTCGTAGGTTTTTGTTAACGGGGACGGGGTATTAACGAGTGTATGCCGCCTTCCGCCCCGGATGAATCGGAGAGCTGGATGCGCTTGAGTCCGGAGGCGCTCGAGGCGATCGTCCAGCTCCACGAGCGCTTCCTCGCCCGGAAGTCCGGCGGCAGGCGGGCGCTGCTCAGCTACACCGATCTGTCGGCTTGCGATCTCGCCGGCTGCGATCTGTCGGGCGCCGACCTCACCGGCGCGCGGCTTCGTCGAGCCAATCTCGCCGCAACCGGCCTGCGCCGGGCGCGGCTCTCGCTCTGCGATTTGCGTCAGGCCAATCTCGACGCTGCCGATATGACCAAAGCGGATATGCGCGGCAGCTCCTTTCGCGGCGCGGAGATGAACCGGAGCGTGCTGGCCCATGCCGATCTGCGCGAGGCAAAGCTCACTCTCTTCGAGAAGCGCCATGCGGAGATCTTGCGCAGCTTGCGCGAGCCGCTGAGCGAGGACGGCGACGATGCCGAGACGCCGCCGATGCCGCACGGCAAATCCTACGATCTGCGCACCGACTTCACCGACGCGACGATGCGCGGCAGCAATCTCGAAGGCGCCGATTTGCGCCGCGCCGATTTCACCGGCGCCCTTCTCGAAGGCGCCAACTTCGCGCAGGCGAAGCTCGCCGGCGCCACCTTCCATTCGGCCGTGCTCACCGGCGCCAATCTGCGCGGCGCCGATCTCGAGGGCGCCGATGTCAGCGACGCCGTTCTCGATCCCGCGGCGCTCGAGCTCGCCGAGCTCGCCAAAGCGACGCGCAGCACACCGGTCGTCCGGAGCGAGGCGGATATAACCGAGGCGCTGCGCGAGCACGCGCTCTGGCTCGACAGCCAGGGCCAGCAAGGCACGCGCGCCCTCCTCGCCAAAGTCGATCTCAGCGACCGCTCGCTGGCGCAGGCGCGGCTGGTGATGGCGCTGCTCCCCGGCGCCAAGTTCCACCGCACCGATCTCGCGCAAGCGCTGCTCGCCATGGCGGATCTCACCTCGGCCGATCTGCGCGAGGCGGGGCTCGCCGGCGCCGATCTGCGCGGCGCCACGCTGCGCCGCGCCTGCTTCAACGCCGCGAACCTCGCCGGCGCCAAGCTCGGCGCGCTGATCGATGTCGGTGCGCACCACACCGATTTCCCCGCCAATGGCGAGCGCGCCCGCTTCGTCGGCGCCAATCTCGCCGGCGCCAATCTGCGCCGCGCCAACCTCGCCGGCGCCGACTTCACCAATGCCGATCTCACCGGCGCGCAGCTGCAGCAGGCCAAGCTCGACGGCGCCACCTTCACCGGCGCCAAGCTCGACGAGGCCAATCTCGACGGCGCCAGCCTCCGCCGCGCGAAAGGTCTGCCAAAGGCGCCGTGATCGCGCCGCCGGATCAGATCGCGTAGAAGCGCTTTCCGGTTGCCGCCATTTCGCGCAGCAGCTTTGGCGGCGCGAAGCGATCGCCACAGCGTTGCGCGAGGCGGTCGCACGTGGCGAGGAAGCGGTCGATGCCGAGGCTGTGCATCTGGCTCACCGTGCCGCCGAGATAAGCGGGAAAGCCCCAGCCGAGGATCGCCCCGACATCGGCGTCGCGCGGATCGAGCACCACCTTCTCCTCGAGACAGCGCGCGGTCTCGACCGATTGGACATAGAGGAGGCGCTGCTTCACTTCCGCCACATCGGGCGGCGCGCCGGCCGGCTTGAAATGCTGTGCCAAGCCGGGCCAGAGCCGCTTCGGGCCGGTGGCGGGATAGTCGTAGAAGCCTTTCCCGGCCTTCTTGCCGATGCGGCCGAGCTTCGCGACCATCAGCTCGATCACCGCATCGGATGTGGCGTTGCCGCGGTAATCCTTGCCGAGATCGGCGCGCGTCTGCGTGCGCACCTTGTGCATGAGCTCGATCGACACCTCGTCGGCGAGCGCCAGCGGGCCGACGGGCATGCCGGCGAGCCGTCCGGCATTGTCGATCAATGCCGGAGCGACGCCTTCGGCGAGAAGGGTCAGCCCTTCGCTGACATAGGTGCCGAAGACGCGGCTGGTATAGAAGCCGCGGCTGTCATTGACGGTGATCGGCGTCTTGCCGATGCGGCGGACATAGTCCATGGCGCGGGCGAGAGCGGCATCGGCGGTCAGCCGGCCGCGGATGATCTCGACCAGCGGCATGCGGTCGACGGGCGAGAAGAAATGGAGGCCGATGAAGTTCTGCGGCCGTGCGCTCGCTTCGGCGAGCCCGGTGATCGGCAAGGTCGAGGTGTTCGAAGCGAAGAGCGCGCTGTCGGCCAGAACCGCCTCGGCTTTGCGCGTGACCTCGGCCTTGATCGCGCGATCCTCGAACACCGCTTCGATCACCAGCTCCGCGCCGCTCAAGTCTTCGAAGCGCGTCGTGGGAAGAAGGCGCGCCAGCACCTCGTCGCGCTGCGCCGGGCTCATCCGCCCGTGCTCGACGCGGCGCTGCAACAGGCGCCCGGCCGCGTCCTTGCCCTTCTCGGCCTCGGCCATGCCGGTATCGAGCAGCACCACCTCGATCCCGGCCAGCGCGCTGACATAAGCGATGCCCGCGCCCATCATGCCGGCGCCAAGCACGCCGATGCGGCGATAGCGCTGCTCCGGCACCTGCTTCGGCCGCGCCGCCAGCTTGTTGGCCTCGCCGATCGAAAAGAACAGCGTGCGGATCATGTTGCGCGCTTCGGCCGAGAGCGCGCAATGGACGAAATAGCGGCTCTCGATCTTGAGGCCGGTGTCGAAATCGGTGATCAGCCCTTCATAGACGCAAGAGGCGATGTGGCGCGGCGCCGGATAATTGCCATAGGTCTTGGCGCGGAGCAGCGCATTGCCGGCAACGAAAGTCTCCTGTCCCTTGGGCGAATGGACGCCGCCATCGGGAATGCGGAAGCCTTTCCGGTCCCAGGGCTGCACCGCATTCGCCTTGCCTTCGGTCAAGAGCCAGCGCCGCGCCGCGGCGATCAGCTGATCCTGCGGCACCACCTCGTCGACGAGCCCGGCCGCCAGCGCCTGCTGCGGATCGAGCTTTTTTCCTTCGAGCAGCAGCGGCAGCGCGTTGCGGATGCCGATGAGCCGCGGCAGCCGCTGCGTGCCGCCGCCGCCGGGCAATAGCCCGATCGTCACCTCGGGCAGCCCGATCTGGATGCGCGGATCGCCGGCGGCGATGCGGTGATGGCAGGCGAGCGCGATCTCGTAGCCACCGCCCAGCGCCGTGCCGTTGAGCGCCGCGCAGAACGGCTTGCCGCTTTTCTCCATGCCGCGCAGCAGCGCGTGAAAGCGCATCGTGAACGCCGTCAGGCCCGCCGCATCGATATCCCGGCCGAGCCGCGTCAGATCGGCACCGGCGAGGAAATCGCGCTTTTTCGACGTGACGATAACGCCCTTAACTGCCGCGTCCTTGATCGCCGTTTCGACCACAGCGGCAAAGCGGGCCACCGATTCGTCGTTGAGCACATTCATCGCGCGGTCGGCCATGTTCCAGGCAATGACGGCGATGCCGTCGGCGCCCGGCTCGTAATCGATCATGGCTAGACCCGCTCGATGATGGTGGCGGTGCCCATGCCGGCGCCGACGCAGAGCGTGGCGAGGCCGGTCGACTTGCCGGTGCGCTCGAGCTCGTCCAGGAGCGTGCCGAGGATCATCGCGCCGGTGGCGCCGAGCGGATGGCCCATGGCGATGGCGCCGCCATTGACGTTGATCTTGCCATGCGGGATGTCGAGCACCTGCATGAAGCGCAGGACGACGGCGGCGAAGGCCTCGTTGAGCTCGTAGAGATCGATGTCGCCCGCGCTCATGCCGGCGCGCTTCAGCGCCTTCTCCGCGGCGAAGGAGGGTCCGGTGAGCATGATGGTGGGCTCGGAGCCGATCGAGGCGAAGGCGCGGATCCGGGCGCGCGGCTTGAGGCCGAGGCGCTCGCCGGTCGCCTTGTTGCCGATCAGCACCGCGGCAGCGCCGTCGACGATGCCCGAGGAATTGCCGGCATGGTGGACATGCTCGATGCGCTCGATCTCGGGATAGCGCTGGATCGCCACCGCATCGAAGCCCAGCGCCTCGCCGCTCTTGGCAAAGGACGGCTCGAGCGCGGCCAGCGACTGCATCGTCGTGTCGGCGCGGATATGCTCGTCGCGGTCGAGTACGGTGAGGCCGTTCAGATCCTTGACCGGCACCACCGACCGCGCGAAGCGCCGTTCCGCCCAGGCGTGCGCCGCGCGCTTCTGGCTCTCGACGGCATAAGCGTCGACATCGGCGCGGCTCATGCCGTATTTGGTGGCGACGAGATCGGCGGAGATGCCCTGCGGCACGAAGTAGGTGTGAAACGCCACTTCGGGATCCATCGCCCAGGCGCCGCCCGAGGCGCCCATCGGCACGCGGCTCATGCTCTCGACCCCGCCGCCGATGGCCATGTCGCTCTGACCGGACATGACCTGTGCCGCCGCCATGTTGCAGGCTTCGAGGCCGCTGGCGCAGAAGCGGTTGATCTGCACGCCGGCGGTGGTTTCGGCATAGCCGGCTTCGAGCACGGCGAGGCGGGCGATATCGGCGCCCTGCTCGGCGACGGGCTCGACGCAGCCCAGCACGACATCGTCGACCGCGGCGGTATCGAGCGTGTTGCGCGCGCGCAGCGCCTCGAGCGCGGTCACCGCGAGCGCGATCGGCGTCACGCTGTGCAGCGCACCCGATGCCTTGCCGCGGCCACGGGGCGTGCGCACGGCATCATAGATGAATGCCTCGGTCATGCTGCCTCCCTTGGGGTCTTTCCCCTAGAATAGCGGCAGGACGCCGAGGCTGCCAGAACGGTCCGCAGAGCGAAAAAACCGGGGCGCCCCGGCTTGCTGGGAGCGCCCCGCGACGCCAGCGAGGGGAGAGCGGCGTCAAGTCGGTACCTAACAGGAGAGGTACCAGCGCAACCTACCCTCGGCTTCGGCGCGACGCGTTGATCTGGATCAAACTCACGCGGAAAGGCCCGGCACCAGGAACTTGTCGAGGCGCTCGCGCAGCTCCGGGCCGATCTCGACGGCCTTGCGCGTGTCGAGATCGAAGGCGACGACGACCGCCTCGCTCGTCGCCACCGCTTCGCCGGTCTCGCGGTCGAAGAGCCAATGGCCCCAGGTGAAGGACTTGCCGCCGATCGCCTTGATTCCGGCGCGCAGCGCCAGGAGATCGCCCTGGCAGGGCGTTGCGTGATAGACGAGGCGGTATTCGAGCGCCGCGTCGCCGCTGCGCGCAACCGAGCGATCGATCCCCCGCGTCTTGGCCACCAGATTGGGCATGGAATCGGCGACCCGGCCGATGACGGCGCGGGTCACCATGAGGCCGCGATGCTCGCATTCCGCCGGCGTCACCGCCGCTTGCTGCGTCAGCATCAGGCCGAGGCGGTCGGCCTCGCCCCAGCTCGGCCGCGGCCGCGGCGCGTCGAGCGTGAGCCCGCGTGGCCGGGCATGCTCCGGCAGCGCCTCGCGCGCCGCCATGGCCGCGGCGCGCAGCGGCTCCGGCAGCGGCAGGGGGTTGCGCCGCTCGGCATCGACCATCATCGCCTCGGTCACGAAGCTCGCCGCCGCGGCGCCGGTGAGGGTATTGCGAATTTCCTGATAGAGGCTGAGACGCTCGCCGGCGACACCGAGCACGCCGCCGATAATGGTGAAGGGCTCGCCGGGCCGCATTTCGCGCAAGAACCGGATGTGATGATCGACCGGCGCGAGCTCGACATCGAGGGCGCGGCATTGCCGCGGCCCGAAGCCGAGCGAAGCCAACAGCGCCGGCAGGCTGCTGCTCATGCGGGCGACGTAGAACTGCACATTCATGTGCCCCATCACGTCGCATTCCCAGCTCTGCACGCTGCCCAGTCCGATCTCGATCATCGCTCCCCCTGGCCGGCGGCGCACGCTATCAAAGCGGCGCTGGCGTCTCAAGCGGCCGTTGCCTAGGCTTCCCCTAACAACAAACCGGGTGGAAACGTGACGGGATTATCGATCGCGGCGGCCGTCGCGGCATTGACGGCGCCGGGCGCGCCCTTCGAGATGGAGGAAAAGCGGATTCGCGGCGTCGCGACGCGGGTGTGGAAGAATGCGCCGCCAAGCCTGGGCGCGGTGTTCGAAACGAGCCGCAACCATGGCGATCTTCCCTTCCTCGTCTTCGAGGACGAGCGGCTCAGCTATGCCGAGCATTACCGGCGCGCGGCGGCGCTGGCGCGCGCGCTGGTGCGGCGCTTCGGTATCGTGAAGGGCGAGCGCGTCGCCATTGCCATGCGCAATTTCCCGGAATGGTCGCTGAGCTTCTGGGCGGCCGCGTCCGTCGGCGCCGTCGTCGTGCCGCTCAATGCCTGGATGACGGGCGCGGAGCTGGAATATTGCCTCAGGGACAGCGGCGCGCGGCTGCTCATCGCCGATGCCGAGCGGGCGGAACGGCTCGCGCCGCATCTCGCGGCGCTGCCGCTCGAAGCGCGGCTGGTGGTGCGCGCCGGACGAACGCCGCCGCCGGGCTGGCGGGCTTTTGCCGAGATGCTCGACGATATCGGCCCGCTGCCGGAGGTAGCGATCGATCCCGAAGATGACGCGACGATCTTCTATACCTCCGGCACGACGGGAAAGCCGAAAGGGGCGCTCGGCACGCATCGCAATATCTGCACCAACCTGCTGAGCGGCGCTTATGCCCGCGCGCGCTCGCTGCTGCGTCGCGGCGAAAGCCTGCCACTGCCGGGCGCCGCGCCCAAGAGCGCAACCTTGCTTTCGGTGCCGCTGTTTCACGCCACCGGCTGTCATTCCGTGCTCTGCGGCAACCTCTATGCCGGCAACAAGCTGGTGTTGATGTATCGCTGGGACCCCGAGCGGGCGATGCAGCTCATCGAGCGCGAGCGCATCAGCAGCTTTGGCCATGTGCCGTCCATGGCCTGGCAGGTGATCGAGCATCCGAATTTTGCGCGCTACGACCTGTCGAGCGTCGAGAGCATCGCCTATGGCGGCGCGCCGGCCGCGCCGGAGCTGGTGACGCGGATCGGGGCCAGCTTCCCCAAAGCGATGCCGGGAAACGGTTATGGCCTTACCGAGACCTCGTCGGTGACGTCGCAGAACCTCGCCGAGGATTACCAGCGCAAGCCCGACAGCGCCGGCCTCGTCATCCCGGTCTGCGATGTGCGCGTGGTCGATGCCGCGGGCAGGGATGTGCCCCAAGGCGCGGTCGGCGAGCTTTGGGTGAAAGGGCCCAATGTAGTGAAGGGCTATTGGAACAAGCCGGAAGCGACGGCGGCGAGCTTCGGCGGCGGCTGGCTGCGCACCGGCGACCTCGTGCGTTTCGACGAAGAGGGCTTTCTCTACATCCTCGACCGGGCCAAGGACATGCTGATCCGCGGCGGCGAGAATATTTACTGCGTCGAGGTCGAGGATGCGCTCTACAGCCATCCCGCGGTGATGGACGCGGCGGTGGTCGGCATTCCGCATCGCGTGCTCGGCGAGGAAGTGGGCGCGGTGGTGCAGGTGAAGCCGGGCGCGAGCATCGGCGAGGAGGCGCTGCGCCGCCACGTCGCCGAGCGCCTGGCCGCCTTCAAGGTGCCGTGCCGCATCGTGCTGCGCGACGAGCCCCTGCCGCGCAACGCCAACGGCAAGATCCTGAAACGCGAGCTGCGCGCGGTGTTTGCATAGGCAGCTGCATCGGCGTCCGAAGCCTGAACTCGGGCAGAGCGTCAGTGTTTAAGGACTAGCTGCTCTTCCAGCAGTGCGTCCTTCGACAGGCTCGGGATGAGGACGCATCTTTGTGCCCCGTGCCGGGGCCGTCCTCGTTGTTCCTCATCCCGAGCTGGTCGAAGGACGCAGGGTGAGACTGCCGCGGGCCGCCTGGATCATCCTGGTTTTTCTTCTGCTCTCCCTCGCTCCCGCCGCGGCGCAGGATCGCAGTTGGACGGGAACCGTGCTCGAAGAAGACGATTTCTGGGCGCCGCAGAACCACGACGAATACTACACCCACGGCATCCGCTTTTCCGGCACCAGCGGCGATGTGCAGGACCCGTTCTGGCTGGCGCCGTTCAACTGGCTCGCCGGCTTCACGCCGGCCTTTCCCGACGAGATCGGGGTCTCGCGCCGCTACAACATCATCCCGCTCGGCCAGAACATCTACACCCCGGAAGATCCCAACGAAGTGAACCCGCCCGGCAACACCCATCCTTATGCCGGCTGGCTCTATGGCGGCGTCGGCCTGATGCAGGACACGCCCGGCAGCGAAGGCGACCCGGTCGATCGATTCGACGAGCTGGCGCTGAAGCTCGGGGTGGTCGGGCCGGCCTCGCTCGCCCATGCAACGCAAACCCGGTTCCATTTGCTGATCGATGTGGCGCCGTTCCAGGGCTGGGGCACGCAGCTCCGCAACGAGCCGACGCTCGATCTCTTCTATAATCACAAATGGCGCTATCACGCCGAATCCGATGCGGGCTGGGGCTGGGACGCCATCCCGCAATGGGCGGCGCGCATCGGCAACGTCTACGATTATGCCGGCGTCGGCGGCATGCTGCGGGCAGGCCGCAATCTACGCGTCGATTACGGGCCGCCGCATATCGACCAGACTCTGGGCGCCGATTACATCAACCCGACGCGCGCGGCGCCCGACACGCTCGGCTTTTACGGCTTCATCGGCAGCGAGGCGCGGGCGGTCGCCCGCGACATCTTCCTCAACGGCAACAGCTTCGAGCGGAGCCGGCACGTCACCATCGTCCCGGCGGTCGGCGAGTTCGAGGCGGGCCTTGCCGTCACCTACGGGCATTACCGCCTCGCCTATACCTACCAGATCGACACGCCGCAATTCATGAGCCAGGCCGGCCTCGACCATTGGGGCTCGCTCAATCTCACCGTCCATTTCGACTTTTGAGCGGTGGACGGCTCAGGCGGCACGGATCCTCGCGAAGAACTGGTCGACCTCGCGGCGCAGCATATCGGCCTGCTCGCCGAGGCCGTTGGCCGAGGCGAGCACCTGCGTGGCGGCGGCGCCGGTCGCGCTGGCGGCGCGGTTGACGCCGGAGATGTTCTGCGACACGTCGCCGGTGCCGCGCGCGGCTTCCTGCGTGTGCCGAGTGATCTCGCGCGTGGTGGCGCCCTGCTCTTCCATCGCCGAGGCGATGGTGCCGGAGATGGCGTTGATCTCACCGATGATGGTGCCGATCGATTTGATCGCCTCGACCGCGTCCTTGGTCGAGGTCTGGATCGCGTTGATCTGGCCGGAAATGTCCTCGGTCGCCTTCGCCGTCTGATTGGCCAGCGACTTGACCTCGGTCGCAACGACGGCAAAGCCCTTGCCCGCTTCGCCGGCGCGCGCCGCTTCGATCGTCGCGTTGAGCGCCAGCAGATTGGTCTGGCTGGCGATTTTCTGAATGAGGTTCACCACCGCGCCGATCTTCTGCGCCGCGTCCGAGAGGGCCATGATGGTGGTGTTGGTGCGGTTCGCCTGGTCCACGGCCTTGGCCGCGACCTGCGAGGAGTGCGCGACCTGCCGGCTGATCTCGCCGATCGACGCCGCCATCTCCTCGGTCGACGACGCCACCGTCTGCACGTTGCTCGAGGCCTGGCCCGAGGCGCTGGAGACGGCGACCGCCTGGCGCGTCGTCTCTTCGGCGGTGCTCGACATGCCTTCGGCGGTGCGGCGGAGCTCGCCCGCCGCGGTTCCCAGCGTGTCGAGCGAGTGCCGCATCGAGCGGTCGAAGCTGCTGATATATTCCTCGATCGCCTTTTGCCGCTCGGCCTTCTTGGCCTGCTCCTCGCGCTGTGCCGCGGCGAGGCGCTCGGCCTCGATCATGCTCTCCTTGAAGACGCCGACGGCCTTCGCCATGGCGCCGATCTCGTCCTTGAAATCCTGCGCCGGGATCGGCGCGCTGGTATCGCCATCGGCGAGCTTGGCCATCGCTTCGGTCATGCCCGTCACCGGCCGCACGATGCTGCGGCCGATCATGAAAGCGAGCGCGAGGCCGAGCGCGAGACCGAATACCGCGAGGATGCCCTGGGTGGTGAGGGTGGTGAGGATCGTATGGAGCGTGACCGCCTTGGTCGTGTCGAGATCGGCGCCCAGCGTCTTGCGCACGCTGTCATTGCTGTCGTCGACCTGCTGGAATTGCGGGCGCATCACCGCGTCATAGAGCTTGTCGGCGGCAATCACTGCCGCCGACATGCTGTCGAAACTCGCCTTGAAATCTTTCAGCGCCGCAGCGAGCGCGGTGAGCATATCGCCGTATTTCTCCGCTCCAGACTGCTTCTTGAGCGCGTCAATGGCGATACTTGCCGTGGCACCGGCAAGCTTGACATCAGGGACGGCCGCGGGGTCGCGCGTGGCGAGGAAGCGCCAGGCGGCCGCGCGCAGGCTGAGCACGCTCGTCCCGATCACCTGGGCGCGACGGCCCAGGTTCTGATCGGAATCCTGATCGGATTCGTGGAGCAGATGATCGGAGATGGCGGTGAGCGTGTCGATGGCGGCCAAAAGCTGCTTCTGGCTCGCCTGCTGCGTCTTGGTGAGGCTCACGAGCTTGTCGAAATTGTCGCTCGCGGCGCCGAGGGTGGTGGAGGCGTTCTCGTAGAGCTGGCGCAGCTGCTCGCTGTCGGCCGCGGCCTTGCCTTTGTTGAAGAGATCGGTCGCCTGCAGGTCGCTGTCGCCGAAATCGGTGGTCGCGTCCTCATTGCCGGTCGTCTTGTAGATGATGCCGGCGCGGCGCATGGTTTCGACCAGCCGGCTGGCTTGCAGGTTGCGCGACGCGTTCTCGGAGACCTCGACCATGCGCCGGACCTGCTGGTCGAGCGTCAGCATCTGCCAGACGCCGATGAGGGCGACGGCGGTGCCGAGAATGATCAAGGCGCCGAAACCGGCATAAATGCGGGATTTGATCCGATAATCGCTCAGCCGCATGGCTTCGCCCTCCGCAGACGCGCGAGCCTCGTGTTCCCCCAGCCCCCGGCGCCAGAATGGGTAGTGCGGGTAAAGGATTTCTGAATTTTGTGTGGTTTGCGCAGCAGCCGGCACGTGCTCTACGTTAAGGTTAAGGGGACGGTAAAAACCTATGGATTTCCGCGAGATGACGGGCGACGGAAAGGGCGCGGCGGGGCGTGGCTGAGCGCAAGCCGGTGCGGCCGCGCGATGCGGCCAGCCTCATCCTGTTGCGCCAGGCGCGGGGCGCGCTCGAAGTGCTGATCGGCCGGCGCGGCAAAGGCGCGCGCTTCATGCCGGGGCGCTACGTCTTTCCCGGTGGCCGCGTCACCGCCGAGGATGCGCGACGCTGGGCGGGCGAGCTCGCCGACCGCGAAGCGCGGGATTTTCTCGCGCTGAAGCGCGCGGCGCTGCGCGAGACCTTCGAGGAGACCGGGCTGGTCGTCGGCGAGCCGCGCCGAGGGGCGGCGCCCGAGGCCGACGAATTGTCGCCGGTGGAGCGCGCCTATCGCGCGCACGGCATCGCCCCGGCCCCCGATCTGCTGCGCCTCGTCGGCCGCGCGATCACGCCCACTGCTTCGCCGATCCGCTTCCATGCCCGCTTCTTCGTCGCTGATGGCAGCCGCGCCGTCGGCGCGCTCGCGCCCTCTGAAGAGCTCGACGAGCTGCACTGGCATCGCGTGGACAGTGAGCCGCCCGGGCTGATGCAGAACGTCACCCGCTTCATGCTGCGCTGCGCGGTCGAGGCCTGGCGCGGCGCGGCGCCGGAAACGCCGCCGCTCTATTGGCATCGCGGCCGCCGCTCGCTGGTGCGGCACGGCGTGCCGGCGCGGTGAGCGCTGCGGCGCGGCCCATGCTGCGCGAGCGCATCATCGAGCAATACGGCGCGGAATGCCGCATCCGCCAGGTGCGGCGCACGCCGCGCTTCGGCGCTTCGCTCTTCATCGTCGATGTGCCGGACGGCGCCAAGGTGACGCGCATCCTCGGCGCCATCGGCGCCCAAGGGCAGCTCACCGAGCAATCCGGCATGGACCTGCTCCATCCCGAGCGGCTCGTCTTTCTCTATGAGCGGCTGATGCTCATCGCCTTTGCCCTCGTCCCCGCGCCGCGCGCCGCCTTGCTGCTCGGGCTCGGCGGCGGCGCCATGCTGCGCCATCTCCGAGCCTATCTGCCGGATTGCGCCGTCACCGTGGTCGAGCGCGACAAAACCGTGATCGACCTGGCGCGGCGCTTCTTTTACCTCGCGGCACCGGTGGTCGAGGCCGATGCGCAAGAGGTGGTGACCGATCACCGAGGGCGCTACGACGTCATCCTCGCCGATCTCTACGACGGCCGCGGCATCAGCAGCATCGAGCCGGGCTTCTGGCAGGATTGCGCGCGGGCGCTGACGCCGGGCGGCTGCCTTGCCGCCAATGGGGCGGCTTTCGTCGACGATAGCGTGGCGCGCGCCGAAGCCGAGGCGATCGCCGCCGCCATCGGCCGCTCCTGCTTTCTGGGGCCGCGCGCGCTCAGCGAGAATGTGGTGCAGCTCGCGCCGCGCGATGCGGCCACCCGCATCGAATCGCTGGCGCCGCGCTGGCGCCGCTTCGCGCTCGCGCACCACCTGCCGCGCGAGGACCGCGAAGCGCTGAAGCGCTGCACGCTCGCCGGCGGGTTTCCAGCGAAATAGCGCCGACGCTCGGGGAGCAGACTACGCCACTGGTGTACACCTCTGACATAAATTTTGTTGGGGGAGCGCCGGAGACGCGCTGCGATATCGAAGGCCAAGACGTGAGTGCGAGAGGGTAGTGCGGTGCATTTTAATGGATCGAGGGGAAATCGTCGCGATATCGGTTGGGACAGACCCCTTAAGGCCGGCGTGAACGCAGGACGCACCGCAGAGACAAGTCGGTCTTCGACCGATATTTGACGACATATACATGGACTGCTTGGCCGCGCTCGACCGCGTATTGCGCCTCTATCGCCCCCGCAACCAGTAGCAAAACCGTTTTTCGTACCGTAACAATGTTCAAGTCAAAGGAGGTATCGAACGACGGAAGGCGAGCGACTTGGCGCCACAGAGCGGGCGCGGTTCTTTCATCTATCGAAATCAGGTTCTCGCCGTGCGGTCCTGCAGTTTCAGTTATGATCTTTGCTGGTAGTGGATCTTCTGCGGGGAGCGCTAGCGGCGCGGCCGACAAGGAAAGCTCGTTCGCATAGATACCCCCCGAATTGAAGTCCCAGCGATATACGGTCTTCAGATGGCCGTCGCTGGCAATGTCCACGCTTGCTA
>DATJLU010000038.1:0-10880 GCA_035509275.1 Allostellaceae bacterium | reverse complement strand
TCGCTCTCGACCAGGCGTTCCAGAAGCAGGAGCGCGTCACCGGCGTCATCTTCGGCCGCGTCAAAGGCGGCTTCACCGTCGACCTCAACGGCGCCATCGCCTTCCTGCCGGGCAGCCAGGTCGATATCCGTCCGGTGCGCGACGTCACGCCGTTGCTCGGCACGCCGCAGCCCTTCCAGATTCTCAAGATGGATCGCTCGCGCGGCAACATCGTCGTCTCGCGCCGCGCCGTGCTCGAGGAGAGCCGTGCGGAGGCCCGCTCCGAGCTGGTATCGAGCCTGAAGGAAGGCCAGATCCTGAACGGCGTGGTGAAGAACATCACCGATTACGGCGCCTTCGTCGATCTGGGCGGCGTCGACGGCCTGCTGCACGTCACCGACATCGCCTGGCGGCGCATCAACCATCCCTCGGAGGCGCTGCATATCGGCCAGACCGTCAAGGTGCAGGTCATCCGCTTCAACCCCGAGACGCAGCGCATCTCGCTCGGCATGAAGCAGCTCGAAGCCGATCCGTGGGAGGGCGTCGAGCTCAAATATCCGTCCAGCGCACGCTTCAAGGGCCGCGTCACCAACATCACCGATTACGGCGCCTTCGTCGAGCTGGAGCCCGGTGTCGAGGGCCTCGTCCATGTCTCGGAGATGAGCTGGACCAAGAAGAACGTGCATCCCGGCAAGATCGTCTCGACCAGCCAGGAGGTCGAGGTGATGGTGCTCGACGTCGATCCGCAGAAGCGCCGCATCTCCTTGGGCTTGAAGCAATGCCTCGCCAATCCCTGGGAGAGCTTCGTCGAGAAGTACCCGGTCGGCACCGAGCTCGAGGGCGAGGTCAAGAACATCACCGAGTTCGGCCTCTTCGTGGGCCTGCCCGGCGATATCGACGGCATGGTGCATCTCTCCGACCTCGACTGGAACCGTGCCGGCGAGGAAGCGATCAAGGACTACAACAAGGGCGATATGGTGAAGGTGCGCGTGCTCGACGTGGATGTCGAGAAGGAGCGCATCAGCCTTGGCATCAAACAGCTGGCCAGCGATCCCTTCGAGTCCAGCCTTGCCAGCCTGAAGAAGGGCGATGTCGTCACCACCACGGTGACCGCGCTGACCGATAGCGGCATCGAGGTCACGGTCGGCGACGGGCTGCCCGGCTTCATTCGCAAGGCCGAGCTATCGCGCGACCGCGCCGAGCAGCGCCCCGACCGCTTCGCCGTCGGCGAGAAGGTCGACGCCAAGATCACCGCGCTCGACCGCGCCACACGCAAGCTCAGCCTCTCGATCAAGGCGCGCGAGGTCGAGGAAGAGAAAAAAGCGATGGCCGAGTACGGCTCTTCCGACAGCGGCGCGAGCCTCGGCGACATCCTCGGCGCCGCGCTCTCTCGCCGCGGCGAGAAGGAGAAGGAAGAGAAGTAGCTGTCAGCTGTCAGCCGTCAGCAAGTTCTCAGTTTTCAGTTGTCAGTTTTCAGTGGGCGCAACACCGCCCAACTGAGAACCGATAACTGAAGACTGATGACTCGGGCTGACGGCTGAAAGCTGTCAGCTGATAGCTGAATCTTGACGCTGGCTCAAGGGTTTGGCACGCTTCGGGCTTGGGGAAGCCGCGGACGAGAGCTGGTCATGACCAAATCAGAGCTCATTCAGCACTTGGCCGAACGCAACCCGCACCTCTACCAGCGGGATGTCGAGCGCATCGTCACGGCCATCTTCGACGAGATCGCGGCGGCGCTCGCGCGGGGCGACCGGGTCGAGCTCCGGGGTTTCGGCGCCTTTTCGGTCAAGCGGCGCGACGCGCGGCTCGGCCGGAACCCGCGCACCGGCGACAGCGTGCATGTCGAGCAGAAGCATATTCCCTTCTTCAAGACCGGGAAGCAGCTGCGCGAGCGGCTCAACGAGGGGATGTGAGGATCGTCCGCTGGCTGGTGACGCTGCCGATAGCACTCATCGCCATCGTCTTCGCCGTCTCCAATTACGCTAAGATCCCGGTCGGGCTCTGGCCCTTCTCGGACGTGCTGATCATGCCGCTCTATCTCCTGGTGCTGGGCGCGCTGGCCTTCGGCTTCCTCGCCGGGGAGCTCGTCGCCTGGCTCAATGGCGGGCGCTGGCGGCGCGAGGCGCGGCGGCGGCAGCGGCGAATCGAGGCGCTGGAGCGCGAGCTGGCACAGACCCAGGCGCAGCTGCCGCGGCACGAGGCGGGCGGCCTGCCGGCGGCCGGCCCGCGCCGCGATTGACTTGCCCGCCCCCCGCAGCTACCTCCGCCCCATGCGGATCCTCGGCTATTCCGAAGTGGTCGCCGCGCTCGATTTTCCCGCGCTGGTCGAGGCGCTGCGGCAGGTCTTCCGCGCCGGCGCTTCGGCCCCGGCCCCGCAACGCCACGCCGTCCCGGTGCCCGGCGGAGCCGATGCCAGCCTGGAACTGACGCCGGCCTGGCAAGGCGGACGCCATATCGGCGTCAAGCTGGCGACGATCTTTCCCGACAATCCCGCGCGCGGCGAGCCCGCGCGCCTCGGCGCCTATCTGCTGCTCGATGGCGCGACCGGCAAGCCGCTGGCGCTGCTCGACGCGCCGGCGCTCACCCTGCGGCGCACCGCAGCGGCCTCGGCGCTGGCGGCGAGCTATCTGGCGCGGCCCGATTGCCACCGCCTGCTCGTCGTCGGCACCGGCGCGCTCGCGGCGCATCTCGTCGAGGCGCATGCCAGCGTCCGGCCGATCGTCAATGTGCTGGTCTGGGGCCGCCATGCCGAGAAGGCGGCGAAGCTGGCGCATCGGCTCGATCGCCGCAGCCTTCGCGTCGCCCACACCACCGACCTCGCCAATGCGGTGCGCGGCGCCGATATCGTCTGCTGCGCCACGCTGAGCGAAGCGCCGCTGATTGAGGGGCATTGGCTGCCGCTCGGCGTCCATCTCGATCTCGTCGGCGGCTACCGGCCGGATATGCGCGAGGCGGACGATGACTGCCTGCGCCGCGCGCGCGTCTTCGTCGATACGCGCGCCGGCGCGCTCGAAGAGGCGGGCGACATCGTCCAGCCCTTGCGGGCGGGCGTGCTGCACGAGGACGACATCGCCGGCGATCTCTTCGATTTGACACGCGGCAGCCGCGCCGGGCGGCGCTATCACGACCAGATCACACTGTTCAAATCGGTAGGTACGGCGATCGAGGACCTTGCCGGCGCGAGGCTGGCGCTCGACCATCTCCGGAACTCGAGCGAGCACTCGACGATTTGACGGGGCGACGAGCCGCGCCGCCCCGTCGTTGGACGACCGAGGTACGCATGCAGCAAAGCCCCATCTTCTGCGCCATCGACACGCCCGAGCTTGCTCCGGCGCGGGCGCTGGCGCAGGCGGTGCGCAGCACCGTCAACCTGAAGCTCGGCCTCGAATTCTTCGTCGCCCACGGACCCGCCGGGGTGCGCGAGGTCGCGGGCAAGGCGCCGCTCTTCCTCGACCTCAAGCTGCACGACATCCCGAATACGGTGGCGGGCGCCGTGCGCGCCGCGGCGCCGCTGCGGCCGATGCTGCTCACCATCCATTGCGGCGGCGGCGCGGCGATGATGCGCGCCGCGGCCGAGGCGGCGGCGAAGGCCGCGCCGGAGCGGCAGCGCATGAAGCTTCTCGGCGTCACCGTGCTCACCAGCCTCGATGACGACGACCTCACCGCGATCGGTCAGCGCGGTCCTGCCGCGGAGCAAGTGAAGCGCCTCGCCCTCCTCGCCAAGGCGTGCGGCCTTGACGGCGTCGTCTGCTCGCCGCTCGAAGTGGCGATGCTGCGCGAAGCCTGCGGCAAGGATTTCCTGCTGGTCGTGCCCGGCATCCGCTTGCTGGGCGTCGCCGCCGGCGATCAGAAGCGCGTCATGGGACCGCGCGAGACCTTGGCCGCCGGCGCCGATTACCTCGTCATCGGCCGGCCGATCACCGGCGCGCCGGACCCCGCCGCCGCGGCGCGCGCGATGCTGGCCGCGGCGACGCGATGAGCGTCGAGGTCAAGATCTGCGGCCTGTCCACCGCCGAAGGCGTCGCCGCCGCGGCGCGTCATGGCGCGCGCTTCGTCGGCTTTGTCTTTTACCCGCCGAGTCGCCGCAACGTGACGCCGAGCCTCGCCGCGGCGCTGGCCCGCGTGGTGCCGCCGGGCATCCTCAAGGCCGGGCTCTTCGTCGATGCCGACGACGCCACCTTGATCGAGACGCTCGACAAGACGCCGCTCGACCTGTTGCAGTTCCACGGCCGCGAAACGCCCGAGCGCGTGGCCTGGGCAAAGCGCCGCTTCAACAAGCCGGTGATGAAATCGATTCCGATCGCCACCGAGGCGGACCTCGCCGTCGCCGAGCGCTACTACGGCGTTGCCGATCGGCTGCTGTTCGACGCCAAGCCGCCGAAGGACGCGCTCGCGCCCGGCGGCAACGGCCTCGTCTTCGACTGGGAGCTGCTGGGCGGCCGGCGCTGGCCGGTGCCGTGGATGCTGTCGGGCGGGCTGTCGCCGGACAACCTCGCCAATGCCGTGCGCATCACCCATGCCACCGCGGTCGATGTCTCGTCCGGCGTCGAGCGCGCCCCGGGCGTCAAGGATGCCGAGAAGATCGCCGCCTTTCTGGCGCGGGCGAAGGAGCTCTGAGCCGGGCTTGCGTCTGCATCATCGGGATACTCGCTCACCGTCGGGCCGGAACTTCCAGGGGATGCGTCGGATCGATCCGGAACGTCAGCAGCACGCCGATGAACAGCAGCAGCACCGACGTGCCGAAGGGCACCTGCCAGCTTCCGGTCCGATCGATGAGGAACCCGAACACAAAAGGCGACAGAACGCCGGCGATACCGAAACCCAAGTTCATCATGCCGCCCGCCGTGCCCGCGTATTGCGGCGCCATGTCCATCGGCAGTGCCCACAGCACCGAGTTGGTCAGCTCGAGGAAGAAGAACGCCAGGCTGAGCAGGATCGAAACCGTGATCAGGTCGTGGATGAACAGGGTCGGCAGCAGGAATGCCAGCGATCCCAGAAGCCCGACCACCAGGTTGAAGCGGCGCGCAAACTTGAGATTGCCGGTGCGCACCAGCAGCCAATCCGACAGCAAGCCGCCGACCGTGTCGCCGATCACGCCGGCAAGCAGAACGCCGGCCGAGAACCAGACGAACTTCTTGATCGGCAGGTGGTACGCCCCGGCGAGGAACGACGGCAGCCAGGTCAGATAAACCCACAGCGTCCAGCCGTAGCAGAAGTCGACCGCCGTCACCGGCAGGATCTTCTTGGCGAGCGGCCCCCAGGGAATGACAGGCTTTTCGACTGCCGGCGGCAACTCGGCGCGCTCGGCGGCGGTGACCCGCGGATGGTCATGGGGATTGTCGCGGAAGAACGCAACCCACCAGATCACCCACACCAGGCTGACGACGCCGAGAACGTAGAACGCCATCTGCCAGCTATAGACGATGATGATGAAACCGACGATCGGCGGCGCGATCGCATTGCCGATGCGCGCGAAGGAATGCGTAATTCCCTGCGCGAAGGCCCGCCGTCGCGCCGGCAGCCACGCCGCCATCGCTTTGGTCGCGGTCGGGAACGTCGCGCCCTCACCAAGGCCGAGCAGGAACCGGGCGATGAACAGCGTCAGCAGTCCGCTTGCCAGACCGGTCCATAGCGTCGCCACCGCCCACACCGCGCCGAAGGCAAACAGCACCCAGCGCGGTCCGAAGCGATCGCCGAACCAGCCCCCGAACGGTTGCAGGAATGCATAAGGCACTGCGAACGCGGAGAAGACCAAGCCAAGCTCGGTTTTGCTCAGCCCCAAATCCTTGCTCAGGATCGGTGCCGCCGTCGAAATGTTCACCCGGTCGATGTAGGTGATCATGTACATCACGCACAGGCCGGCCAGCATGATCGTCTGCGGTGACATCAGTCGCGCGACACCGCGCGTGCCGCCGACGGAAATGCCGCCTTTGCTCGTCTCCGCCATGATTTTCTCCCTCTAGCAGGCTGCTGATCTCGCCGGCGGTCCGCGCCGGCAGGTCGGCCCCGCCGCGAGGTCCCCAAGGCACGATGAAGTTGATCGGATGGCCGCGATACTTGGCTCGGGCAGGCGCACGGCCGATCGAGGCAAGGACGAATGCCAGGACGGCGAACCAACCGAACCTTCTTGTCGCCTACCCACGTTTTGGCTCCTCCCCTCCGCAGTCGCGCTAACGATCGAGCCAGACGTCAGCGAGGTCCTGTCCGACGTATTGGCTCGGCGTGATGTTCCAGCCCTTGACATAGGCCGCGGTCGGAACGATGCGATTGTACCAGAGAATCGGCACCGTATAGGCTTCGGTCAGGGCGCGGCGCTCAAACTCGCGGACGATCCGCAGGCGCTCGCGCAAATCGGCCGTCACCGCCTGGCCGGTGAACAGCGCATCCAGGAAACGGTCGGTCGATCCCGAAAAATTCACCGGCGAAAGATCGGGCGATACCCATTTTGCCAGCTGCAGCGTCGGGTCATCGAAGTAATCGCCTTCGAAATCGATTGCGGCATCAAAATCGCCGGCTTCGACGTTTTTTGTCCATTCTTTCAATCCCAGCTTCTGATGGTCGACCTTTAGGCCGATCGCCCGCCACGCTTCGGCGACGTAATCGCCCCCCGGAATCCACGGCTGCGGCAGGTCGCGATTGGTCAGGCGCACCGTCATGCCGGCCGCGCCCGCCTCCTGCAGCAGCCGCTTTGCCTCGACTCGCGATGCGCCGATGTCGCGTGCGAATCCCGGCAGCTTGACGAGATCGGCCTCCGGCGTCGCCATGTTCGACCCCGGGCGCATCAGCCCGCCGACGAATTTGAGCACCGTGTCCTGCGACAAAGCCTCCGCGCCGCCCCACCGGTCGATCGCCAGCGACAGCGCCTGTCGCACCCGAACGTCGCCAAAAGTGGGGCGCTTCGCGTTGAACACCAGCAGCAGCGAGAGGAGCGTCGGACTTTCGTAGATCTTGACCCCTTCACCAAGCTTGCTCACCAGCTCGTCGCGCTCCTTCGGCGTAATGAAGCGGAATTCCGCCATGATGCGGCCGGCTTCGATGCCCTGGATGACTTTGTCACCGGTGACAAAATCGGCGCGGAAGCCATCGAGATAGGGGCGCCCGGCGCGAAAATAGCGGTCGAACCGCTTGCCCGCCCAATGGTCGCCCTTGACGTGCTCGACAAAAACAAAGGGGCCGCTGCCGAGCACATGTTTGCTGGGGAATTGCGGGTCCTCCTTCAGTCTTGCGGCGCTGTAGATGCTGTTCCATTCCGAGGCGAAATTCTGCAGCATCGCCGCCTCGGGCCACTGCAGATGGAAAACCACGGTCAGCGGGTCGGGCGCGTCGATCCTTTCGATCGCGGCGTAGTTCACCTGACGCGCGGAAACAACTCCCGGCGGCGGCCGGACGATGCGTTCGTAGCTTGCCTTGACATCCGCGGAGGTCAGCGGCGATCCATCGTGGAAAAGCACGTTGGGGTGCAGTTTGAATACATAAGTCCGCTTGTCGGCCGAGACGGTCCAGGATTGCGCGAGATCGCCTTCGACCTCGGGATAGTTGGCGGCATCGAACTGCAGCAAAGTTGAGTAATGCGGCGCAATCGGATGCAGTACGGCGAAAGTCACGCTGGCGTGACAATCATAGGTCGGCGGCTCGGCATCGACCGCATATTCCAAGATGCCGCCGCGCTTCGGCGCATCATCAGCCCGGCCGGATCCGGGCAGGGACAGCATCGCACCCGCGGCGATGCCGCCAGCGATGAAGGTGCGCCGCGTCGCGGCGGTTCCGGCCGACCGGTCCGCAGCAGCGCCACGAGGGAGTCTCATGCGGTACCTCCTTGATCTGAAAGCGTCAGTGCGTGCCGTCGCTCTTCTCCCACTGCGCAAATTGATCAAAAAGCTCGTCTCTCCTGCTGCACCGAGAGCGCCTGCGCGCCAACGGCCCTGCGCTCGTCGAGGAACTTGACGAAGATTTCGCGCAGCGCTTTCTCGTCGATCCGGGCTGCAGCGACCATGGTGATCAAGGCCGCGTCGCCGGCAGCCAGCAATTCCACAACACCGCGATCGGTCTGCTGAACGAGCAAATCGCCCTGCGCCGTGCCGACAATGCCGAGGTCACGAGGAGCGCCGCCACGCGTTGCAGTGATCGGAGGAGCATTGGTCCGGAGATGATCGCCATCGCCTTTCTCTTCAGGGGAATGAGGCGCGCCGAAGCGCTCGAGCCGAACGGCCCGTTCGCGGCTACCTGTCGCCGCTGCAGCGTTGCCGCGGAAACCGCGTAGCCCCGGCGGCGCAGAAACTGCGAGTCAGACGTTTTCCCGAGACCGTATTCGGCGTCAGCATAACCTTCCATCGCTGTGCGAGCGAAAAAGCCGCGCGCTGAGACGATATCCCGTCAGCAACAGCTCGTCTCCGCGCGGCATCATGACTCGGAATCGGGGCGCGGCACAGCTCCGGAAAGATCAATTCCACGCATTCAAAGTTAAACAACAGTGTGTAGGGACGGTCGATGACTAAGGAAATTGCGAATCAAACAACTATGTCGTGCAGCGCCTAGCGCGGTGGCGGCGTCAGCGTCTCGTCCTCGATGGTGAGCACTTCCTGCCGCTGCTCGGGCGTCATCATCGTCTCATAGACGACCGCCTGGTTGCGCTTGGCATGCGGGACGCCGAGGCTGGCGCCGAAGCCGTAGAGCAGATAGGCCTCCATCGGATCGGGCGCGACGCCGATGCCGTTGAGATTCGCCCAGGCCAGCAGCTCGATGGCGCGCTTGTCGTCCGCATGCGTCCGCTCGCGCAGCAGCGCGATATCGCCGGGGCCGGGCTTGCGCGCCTCGAGGCGGAGGATTACCGCCTGCAGCGGATCGACCGGCGCGCCCGGCGCTTTGGCGATCGCGACCTGCTTTGCCGCCGCTTCTCGCCGCGGCGCCGGCTCGGCGGGCCGAGGGGCAGCCGGCGCCGGTTGCGGGGCATCGGATGTCGCATCGAAGCACACGGCCCGCGGGTTATCGAGGCACTGGAAACGCCCGTCAAGGCTGTAGAACTGCGCCTCCGCCGGCAGCGCCCGCAGAACCAGCGCCAGCAGCAGCCCCGCGCCAAGCCAACCGAAAGACCGAAGCCGTGGCATCCTCACCTCTCCTCTCGCCTCCGTGCGAAGCAACGCCTGTGCCAGCGGCTCCTGGATGCTGGGATCAATGCTGTGCGTCCTTCGACAGGCGCGCTCTGCGCGCCAGCTCAGGATGAGGCGAATTTCTTCGCGCCATCAAAGTTCTACCTCATCCTGAGCTTGCGCCCGTAGGGCGCATGTCGAAGGACGCACGGCACAAATGCAGCCCTGTCGGCGCACGCTTTGCGATTTCTTCACATGCTCTTTCGCGGGCAAAGCGATGATGGAGGGTGGGCCGGCGCCTTGGTGCGGAAGGCGTCGTTCATGCTAGGCAAGACATGCCGGTCAGGACTTGCCGGGGTGGGCCTCGCTGCCGGTTGTCGCAGGGCCTGCGCGCATTTGAGTGAGGCGGCGTTTCTGCGCTAAAAGGGCGCCTCCGACACAGCAAAAAGGCGGCATTTCCGGCCCATGGCATCCCCCAACACCTATCGCGGCGGTCCCGACGAGCGCGGGCGCTTCGGCGCCTATGGCGGCCGTTACGTCGCCGAGACGCTGATGCCGCTGGTACTGGAGCTGGAGCGCGCCTATGCCGCGGCGAAGGCCGATCCCGGCTTCGCCGCCGAGCTCGGCTATTACCTCGAGCATTATGTCGGGCGGCCGAGCCCGCTCTTCTTCGCCGAGCGCCTCACCCGCCATTTCGGCGGCGGCAAGATTTATTTGAAGCGCGAGGACCTCAACCATACCGGCGCGCACAAGATCAACAATACGATGGGGCAGATCCTGCTGGCGCGGCGCATGGGCAAGCGCCGCATCATCGCCGAGACGGGTGCCGGCCAGCACGGCGTCGCCGCCGCCACGGCGGCCGCGCTCTTCGGCCTGCCCTGCATCGTCTATATGGGCGCCGTCGACATCGAGCGCCAGAAGCCCAACGTCTTCCGCATGCGCCTCTTGGGCGCCGAGGTGCGCCCGGTCACCTCCGGCTCCGCCACCTTGAAGGACGCCATGAACGAAGCGCTGCGCGACTGGGTGGCGAACGTCGAGGACACCTATTACCTGATCGGCACCGCGGCGGGGCCGCACCCCTATCCGACGCTCGTGCGCGACTTCCAGCTCGTCATCGGCAACGAGGTGCGCGAGCAGATCATGGCGCAGGAGGGGCGGCTTCCCGATTCGCTCGTCGCCTGCGTCGGCGGCGGCTCCAATGCCATGGGCCTCTTCCACCCCTTCCTCGACGACGCCGGCGTCGAGATCGTCGGCGTCGAGGCCGCGGGCGAAGGCCTTTCGAGCGGACGCCACGCCGCCTCCATGCTCGGCGGCCGGCCGGGCGTGCTGCACGGCAACCGCACCTATCTCCTCCAGGACGCCGACGGCCAGATCAGCGAGGCCCATTCGATCTCCGCCGGCCTCGACTATCCCGGCGTCGGGCCTGAGCACGCCTGGCTCAAGGACACGGGCCGCGTGCGCTACGTCGCCGTCACCGATGAGGAGGCGCTCGAGGCCTTCCGGCTCCTCAGCCGACTCGAGGGCATCATCCCCGCCCTCGAATCCGCCCATGCCGTGGCCCATGCCATGAAGGAGGCGCCCAAGCTCCCGCGCGAGCACCTCCTCGTCATCTGCCTCTCGGGCCGCGGCGACAAGGACGTCTTCACCGTCGCGGACCGGCTCGGCGCGGCGGTATGAGCGTGCTCCAGGGAAACCGCATCGCGCGCCGCTTCGCGGCCCTCCGTGCCGCGGGCCGCGCCGGCCTCGTCACCTTCATCACCGCAGGCGACCCCGACGGCGAGACGGCGTCGGCCCTGCTCGAGGGCCTGCCCGCGG
>DATJLU010000037.1:0-69385 GCA_035509275.1 Allostellaceae bacterium | reverse complement strand
GCCTATGGCGAGAGCGGGGCGGGCGTGGCCGACCTCAGCGTGAACCACGAGACCCTCAACAGCCTCACCCAGGTGCTCGGGCTGAAGACCAGCTGGAGCCTGTCGACCGGCCTCGGCCGGATCACGCCGGAGCTGACGGGGGAATGGGTGCACGACTACACCCATGGCCCCATCGCCACCAGCGGCGTGATCGGCGGCGAGACCTTCGTCGTCTCGATTCCGCGCATTGCCGCCGACGGCGCCCGCCTGCGCGCCGGCGTCACCCTCGACCGCAGCGACCGCCTCTCCTTCCGCCTTGAATATGACGGCGAGCTGCGCTCCGGCTATCAGAGCCACACCGGCCTCCTCAAGCTGCTCTGGAAATTCTGAGCGCTTTCGGGCCATTCTCAGCCGATGCAAGGCAAGCCCATTCTCTCCCGCCTGGCCGGCGCGGCTGCGATCCTGCTGGCCGGCAGCCCGGCGGCGCCGGCCGCCGATTCTTCGGTATCGCTCGTGCCGATTCCGCCGCAGTTCTGGCAGAAGCAGTGCGACCAGACGGCGGCAGAGCATCCCTGCTGGGTCGAGCAGTTCGCCATCGCCATGCCCAAAAAGGTCGTGGTGGCCCATATCCGCTTCGACCTTCAGCAAGGCGGCAAGACCGGGATCATCGTCTTCGCGCCCCTCGGCGTGGCGCTGATCCCGGGGCTCCAGCTGATCCTGGATGACGGCAAGCCGATCACGCTGCCCTATGAGCGCTGCAGCGCGGAGGGGTGCGATGCTTCGGCCGTGCTCGACCAGGACGCGGTCGACAAGTTCGAGCAGGGCAAGACCCTGACCGTGCGCTATACCATTGCCGACGCCAAGACCACCGACATCCCCATCCGTCTCGAGGGGCTGACGGCCGCCTTGGGATCCTTGTCCCACTAGCAAGCTCCTTCATGGGCCGCAATCGCTCGTCCTCCCCTCCGCCCGAAAGCCAGGATCAGAACCTCACGATCGACGAGGCGCTGAAACGCGCCTATGCCCATTGGGAAGCCGGGCAGGCGCCGCAGGCCGAGTTGCTGTGTCAGCGCGTGCTAGCGGCCTGGCCGGGGCAGACGGACGCCTTGCATCTGCTGGGCGTGATGGCCCACGCTTTCGGCAATCTCGATCTCGGCCTTCAGCATCTGCGACAGGCCTGCCTGGCGCCGCGCGCCCCGGCGGTCTACTTCAGCAACCTCGCCGAGATGTGCCGGCAGAAAGGCCTGCTGGCGGAGGCCGAGCAGGCGGCGCGGCGTGCCACGGCGCTGAACCCGGACCTGGTCCCCGCCTGGAACAATCTCGGCATCGTGCTCCAGGAAGCCGGCAAGCTGGAGGAAAGCGCCGCTTGCCTGGAGCGGGTGACGCGGCTGCAGCCCGACAATCCCGAGGCCCACAACAATCTCGGCAACACCTATCTGCGGCTCAAACGCCTCACGCGTGCCGCGGCCGAATACGAGCGGGCGCTGTCGCTCCAGCCAATCTATGCCGAGGCGCACAGCAACCTCGCCTTTCTGCTGCATGCGCTCGGCCGCTACGAGGAGGCGGCGACGGCGGCACGACAGGCGATCCACCTCAATCCCCGCATGGCCGACGCCTACCTCAATCTCGCCGAGGTCGAGCTGACGCGCCAGCGCCAGGGCGAGGCGTTGCGCTGGCTCGACGCGCTGCTGACCTTCACGCCGAACCATCCGGGCGGCCTCGCCGCGCGCGCCCGCACACTGAAGAATGATGACCGGCTGGACGAGGCGCTGGCCGCGGCAGCCGGCGCCATCATGGCCGCGCCGCAGAGCGCCAATGCGCACAACGCCCTCGGCGAAATCCAGCAGGCGCTCGGCCGGCACGACCAGGCGCTGGCGTCGTTCGAGAAGGCGGCGGCCCTGCCCGGCACGGAGCGCGAGTCCGCCTGCATCAACCAGGCCGCCTTGCTGATGGAGATCGGGCGCGCGGGCGACTCCGCGGCGCTGCTTGAGCGTATCCTGGAGGCGAATCCGCGCTGTGCCTCGGCCTGGAGCAACCGCGCCGAGCTCAAGACCTTCGCCGCCGACGACCCGGACATCGGCCGGATGGAGGCGCTGCTGGGTCCGCCGGGGATCGGCGAATTCAAGGACCGGATGACGCTGCATTTCGCCCTGGCAAAGGCCTATCTCGACCATGGCGATTCGGCGCGCGCCTTCCGCCATCTCGGGGAAGGCAACCGCATGAAACGGTCCACCTACAGCTTCGATGCCGACGCGACGGCGCGCTGGATGCTGGACATCGCCAACACCTTCACGCCGACCCTCATGGCGCAATTGGCGGGAGCGGGCGACGGCTCGGCGCTGCCGGTCTTCGTGCTCGGCATCCCGCGCTCCGGGACGACGCTGATCGAACAGATCCTGGCCTCGCACGCTGAGGTGCAAGGGGCCGGAGAGCTGCGCCGGGTGCAGCGCCTGGTCGACGGGCTCGGCGACTATCCCGCCGCGGTGAGGCGCCTGGCGCCGGCGGAGCTGAAGCGGATGAGCGAGGCCTATCTTGCAGCGTTGGAGCCGCTCGCCGGCGGGCGGTCCCATGTCGTGGACAAGATGCCGGCCAATTTCCTCCATGCCGGCCTCATCCATCTGATGCTGCCCAACGCCCGCATCATCCATTGCCGCCGCGACCCCGTGGACACTTGTCTCTCCTGCTACACCAAGCTGTTCGGCGCCGAGCAGGCCTTCGCCTACGACCTGACCGAGCTGGGCCGCTTCCATCGCGCCTATCAGGGGCTGATGGATCATTGGCGCGCCGTGCTGCCGCGGGACCGCTTCATCGAGGTGGACTACGAGGCCGTGGTTGGCGATCTCGAGAGCGAGGCGCGGCGGCTGATCGCCTTCCTTGGCCTGCCCTGGGACGAGTCCTGCCTCACCTTCCACGCGACCCGCCGCCCGGTGCGGACGGCCAGCGTCAACCAGGTGCGCCAGCCGATCTATCGCACCTCGGCCGGCCGCTGGAAGGCCCACGCCGCCCATCTCGGCCCGCTCCTGACGGCGCTCGGCATCGACGCGACGCGATGACCGAGATCGCGGCGCTGGAGCGACAGGTCCAGGGCTTGATCGCGGCGGGGCGGTTCGAAGCGGCGGAGGCGCTCCTCCGCCCGCACCTCGCTTCCGGCAGCGGGCCGATTCCGCTGTGGCGCCTGCTGGCGCGCACGCTCCGGCCGCAAGGGCGCATCGCCGAGACGCGGGCGATTCAGGAGCTGCTGGTCGAGGCGGTTCCCGGCGACCTGCCGGGCCGCTTCGACCTCGCCGAGACCGCGCTGCTGCTGGGCGATTTCGAGCGCGGCTGGCGGGAATATCACTGGCGCTACAGCCTGCCCCACACCACGCTCATCGAACGCAAGGTGCAGCGCCCGCGCTGGGACGGCCGGCGCATCGCGGGCAAGACGCTGCTCATTCACGACGAGCAGGGCTTCGGCGACACCTTCCAGTTCATCCGCATGGTGCCCTGGGCCAAGGCGCGCAGCGCAGCGCGGCTGATCCTGGAGATCGCTCCGGAGCTTCTGACCCTGGCGCGTCGCACCGAAGGGTTCGACCAGATCATCACCCGCGGCACCCTCCCGCCGGCCTTCGATTTCCATTGCGAGATGATGTCCTTGCCCATGGTGATGGGGCTGACGCTCGCCGACCTGCCCGGCAAAATCCCCTATCTCGCGCCCGATCCGCAGCGGCTTGCCCGATGGCGCAGGCGTTTGGCAAAGCTTCCGCGTCCCTTGGTCGCTCTGGTTTGGGCCGGACGCCCGGAACATCATAACGACGCCAACCGGTCCATGGCGCTCGCCGGTCTCGCGCCGCTGGCGCTGCCCGGCATCACCTTCCTCGCCGTGCAGAAGGGACCGAAGGCCGCCGAGGCCAAAGCGCCGCCACCGGGCATGAGCCTGGTGCCGCTCGGCGACGAGATCCGCGATTTCGAGGACACCACCGCCATCCTCGCCATTGCCGATCTGCTGATCTCCGTCGATTCCTCGCCGGTCCATTTGGCCGGAGCGCTCGGCCGTCCTTGCTGGGTGCTGCTGCCCTTCGTGCCCGACTGGCGCTGGTTGCTGGAGCGCGGCGACACGCCTTGGTATCCCAGCGTCAGGCTGTTCCGCCAGGACACCAGGGGCGATTGGAGCGGCGCGCTCGCTCGCGCCGGGGCGGCGCTGGCCGCGCTGCGCGACGGACGGTGAAAGCGTTCCGCCGCGCAACGCCGCTGCTGCTGGCGCTGCTCGTCCCGGCAGCGCTCGCGGCGTGCGCCTCGTCCCGCCAGGCCGAAGCACCGGAGCTGGCGCGCGCCGCCGGCTGGCACTGGCGGATCATGCCGGCCGGCGCCTTCGATCTGGCGGTGGCCTCGTCCGAGCGTAGCGGCGGCGACACCCTGACCGCTTATCTCGAAGGCGACGGCCTCGCTTATGCCTGGCGTGGCGAGCCGGCCTTGGACCCGACCCCGACCGACCCGGTGGCGCTGCGGCTCGCTCTGGCCGATCCCGGGAAGATGCCGGTGGCCTGGATCGGCCGGCCCTGCCAATACACGCTGCCGGACCACGCGCGCAATTGTCGAAGCGCGGAATGGACCTTACGGCGCCACGCGCCCGAGATACTGGACAGTGTCAGCGCCGCGCTCGACGCGCTGAAGCGGCAGAGCGGCGCCCGCCGGCTCGTCCTGATCGGCTATTCCGGCGGCGGCGCGGTCGCTGTCCTGCTCGCAGCTCGCCGCCGCGATGTCGCCCTGATCGTGACCGTCGCCGCCGATCTGGATCTCGGCTATTGGACGCGGCGCGAGCACTTGTCGCCGCTCACGGGGTCCCTCGACCCCGCCGATGTCGCCGGCGCGGTCAAGGCGATTCCGCAATTCCATTTCACCGGTGCCGATGACGACATCGTCGGCACCGATGTCGCGCGCGCCTATCTTGCCCGGCTGCCAGCCGATGCGCCCGCCCGCCTGGTGGAAGTTCCGGGCTTCACGCATGCCTGCTGTTGGGCCCGCGACTGGCCGTCCCTGATGTCGGAGATTAGCACCGCCGCCAGCCCGTGACGCGGGCATCCCGACGACGGCGTCGCGTTGAGGGGTGCCGTGCTACCCTCTGGTACCGCGCTCTTTGACATCGTACACCCCATGTTTCACGCGCAACATTGCTGCGCGCTGACTCGAAAAAAATGCTCCCGGTGTACACCGGGGGCGTAGGCCCCTCCCGGCGTTCTACGCTTGACCGCGGCTTCAGCCCGTCGGCGCCGAGCGGTTCGTCCAGGCTTGCATGAGATCGATGGGGAAGGGGAAGACGACGGTCGAGGTGCGCTCGCCGGCGATGTCGAACAGCGTCGCGAGATAGCGCAGCTGCATCGCCTGCGGTGTTGGCGCCAGGATGCGCGCGGCCTCGACCAGCTTCTGCGCCGCCTGCTGCTCGCCTTCGGCGTTGATGATCTTGGCGCGGCGCGCGCGCTCGGCCTCGGCCTGGCGGGCGATGGCGCGGACCATGCTCTCGTCGAGATCGATGCGCTTGATCTCGACATTCGAGACCTTGATGCCCCAGCCCTCGGTCTGCTTGTCGAGCACGTCCTGGATGTCGGCGTTGAGCTTGTCGCGCTCGGCGAGCATCTGGTCGAGATCGTGCTTGCCCAGCACCCAGCGCAGCGTGGTCTGTGCCAGCTGGCTCGTCGCGGCGGTGAAATTGGTCACCTGGATCACGGCGCGCTCGGGATCGACGACGCGGTAGTAGATGACCGCGTTCACCTTGACCGAGACGTTGTCATGCGAGATCACATCCTGCGACGGCACCTCGTCGACGATGACGCGCAGATCGACGCGCACCATCTGCTGCACGACCGGCACCAGCAGGAAGAGCCCCGGCCCTTTCGTGCCGGTATAGCGCCCCAGGGTGAAGACGACGCCGCGCTCATATTCGCGCAGGATGCGGACCGCTTGCGATACGACGATGAGCGCCAGAACCAGGATGGCGATGAGAGTGGCGACGGACGCGACCATGATGCTTCCTCCTTCTAGATATACCGTGCTGCCGTCACATCGGTTCGACGATGAGCATGAGGCCGCGCCGGTCCGTTACCCTGACGCGCGCTCCGGGGGTGAGCGGCCGCGCCGCGCGGGCCCGCCACACCTCGCCCGCGACGCGGACGCGGCCCTGATCGGCGTTCCAGCTCACCGTCTCGCCCTCGGCGCCGATCAGCGCCTCGCGCCCGGTCATCACCGGCCGCCGGCGCGCGCGCAGCAGCAGCGAGAGCGCGATCAGGAACAGCCCGGCGGCCACCACCGTCACCGCCGCGAGCAGCGGCCGCGACAGCGAGAAGCCGGGCGCCGTGCCCGGGAACATCATCAAGGCGCCGATGACGAAAGCGGCGATGCCGCCAATGCCGAGCACGCCGAAGGTGCCGATATGCGCCTCGGCGATCATCAGCGCGATGCCGAGCAGGACGAGGCCGGCGCCGGCATAATCGACCGGCAGCAGGTCGAGGCCGAAAAGCGCCAGCAGCAGGCTGATGACGCCGATGAGCCCCGGCGCGATCGCGCCCGGCGTGGTGAATTCGAAGACCAGGCCGGCGATGCCGATCAGCAGCAGGATGAAGGCGATGTTGGGATCGGTGACGATCGCCAGCAGCTTGGTGTGCCAGCCCGGCGGCCGCCTCACGATGGCGAGGTCCGCGGTGGCGAGGGTGACCGGCTTGCCGTCGGCGATGACCTGCCGCCCGTCGATCTGGCGCAGCAGATCGGGCAGGCTTGCGGCGATGACGTCGATCACCTTGAGCTTCAGCGCCTCGCTGGCCGGCAGGCTCACCGCCGAGCGCACGGCTTGCTCGGCCCAATCCGCGTTGCGGCCATGCAGTTCGGCGAGGCCGCGGATATAGGCGACGGCGTCGTTGACGATCTTCCGCGTCTCGGTGTCCTCAGGGGCTTGGCCTTTCGGCGTCCCGGCGCCGGTCGGGAGGCCGAGCTGCACCGGCGTCGCGGCGCCGAGATTGGTGCCGGGCGCCATGGCGGCGATGGCGGCGGCATAGGTGATATAAGTGCCGGCGCTTGCCGCCCGCGCCCCGCTCGGCGCGACATAGGCGGCAACCGGCACGGGCGAGGCGAGCATCGCCGCGATGATGGCGCGCATCGAGCTGTCGAGCCCGCCCGGCGTGTTCAGGCGCAGCACCACCAGCCGGGTTTCGCGCGCATCGAGGCTGTGCAACGCGTTTGTCACGTACTCGGCCGTCGCCGGCCCGATGGCGCCGTCGATCTCGAGCACCACGGCCTGCGCGGTGGCTTGTGCCGGCGCGGGCACGGCCACGGCGAGCGCCGCGGCGATCATGCCGGCGAGCACCGTCGAAAACCGCCCAAGGCGCCAGGCGCTCCCCATGGGTCGCCTCCTCCTCATGCCGGGCGGATGCTAGCCTAATCCGCAAGCGACGTCCGCCTCGGGCGCCGGCCAACGCCCATCGCGCATTGACAGGGGTTGGCGGCCTCCCCATACTTTGGCGCTTCTCCCTGCGGTTCGGTCCAGTCGGGCAGGCGGGCAGGGGAAGCGGAGCGGATCATGACGCGCGAAAAGCGCCGGCTTCGCCGGCTCGAATGGAAGAGGGGCACGGCGTCGCGGCAGCGACGACGATAGGCGGTCGTTTTTCGATCCCTATCCCTTAACCCTGTCGCGCAGGAGAGATTCCGTGATTCCAGCCGTTTTGCCGACCTATGCTCGGGCCGATGTGACGTTCGAGCGGGGCGAAGGCCCCTATCTCTTTGCCACCGACGGCAAGAGATACCTCGATTTCGCCAGCGGTGTCGCCGTCACCGGCCTGGGCCATTGCCATCCGCATCTCGTCGAGGCGCTGACCCGCCAGGCACACAAGGTCTGGCACACCTCCAACCTGTTCCAGGTGGCGGGACAAAAGACTGTGGCGCAGCGCCTCATCGACCATTCCTTCGCCGACACCGTGTTCTTCTGCAATTCCGGCGCCGAGGCGGTGGAAGGCGCGATCAAGCTCGCGCGCAAATACCAGGCCGAGACCGGCAAAGGCGAGAAATACCGCATCCTCGCCTGTACCGGCTCGTTCCACGGCCGCACCTTGGCGACGCTCGCCGCGGCCGGCAACGAGAAATATCTCAAGGGCTTCGGGCCGCCGGCGCCGGGCTTCGACCATGTCGCCTTCGGCAATCTCAACGAGATGCGCGCCAAGGTGACCAAAGAGACCGCCGCGATCCTGGTCGAGCCGGTGCAGGGCGAAGGCGGCCTCGCCACGGCGCCGCAGGGCTATCTCCGGGGCTTGCGCGAGATCTGCGAGGAGTTCGGCCTGCTTCTCGTCTATGACGAGGTGCAATGCGGCATGGGCCGGACCGGCCGGCTCTTCGCCCATGAATGGGAAGGCGTGCCGCCCGACGTGCTCGCCACCGCCAAGGCGCTGGGCGGCGGCTTCCCGGTCGGCGCTTTCCTGGCGACCGAGCGCGCCGCCGTCGGCATGACCGCCGGCACGCATGGCTCGACCTTCGGCGGCAACCCGCTGGCCATGGCGGTGGCGAACGCCGTGCTCGACGTCATGCTGGCGCCGGGCTTCTTCGCCCAGGTCGAGCGGGTCGCCGGCATGCTGCGCGAGCGGCTCGACGCGGCCGTCGCCAAATATCCCAAGATCTTCGCCGAGCGGCGCGGCCGCGGCCTGCTCACCGGCGTCAAATGCGTCGTACCCAACACCGAGATAGTCGACCGGCTGCGCGGCGCCGGGCTGCTCTCGGTCGGCGCCGGCGACAACGTGGTGCGGTTGCTGCCGCCACTCATCATCGAGGAGCGCCACATCGACGAGGCGATGGGCATCATCGAGGGAGTGGCACGGCAATGGCCGCAGTAAGAGCCACGCCGGTCATGGCGACGCCGCGGCATTTCCTCGATCTCGACCGGGTCGACGCCGCCGAGCTGCGCCGCATTCTCGATCGCGGCTTCGCCTTCAAGCGCGGCCTCGACCGCTCGCGGCCGTTGAGCGGCAAGATGCTGGCGATGATCTTCGAGAAGCCCTCGACGCGCACCCGCCTCTCCTTCGAAGTGGCGATGAAGCAGCTCGGCGGCGACTGCATCGTGCTCTCGGCCAGCGACAGCCAGCTGTCGCGCGGCGAGACCGCCGCCGATACGGCGCGCGTGCTGTCGCGCTATGTCGACGCGATCATGATCCGCACCACCCAGGCGGCAAAGCTCGAGGAGCTGGCGCAGCATGCCACCGTGCCGGTGATCAACGGCCTCACCGATGCGAGCCATCCCTGCCAGCTCATGGCCGATGTCATGACGCTCGAGGAGCATAAAGGGCCGCTCGACCGCGCCGTTGTCGCCTGGAGCGGCGATGGCAACAATGTCGCGGTCAGCTGGATGCAGGCGGCGGCGCGCTTCGATTTCGAGCTCCGCCTCGCTTGTCCTGCCGAGCTCGCGCCGCCGCGCCGCGTGCTCGATTGGGCGCGCGCCCAGGGCGGCCGCGTCCGCCTCACCACCGATCCCTACGACGCGGTCGCCGGCGCCGATTGCGTCGTCACCGACACCTGGGTGTCGATGGGGGTTGAAGCCAACGTCAATCGCCACAACATGCTGGCTCCCTACCGCGTCGATGAGCGGCTGATGGCGAAGGCGAAGCCCGGCGCCGTCTTCATGCACTGCCTGCCGGCCAAGCGCGGCGAGGAAGTCACCGCCGGCGTCATCGACGGCCCGCAATCGGTGGTGTGGGACGAGGCCGAGAACCGGCTGCACGCGCAGAAGGGCATCCTGTCCTGGTGCCTCGCCTGAGCGGCGGCCGAGCCGCTCTTCCGGCGCCACCCCCAAAATGGCCGCGTGTGCGCGCGGCGAGGTGTTGCCGATGCCGAGTGTGATCGCCGACGATCTCGTTCAGCCCTTCCAGATCGATCCTTTCGGGCTGCGCGGCCGGCTGGTGCGGCTCGGGCCGCTGCTCGACGAGATCCTGACCCGCCATGCCTATCCCGAGCCGGTGGCGGGGATCCTCGGCGAAGCGATCGCGCTCGCCGCGGCGCTCGCCGGCGCGCTCAAATATGACGGCGTGTTTACGCTCCAGACCAAGGGCGACGGGCCGGTGCATCTCCTTGTCGCCGACATCGCCAGCAACGGCGCGGTGCGCGGTTACGCGCAATATGACGAGGCAAAGCTCGCCAAGGCGATGGCGCATGGCGAGGTCTGGGGCTCGGTGCCGCGCCTCCTCGGTGCGGGCTATCTCGCCTTCACCGTCGATCAGGGCGAGCATACCGACCGCTACCAGGGCATCGTCGAGCTGCAAGGGGCGAGCCTCGCCGCCTGCGCGCATCACTATTTCCGCCAGTCGGAGCAGGTCGAGGCCGGGCTCAAAGTGGCGGTGGCGCGCCTCCCCGACGCCGAGGGTGTGCCGCGCTGGCGCGGCGGCAGCCTCATGGTGCAGCGCCTGCCGCCGGAAGGCGAGGCGCCGCGGCGCGAGGCGGCGGAGGAGGGCTGGCGCCGCGCCGTCATCCTGATGAGCTCCAGCACGTCGGCCGAGCTGGTCGATCCCAGGCTTGCGCCCGAGGCGCTGCTGTTCCGTCTCTTCCACGAGGACGGCGTCCGCGTCCATCGCCGCCACGATCTCGCCGCGCGCTGCCGCTGCTCGCGCGAGCGCGTCGAGGCGGTGCTGCGCCTGTTGCCCGCCGAGGAGCGCGCGGCGATGAAGCAGGACGGGCGGATCACCGTCACCTGCCAATTCTGCAGCAGCGCCTATGGCTTCGACGAGGCGGCAATCAACGCGCTGGTGGACAGCTGAAACCGCTCATGCCAGTCTCCGCCTCTCGCTTCGTCGGGACCGTCGGGGATTTTCATGCAGCTTCGTTCCTTGCACCTTCTCGTCATCGCCTGCGCGCTCGCCGGTACGCTCGCCGCCTGCACATCGCCGCCGCCGCCGCCGACCTTCCCCGACATCCACTTCACCGGCGAGCCGCCGATCCGGCTTGCCGTCTCGAATGTCGAGGTGCAGACCAATTTCCAGCCGAGCTACCAGCCGCCGCATGTCGAGCATCTCTTCCCCATCCCGCCGGAGCGGGCGCTGGAGAACTGGGCGCATGACCGGCTGGTCGCCGCCGGCGGCAGCAATGCCCATGCCCGCTTCGTCATCACCGATGCGTCGGTCGTCGAGGTCGAGCTCAAGAAGAAGACCGAGGGCATCACCGCCGCTTTCACCACCGAGCCGGCGGAGCGCTATGACGCCAGCATCGCGGCGCATCTCGACATCGTCGACGACCGCGGCTTGCCGGTGCGCAGCGTCTCGGTCAAGGTGACGCGCTCGCAAAGCGTGCTCGAAGGCATCACGCCCAACGACCGCGACAAGACCTGGTACGACATGACCAAGCAGATGATGACCGATTTCGACCACCAGATGAGCACCGAGATCAGCGCCCATTTCGGCGGGTATTTTCAGTAGAAAGTCGTCAGTGGTCAGTTGTCAGTTTTCAGTCTGGCCGCAGCCTACTGATAACTGAAAACTGACGACTGAGAACTAGACGTTGACCAACGGCCCGCCCGCCGGCTGGCCGATGATGGCGAGGAATTCGCGGCGGGTGGAGGCGTCGGTGCGGAACGCGCCGAGCATGCGCGAGGTCACCATGGCGACGCCGGGCTTGTGCACGCCGCGCGTCGTCATGCATTGATGCGCCGCTTCGATGACGACGGCGACGCCTTTGGGCTGCAGCACCTCGTCGAGCGTGTTGGCGATCTGTGCCGTCATCTTCTCCTGGATCTGGAGGCGCTTGGCATAGACCTCGACGAGCCGCGCGAGCTTGGAGATGCCGACGACGCGCTTCTGCGGCAGATAGGCGACATGCGCCTTGCCGATGATCGGCGCGAGGTGATGCTCGCAATGGCTCTCGAAGCGGATATCGCGCAGCACCACCATCTCGTCATAGCCGTCGGTCTCTTCGAAGGTGCGCTGCAGCAGCTCGACCGGGTCGGTGTCGTAGCCGGAAAAATACTCTTCGAAGGCGCGCGTCAACCGCGCCGGCGTGCCTTTGAGGCCTTCGCGCGCGGGATCGTCGCCCGCCCATTCGATCAGCGTTTTCACCGCCGCTTCCGCTTCCGCGCGCGACGGGCGCCGCGCCGCGCCGTTGCGCGCGGCGGCGGATTTCGGGGAAACGGGCCGCAATTCGGGTTTCGACGCCATGTCGGGATGCTCCAGAGGATCTGCGAGGCCGGCGGTCAGTTCAGCCGGATCGATTGATGCGGGCTGTCGAGCGAGAAGGCGGGGATCGCCACGGCGAAGCTCTCGCCGCGATCGGTTTCCATCTCGTAGCTGCCGACCATGATGCCGGACGGCGTGCTGAGCGGCGTGCCGCTGGTGTATTCGTAGCTCTCGCCGGGCTGCAGCACGGGCTGCTCGCCGACGACCCCGGGGCCGCGCACTTCCTGCACGCGGCCCAGCCCATCGGTGATGCGCCAATGGCGCCGGCGCAGCTGCACGGTTTCCTGACCTTGATTCTCGATGCGCACGTGATAGGCCCATACATAGTGGTTCTCGCCGGGGGAAGACTGGTCCTCGAGGTAAAAGGGCTTAACCGTAACCTTGATCGATCGGGTCGTTTCAGCATACATGATCGGACCCCGCACAACCCCGGAGTCTCCATTTTGTACCGCCCTTGAGGCGCGTCAAGCCGCGGCGCCGTGCCGGTACGGCGGGGCCGGGCTTGGCTTTCGCCGCGCTCCCCGGTAAGTCTGCTGCCGCCTGAAATCAGCGCGAGGAGCCGGCGAAGCCCATGTCGTCGCGAGAGATGAGCCCATCCCCGGCGCTGCTCGAGCGCCTGGAGAAAGCAGCGCTGGTGCTGCGGTCGCCGTGCGGCGAAGGCAGCATGGTCTGGCACTGCTGGGGCGAGGGTGCGCCGCTGGTGCTGCTGCACGGCGGTTACGGCTCCTGGACGCATTGGCTGCGCAACATCGATGCGCTCGCCGGACGGTATCGCGTCATCGCTGCCGATCTGCCGGGCTTGGGCGATTCCGCTTCGCCGCCGCCGCCCGTGACCCCCGATGGTCTTGCCGAGATCATCGGCCGCGGCATCGACACGGTGCTGCCGGGCGGCGAGCGCTTTCATCTCGTCGGCTTCTCCTTCGGCTCCATGCTCGGCGGCCTCGTCGCGGCGGCGCGCGGCGCGCAGCTCCGCTCGATGACCTTCGTGGGCTCCGCCAGCATGGGGCTGCGCCGCGTGCCGATGACGCCGATGCGGCCGCCGCGGCGCGGCATGAGCGCGGCCGATGTGGCGGCGCTGCAGCGCGTCAATCTCGGCATCCTGATGTTCGCCGATACGAGCCGCATCGACGACCTCGCCGTCCGGCTCCAGGTCGAGAATGTGGCGCGGGCGCGCATCAAGAGCCGCGTCTTCGCGCCGCAGAACCTGCTCGGCCCGGTGCTGCCGCGCATCGTCGCGCCAATCGGCGGCATCTGGGGCGAGCGTGACGTCACCGCCTATCCCTGGGTCGAGGATCGCCGCGACCTGCTGCGCCGGGCGCAGCCCGACGCCTTCTTCGAGATCGTTCCCGGCGCCGGCCATTGGGTGATGTATGAGGCGGCCGAGGCCTTCGACCGCACCCTCCTCGGGCGGCTTGACGCCGTCGACCGCGCCGGCGCTTGAAGACCGCCCCCCGCTTCGCCTAAAGTCATGCCGGGATGCGGGTGTAGCTCAATGGTAGAGCAGAAGCTTCCCAAGCTTACGACGAGGGTTCGATTCCCTTCACCCGCTCCAATCTTGTTCAATTGCGATGGCGTATCGCGCCCCAGCTGCCCTGTTACGCGTTGGCGGTGTTTGCGAAGCGCTGCGCCCGGTATTCGCCCATCGTCACCGGCGGATAGAGCGGCGGGTGCGCGCTGTCGATGCACGAGGGCAGGCACGCGATCGTCGTGTCGTAGTCAGGGATCGCAAAGAACGCCAACGAGATCCGGTCACTGCCCGCGAGGGTGATCGGCGGATTGACCACGCGATGCGGCGTCGACTTCCAGCGGTTATTGCACCAGCGCATCAGCGTATCGCCGATATTGACCATGAAGCCGTCGAAGTTCGGAGCGGCGACCCAATCGCCGTTCCGGTCGCGCACTTCCAGCCCGCCCAGCGCGTTGTTGTCGCTGTACACCGCCGTCAGGAAGCCGAGGTCGGTATGCTCGCCCGCGCGCAATTGGCCGGGCGCGCAAGCCTGGGTGAGCGCAGGATAGTGTATCAACCGCAATTGGTCCGGGCTGCGTGCCATGCGCCTGGGGAAGTAGTTCTCGTCGACACCCAGCACATGCGCAAAAAGGCGCGTGAGCCGCAGTTTCAAACCTTGCATCTGCTCCCAATAGGCCAGCACATCAGCGCGAAAGCCCGCTGGTTCGGCCGGCCAGCGGTTGGGTCCCCAGTGCGGGCGTGCGGCCGCGCAGGTGTGATATTCGTCTTCCGGGTAGCCTTCTGGCCCCACGGTATAGACTTCTTTCGCGTCGGGCGGCGTTTCGCGCCCCGCCAGTCGGGCCAGCGTCTCGGCGCCGAAGCCGATATAGGCGCGATTGAGCTCCGGCCGCTCGCGCCGTACCAGGTGCTTGCGCTCGATCGGCTGCGCGAAGAAACCTCTCGCTGCGGCCAGGGTCCGCTCGATCACCACCCGCGGAACGCCGTGATCTTCGATGCCAAAAAATCCCGAACGCTCGCAGGCCGCGGCGATGGCGCGCGCGCAAGCGTCGAACTCTGCCGGGCCCTCCAGACTCTGTGCCAAGCGAATGATCGGTATGGCGGTCATGCTGGTCCTCCCAACATTGCGAAAGCATGCAATGCGAGTGCCATTCTGTCCAATCCGTAGCGATTCCGGATGCCGTTGCTCGGCCGCCCAAAGCCAGCCCTATTCATTCCTGACGCCGATTGTTATGGTGCGATTTAGGCTTGATCCCATACAGAGCGATCCATGGTGCTTCCCATAGCGCCGGCCGTCGAGCCGTGGCGGATCGGCGTCCTCTTTTCGCGCAGCGGCCTCACCCATGTCACGGAGACCGAGCATTTTCTCGGCACCGCGCTCGCCATCCAGGAGATCAACCAGGAAGGTGGCGTGCTGGGCCGCCCGCTCGAGGTGCTGGCCTATGATCCGAGATCCGATGCCGAGACCTATCGCCGGATGGCCGAGCAGATGCTGACCGAGGACGGCGTCTCGGTGATCTTCGGTTGCAGCTCCTCGGCCCAGCGCAAAGCGGTCCTGCCCGCGATCGAGCGCCGCAATGGGCTGCTCTGGTATCCCTCGCTCTATGAGGGGTTCGAGTATTCGCCGAACATCATCTACACCGGCGCCACGCCGAACCAGAACAGTTTCCCGCTGGCCGAATTCCTGATCCGCAATGTCGGGCGCCGCCTGTTCCTGGTCGGGTCCGACTACGTCTATCCGCGTGAATCGAACCGGATCATGCGCGACCTCGTCGAATGCTACTGCGGTCAGGTCGTGGGCGAGCTCTACCTGCCGCTCGATGCCAGCGACACGCAATTGCGCGAGGTGCTCGGGCGCATTCGCGACGCCGCGCCCGATGTCGTCTTCTCGACCGTGGTGGGCCGTTCGGCGCAGCGTTTCTATCGGCTTTACCGCGAGAGCGGCTTCGATCCGGCGCATCAGCCGATCGCCAGCCTGACGATGGCCGAGGGCGAGGTCGCCGAGATCGGGGCTGAGCTCTGCGCCGGCCATATCACCGCTGCCAGCTATTTCGGCTCGCTCGACGGCGAGGCCAATCGCCGCTTCGCCGACGCCTTCCGCCGTACCTACGGCCCGGAGCGCCCGCTCAGCATGTGGAGCGCCGTGGCCTATGCCCAGGTCCATCTCTTCGCCCTGGCGCTGGCCCGGGCGGCCACGCTCGACACGCAACGGCTGGTCGAGGCAGCGCTGGGCCTCTCCTTCGAGGCGCCGGAAGGCATGGTCCGCATCGATCCCGACAACAACCACACCTGGCTCACGCCGCGCATCGGGCGCGTGCGCGCCGGCGGCGGCTTCGATATCGTCTGGCAGGCCAAGGCCACCGTGAAGCCCGATCCCTATCTGGCCTTCTCGCCGCTTGGCGCGCGCTGGATCAGCGCGGCGGACGAGGCGGAGATCGCGGCGCCATGAAGCCTGCGGTCCGCCGCCTGATCGAGGAACTGCGCGGCGCGCGCGTGCTGGTCGTGCATCCGCGCGACGCCGAAGGCGACGCACTGATCGACCAGCTGAAACGCATCGGCTGCAATGTGCGCGGCATGTGGCCGCCACCCGCCGAATGGCCGGGCGACGTCGATACGGTGTTTCAGCTCGTCGAGGCCTCCGAGCCCCAGATCGCCGGATCTTGCGCCGCCAATGGCGGTCCGACCTTCGTCGCCATCGTCGAGTATGAGAACCCGACCGTGCTGAAGCGGCTGCTCGACAGCAATGCCCATGGCGTTGTCACCAAGCCGATCCGGTCCTTCGGCATCCTCTCGACCATGGTGCTCGCCCGCTCGCTGCACGGCTACACGCGCCGCCTCGATGCCAAGATCGCCAAGCTGGAAGAGACGCTGAAGGCGCGGCGCGATGTCGACAAGGCGGTCAAGATCCTGGCGGCGCTAAAGCAGATGGCCGAGACGGATGCCTACGAGCTCATCCGCCGCCAGGCGACGCAGAAGCGCCTGTCGATGGCGCAGATCGCCACGACGATCATCGGCGCGCAGGAATTGCTCGACGGCATGGGGCTGATCGATGGCGCCGGGTGAGCCCGTGAGCGACTCTCACATCTGCCTATTTTTCGCTCAAAGAATCGCGTTGACTTTTAATTAGGCCAATTCACAATATCTGCCGTCGCTCCGGTGTGAGCGCAGGCGGCCGGTGGCCGCCGCAAAAATCCGGCTATGCAGCCCTCGCTTGTGGCCAGCTTCTGGCGCAGTCGAGGGCTTTTGCTTTTCAGCTCTAGGATCTCTTAGGGAATGATGGCGGCTGAGCAAAAGAAACGGGACGACAGCGTCGTGACCATCGCCTGCCTGCAAATGCAGCCGGCGTTCGGCGCGGTCGAGGGCAATATCGCGCATAGCCTCGACCTCATCGACCAGGCGGCCGCTCAGGGTGCGGGCTTGGTCGTGCTGCCGGAGCTCGCCAATACCGGCTATGTCTTCCGCTCGCGCAGCGAGGCGTTTGCGCTCGCCGAGGAGATCCCGTCGGGGCGCAGCGTGAGCGCTTGGGCCGAGCGCGCCGCGCGCCATCGCCTGCATCTGGTCGCCGGGATCTGCGAGCGCTCGGCTGCCAAGCTCTATAACAGCGCCGTCCTGATCGGCCCGGATGGCTATATCGGCACCTTCCGCAAGGTTCACCTCTGGAACGAGGAGAATCTCTATTTCGAGCCGGGCGATCTCGGCTTCCCCGTGTTCGGGACCGCCATCGGCCGCATCGGTATCGGCATTTGCTACGACATCTGGTTCCCTGAGACCTTCCGTCTCTGCGCGCTGCAGGGCGCCGACATCGTGTGCGTGCCGACGAACTGGGTGCCAATCGCCGGGCAGCAGCCGGGCGCGCAGGCCATGGCCAACATTCTCGCCATGGCGGCGGCCCATTCCAACTCGCTCTATGTTGCCTGCGCCGACCGCGTCGGTACCGAGCGCGGCCAGCCCTTCGAAGGGCAGAGCCTCATCGTCAGCTACACCGGCTGGCCGGTCGCGGGCCCTGCGAGCCGCGAGAACGAAGAGATCGTCACTGCCACGGTGGCGCTGGGCGATGCGCGGCGCAAGCGCAACTGGAATGATTTCAACCAGGTCATGCGCGACCGCCGGACCGACGTCTATGACGAGATGCTCGGCTCCGGACTCCCGCCCGGCTGGTACTGAGATTGCTCCCGGCCTTCCCCTCCCTGCAGAAAGGATCCTCTCCGCCATGCCAATTCACGACGTCAAGCCTTCGCGCCTCTCGTCCCTTTGCCGCCGGGGAGCTGTGCCGGCGATTGCCCTGACGCTCGCCGTCGCTGCCCATCCGTCGCTGTCCGCCGATCCGCTGATCATCGGCGTGCCGGTGGGGCTCTCCGGCGCCAACAGCGTCGTCGCGCCCTCGGTCGTGCAGTCGGCACAGCTCGCCGTCGACGAGATCAATGCCAAGGGCGGCGTGCTCGGTCATCCGCTCAGGCTCGAGGTCGCCGATGACGCCTCCGGCGCCGTCGGCGCGCAGAAGGCATTCGACTCGCTGATCTTCCAGAAGAAGGTCAATGTCATCATCTCGATGGAGACGAGCGCCGCACGCAATGCGGCACTGCCCATCGTCAGCCGTGGCAAGGTGCCCTACATCTACACCTCGTTCTACGAAGGGCGGTCGTGCAATCGCTATCTCTACGTCAACGCTTGGGTCCCTGAGCAGCAGGTGCCGCCGATCGTCGACTACTTCAACGCGGCTAAGAAGGCGAAGACTTATTTCCTCATCGGCTCCGACTATGCCTTCGGCCGCGGCATGCTCGCCTTTGCCAAAGCCTACATCACCAAGACCGGCGGCAAGGTGGTGGGCGAGGAATACTTGCCGATGGACGGCAGCGACTGGACGCCGATCATTTCCAAGCTGAAGAGCGCGCATCCCGATGCCCTGATCACGTCGACGGCGGGCGGCGCGCCGAACGTGACGCTGACCAAGCAGCTGCGCGCCGCCGGCGTCGACATCCCCTACGGCAATCTCGCCGTCGACGAGGGCACGGCCAAGAGCATGGGCGCCGACGCTGCCGGCATCTACCTCTCGGCGTCCTATGTCACCGGCATCGACAGCGCGGCCAACAAGACGTTCCTCGCCGACATGGCGAAGCAGTTCGGCAACAACCTCAAGACGCCCAATGATCTCTCGGTGCCGGAATACGAGGGCGTCTATGCCTACAAGGCGGCGGTGGAGAAGGCCGGCAGCACCGAGGGCGCGGCGGTACTCAAGGCGCTCGGCAAAGTCTCCGTCTCCGGGCCGCGCGGCACCATCACCATGTCGAAGGAGCATCATGCGCCCCTCACCATGTATCTCGGCCAGGTCCAGCCGGACGGATCGGTGACGGTGATCAAGAGCTTCCCGAACGTCGATCCCGGCAGCCAATGCCCCGGGCTCAAGTCGTGACAAGCATGGCCGGTCATTCGCGCATTGGCCGGAACGTCGCTGCATAAAGATCGCGCGCAGGCTCAGGGTGAGGATAAGTTGGTGATGGCACGTAGAAGCTTCCTCATCCTGAGCTTCGCCCGGTCATGACGATCCTTGTTGATCTGATTCAGTCCACGCGGGTTCCACTCTAGACAGTCTTTGCCATGGGCACGCTGCTGCTCGATATCCTCACCACCGCCGCCGGGCTGTTCATTGTCTCGTCCGGATTACTGATCGTGTTCGGCGTGATGAAGATCATCAACTTCGCGCATGGCGCGTTCATCACCGTCGGCGCCTATGCGGCGTTGGTCACCTATTGGCTCGCCGTGCCGCTGTGGCTGTCGCCGGTCATCGGCTTCGCGGCCGGGGCGGCACTGGGCGCCGTGACCGAAGGGTTCATCGTGCGGCGGCTTTATCGCCGTCCGCTCGACGCCATCCTCGCGACCTGGGGACTCAGCATTGTGCTGGGCCAGCTCGTGACGCTCGCCTTCGGGCGCCAGGTGCAATTCGTGCCGTCGCCGCTCGCCGGAACGATGGCACTGCTGGGCGGGGACTATTCGCGCTACCGATTGGCGCTGGTCCCGGCTGCGCTCGTCATCGGCGTCCTGTTCACGGCGTTGCTGAACGGCACGCGCCTCGGCCTCAACACACGCGCCGTCATCCTGAACGAAGGGCTGGCGCAGAGTCTCGGCATCGACAGCACGCGGGTGCGCTTCATCACCTTTGCCATCGGCAGCGGGTTGGCCGCCGCTGCGGGCGCGCTGATCACGCCGCTCGCCAGCGTCGATCCCAACATGGGCATCGCCTGGCTCACCAATGCCTTCATGCTGGTCATGGTGTCCGGCGGCTCGCTCTTGACGCTCGCCGTCTCGTGCCTCGTCCTCGGTGGCCTGCAGGTCCTGGCGAGCACCTTCATCAGCCCGATCCTCGGCGGTCTGACCATCGCGGTGGTCGCGGCGCTGGCGCTGCGCCTGCGCCCGGCCGGCTTCGCCCGTGCTTGAAACGGGCGAAGCAGCCCGGCCGGCCGGCTGGGGGATCGGCGCCTGGGTAAGGCTCGCTGCGCCGGCGCTGCTGGCGGCGTGTTTGGTGCTGGCAGCGCCCGGCGTCATCGGCACCTATCTCGTCGACATCCTGGTGCGGGCGAGCTTCGTCGCCATCGCCGCCATCACGGTCGACATCCTGTGGGGCTATAGCGGCTTCCTGACCTTCGGGCAGTCCGCCTTTTTCGGGCTCGGCGCCTACGGGCTTGCCATCGTTTTCACCGGGTTCGGCTTCTCGCCGACGAGCGTCGCCCTCGCCGTGACCGTCGTGATTCTGGCCTCGGGCGCGGTCGCGCTCTTCGTTGGCTGGCTCTCCTTCTATCCCGGGGCCACACCGCTTTACGCCTCGGTGATCTCGCTGGTGCTGCCGATCGTGCTGGTGCAAGTGCTCTATTCCGGCGGCACCTTCACCGGTTCGTCGAGCGGCCTGGTCGGCTTCGACAGCTTCGATCTCGCCAATGAAGACTGGTTCCGCGTTGCGGGCCTCGGCCTCGTGGCGGTGGCCGTCGTGGCCAAGATCTATCTGAGCAGCGACGCCGGACGCATCCTGTCGGCGCTGCGCGACAACGAGCAGCGTTGCGCCTATCTCGGCCTCGATACCAGCCTGCGCCGCATCCTGCTGCTCGTCGTCTGCGGCGTCGTCGCCGGGATGGCGGGTTTCGGCTACGCCGCCTATGGCGGGATCGCCGCTCCCGAGAATGCCAGCTTCCTCTTTGGCACCGAGCTCATCGTGATGGTGGCGCTGGGCGGGCGCGGTTCGCTGGCGGGCGCGGTCATCGGCGCGCTCGCTATCGAGGTGGCGAGTGCCTTTCTCTCCGGCAGCCTGCCCTATGTCTGGGAGCTGATCGTCGGCATCGTCTTTATCGCCGTCATCCTGCTGCTGCCGGGCGGCCTCTATGGCGGTGTTGCGCACCTGGTCGGCCTGGCGCGGCGCGCGCCGGCGGGCCGCACCACCCGGCTCGTCCAGGCCCCGGCCAGGCCGCGCCCGCCGGACGCTGCCGACGAGGTCGTCCGCGCCACGGGCGTGGAAAAGCATTTCGGGAGCCTGACCGTCCTTTCCGGCATCAACTTCACGGCGCGCCGCGGCGAACTCGTCAGCCTGGTCGGGCCCAACGGCGCCGGCAAGACGACGCTCATTCGCTGCCTGGCCGACGGGCGCGAGCGCAGCGCCGGCGAGGTGCAGATCGGCGGTCACCCGATCGGCCGCTTGGCACCCGACCGTATCGTGGCCCTGGGTCTCGGTCGCAAGTTCCAGGCGGCCTCGGTCTTCGAGACCCTGAGTGTCGCCGACTGCCTGCGTATCGCGCGCACTCGGCATGAGCGGCCCTCGTGGTTCAGGGCCTCGCCCGTGCTCGCCCTGCCGCCGGCGGCGCGCGTCGTCGTCGAGAATGCCGGGCTCGCCGAGCGGCTGCACGAGCCCGCCCGCTTGCTAAGCCACGGGCTGAAGCAGGCGCTGGAGCTTGCCATGGTGCTGGCGCTCGAGCCGGAAGTCGTGCTCCTCGACGAGCCGACGGCGGGCCTCACGCGCGTCGAGCGCCAGCGCTTCGGCACCATCCTTACGGAGCTGGTGCGGCATGACCGACTCTGCGTGCTCATCATCGAGCACGACCTCGATTTCGTGCGCGAGATCTCCTCGCGCATTATCGTGCTGCATCAGGGACGGATCGCGCTCGACGGCACGGTGGCCGAGGTCGTCGACGCGCCACTGGTGCGCGAGATCTATACCGGCCATGGCCAGATGGCGGAGAGTCCGGCGTGACCGGCGACCCGGCACCGCTGCTGGAGGTGAGCGGGCTCAGCAGCGGCTATGGCGGCTCGACGGTGATCCGCGACGTGTCGTTCAGTGTCAGGCGCGGCGAGGTGCTGGCGCTGGTCGGCAAGAACGGCATGGGCAAGACCTCGCTGCTGAAGACCATCATGGGTTTCCTGCCGGTGGAGAGCGGCAGGGTGACCTTCAGGGGCCGCGACGTCACGCACCTTGCGCCCCATGCCAAGCGCCGCCAGGCCCTCGCCTATGCACCGCAGGAGCAGGCGCTGTTCCAAGATCTGACGGTGCGGGAGAATCTGCGCCTGGGCCTGCTGTCGGACGGCGCGTTCGAGGCGCGATTCGCCCAGGTGGCGGAAGCCTTTCCGATCCTCGCCAAGCGCCTCGGTCAGAGAGCCGGCACGCTCTCCGGCGGTGAGCAGAAGATGCTCATCGTCGCCCGCGGCCTCATGGCGGAGCCGCTGCTGTTCATGCTGGACGAAGTGACCGAAGGGCTGCAACCCTCGGTCATCGACCGTCTGGCCGAGGTGCTGGCCAGCCGCCGTCGTCGCGACGGCATCGCCCTCCTGATTGTCGAGCAGCATCTCCCCTTCGCGCTCGGTATCGCCGATCGCTACGCCGTGCTGAAGCGCGGCGAGATCATCGCCAGCGGCCCAGTGACCGCAGATGCCGCGCGCGGCATCGAAGAGCATATGCAGATTTGAGCGACGTTCTTCGCCTGAGCCGAGAACGACGTGGTCAACGGGCGCTGCGGCTGACCATCGACATCGCTATCCGCGTTGTGTCGCGGCGACATTCCAGCCGAGCATGTTGTAGAGATAGTAGCGCGCCATGCCGATGTACTCGTGGATCGCGACATCCGCGACGGCAAAGTTATAAGCGACCGGCCATGGCGACAGCATCGCACTCAGATAGTCGGCACGGACCGGGATCGCATTGACGCCAAAATGCGAAAAGTAGAGGCAACCTCGCTGCACATGAAAACCCGAGGACACCAGCAGAACGCGGTCCGCTCGCTGCCGGCGCAGCAAGTCGGTGGCGAACTGAGCGTTCTGCCATGCATTCATGCTACGCTCTTCCAGCGTCACGTCGCCGACACTCACTCCGAGCCGATGCAAGTATCGTCCGTAGACCTGCGCCTCGGCCATTCCATACCCGCGCGTATCACCGCCGCTCACGATGATTTTGCAGTCGCCGCCCTGCTGCTTGCACGCGCGATAGAGCTCGACCGCCTTTGCGATTCGCCCATAGGCAAAAATTCCGGGCTCGATGTCGCCGATGATTGGGACTCTTTCCGCTCCGGCGGTCAGCAACACGATCGCATCGCGCATGCCCCACCCGAGCGGAGGCGCTGCGCACGTCGATTGAAGCCGCGTTAGAAGTAGGGCTGGCGCCAGCCCGCAACCGACGCCGAGGAAGATCGCGAGCGAGCACAGATCGAGCGCCAAAGCGGCGTCGTGCCAGCCCAGAACCGACGACATGGCCGCGACGGCGGTCGTCGCAAGAAGGAACTTGAGCGACATAAGTCCTGTCCGACGCCTCCACGTCGCAGTCGATTTTGCGCTTCGCTTGGCCTGCGAAGCAAGCGGCGATGGCTGCAATGCGTGCTTACGCGTGCGAAACAAAGGCCGGTGTCTCCGATCCCTATGACAACGCCGTGCAGGTTGATGATGCGGCGCGCGTCCCGCAACCCGCGGCAGGGGTGGTCGCGCAAGCGGCCTCCATCGGGCCGCTCATCGCGCGACGTTGTTCCGCGCTAATTTTTCGCTTTCACTCCGTTTCGGTTGTCTTACAGAAGGAGGGCTCGCGCAAGGCACCGATGACCGGAGCCGGGCGGCGGCCCGCGGCATTGCCGGTGACGCGGGGTGCCCATGTCCGCTGCGTCGACTTCACTGCGCAGGCTCTGCGACTTGGCGCTGGCCGCAGCGCTGCTGCTCGCGCCGGCTTCCGCGGCGCAAGCCGACGAGCGCTCGGCGCGGCCTGTCGAGAGCCCAGACACACCCCCCTCGCCGGCCGAGATCGGCGGGCTTCTCGGCGGTTCGGGCCAAGGCGGAGGCCCCGCCGCCGCGCCGGCGATCGTTTTCGGCAGAGGCGTCGTTGTCCCGTTCCGCTTCGAAAGCGGGCACATCCTCGTCGAGGCAGCGCTCGACGATCATCATCTCCAATTGTCTTCTAGGGAGAGGCATCGCCGCCGGCAGGGAGTCGCCATCGCTGTGTTTTTGGAGTCGGATATCCTTAAGGCGGTCGATCTCGTGCTGCAGGCCTATCGCAGCCCGGCGATCATGCTGCATCGCCCCTATCCCCCGACGCAATTTCCGCCGGTGCGCAGTCGCCTCGGCGGTCTGCCGCTCCTGCCCGATGCCTTCGATTGGCCGCAGGGTCGCCGCGGCGACGAAGACGTAGCGCTTCATTTCCCGGCGCAGATCGACTGCTCGGAGCTTCCCCGCGCGATCAGCGCATGCCGAGCGAGGGCTTTTTATTCTTCTTTGCGCGAGATGATGAAGAGCAACGCTGGACCGGCGGCAAGCCGCAGGACAGCGTGCGGATCATCTATGCGCCGAGCGTTCCGCAAGGCCAGCCCGAACGACCGCCGCCGCCGGAACTTCCCCCGATCCGCGATCGGCGGAAGGGGAGCTTGCAAGGTGGTCCGCCTTGGCCGCTGCCCGAAGAACCGGGGCCGTTGCTTCATGCGCCATGGCCCCTCGCCGCGCTGCGCATCGACAGCTGGCCCGACTATTCGGCAATCGTCGAAACGCAGATCTTCCGTGAGATCGTCAGCTCCGGCGCCGGCCTTGCCGAGATCGACGGGCGCATCATCGAAAGTTTGCTGGGGCGCCGGCAATTGCCGCGGTCGGAGGGCTATCGAACCGCGGCTGCGGCATGCCGTGACTTCCGCGCGCTCTATGCCCGGCGCGTGAACGCGTTGCGTCTTGGGTCGGTGATGGGAGCGACCGGGCTTCCGCCCGCACCGGGCTCGCGCCGAATTGGGGCGAGACCGCGCTGACGCCGCGCAAGCCGGGCGAGCCTCCCCGCCGCGCTTCGTCTTGCCTGCCGATCATGGCCGCGACCCCAGACCCTTCCCGCAGGCGGCGGTGGTGATCGACCGCATTGCGCGGCTTCTGACGCAGTTCGCCTTCCGCTTTCTGGCGCACCGCTCGGACGAGGATCGGGAACGCAAGCGAGAATTGCGGCAGATCGAAACGACGGGTCGCTACTGGATCGCGCGCGCCAAAGAGATGGGCTGGGATGCGCCTCCCTTGGACGCGGACAGAAACGCGTTCGTGCGCTGGCTCGAGCAACTTGCCGGAGACGGGCCGTCTGCGGTGCTGAAAGGCGAGTTGCGGCGGATTTTCTCGAACGCGCTCGCCAGCAGCATCACCTATGCGGCGGGCTCGCCACGCGCCGCCGCCCTGATTCCGCCCTATTTCTACAATGTTCTCGAGAACCATCATCTGCCGTTCCTGCAGGAAAAACGGGCGGTCTACGTTCAATGCGGCGAGTGTCGCCTCAACGCTGATATTCATCAGATGCTTGGCCACGCGCCGTCCGGCCAGGACATTCGCCCGGTCGACGACGCATCGGTACTGTTGCTGCGGCTCTGCTCGGAGAGGGCGGTCAACATGCAGTTCGGCGCGGCCGGCGCCGCCGCGTTCTGGATCAGGCCGGACGACCTGATTCACCGTCGCTTCGACAAGGCGTGGGGCGAGGTGGTCGCCGATTGATGTCGGGCAGGGCGCCATGGCCGAAGCGTCGACAGGGAGCAGCGCATCGGGCCACCAAAACAATACCGCACTTTCATGTCTTTTCTTTTCGAGAAAAAGGATCGTGCGTCGTGCGCCGGCGGCCGTTAATATGGCTGAATCGGAAGATGCACAGGCATTGTGCATGTTCGAAGTTTTCGTCATCGCTTTCGTCCGCTGTGCCGCCGAGGCGTGCGCGATTTCCTATCCGCGTCCCGACCTCGCCTACTCCTCCTTCCGTGAATGCGAGACGCAGCTGCCCGATGCGGTGCAAGCCGTTGGCGGCAACGGGTTCGCGACTTCGGATCTGAGGTGCCTGGAAGTTTCGGGCCGCTATATCGCGGATGAATGGATCGCGACGGAAGCGACGAATCTACGCGAAGCTCCATCGCCGGGCGCAAACGTCGTCTCCACCGTCAAGCGCGGAGCGCACTTTCGCGTCTTCTCCGAAGAACGGAAATGGCTTTGCGTCGAGACGGCGGACGGCACGATCGGTTTCCTATGGTCCGAACGAGCGAAGAAGCTCCATTCAGGTCCGATGACGCCCGCAATGAGGGACGTTCATATCTGCGCCTCAGCCGGATAGGAACCAGACCTGAGCGAGAGGCTCGCGGCGGGGCCCCGCAACAAGCTCGAGCGAAAGGCGGCCGCAGCTCGACCGACGATCACCCAAGACGATCGCCGCCGGTGCCGCCATTCGTGTGATAAAGCGCCTGCACGATGAGCGGGATCGCGTGCCACAGGGCGAGTGCGCCCGCGGCGACCGCGACGCTGCGCAGCAGCCATCGCGCGCGCCCCAAAGGGAATGCGCGTTCGAATCGAGACAGAACCGGCATGATCATTGCGGCGCTTGCCGCCAGAAGCAGCGATAGAAGCACCGACCAGCCGAGGATCTCCTGCAGCGTCATCATGGGGCGGCTCTTGCGAACTGGCGGAGCACGACCTTCAAATGATCGGCGAGGCGCAGGGCGAGGGCTACAATGGTGAATGTCGGATTGGCGTGTCCCCCCGTCGGGAACACTGAACTGCCGGCGACATAGAGGTTCTCCACGCCATGCACCCGGCAATCCGCGTCGACGACGCCGAACCGCGGATCGGCCGCCATGCGCGTCGTCCCCGACTGATGATAAGTCTCACCCAGCCCCAAGGGAGCCTCTCCCGGCGGCCCGGCCAGCCAAGGCTCGACGCGGCAGCGTCCGAAGCCGACGCGCAGCAAGGCGGATCCGATCGAGAGCGCGAAGTGCCTGGCGGTGCGGCGCTCAAGCGCCGTCGCTCGCCAATCGACGCAAACCCGGCGTTGGCCCAGCGCATCATGGATGTTGGAGAGGGTGACGCGGCTTTCGGGATTGGGCGCCTGCTCGATATCCGAGACGATCAATGCGGCCTTGAGCGGCATGAGCGGATGCCGGTCTGTGCTCAAGCGCCGGCGTACCATCGCCGCCACGCCGTCGAGGTCGCGCAGCACCCGCCAGACTTTCTCGCCAATGTCCGGCGCCCATTTCCCCTGCTGCAACTGGCGCCAGATCGCCTGCGCTTCGGCGATCCCGGATTGGGGATCGCCTTCATAGTCGAAGACGGCGCAGGCATTGAGCAAATTCTGATCGCGCTGCGCCTCGGGGCTGAGCTCGATGCCGGTTTGATACAGCCGCTGCGTCGGATCTCCGAAATAGTTGAACACCGTCTCGATTTCCGGCTGCGGATCGGCCGTCACCAATGTCGCTACTTGTCCCCTGAAATGGTCCATGTAAAAGCGGCCGACGAGATCGTGTCCGTTGCCGAGGGCCGGCGCTGTCTCGTCCGCGGTCGACAACAACTGCCGTGCATTCTCGATCGCACCACAGCAGAGAACATAACAGCGCGCCGTGATGACGCGGCTGGCGCCTTCGAGCGATGTCACCGTAATCGCTGAAACCGCGCTTCTCGCCGTGGTCGTGGCGATCTGCGTCAGATTCGCATGAAGCAGGACGTGTATATCGGCTGCCTTGCGCAGCTCCTCTCGATAGACTGCGCCGAAGCTCCAGGGGTAGGGGGCATGCTCCCAGAGCTTCAGTTCCAGTAAATTCGGCGGGAGCGTGGGCGGGCGAAGAGCGAGCTCTGAGAGAATTTCCGCCGGGGTGCGCGGCACCCCCAAGCCGCAGACATCGCGGGCCCGACGGTAATAGGGGTCGAGATCGTTACGGGTTATCGGCCAGCCGCTGTAGGGAATCCAGGGCCGGACGGCGAAATCGAGGGGTGCGAGCGGCGTGCACCGCCCGCCCCAGTGGTTCGTCGTCCCGCCGAAGAAGCGCAATCGGCCGATGTCGACACCGTGCTCAGGCAAGCCGACGTTCTTGCCGGCATAGAGGGCCTGGGTTTGGTTGTCGAAGTCGAAGCCGCCACTTTCCACCAAGCAGACGGTCAGGCCCGAGCCGATGAACTCGCGCGCCACCGTGATTCCGGCCGCGCCGGCGCCGATCAGGCAGAGATCGCAGGCAATTGGCGCGCCGCCGCCGAGCCGCCGCAGGTCTTCGATCACGTCGCCGCCGCGAGCGCGACGAGCGCACAGAGCTGCGCCTCGCCGCGGGTCAGCAACCAGCCGCCGACGATGGTGACGTCCTCCGCCGCGAGATCCTGCGCGCGCCGCGCGGCAAGGGACTGCGCAAGCTGCGCGGCCGTTTGAGGCGCGGAGCCACCGAAGAGAGCGCCGTGGAGGCGTTGCGGGTCGGCGTCTTTCGCCTGATCCTGCAGGTAAAGCAGGCCGAGGAACCGCAGTGCGGTTGTGTCGCCGAAGATTTCGGCAAGCGCCGCCGGCGGGATCACCGCTTGGTAGGTGTGGGCCGCCCCGGCCGGCGCAAGGCCCATTCCAGCGAGACCCCAGCAGGCTAAAGCCTGTACCACACCTCGGCGACTTGGCCGAAGCGCTCTGGTGTTGCCCGGGACGAACCCGCGCCCGTCCAATCGTCGACGCGTCGGCCCCGTCATGGCCGGCTCGCTTCCGGCGGCGCCAGGGACATGTCGGCGGATGCTGCGCTTCGGCGGACGGCTACGTTCCGGCCCAGCAATTCCCGCAGCCCTTCGCGCAACGTCGTTTTGGGTACGCGACCATAGACTTGCGCGAGCCGCCGTGGATCGCCGATCGAGATCCGCACGTCGCCGGCGCGTGCCGCGCCGTGGCGGATCTCGGCGCGAACCCCGGTAATTTCGGCCAGCAACTTCGCCAGAGCGAGAATGGTCGTGCCTTCGCCGGTGCAAACGTTGCAGACGAACGCACCGGATGGCCGATGCGCCATCGCAGCGACGATGACATCGACAACGTCACCGACAAACACGAAGTCGCGCACCTGCGCCCCGTCGCCGTAGACGACGAGGCTTTGCCCACTGGCGAGGCGGTCGGCGAAAATCGAGATGACGCCCGAATAGGGCGAAGCCGGGTCCTGGCGCGGGCCGTAGACATTGAAGAAGCGCAACCCGACCGTCGGAACGTGATGAAGATGACTGGCGACCGCCGCGTGAAGCTCGCAGGCGAGCTTGTCGGCTGCATAGACGGAAAGCGGCCGCGTCTCGCTGCTCTCAGCGAGAGGTGTCGCCGGATTGGCACCGTAGACCGCCGCCGAAGAGGCGTAGACGACTGGTATGGCGTGGCGCGCAGCCGTCGCAAGAATAGTCAGCGTGCCGGCCAGGTTGATGCGGTTCGTCAGGATCGCCTCGGCATTGCAGCGCGCCACCGACGCTGCGGCGGCGAGATGGAAGCAACCATCGATGTCGCGCATCGCGTCGCGAACCGTCGCTTCGTCGGCGACGTCGCCGACCACAAGTTCGGCCCTATCGGGGAGGTTCTCGAGATGGCCGGTCGACAGATCGTCCAAAACACGGACGCGATGACCGAGGGCGCTCAAGTGGTCCGCCAGATGCGAACCGATGAAGCCGCAACCTCCGGTCACGAGGTAGTGCAATCTCGCCGGCAGGCCTGCCCGCGTCGACGATTCGGCCAACGAACGACTCATCGGCGTCGGGCTCGTCCGGCCGGCCATCAATAGGCATTCCGATGATAGAAGCCGTAGCGCAGCGTCAGCGCGAGGATGCGCAAATCGAAGAGCGGCGACCAGTGCTCAATGTAAAACAGATCGTGCTCGACCCGTTGGATCATCTTCTCCAGCGTATCCGTCTCACCGCGAAAGCCCTTGACCTGCGCCCAGCCGGTAATTCCCGGCTGCACGCGATGGCGTGCGAGATAGCCGTCGATCAAGGGGGCGTATTTCTCGTCATGCGCGGTGGCGTGAGGGCGCGGACCCACCAGCGACATATCGCCTCTGAGCACGTTGAGGAGCTGTGGCAGCTCATCGAGACTGCTGCGGCGCAAGAAACGACCCAGTCGGGTGACCCGCGGATCCCGCGGACGCGCCTGCGCCACCGCCGCGTCGTCGCTGCTGCCGCAATACATCGTGCGAAACTTGTAAACGGTGATCGGTTGCCGGTTGAACCCGAAGCGACGCTGGCGAAAGATCACGGGGCCGCGGCTGTCGAGTTTTATCAATCCGGCGATCCCCAGCATCAGCGGCATGAAAAAGACCAGAAGCACCGCGCTGAGCGCGATGTCCATCGCGCGTTTGACGACGATTCGCCAGCCGGCAAGCGGCCGACGACAGAGGAGAAGCGTTGGTATCTCCCTGGGCTCGATCGCAGTGCCGTCGCCGAATTCGAGGCAGACTTTCACATCGACGGGGAGATCGGCGAGTGCGGCAAACGCATCGCCCATGTCCCCGGCGCAATGGATCGAAACCACAACTTCATCGACGCGCGTCCGTCGCGCGAGGCGTATCAACGCGCGCACATCGTCCTCCGCGGGGGAGGCTTGCGCGGAAGCGGAGGTATGGAACGCGCCGACGATGCGCGCCTCGCCTTCGCTCGAGCTGGCGATATGGCGCGCGAGCCGTGCCGCGGCGGCTTGCGACCCGACGATCGCGACATTGGCGACCAGCTTGCTGTCGCGGGACCAGCGCGCGAGCCAAGTCCAGTAGACGAGCCGGGCGCCGACGAGTCCCGCAAGCGCGGATAGCGCCCAAAGCACGATCCGGTCGCGGAAAGCCGCGTCGGCCGTTCCCGTGAAGAAACCGGCCGCGGCAATCGCCAGGACGACGCCCGCCCAATTTGCGGCGACGGCGGCGAGATGGCGCAGCGGACGACGCAAGCTGCCGACGGTGTAGAGCCGGGCAAAATGGAAGCAGTTCGCGGCAAGGAGGCAGCCCGCGAGCACCTGCCATTGATAGATCGGCGGCGGAGCCGCTGCACCGCCGGGCAACCAAAAGACGGCGAAGCCCGTACCGGCAACCACGCCGATATCGCCGAGCCGAAACGCGCCCACCAGGATCGCCAGCCAGTCGCCGACGAAGAACGGTGCGATCGGCCGATCCGTGCCTGCCGCGGGTGCCGACCCAGCGGGGGCCACGAGGCGAACGCCGCCGTCATCGGGGCGCGGCAGCAGCCGAAGCTTCGGCGTCGAGTGTGCGGGCAATTCGCTCTCCGGTTGCGCGCCGCCAGACAGTTTTCCCGGCGGAATCGGCAAAAGGTGCGTTTTTCTTTTTATACGATAAGCCGGTCCCGCGCAAAGCAGAAAACATTCGCGGAAGCCGCATCCCGCTCGATTTTTCGATGGAAAAGCAAGTTGACAAGGGCGGAGCGTCTACGCATAACAAAAGAAAACAAAATGACCTGTCCTCGCAAGCTCCTTCATGCCGGCGCCACATCCGAGGGAGCAGCCATGAAACTCGCGCAAGCCCGACTTATTCCCTCGATCTTGCCGGTTTCCCGCCGCCGTTCGCGCCCGCGCATCGACGGCGAACACAGCGGCGGGTCGCCACGGCGCGTCCTGTTCATTCTCGAAAATCTGCCGGTTCCCCTTGACCGCCGCGCCTGGCAGGAGGCCCGCGCGCTGCGCGACGCCGGCTATGTCGTGAGCGTCGTCTGCCCCCGGAACGAGAGATGCGCAAAGGCCACCGAGATCATCGACGGGATCCACATCTTTCGCCATTGGCTGCCGAATGATGCGCGCGGCATCTCCGAGTACTTCCTCGAGTATGGCGCGGCGCTGTTCTGGGAGTTCGTGCTCACCTTCCGCGTGATGCTGCGTCGGGGGTTCGACGTGATCCATGCGGGAAATCCGCCGGATACGATCTTCCTGGTCGGCGGGTTCTTCAAGCTGCTCTTCGGCAAGAAGTTCGTCTTCGACTATCGCGACATGGCGCCCGAGCTCTTCGAAGTGAAGTTCGGCCGGCGCGGGCTCCTCCATCAGCTTCTGCTTGCCTGCGAACGCTGGACGTTCCGCGTTGCCGACCGGGTCATCGCCAACAACCCGACCTTTGCCGAGATCGCCGTTCGGCGCGGCCAGAAGCGCCGGGAAGATATTACGGTGGTCCGCCACGGCCCCGATCTGGGCATGCTGCGGCGCGTCGAGATCGAGCGCGATTACCGCTGCGGGCGGCGCCATCTCGTGCTCTATGTCGGCGTGATGGGGAGCCAGGACGGCGTCGACCTGTTGATCCAGGCCGCCCATCACACCATCTGCGGGCTCGGCCGATGCGACGTGCAGTTCCTGCTGGTCGGCGCCGGCCCGGAGTTGCGGGCGATGCAGGCGCTGGCGATGTCGCTGGGGATCGACGAGTACGTGACGTTTACCGGCTTCCTGACCGGGCGGGAATTTCTCGAGACGCTGTCGAGCGCCGATATCGGCGTGGCGCCCGACCCCAAGAACCCGCTGAACGACAGCATGAGCATGAACAAGATATTGGAATATATGAGCTTCGGCCTGCCGGTCGTCATGTTCGACTTGGTCGAGGGGCGGAATTTGGCGGGCGAATGCGGGGTCTACGCCAGGGACAATGATCCGCAGGAACTGGCTCGGCAGTTGGTGTCGCTGCTCGACAATTCCGTCCGCCGCAAGGCGCTTGGTCGAGCGGCGCGCGAACGCGCCAAGCTGTTCTCATGGGAGAAGGAGGCGCAGTTCCTGCTCGCCGCCTATGACGACCTCTGGGCGGCATGACATTGCAAGACCCATGGCGAGACAAGCCGCCAACAGCTTGAGGCTTAGCGCCAATCGTCGCGAGAGGATTTGCAGATGGCCATCGATCCCCGCCGCCCACCGAGAGCCGCCATTCAGTCCTTCTACCGGGCTGCGCGGCAACTCGTTCGCGTCGCGTCCTCACGACGGGCCGAGGCTTTTGCGCTGCTTGGCGCGATGGCGGTGGTTCTCGACGGATCGACAGGTGCTCTGCCTTACGGGCAAAAGCGCGCCGGTTCTGCGCCGGGAAGTTTCGAAATTCGCGGCATCAGCTATCCCTCCTATCACAACGGCACTTACGCGACCGCGGATTCGACCGCCGCGCTCGCCGCGCTGGCGAAGACCGGCGCCAATTTCGTCGCTATCGTCCCGACCTGGCGCAGCCGAACGATCAGGGACTCCGAGTTTTTCGCTACCGACAACACCGAATCCGACCAGCACGTCCTGAAGGCCATCGCCGATGCCCATGCGCTTGGCATTTCGGTGTTGCTGAAGCCGCATGTCGACCCCTCCGACGGTAAGCCGCGGGGGGCTTATGATCCGGTGGACGCGGCGGCCTGGTTCGCGAATTACAAAGCCTTGCTGCTTCGCTATGCGGCTATGGCGGCGTCCAATCATGTCGAGATGTTCAGCGTCGGCTGCGAGCTCGAGAGCATGGTCGCCGACCGCTATCGCGGCCAGTGGCTCGACATCATCCATGCCGTCAGGCAGGTCTACAAAGGACCTATCGTTTACGCGCGTGCGGGCTTGGGCGAAGTCGCGTTTTGGGACGCCGTCGACTATATCGGGATCGACGCCTATGACCCGCTGTCGGACGCGCGCCACCCCTCTGTGGCCGAGCTCGCCGCGGGGTGGACGACGATTTCAGCCAACCCGTGGGTGGCGGCGCAAGAGCACTACCGTTCGCCCATGCAAAATTATCGTGCGTTGTGGGAACGCTATCACAAGCCCGTGATCTTCACCGAGATCGGCTACAAGAGCGTGGCCGGTGACGCCGGTCGCCCTGGCGACTGGAAGTGGGATGGACCGGTCGACCTGCAGGTTCAGGCACGAGCCTACGAGGCTTTCTTCGAGGTCTGGAGCCGGCAAAGCGCTTGGGTGAAGGGCGCCTTTCTCTGGAACTGGGAGCCCGCGGTCCATCCCGAACTGAGCGCGTACGGCGCTAAGGGCTATACGCCCCAGAACAAGCCTGCGGAGCAGGTGATAGCGCGGTGGTACCAGCGCATGGGCGGCCGCTCCATCGCCGAAGCGCCCTCGCCCGGCCGATAACAGGTCCACGCGATCGGGCGAAAAGAGGAGCCTTGCGATCGCAAGACGTTCGCTGATGATGCGATTTTCGCGCAATCGACGCTGGCAAACTTCGTGTTATTGCGGAAAGATAAATAACGAAAACACGATTCGCCGTATCTGAGAAGATGCGCGGTCGGGGGATCGACCATCAGCGCCAAGCGGAGCCTTGCGTCGGATGCGACAGGAAACCATGGCCATCCACAGCGGCTATGACCCCGAAGCCACCACTCGGGCCGTGGCCGTGCCGATCTATCAGACCGTAGCCTATGCCTTCGACAGCGCCGAGCATGGCGAAGCGCTGTTCAATCTGGAGACCGACGGCTATCGCTACAGTCGGATCAGCAACCCGACGAATGCCGTGCTCGAGCGGCGCGTTGCCGCGCTCGAAGGCGGCGTGGACGCGCTCAGCGTCAGTTCCGGGCAAGCCGCGCTGCACTATGCCGTCCTCACGATCGCTTCGGCCGGCAGAAACATCGTTTCCGTTCCCCAGCTGTACGGCACCACCCACACGCTTTTCGCGCACCTGCTGCCGAGCCTCGGTATTTCGGTCCGGTTCGCCGCGTCCGACCACCCCGATGCCATCGCCAGGCTGGTGGATGCTGATACGTGTGCGGTCTTTTGTGAAAGCGTGGGTAATCCGGCGGGCAACATCTGCGATGTTGAGGCGCTGGCGGAAGTCGCGCATGTCCGCGGCGTTCCGCTCATCGTCGACAATACCGTCGCCACCCCCATCCTCCTGCGCCCGATCGATTATGGTGCCGATATCGTCGTGCATTCCCTGACGAAATTCATGGGCGGCCACGGCACGACGCTCGGCGGCATCATCATCGATAGCGGCCGGTTCCCCTGGAAAAAACACAGCGGCCGCTTTCCGATGCTCACCCAGCCGGACGCGTCCTATCACGGCCTCGTCTATGCCGAGCGTTTCGGTCCTGCCGCCTATATAGGGCGCTGCCGCAGCGCATGCCAGCGGGTAACCGGATCGGTACTGTCGCCGCTGAGCGCTTTTCTGCTGCTGCAAGGGATCGAGACCGTTGCGCTGCGCGTGGAGCGACATGTCGCGAACGCGCGCCGAGTCGCCGAGTTCTTGCGCGATGATCCGCGCGTGGAATGGATCAACTACGCGGGTTTCCCCGAAAATCCCTATTACGGCCTGGCGAAGAAATATCTCGGCGGGCGCGCCTGTTCGCTCGTTACCTTCGGCGCTCGGGGAGGCTATGAGGGCGGCAAGCGGTTCTACAACGCCCTGCGGCTGATTAAGCGGCTGGTCAATCTCGGGGACGCGAAGTCCCTTGCCTGTCATCCGGCGTCGACGACGCACCGGCAGATGTCCTCCGAGGAGCAGCGCAAGGCCGGCGTCACGCCGGAGACGATCCGGCTCAGCATCGGCATTGAACATGTCGACGACATCATCGCCGATCTTGACCAGGCGCTCGACGCTGCAACGGTGTTCGGCGGGAGCAGATTGGCGAGGGTCGGATGAGGCCGGCCCTGGCGTTCACAGCCGGGACTAGAGCGGTGCCCCGCTTCGAGCGCCCGCTCCTGATCGGCCTCGTGAACAACATGCCGGACGCTGCGCTGCAGTCAACCGAGCGCCAATATGGCGACCTGTTCGGCGCGGCAATGCGGAACGGTCGGGTGCGTCTCACATTCCTCTCGCTGCCGGAGGTGCCGCGCAGCGATGCCGCAAAGGCGCACATTGCGAAATACTACGAGGATCTTGCGACCCTATGGGAAACCAACCTCGACGGCCTGATCGTGACGGGAATACCGCCGCGCGCATCCGCCCTCGAGGAGGAGCCCTATTGGCAGAGTTTGACACGGCTCGTTGACTGGGCGGAAAAGCACACCCTATCGACGGTCTGGTCGTGTCTGGCCGCGCATGCCGCAGTTCTGCATCTCGATGGCATCGGCCGACGAGCGCTTCCGCAAAAGCTTTCCGGCCTTTATGAATGCGTAAAAGCCATCGACCACCCGATCCTCACTGGCGCGCCGTCGCGCTGGCGGGTTCCGCATTCGCGCTACAACGAATTGCCCAAGGACGCGCTGATCGCCGGCGGCTATCGCATTCTTTCGACTTCGGCCGCGGCGGGCGTCGACATCTTTGCCAAGGAGCGCGGGAGTCTCTTTCTCTTCTTTCAGGGTCATCCGGAATATGACCCCGGCGCGCTGCTGCGCGAGTATCGGCGTGATGTCGCTGCCTATCTGGCACGCCGCAGCGACGATTATCCGCGCATGCCCTGCTGCTATTTTGACAAGGCCGAGGCGGCCGCCTTCGGCGGCTTCCGGCGTCGGGCTCTTGTCCGTCGCGAACCTGACTTGCTCGAAAGCTTTCCCGCCGTGGCACTTCAGGCAAGACTTGCCGACACTTGGCACGGCGTCGCCGCGCGCCTCTATGCCAACTGGCTCTCCTACCTCGCGGATCGTCGGGCGCTGAGTCGCCACTCGGCAGCCTATCTCACCTCGACGCCGAAATCGGCGCTGGCCCCGGTGCTCGGGGGAGACGCATGAAAGCCGTCCTTGAAGCGTCGCAGCCTGGGCGGCAACGGTCTTCGTCCCTGGGCGCGGAAGAAAGTGCAGCCTCATCGCTCTCGCGCAGCTCGGCGCTGTTCCCGTCGCGCGAGGATCAGGAGCAGTGGGGCGACTGCCTCTCGCGGCAGTTGGCGCGCGCCGATGCCCGCGTCGCGGCTGGGGCGGTTGCGCCGACAATCGATCTCGCCCGGTTCAAGCGCGAGCTCGCCGCTTTCGACTTCGCGACGCCGCGCGGCCTGCCGGCGGCGCTGGAATGGACCATCGCGCAGTTGGAAGACGGCATCGTCCACGTCACGCACCCCCGCTATTTCGGCCTCTTCAATCCCGCCCCCAGCTTTCCCGCGCAATGCGCCGACCGAATCGCCGCGACATTCAATCCCCAGCTCGCGAGTTCGACGACCTCACCGGTTGCCGTCGAGATCGAAGCCCATGTCATTCGTGCCGTCGCACGACGCGCGGGCTTGCCGACCGCGGCCTGCGGCCATTTCACCACCGGCGGCACGGAGGCGAATTACACCGCTCTGATCTGCGCGCTGACCGCGGCTCACCGGCAATTTGCGACCGACGGAGCCCGTGCTTTTTCAGGCCCGCCCATGCTGTACGCTTCGCGAGACAGTCACCGGGCATGGCTTAAAATCGCGCATCAGGCCGGCATCGGCCGCTCCGCTGTGCGTCTCGTTGCGACCGACGGGATGGGCCGCATGGAGCCCGCTGCCGTCGCCGAGGCGGTCGGTGCGGACCGTGCCGCAGGCCGTGTACCGATCATGATCGCTGCCACTGCGGGGACGACCAACGCCGGGATGGTTGATCCGCTCGCAGAATGTGCTGCCATCGCGTGTGACGGCGGCCTTTGGTACCACGTCGATGCGGCGTGGGGCGGGGGGGCGATCGCGTCCGATCGGCTGCGCGGACTTCTTGCCGGTATCGAACGCGCCGATTCGATGACGCTGGATGCTCATAAATGGCTTGCCACCACCATGGGCTGCGGCATGTTCCTCACCGCGCGCCCAGACGCGCTGTCGTCGGCGTTTCACGTCTCGACCAGTTACATGCCGTCGAACATCGCCGCTCTCGATCCCTATGTCACATCGGTTCAGTGGTCCCGACGCTTTCTCGGATTGAGACTGTTCCTTTCGCTCGCGGCGGCGGGATGGCGCGGCCATGCGGGGCATGTGGAGAAATCCGTGGCGCTGGCGCGGATGCTCGAGAGGCAGCTGGGGGCCCGCGGCTGGCGCGTGGTCAACGACGCATCCCTCGCCGTACTGTGTATCGAGCCGCCCGCTGGGCCGGACGCGGTTCAGGCGATCGTGCGCCGGGTCGTCGCCTCCGGCCGGGCATGGGTGTCCGAGGCGGTATTCGAGGGCCGGCCGATCATCCGGGCCTGCGTCACCCACGGCCGAACCACGCAAGAGGATGTCGCGGCGCTAGTCGAGGCGCTTGATGCCGCCGCGAGCGATTGCCCGTGAGGCCCGACCCGCGACGACCGCCACCAAGCAACGCTGCGATCTGCATTGCCCGAGGAGTGAGCGAATCATGACACGCGAAGCCCGGATCACCCCGCTGCAGAGGCTCCAGCCGGTCACGGACGTCATCGCCGAGAAGACCGGTCCCGGGGCTGCAACGCTCGAGGCGCGCACCGCCGCCGTTGCAGCCATGGCTGCGGCCTGCGCCGCAGCCGTCGACCGAGACGCGCGCTTTCCCGAAGAGGCGATCGCCGCTGCTCGCGCGCAGCGACTGCTGGGCATCATGGTGCCGCGGGAGCTCGGCGGCGAAGGCGCGAGCCTCGCCGATGTCGTTGATGTCTGCTACCGCCTCGGTCGAGGTTGCGCCTCGACAGCGATGATCTATGCGATGCACCAGACCAAGATTGCCTGTCTGGTGCGACACGGCCGGAGCAGCGCGTGGCATGAGCGCCTGCTGCGCCGGATCTGCGCCGAACAGCTGCTGCTCGCCTCTTCGACGACGGAAGGGCAGGGGGGCGGCGACATCCGCTCGAGCGCCGCGGCGGTGGAGCGCAACGGCTCGCGTATCGGACTGGAGCGGCGCGCGACGGTGATCTCCTACGGTGCGTACGCCGATGGCGTCGTCACCACAGCGCGGCGATCGGCCGATGCTGCAGCATCGGACCAGGTGTTGATCGCCTTCGTCAAAGAGAATTATGTGCTCGAGCCCTTCCTCGCCTGGGACACGTTGGGAATGCGCGGCACTTGCAGCGCCGGCTTCACGCTGAAGGCGCAGGGCGACATCGAGCAGATTCTGCCGGTGCCCTACGATAAGATCCATCAGCAGACCATGGTCCCGGTCGCGCATTTGAGCTGGGCGGCAGTCTGGACCGGAGCCGCTGCCGGCGCGGTCGAGCGCGCACAGAGCTTTCTGCGCAACGCGGCGCGCCAGTCGAACGGCCAACTGCCACCAGGAGCGCCGCACTTCATGAAGGCAACCTCCGCGCTCCGGACGCTGCGCAGCCTGGTCGCGTCGGCCGTCCGCAACTATGAAGCGGTGGCCGATGATGAGCGGGCGCTCGCGTCGCTCGACTTCCAGACCACGATCAACCTGGCCAAAGTCGAAGCCTCGGAGCTGGCGGTCTCGGTGGTTCTAAGCGCGCTCCGGGCGTGCGGCCTGTCGGGCTATCGCAATGACGGAGATTTCAGCGTCGGCCGCCATCTGCGCGACGTCCTGTCGTCGCCCATCATGATCAACAATGACCGCATCCTGGCGAATGTGTCCGGCGCCGCCTTGCTGAGCGCGCTTCCCGCCTCGGTGCAGAGTTGAGACGGCCGACGCCGCTTGCCGCATAGATTCCAGCTGCTGGAGGTCGCGAAGCATCATGAAGGCCAGGATTGAAACGGTGTTGAAAAGCCGCGCCGAACCGGGCGAGTCGCTCGACAGTTTGGCAGCAACGCTGTTCCGCCCGATGGGCGTCGACGGCGTCCGCGCACGCACGGCCCTTTACGAGAGCGTGGTGGAAGGACTCTCCTCGCTGATCTCGCGCTTGCGTGAGCCGGGCACGGAGGTCCTGCGGTTCCCACCGGTGATGAGCCGGCGCGATCTCGAGAAATCCGGATATCTCAAGAGCTTTCCCAATCTGCTCGGCTGCGTTTGCGCGCTCCATGGCACGGAGGCCGAAATCCGGAGTGCTGCCGACCGCAACGAGGCCGGCGGCGACTGGACCACCTCGCTGTCGCCGGCGGACCTCGTTCTCAGCCCCGCCGCCTGCTACCCCGTCTATCCTCTGGCGGCGGCGCGCGGTTCATTGCCGCGCACCGGCCTCATGTTTGACGTCGCCTGCGATTGCTTCCGGCATGAGCCATCGCGTCATCTCGATCGCCTGCAATCCTTCCGGATGCGCGAATACGTTTGCATCGGTGCGCCGCAGCAAGTCCTCGAGTTTCGCGAGCGTTGGATCGAGCGCGGGCAACGGCTCGCGGGGGAACTGGGCTTGGCGAATACCGCGGCGCCGGCGAGCGACCCGTTCTTCGGGCGAACCGGCCAAGTGATGGCGGTGAGCCAGCTCCAGCAATCGCTTAAATTCGAGCTGCTGGTGCCGGTGCGCTCCGCCGAGGAGCCGACGGCGTGCATGAGCTTCAACTACCACCGCGACCATTTCGGGGTGATATGGGGTCTTCACGACGCGGGTGGCGCGGTCGCGCACACGGGCTGCGTCGCCTTCGGCCTCGACCGTCTGGCCCTCGCGATGTTCGCGACGCACGGTCTCGACCTCGCGCAATGGCCGGCGGCGATACGCACCGCGCTGAGGCATGGCGCTTGACGCCCATGCGGGCCGGCTGCTTGCCATGGTGGCGGCGGCCGGCCGCGGCGATTCTGCCCGCAGCGACCTCGCCGAGCGACGGCAGCGCTTTGCGTCGCTGATGCGGCTTTCGGGAGCTGCCGAGCCGGTCGATGCGGTCGAGGATCGTCTTGTGCCCGGGGCCGAGGGTCTGCTCGGCCTGCGCCTCTACACGCCGCCGGCGGCGGGACCTGGCCTGGGCCCTGGTCTGGTCTATTTCCATGGCGGCGGGTTCTTCGCCGGGACCCTCGATACTCACGACGCGCTGTGCCGCATTCTGGCCAATTCGGCCCGCTGCCGCATCGCCGCCGTCGACTACCGGCTGGCGCCCGAGCACAAATTTCCGGCCGCGATCATGGATTGCTACCGCGCCGCGAGATGGGTGCGCGAGCACGCCGAAATTCTGGGGATCGATCCGTCGCGCCTGGCGGTCGGGGGCGATTCCGCCGGCGCAACCCTCGCGGCGATCGTCTGCCAGATGGCGCGGGATGCGCAGGAACCGAGCTTTGCTTTCCAGCTCCTGCTGTGCCCGATTACGGATTTCACCGGGTCGCTGGAGTCGCGACGGACCTTGGCGACGGGCTACCTGCTCGACCGTGTGACGATGGCGCAGGAACTTGCGTTCTATCTTCCGCCCGGTATCGATGCGGGCAATCCCCGCGTCTCGCCGCTGAACGCTTCTGACCTCAGCCGGCTACCGCCCGCACAGATCCACACCGCGGAATTCGATCCCCTGCGCGATGAAGGCGGAGCCTATGCCGCGCGGTTGGAAGCGGCGGGCGGCGACGTGCGCTACACCTGCCATCCCGGCATGATCCACCTCTTCTATGCGATGGCGGGCGTTATCCCCTATGCGCGGATCGCGCTAAAGGGCATTGGTGCGGAACTCGAAGCGGCGCTGGCGCCGCCGCGGCGGCTGGTCTAGGAGCGCCACGATACCGAAGAACCCTCGCCTCGGCTCGATAGCGACACTCCGCAACCCGATCCAGCGACTGCAGCCGCATCACGCGATGACGTGATGCAGCCTCAGCCTGCGGCCTTGCTCCTGAACTCCGGCCGCATGAGGAAATCATGCTTGCTGAGCAGGTTGATGCCGGTCGTGACTTCGGGCGGCCTGGTGTCGTCGCACCGGAGTTGCAATTCCCGTGCGACCATCATCAGGTGGATCTGGATTTCGGCGCGCGCCAGAAACTCGCCGATGCAGTTCCGCGGTCCGGCGCCGAACGGACACAGCGCCATTTCGTGTCGGTTGGCGGCGTGTTCCGGCGCCATCCGCTCCGGATCGAAAATCTCGGGCACCTCCCAGAGGGTCGGACTGCGCTGGATGAGGTATGGCGAGATATAGATTTCCGTGCCTGCCGGGACAAAAAAACTCCCAAGCCGATCGTCGGCAAGTGCCTTGCGGGTCATCAGCCAAAGCGGTGGGTAGAGACGCAGCGCTTCGTCGATGATGCGTCGCGTATAAGGGTATTTCGGCAGCTCCTCCATCGTCGGCGCGCCTTGCCACGCCGTCCCATCGAGTTCGGCCGCAAGCTTTGTTTGCACGTCGGGATGCCGCGACAACAGAAACCAGATCCAGTTCAGGATACTTGCCGTCGTCTCGTGGCCGGCGACGATCAACGTCATCGCCTCCATCGCCAATTGCCCATCCGACATCGGTGCGCCACTGTCTCGGTCGCGCGCCTGCATCATGCTGCCCAGGAAGTCCTTGGCCGTCGCATTTTCACCACGCCGTCGCGCAGCGATATCGCGAATAACTTTGCTCAAAGACCGGAATATTTGGGCGAACTCCAAATCCCGCTGCGGCTCTTCGGCAAGGATGCCGAAATGCGGCGCGACGACGGCATAATCGTCACCGAAAATCGCGACCAGCGTCACTTTCAGCACCATGCGGCTGACATCGGTGGTGACGTTGACCATTTTGCGCGAGCGCGCTGCTTCAATCCAAGCCTCGAGCAGCTCGGCGTTGGCGTCCGCTATGACATTGGTCAGACCGCTGACCGAGCTTTTTGTGAAAGCGTGCTGGATCAACCGCCGCTGCTTGGCCCAGAATTCACCGTTGCTGCCGATGAGCCCTCGCCCCAGCAGCAGCGAAATGCGTTTGACGACCTGGCCGCTTCGCGCGTAGTTCCGCCAGTTCCGGCGCAGTATGCGTTCACAGTATTCCGGATCGCTCACTACATACACATCTCTGCCGAGAATCGACGCCTTATAGATGTGTCCATACCGGGTAAAGTTCTCGGTCATCCACAACAACAGATCTTCGGTTGGATTGTACTCTTCTATGGGTCCCGGCGGAATCCGCACCGGGTCCGACGTCAAAGCCGGCGCTTGCAGCGCCCCCCGCATTTGGACCCCCGGCATGTCCATCCCTTTCGATTCAGTGCAGCAGGAAACACGTCGACACGACTGCCATGATCACCCTCAACGAGCGCCGATTGAGATGACGCAAGTACCATCCTCGCACGCTGAGATAATGGCGCAAACATCCGCCAGAGAAAAGATAAATAAGATCCGTCTATGGTCGATCGGGTGGTGTGTCGCGAGCGATCATGGCGGCGGAGTTCCTCATCACACGGTATCGCGGAGCGGCGGGGCGCTTCATCCTACGTTCCACCCGAACCGCCAGGACGTTGAAGAAGGCACGCCCCGGGTTTTCGATGAAGCGATAGGTGATGGACGCCGCGACGAGCAGCAGCCCAAGATAGAGCAGGACCAGGGCGTCGGCGCTCCACCTGCTGCCGAGCCACAGCAGCGGCTCCTGAAAGCCTTCGACCGTTGCTTCGATGTGGTTTGGCCCACCTACATGCACCTGCAGCAAGCGAATAATTCGCGCCATCATGATGAGCAGGAAGGCTTGGGTCATATAAATCGAATACGACCAGGCTCCGGCGGCCCTGAAGGCGCGCGTCAGCAGTACTCTGGAGATCGCTCCCCGCTCCAACGCGAAGCCAAAGACCGCCGCTCCGAAGATCAGCGGCGACAACAAAGAGATCGGCCGCGCATCCGCCGCCGAGACAAACCATATCACCGCCACGATCACGGTGATCTCGAGCGCTGTCGCGCTGAAGGGCGTAATGGCGCGCAGCTTCCGGCCGGAGAGATAGAGATAGAGTCGGTGGACGAGCAATCCGACGAAAAAGCCATCGAGACAACGGAAGAAGCCGTAGTCGAAGGTGGTCCGCATGTAGTTGTGCGAGCAGACGCCGACGACGAATGCCCCGGTGATCGCGGTAAGCAGGGAAATCCCGGTGATGCGGCCATGCCAGACCAGGACCAGCACGGCAAACACCAGGTAAGTATAGAACTCAACGCCGATGCTCCAGCTCGGCGGGTTCCAGGTCAGCACTGAATGCAGCCCAAACGACTGCACCAGGAGAATGTTGGTGACGATCGCCGGGACGGTGAAGCTCCCCGAGAACGGCGCCGTCTCGGTCTCGACGCCATGGGCACGGGCGAAGAGCTTCGTGAATTCGAGCGCGATAAACGCCAAAAGGACGGCCATGTGCAGCGGCCACACCCGCCCGAACCGTCGGATCGCGAAGGAAACGACGTCTTCAACGCTTGCAATCCTGGATTGATAGCTGTGGGCGATGACGAAACCACTCAGCACGAAGAAGAAGTCGACGAAGAGATAGGCGTTGGAGATGACGCGCACGTCGCGAAAGTCTCCCGCATAGATCTCGCCGATAACTTCCACATGGTAGAGGGCGACGAAAACCGCGCAGATGCCGCGCCAGCTGTCCAGCGCCGCGAAGCGCCGGGGGGCGGTCTCGGGGGTCGCGGTTTGGCCATTTGTTTTCGACATAAGGTGGAAAACCCACGCTTCCGTCGCGTCGCGCTGTCGCGGCGCCCGTCTGTGTGTGATAATGTGGCAATATCTTTCCGGAGGGAAGAAAGAAAGGGAAAATGGCCAGCGCCTCGCCGAACGACCGCAGCGCCGCCCTCAAGGCTTGGGTACGTGCCCTTGACGCGTCCGCTCCCGCGCTGCGCGATCCTGCCCTGGTCTTTCCGGCAATCGTCGACCGCCTCGCCGATCGGTTTGGCGCCGGCGTTGCCCTGATCGGCGAGGATGAGCAGCTCAGCTATCGCGCCTTGGCAGAGAGCGCCAATCGTTATGCGCGATGGGCGCTTGCCGAGCGCATCGGCGCCGGCAGCGTCGTCTGCCTGCTGATGCCGAATTGCCCGGAATACATGGCGGTCTGGCTCGGCCTGACGCGGGTCGGCGCCATCGTCGCGCTGATCAACACCAATCTGGTCGGTGAGGCGCTGCGACATTGCATAGAGATCGTCGCGCCGAAGCACCTCATCGTCGGCGCCGAACTGGCCGCGGCCGTGGCGGCTTTGTCGCCGCGGCTCGCGCCAGGCATCCGATGTTGGGTGCATGGCGGCACGGTGGAGGGCATTGCGTCCATCGCGCCGGAGCTCTGGAAGTTGCCGGGAGACCCGCTCGAGCGCACTGAATGCCAGATGCCGAAAGCGTCCGATCAGGCGCTCTATATCTATACTTCCGGCACGACGGGTCTGCCCAAAGCCGCGGCGATCAGCCATTTCCGACTGATGCAATGGAGCCATTGGTTCGCCGGCATGATGGAAACGCGCCCAAGCGACCGGCTCTATAACTGCCTGCCGATGTATCACAGTACCGGAGGCGTCGTGGCAACGGGCGCCGCGCTCGTCAATGGCGCGGCTGTGGTGATTCGACGGAAATTCTCGGCGAGCCGCTTCTGGGACGACGTGGTCGAGGGGAACTGCACGCTGCTTCAATACATCGGCGAGCTCTGCCGTTATCTCGTGCACAGCCCGCCGCATCCGCGGGAGCGTGACCACCAGCTGAGACTCTGCTGCGGGAACGGGTTGCGCGGCGATGTATGGCGGGAGTTCCAGCGCCGGTTCCGAATCCCGCGCATCCTCGAGTTTTATGCCGCGACCGAAGGCAGTTTCTCCCTCTACAATTGCGAGGGCGAGCCCGGCGCCGTCGGCCGCATTCCCGCCTTTCTCGCCCATCGCTTCCCGGTGGCACTGATCAAGGTCGATGCCGCGACGGGCGACCCGCTGCGCGGCGCCGATGGTTTCTGCCGGCGCTGCGCGCCCGACGAGGCGGGCGAGGCGATCGGCGCGATCGGCGCCAATGCTTCGGGCCTAGGAGGCCGCTTCGAAGGCTATACCGACAAGCAGGCGTCCGAGCGGAAGCTCCTGCACGATGTTTTCGCGGCGGGCGATGCTTGGTACCGCACCGGCGACCTGATGCGGCGGGACGCTCGCGGCTATTTCTATTTCGTCGACCGGATCGGCGATACCTTCCGTTGGAAAGGCGAGAACGTGTCGACGGCGGAAGTGGCCGAGACGATCGGTGCTTGCATCGGGGTCGTCGACGCGGTGGTCTATGGCGTCGCGGTGCCCGGCACGGAGGGGCGGGCCGGGATGGCAACGATTGTCGCCGGCCCGGACTTTTCGCTCGCAGGATTGCGGCGGCATTTGGCAGAGCGTCTGCCCGAGTATGCGCGCCCGCTCTTCCTGCGCGTTCGCGACACCATTGACATGACGGGCACATTCAAGCCCCAGAAGCAGGACTTGCTGCGTGACGGGTACGACCCGGCGGCCAGCACCGATGCGCTCTACTTCCACGATCAGCGGCGTCAAGCCTTCGTGACGCTCGATGCCGCGCTCCATGGGCGTCTCAAGACCGGCGGCTTGCGTCTCTGACCAGGCGTCAGGCGGTGCTGCCGGCATCGACGGTGAGGACGATGCCGGTGATGTTCTTCGCCTTGTCGTCGAGCAGGTACTCGATTGCGCCGGCGATGTCGCCGACATCCGCGAGGCGGCGCAACGCGCTTCGCCGCACGATGCGCTCGCGCTCTTCCTCGCCCAGCCCGGCCGTGAGGTCGGTGTCGATAAAGCCTGGAGCTACGGCGTTGACGGTGATGCCGGTCCGTCCGACCTCGCGCGCGAGAGACCGGGTGAAGCCGATCAGCGATGCCTTGGTCGCACTGTAAACTGAAATCCCGCTGAAGCCGGTGAAACCGACGATCGACGCGATACTGACGATTCGGCCGCCGCCATCCGCGAGCATCGAGCGCACGACATACTTCGTCAACAGCATGGGAGACAGGCCGTTGAGGCGTACGAGGCGCTCAATCTCCGCGTCCGGCATGTTCGCCAAGACACCGCTCGTGCCCAGCGCGGCGTTGTTGACAAGCGCGTAGATTGAGCCGAATTCCCGTCGCAATCCTCGAACAAGATCCGGAATCGCCGAGAGATCGTTGAGATCGAAGGGACGGAAGTGAATCGCGCCGGGGCCGGAGCGCTCCGCCTCCCTCATCGCCACGGCAAGCTCTTCGCTTCGCCCGCGCGCGATTGCGATCACGGCATATCCCAGTTCTGCGAGACGTCGTGCGATGCCGAGCCCGAGCCCGCGGCTCGCACCGCTCACGATGACGCTACGCATCGCGACGCACCAGCTTGCCCGCATCCGTCACGTCGAGCGATGTCACCACGTGCAGCAAGGCCGGCACTTTGAACGGCGGCAGCTGCCGGCTACAGGCTTCGAGGATCTCGCTCTTGATCGCCTCGGCGCCGGCCGCCGGATCGGTTTCCGCCGCCGCGCGGCGCACCACGATGTCAGCCACGAGAACCGCGCCCGTGATCGGGTTCTTGCGCGCCTTGACGCGCGACATCCGTACGCTGGGATGGCGGTTGATCACGGCCTCGACTTCTTCGGGATGGACCTTGAGTCCGCCGACATTGATGACGCCATCGGTGCGGCCGACGAAGTAGTAGCGTTCGCCGCGTTGTTCCACCAAATCCCCGGTATCGACAAACCCGTCCCTGTCCCTCAGCGGCGGGCCGCCGAGATAGCCGACCGCGGTTCGGTTGGAGCGGAGGCGCAGCGAGCCCTGTTCGACCTTCATTTCCACCGCCGCACCACTTCGCCCGATGAAGTCGGCAGGGAATCCTGCGAAGCCATCGACGACGTCGAAGGCAACGCCGCCTTCGGTCGAGGCGAAAGCGTGCGCGACGCCGGCCCCGGGATAGGTCGCGCGGAGGCCGTCGAGAATTCCTTGGTCCGCGATCTCGCCGGAGAGGCGGACATAGCGCGGCGCAATCCGCTGCGCCGACGGGCTCATCAAAGCGCGGCGCCAGTGCGAGGGTGTTCCCGAGATATGCGTCACGCCGCTCTGCGCGGCCCGAACCAGGAATTCGCCGACGGTCTCGTCCGGGTTCGAGAGGACCAGCGACGTACCGCCGAGGAGGGCGCGGAGGAAGATCTGCAGTCCGCCATAGCGGCGAATGTCGTAGAAGGTGCTCCAGACGCTGCCCGCGGCCGGAGCCGATCCGCGGGTGATCGCGCCGGCCAGGCTCGCGAGCGTGTGGACGACCAGTTTCGGTCGGCCGGTGGTGCCGGAGGTGAGCAAGATCCATTCCGTCTCGAACGTGCCACGCCGCTCGGCGGCAAGCGGTACGAGGTTGGTGCCGCAGCGGACGACCGTAGCGCCGCCGATGGGTTCGAGCTCTGCACCATCCGAGACGACCGCTTCGATTTCTGCCGCAGCCATAATCGCCGGAAGATGCGTCGGCGAGAGTCCCGGCGGGCACAGCACCAGGCGGCGCGCGACCCCGTCCAGCTCGATCAGCGCCAAGGCCGCGACGAGCTGATCCTTGGTCCGTAAAAGCACGGAGCATTGGCGGAGCTCCTCGAGCCGCCCGCCCAGGCTCGAGAAGCGCAACAGGGCATTGGGCGCCACGCTCATCGCCGCACTCGCGAGCATGGCTCCCGGCGTCCCCCCGGTACCCAGTCCGGTCCACAGCGGACCGTCGCTAGGCATGGGCGCCAGCGGCGGAGCAGGTCTCGTAGAAGTTGACGAAATCGCCGAAGGTCACCGGGAATTCGACATCCTCGGCGAGGCTGAAGGGGTCGTATCCCAACGTGTCCTCCAGCCGTGCGACGATGATGGCGAAACACAGGGAGTCGAGGTCGCAATCGGCGAGGACGAGGTCGTCCGACAAGGGCGGGAGCGTCTTGTCCTGCTCCTTCGCCACCTGCTCGAATTGGGCTTCGATCGCGGCTCTCACCCAAGTGGCGCTGACTTCCATCGCGGCTTGTGCATTCTGGTTCATGGCATTCCTGCTTTGAGGTTTCCCGCCCGCGCCGTCCCTCCGCACGAGGCGGTCGGGCGAGCTCGAGGGTGGTGTCTCTTCGAAAATCCGCGCCGGCCCGTCTCCGGACGGCTGCCTGCGTGGCCAATCTTGCGCGATAAGAAAAGAAAGTCAAGTATCGACGGTGGTGACCGGTCACGCGCAAAAGCTTGCTTATTTCCATCGACTCACGTGACGCCAGGCTGGCGCCGCTCGACCGATCGCGGCGGCATCCGGGCTACATGCCGAACAGCGCGATATCGGTATAGGCCAGGTCTCCCAAGCGCGGTTGATGCGGACCGCGGAAGTAGCGAGGCCTCTTTCCCGGAAAGAACTTGCCGGGAAGTCCGTCAATCCGAGCATTGGCGTCGATCAACACGGTGAATTGCAGGCGGCGGGCCAGAAAGCGGCCGATCGGCCGGGCAAATCCGACAAAGTCGCCAATGTCGCGACAAAAAACCAGGTGCGCGGCCGGCAAGGCGCCTTTGAGCACGCACGGACGAAGTACGAAGGGATAAGCCTTTTCAGGCGTGACACACCACAAGCTGATGCAGCCAAAATCGGCATGGTCACGCAGAAGACCGTCGTCATACTCGTCAAATGGCACATCCGGCCGCGCCGGGGCTTGGAGGACACGAACGGGCACGGCAGCCGGCGCCCGGCTCAAAGCGGGGAGAGCGACAAAGATGCCATTGCTGTAGCGCGTATACCCGCGCGCCTCGACGACCGCGTACCGGCTCGGCCCCGGGGTGGCGTCGAGCACGGTGACGTCCTTGTACTTGAACGTTTGCAACTCGAGGAACGGGGCGTACATCCTGAAGGTCGGATCGACATATACGCTGCTGACGGTGCACCGGGTTTTCGGCGTTCCGCCGGACCATACCGTCGAAAATATCTGCAGAAAGACACCGACCGGGCGTCGGTCGCTTTCCAACAGGTAGCCGTATCGCGGGTACGGCGCCGGCACCGTGCGCCCGGCCAATCGCTGCAGGACGTATTGCCAGAATTCGCGCGACCGTCTCGCGCTGAAGCCGCGTTCCAGAAGCTCCGACACCGCTGCCGTGTCAGCGTCGGTGATCTGGCGTGCTCTGATTCTGGGGGATGAAGCGGTACCGTCCATGAAAGCTACGCGAGCCCCCGTATGGCCCGGACAACGATCCGGTTGAGAGAGTCCTGCCCGTTCTCGGCCGGAACGCGCTGTGCGTACCCCCGGTCACTGAGCGAAGGGCCGAAAGGCGCCTCATCGAAAATTTGGCCGTCTCCTGCACTTGGCTGTTGCCAACAAGGCAGCTTTGGTCGATAAGAAAAGAAAGTCAACAACCAAACGCCGATGGACGAGTCCGAAGGCGGTCCAGCCCTACGCCCCGTCAGGAGAAACCGATGGACGGTGATTCGACAAAGGCCCTGCGCACGAGATTGATCGAGTTGGTCGAGCGGCTTCTGGTGCGGCGGTCGGCCGGCCGGCAGGTCTCGGCCGAAGATGCTCTGACGGAAATCGGCGTGGACTCTCTGGGTCTGGTCAATCTTATGCTGGCGATCGAGGCAGAGTTCGACATCCTGATCGCACCCGGGGACATTACTCCCGAGAACCTGCGCTCGGTCGCGACGATCGAGGCCCTGATCGCGCGCCACGGGGCCGTCGCCTCGGCTTGAGCGGGCGCCGCGGAGGCGGGCATGACGCAAAAGCTGGATGCGGCGCCCTGGATGGCGGCGTCGTTCGCCGCGGCCCTGTTGCTGGCGACCATCGTCCTTGCACTTATGGGCGCCGATCCGCATGGGACCGTTGCGGCGTTGCGGGCGACGGGGCGTCTCTCCTACGTGCTGTTCTGGCCGGCCTATGCCGGCGGCTCTCTGGCAAAGCTGTTCGGGCCGCGTCTTGCTCCCATCGCCCGGCGCGCGCGCTGCTTTGGCTTGGCCTTTGCCGCGGCTCATCTCGTACACGTTGGCCTCGTGGTCTGGCTCTATCGCATCTCGCCGCGTCCGCCCCTTTCCGAGACCATGTTTTGGCTCTTCACCATCGCGATCGCATGGACCTACCTCCTGGCCCTGCTTTCTGTCGCTCGCCTTGCCGACGCGGTGGGTCGGGGCCGCAGCCGCTTCCTTCGCACCGTCGGCATTGAATACATCGCCTTCGCTTTCGCGCTGGATTTCGTCATCACACCGCTGCGCTTCGGCGTCCGTCAGCCGCTCGAGTATCTACCCTTCGCCCTTCTGGCCGTGGCTGGACCGATCCTGCGCATCGCGGCGCTGGCGCGACATCTCCAACTGGACCATCGGGCCGCTTCGCTCTGAGGTCCCGGAGCGAAGCAAGGGCCGCGGGGCCAATGCAGTCGCGAACGCGGGCGAACCGCATCGCAGCGCGGCTCTCGGAGACTCAACGTTTCAGCGATTTGTGGATGGCCGGGAATGCGGACGTGAGTAGCCCGTCATCGGCGGAACGAGCCATAGCGGGCGTCGCGACCGGGGCGGCGGTGACCGTGCGGATGCGGGTTCCAACCGTAGCGGCGTAAACGACCAGTGCCCAGCCAACGCTCGTCTGGTCCAAGGTGGTCGGTTCCGTGATGGCATGCACGACAAAGACCACGAAGTAGCCGATTCGCCACATACACTCTTCCCGCGTGCCCTGCGCCGCCTGTGACGTAATCGCGGAAAAGCCCCGCACCAGAAAGGAGGCAAAGATCAGCACGCCAACCAGCCCCAGCCCCAACCACAATTCCAGCAGTCCGCTATGCGAACTGGGAACACGCCAGTTGAGCGCTTCCCAGATACTGGTTGCCGGTGCCGAGTTGTCGCTCCAGAACGCTCCATATCCATAGCCAAGCCAGTAGCTTTGCTGAACCGCCGCCCAACTCAAATCCCAGATATCGGTTCGCCCGGTGAACGTAAGATCTCTGCCGAACAGGGCCAGGATGGGCCCGATCATGACGCACCCCAGAAGCAGCAGGAGCGCTGCCAGCGACAGCGAGAATGCGAGGAGCTGGCTGAACCCGCGACGGTTGTGGAAGAACCGGCGCACCAGGGCCAGGCACGGTAGAAGCCCAAGCAAGATGAAGATCGGCGTCTTCGATGTCGACAAAATCAACAGCGCAAACGCCGCGCCCAGTCCGGCGAGGTAGAGGCGTCGTCGCTCGGCGAGATAGAGAACCCAAAAGCTGAGGCAGCCGATGAGCATCATGGCGCCGAGCTGGTTCTTGCTGGCAAACACCCCGCGCCAGGCGCCAGCATATTCCGCATCATGGCTAACCCCGATTGCAGGAAAGGCCAGGCCACAAACCGCGCTGCCGATGATGTCGAGGCCAAGCGCGAGGGCGACCAGCTTTATCGCCGACAACGTGTCAAAACGTATGCCAAGATAGACGGCAAACGTCGTGGTCAGCGAGAGCGCCGCACTCCGGCGCAGCGTATCGCTCGGACTAACCGACCATAAAGTCGACAAGAACGTCCAACCCAGGATCAGCAGCAGCGCAGCATTCTGCTTCGCCACTTCCCAGATGCGGTGCCGATGTCGGTGCACCAGCAGGAGCACGACCACATAGATCGGATACCAGGACAGGCGAAGGAATTGACTGTCGACACCGTCCGCCCCGGAGAGGCTGTTCGTCGGCAAGGCGAGCGATACGTCGAGGCTGTCGTCGAGATTTGGGATCAGCGGCGCAACTGGCCCCGTCATCCAGAAGAGAACGGCAACGACGGCCAGGTTTTCCGGGACCAGGAACTGCCCCCAACCCGCCCGACGTGGGCGAACCGGTCTTTGGAACGCGCCGCGATGCGCCTGACGCATCTCTCTCCCCCGCCACCGCTATGCCTGCATGCGGACGCGCCGCCAGCTCGCAGAGGATAGCACGCCGGCTCGGTGCGCGGGCGTTTTATTATCGTTCTTGTTATCGAAAATTTGACGCGACGGTTGGTGGGCCCTCGGGAATGGCGAATCCCGGGTTGTTAATCGAAAATACGGTCAGGTTTATCTTTTCGTCAGCGATGATTTCGGGCTATGATCGGCGTCCTCGGTATTGTGGAGCCAGCGTGACCAGAAAGAGGGTCTACATCATCGCGCCGGGCGGGGCGCTCGCACGCGGCGGAATGGGCCGGATGGTCGCCCATCTGACCGATCGTCTCGCCGCAGACCGCGCTCTCGCCATCGCCATGATCGACACCTATGGCCGGCGCGTGAACGAGGCAAACGCCCTGTACCTGATGCCGTTATATTTCTTCCGCGCCGTCATCCAGCTCCTGGTTGCTTGCGCCGCGCGTCGGATCGCGTTGGCCCACGTGCAGATGGCGGCCTATGGAAGCGTGTATCGGAAATCAGTGATGATGTTGATATGCAGGGTCTTCCGGGTGCCGGTCGTGCTGCACATTCATGGCGGGGACCTCGATCGATTCTGTGAGGAGCTGGACGGGCCAAGGCTGAACGCCCTGCGGTGGATCGTCGGCGGCGTCTCCGAGGTCATCGTGCTCGGCGAATACTGGCGGGAGTTCGTGGTTTCGCGGCTTGCCATGCCGCGGGAGCGGGTCACGATCCTCTACAATGCGGTCCCGCGTCCGGTGCTCGCGGCCGACAAGAAGCGCCGCGAGGTTTGCGAGATCCTCTTTCTCGGCATGGTCTGGAAGGAAAAGGGTATCGGCGAGCTCCTGGAGGCGCTGTCGCTGCCGCTCATCTCTGGAGCGAATTGGCGTTTGACGATTGCTGGCATCGGCGACATCTCGCACTACCAAGGCCGCGCACGCCAGCTCGGGATCGCCGATCGGATCGCGTTCGTCGGCTGGACGGACGGTAGCGCCACGCAACGCCTGCTGGAACGCGCCGACATCCTGGTTCTGCCTTCGCACTTCGAATGCTTTCCGATGGTCGTCATCGAGGGCATGGCCTATGGCCTCGCCATCGTTGTGACGCCGGTAGGCTCGGTGCCGGAGGCGATCACCGACGGGGAGACGGGACTGCTCGTTCCGGTCGGCGACAGCGCGAGCCTGGCACGGGCAATGATGCGTCTGATCGACGATCCAGTGCTCCGTCGCCGGCTCGGCGGGCAAGCGCGTGCGCGCTTCTGCCAAGCGTTCGACCTGGACATCTTTGAACGCCGCATTCGCCGGATTTATCGCAAGCACATGATCGCGGGCTGAGTCCCGCGTTGATCCAATCGATGGAGGGAGCCTTGCTCAATCGCGCTGCGCTTTTCATCGCATGTGGTGTGCTCGGCCTCGTCGCCGGAGCAGGACTCGTGACGCTCGCCATGGGCGCCTCTGAGGCACCGCAACCGGCGCCGATACGTCCGCAGATCGTGAGCTCTTCGACCAATCTTCAGTCGTTTCTGTGGGTCTATGACGACACGGGCCGCACAGTCACCTTTTGCTTTACCGCAGCATCGCCGGCCAATGGCCCGCAATACGACTTCTCATGCAGAAGCCATCCGATAAGCGATGCGGTTACGCCGAATTGAGTCGCGGCTCAGTGTTCACCACATGGCTCTGATTTTGTACCCCCTCTCGATCCGGGACGATCGATGACGTGAACGCACATCATCGGATCAGTACCGGAGACTCTCATGTTCGACGGTGGCGTTCTCGTCAGCGTTATTATCACCAACTATAACTATGAACGCTATCTGCGCGAAGCGATCCTTTCGGTGCTTGGACAAACCTATGACAACATCGAGACGATCGTCGTCGATGACGGTTCGAGTGATGGGTCGCGGGCGATTATCGAAGACTACCGCGATCGCGCAATCGTCTTGCTCCAGGAGAACCGCGGTCCTACCGGCGCTTACAATGCCGGCTACGCGGCGAGCCATGGCGAACTTATCGTGTTTCTCGACGCCGACGACATGCTCCAGCGTAACGCGGTGCAGGAGGTCGTCGCTGCTTGGCAGCCTGCCGTCGCGAAAGTGCAATTCGGCCTGGAGATCGTGGATCCGATTGGACGCTCGGCGAGCGCCATAGAACCGGTTTATCCGCGTAACTACACGCCGGACAAGATCAGGCGGGAATTTGTGGAGACGAGCGGCTACGTTTGGCCGCCGGCAAGCGGGAACGCCTTCTCGCGCCCCTTCCTGGCACAGGTGATGCCGTTGTCGCCAGAGCGGTTCCGCTTTGCCGATGGCGCGCTCAATACCGTTGCCCCGCTGTTCGGTGACATTCAAACCCTGGCAGAGCCTCTCGGCTTCTACCGAATCCACGCCAACAATCTATGGGCGCTGCACCGCTTTTCCATGGCGAGGATTCGCGCCTATCTGACGCAGCGTCAATCCGAGCTGCAGTATCTGCGCGAACTCGCGGCGCAGCGCGGCGTTGCCCTCGCGCCGGGCGACCCGCTCGATCACTCGCTGACCTTTCTCCGCTACCGCCTGATCGCGGCCAAACTCGACGAGCGACCCGGACGCCCCGCGGATTTGGTCCGCGTTTGCCTGCTTGCCGGCCGCTGCCTCAGCCGCTCCGATATGCCCGCCCTACGTCGCGCCGTCGAGCTGCTGTGGTTCGTACTCGTCAGTTTGAGCTTCGGGGGCGTGGCGCGCCGGTTTATCGAATGGCGCCTTGATCGATCTGCCCGTCCTTCTTGGCTCGCTTGGCTCCTTAGGCGCTCCCGAAGCGGATCTGCCGCGCACCGCACGGGATAGGACATCTCGTGCTTGCCCTACCGATTGGTTTTTCATTCGCCACGCCCGAGAAGCGCATCGTCGACGTCGCCATAGCGTCGCAGGAGCTGTTCGAACGCAGAGCGAAACGAGATTGTCGAGCCGGTTTCGGAAGCGGGAGAGCCGGCGCCGCAGGCACTGCAGCCTCTCGCGGGTTGAGTGGGATCGCAGAGCGCAAGCACGTTTGCGGCAAAACCTTGGGCATCATCGGCAATGAAGAGGCGCGGATGGGCGGCCCAGTCGGCGAGCCCGCGCGCCCCAATGCGCGTCGAGACGACGGGCTTGCCTCTGTCAAGCGCGTCTACCGTCTTGATACTCACGCCGGTGCCTGAGAGCAGCGGCACGACGACCACCCGTACGCGGTCGTAAAACGAATGCGCGTCGGGGAGATAGCCGCACACCTCGACCCCGGGCCAGTGGTGCCCGAGATGGGCAAGCGGGTGAGCGACGTTTCCGGCAATCAGTACGGTGAAATCCGGGCGCGACTCGCGAACGAGCGGCAAAACCTCGGTGCAGAAAAACAGCACGGCTGCGACGTTGAATGGATTGTCGCCGCCGATGAAGCCGACATCAAATGACGCGGGGATACTGTCGGCGTTCCCGTGGACGGGGGGCTCTCCCTTTCGCGGCGGCCACCCGAGATGGATGCAAGGCACGACGTCGGCGAGAGCCGCCTGGTAGAAGGCGTGCTCGCCTGGCGAGCTCGACAGCACACAGTCGAAAAGTGCGCAGAGCCGTGCCTCTTGCGCTCGCGCGCGCCGCGGCACAAGGCGCGACAACAATTGGCGCAGGCGCATATCGCGAAACCGCGCGTGGCCCTTCAGCTCGGGGAATCGCTCGAAGAGATCGATGAGAGCTTCGCGGTCCTGAGATTCGCGGGCCACAAAATCGTCGTGGGTATCGAGAAGGAAGCGAGCACCCGTCCGATGCAAATTTCTTTCGCCGAAGAGCGGTACGGAGCCAAGCTTGCTGACTAGGAACAGGCGAAGATTGTGGCCGCGGATAAATTCCGCGATGGCACGATGGATGCCTGCGCGACCAAGCTCCTCGATCCAGCGGGGCGCGAACACGGTTCCGGTGGTGAACCGCGACGCTGCGCGGAGAATCTTCCACAGACGATTGCTCGGCGCGCCTGGCAATATCAAATGTGCCTCGCAACGTTCGGTCAGGTAGCGCTGCGCGGCATCGACGCCGTCTCCATGGTAGCTGAAAAAGATAGCGTAAAGCGCATAGTGCTCACTGAGAAAGTCGACCCAGTTCTTGTAGACAAAGGTCGACCCGTCGAACACCGGAGGCGAGAATTGGTCGGCAACGAAGGCGATCTTGAGCTTGCCGGGCCGCGAGGCATGGCGCGCCGCAACGTCGATTTCGGCGACGTCGTTCATCGCCGGCCCATACCGCCGGACATCGACAGGACGGCCGCCGGGCTGTGTCGGACCTCTCCCAATAGCCTGGCACGCTTCACCTTCAGGTAGGGAGCGCGCAGATCGAAGCGGTAGCGCTTGCCGTCGATGATCGTCGTCCGGCCGAAGGGGCATAGCGTGTGCAGCCCGTCGCCATAGCCGCTCGCGGCGGATGGCGCGATGCGTGCTGTCGGAATTTCTGCGAAATCGGTCGGCGTGAGGGTGACGATGCGATTGACGACAACGGCTCCGCCATAGGTCCGGGAGCAGTCCTGCGCCGGCCGGAAAAGCGCGCCTCCCATGAGGAAAGGTCGCCCGGCAGGTCGGCTTGAGGAGACGTCGCATTTCAGCGGGTTGAGGGCATGCGGTTCCCATGTCCCGAGCAGGTCCGTGGCGTGCCAGGCATAGAGCTTGTGCTCACCTCCCGGCTCGCCGCTCGTACAGAAGAGCCACCAGCGGTCGCCGTGGAAAAAAAGCGAGCTGTCGAGCGCCGGAAAGTCTTTTATGAGCGTTCCGGCATGCTGCCAAAGGTCGGGAAAGCGAACCGCACGATAAAGCTCGACCCGCCGGTCGGAAGCGCTTTCCGGAATGCAGAACGTTGCACCTTCGAAGGAAAACAGAAACGGATAGGAGCGATGCGTCCCCTGATCGAAGGCCGCAATTCGCCGCGGCGCGCTCTCTCGATCGGCAAGTGAGATCGCGGAAATCCAGCCAAGCCCGGTGGCATGATTGTATTCCTCGAACAGGATCGCTCCCGGCTGGCTTGGCAGAGCAAAGGGATCCGCGTGATAGTGCAGCGGCCGAGGCGAGGGCAGCCAGCGCACCGACGCGGGCGCTCCGCAGGAGACCACGCGCTCGATCTCGGCATCGATGATACCGATATTCCAGTACTCCAAAAGGAAGTACTGCCGAAAGACGGCCATGATCATCGCGCCTGCCCGGCGTGCGAGAAAGCGGAGGACGTCGCCATTGCCCGCCGGCGGCGTCCGTCCCGGCAGCGCGCCAAGCGGCGGCAGTGCGCTCGCCCCGTCGAGTGCGAGCAGGAGCTGACGACATACCCGCATGCACCAATCGGCGCTGCCAAAGAGCGCGGCATCCAGGCTGCCTGCACAGCTCGCTCCCGCGCGAAACCAGCCCTGATGCAATACCCCTGACGGCACGCCGCCGACTCGAAGCAATGCGCGAGCCAGAGTGGGCCGACCTTGCCGGTAGCTCCAGAAGGCGGTCAGCGTTCCGTGGCAGTCCTCGGGATATGCATCGTAGGTCCAGATGCCGAACCGGCACGCCGACGAGAGCTCGTCCGCATCATGTAAAAAAGCGAATTGAAGAATGAAGTCCGGCCGGCAGCCGCGCAGCTCCGTCACCTCGCTGGCCCCAAAACCTGCCGCGTGCTCTTGCTGCCAAATGGCTGGCAAATGGCCGATCTCCTCCGTCAGATCCACGGGTCGAAGCGCTTTGAGGCGCGGCACGCCCCAGAAGCGCTGGTAGAGGCGATAAAACAGGGATCGCCAGGTTCGCGCTTCGGTCGGCGCGTTATCCGCGCTCTCATCGACAATCAGCAGCAGCACCGGCTCCGCCAGACCTGATGCGAGGAGATCGCGAAGGGCGGCGGCTTGCCAAGCCGGGAAGGCGAAGCCGCGGCATATAATGGCAAAACGCAGCTTCCGCGCGCCGCCTGGCATCGATTGTCGGCTCGGTGTGCTGCCGGTTGGCCGCGTCATCGTGCGGTCAACCAGCGCTGCAGCGTGCTCATCGTCGTCTGTCGCAGGTTGAGGAGGTTCAGCGACCACAAGGCGAGGACGTAGACGGCAAAGCCCAACGCAATCTGGCCCGAAAGCGCGACGCGGCCGCTGAGATGCATGAATGGCACAAGCGCGACGGCCATCGCCGATACTCCCGCTGCGACCTTGGCCGCGTCGCGCAGCGGGAAGGGCATCCGATAGACTCGGCGCGCCGCCAGCACAGCGTGAACGAGACCGGTGAGCTCGGTCAGGATTACCGCCCCGCCGGCGCCCATATAACCGAACTGCGCGACGAGCAGGATCAGCGCGACGAGATTGACTGTCGCCATGCCGGCCGAGATCCAGAAGTAGTGCCAAGTGCTGCCGGTCAATTGGAAGGCATGGTCGACAAAATTGCTCCGTATTCCGGAAATCACCGCCGCCGACGCGAGGAGCGGGGTGAGGCGGATCACCGCCTCACGATAGCTGGGGCCCACAAGGACCGCGACGATGTTGGGCGCGAGCAGAGAAAGACCGACGGCGCCCGGCAGCAGCACGCCGATAAGCGCAATAAAGTTCTGCTCGAGCTGGCGATTGCTGGCGAGGCGGTTGCCGCTGTCATAGGCCAGGACCGCCAAGGGGTAGGCCGCGGAGCCGATCGCCTGACTTACCATCTGCAGGCTGTTTTGCACGACGACTGTCGCAGCGGTGTAAAACCCCACCGCTGCGATCCCGGCGTAGACGCTCAAGATGAGCCGATCCGACCAGGCGGAAAGCGAGAAGAGGGAAAGACTGGCGGCGATCGGCATCCCAAAGCGGACAAGCCGGGCCAGGACCTCGCGATCGACGCCGCTCCTGAAAGAGATCCGAACCCGGCGCGGAAACAGCACGCAGACGAAGAGGGTCGCCATCAGCGAAACCGCGAACACTGCGAGCCCCTTGTGGGTGAAATAGGCCGCGGCCAGAACCAATGCCGCACCCGTTGCCGCGCGACTGAGATTGAAGGCGAGAAAGCCGCGGAAGTCGAAGGCGGCGGTGAGGAACGCGGAGTTCACGTCGAAATAGCCAAGAACGATGCTGCCGGCTGCGGCGGCGGCTACCATGACTGCGGCATCTTCCGGCAGTGGCAGCAGGAAGGACAGCCCGCCGGCGAAGCACACCAGGACGGCCGGCACGGCAAAGACCGTGAACACGGTCGTCGCGAAGCGAGACTCAAGGGTCCGCCCCGTCGCCAGACGCGTTATCGAGAGGCCGAGCCAGCCGAATACTCCAAGCGCGAACAGCTGGGAAAGCGCCAAGGCCAGTCCAAAGGTGCCGTATTGCTCAGGCGGCAACACGCGCGTCAGGCCGGCGGCCACCAGGAAGCTGATCAGCCCGGGCAGGAACCGCCCGAGCAGCTGAATCGAGCCGAATTTCGCCAGCATGCGCGCTACGGCGAGCGCCGGTTCTGGTGCACCTTGGGCGTACTGCCGGCGCACATGCGTGCGGCCGCGAACCTTAAGGCTCTATCGCGCATAGTAGACCCGGTTCTGCTTGTGATAGTATTCGATCTCGGCCGGCGAGAAGACGCCGCGCTGCAGATCCACTTGCGTGAGCACCGCCCCGCACAGTCGCGCGCCACTCTGAAAAAGCTTGTTCAACGACGTTTTCGCTATCTCGCGCGGCGTCGCACCCCAGCGGATGGTGAGCATGGTCGCATCCACCCAGCGAGACAGGATGAGCGCGTCGGATACGGCGGTGATCGGCGGCGAATCCAAGATCACGATGTCGTAGTGGCGTCGGCACTGGTCGATCAGCGCGCGCATGACCGGTGACGCCACGAGATCGTGCGGCGCCGGGGTTCCCGTGGCGGCACATATCACCTCGAGCGGCGACTTGTCATCTTTGTAGATGGCGTCGCGCCAGTCGACGTCGCGATTGAGCACTTGCGCCAGAGAGGGGGTCTCTCGCGGACGCGTCATGGCCGTCGCGACCGACGGATTGCGCAGGTCGCAATCGATGAGGAGCGTTTTCTTGCCCGCTATTGCGAAGCTTCGCGCCAGCGACATCGCCAGCACCGATTTACCCTCGTGCGGCAGCGACGATGTGATCAGGAAGGTCTTTGGCGTGGCGCGGACCGAGAGCCCGCTCGCCTGGATCGAGTTCTTGATGTACCGGATCGCCTCGGCGAAGGTCGAGTGCGGAGCGGTTGCGATGAGATTCTGCGGCACCTGCCGCGGCCATACGCTGGGGACCACGGGCACGGAGCCGAGGCTCGGCAGTTCGCATTCCAGCTCGATTTCATGCGTTCCCTTGAAGCCCGGCCGGGTGAGTTCCCGGAGGAATGCGAGTGCGGCGCCGGAAAGAAACGATGCCACGATCACGACCGGGAGGTGCACCGCGAGCTTGGGGAAGGATGGTGCGATTGGCGCCACGGCCGCGGAGACGACGCGGGCGTCGGCCTGCTGGATTTCCTCCTGCGCGCTCACCTGCTTGTAACGGGTCAGGAGCACCTCGATCAGAGCGTTGTTAGCCGAGACTTCGCGCCGCAGGTCGCGGAGCTTGCCTTCGGCGCGATCGGCGATAATCGTGCGCTGCTCGAGCTCGGTCAGACGGTTGCGCAGCTCGTTATCCTTTGCCCGCGCCACGTCGACATCGTTTTGCAAGCTCTGAAAGATCCGGGCGGTTGCGATATGGATATCCTGTTGGAGAGTAGCGAGTTCGGCGTTGGTCTTCTCGACCGACGGGTAATGCTCACCGAAGGTCGCCTCGAGATTGGCCTTCTTCTGCTGCAGCGTGGCTTCCTGCTCGCGGAGCTGCTGTACCAGTCGCGAGTCCAGCACGTCTGATTCGGAATCGATGGAATTACGCTTCGACAGCTCGCGGGCGCGCCGCAGCCGAGACTCCCGGCTTTCGAGTTCGGCGTCGACGACCGGGATCTGCGCATTGACCGCGGCCAGCTGCTGCGATAGCAGCGTCGTGTCGCCGCTCTGCACGATCTGGTTCGCCTCGCGGAACGACTGTACGGCCGCCTCGGACGCCCGGAGCTTCGCCTCGAGATTCGAGAGTTCACGCGTCATCCAAGCACTCGCCTGCTTGCCGATCTCCTGCTTAAACGCGACCTGATCGGCCAGATAGAGTTGGACATGCGTGTTGACGATGCGCGCGGCGAGCTGCGGATCGTGGGAGTTGAACTGTATGCGGATGATATAGGAGCGGCCGTCGTTGCTGACGACGAGACGCTGACGATAGACCGCGACCGCATGCGTCAGCTGCGCCGCATTGCTCGGTGCCGGTGTCGCCGCCGCCTGCCGAAGTATTGGCAACCGCTCGTACAGCCAAGGCAAATAGGATTGAATGCCGCGCTTGAGCAGGGTGACCGCGGTGGCGGACCAGGAAGGGCCGCCGATAAACTCCTTATTCTTCATGAGATGCAATTCATCGATCACCCGCCGCGCCAGGTTCTCGCTCTCCAGAACATCGACCTCGCTGCGCAGTTGCGCGACCTCGGGACTGGTGGTCTGTTCGGCGACGATCGACGGCAGGTCGACGAGGCGCGGCTTGCGCGTATCCAGCACGATCGAACTCTCGGCCGTGTAAGTGGGCGGGATCGAGAGCAGCATTCCCGCGCCTGTTGCGGATCCGATCAGCATGCAGGCAAAAACAAACCAGCGGTGACGACGCAGCGAGGAGACCACTTCGCGCAGCGAGAACGCCGGCGTGCCATCGCTGGCCGGTTGGCGGGACTGCTCGAGATAGGGTGCCATGTCCTTTGCCCTCGTTACTGGCGCCGAGCGGTCGCCCTCACGCGCATGACTTGCATAAACGAAAAGATAACACAACGCGGCACCGTCGCGCAATTTGACTTTTCGAAAAGATGTTGCAGACTGGAGTAGTCTACCTTGGCCGTCCACGTTTGAGCCTGCGTCCGTACATCAACTGCCGGATGCGGCGAGCGCCCGAGTGACGTGCCTTACGGCAGCGCTGGAGCGCGACATTCGAGCGGCGTCGCCGGATGCCGGCTTTGCCGCTCGAGGGACGCCGCGAGGGGAGGACCGCGTCAGCAACAATGCCGCGGGAAGGGGAAACCTCATGGCCGGCCGGCGAAATCTCGGAGAGCTCCCGGAAAGCGAATGGCCGAAGGTGCTGCACCGCTATCTCGCGGGCGAACGTGCCAGTGCGATCGCTCGCGACTTCGGTTGCTCCGGCGCCCTGGTATCGAGTGTCGTGCGCCGGAATCTGCTGTATTTCGGTGAATTGACAGCGGGCCTGTTCACGCCCTCCCACCGGCTGTTGTGGCTCAATCCCGAACTCAACTCGCGCCTTGGCGGGGCGATGATCCGATTTCTCGAAACCTTTGACGCCGCCCGCCGCAACGCCGACGAAGCGACCATCGACGAGCTGCGACAATCGAGCGATCACCTGGTCCGCGCCATTGCGCGCATGCGCATCGAACTCGAGCGCGGGGTGCATGAAAGCAGCTGACCGTGCGTCCCCCCGATTCCGCGCTGGTTGAGATATGTTATCTTTCCTTGAACGGGTCCGCTGACGGATTGGTTGCGATGTCAAGGGTTATTTTTACGTTTTTATGGGCTGGTAAACCGGTGCCGCACGTGCGAAAACAAAAAATACGGGGAGTGTCACGGGGACCGATCCCAGAGGCGGGGAGATTGGGGTTGGCTACAATCGAGTTTCGCAGTCTTTCGGTGCAAGACGCGGAGCAGGTCTTGGCCGAGATCTGGAAGTGCTTGGAGGAATTTGACATCGCGTCCCCGCGGCTGGGCGTCAAGTTCGGCGGCGAGGCCGACGTGACGCTGCGATGCCGGTTCGACGAGCAACTCTCGGCGCGGATCGTGGCGATGCGCTTGTCGCGTTGGATGGCGGGAAACGAGCGGCGCAAAACGATGCTGGAGTGCAATCCTGAAGTCGTTGTTTTCCCGTTTTTTTCCGGCGAAACTCAGATCGCTCGCCGACGCGAGCGCCATTTGGCGGCGGTGTTTCTGAGGGATGTGCCGATCGGCAGGCCGCAGTAATGGCGGCGGCGAGGGGAGGGGGAGGGCCGGGCCGAGGCCGGTTTGAGCGAGGACGAGCGAAATCTGCAGGACGCGGTTTCGGGTGACAGCTGCAAGGCTGTGACATCCGAGGCGCTGCATTTTTTGCGGTGCCATTTCCGGGGAAATGTGTTAAATAAGAGATGGGAACGCTTCACCCGATCCAATAGGTCGGGTTGTAATCGAGGAAAGTGACCAAAGATGTCCGGGGCTAGAGAAAAGGGAAAGATAGCACGCAGCGAGTGGTCAAAGATCGTCGCAAGGTATCAGGCGGGCGATTCCATCGCCCAGCTCGGGCGGGATTATGGCTGCACCGCTCCAGCCATCCGCTACATCATCAAACGGACCGGCGCCTTCCGGGCGGCAGAGGAGGGTGAGCGAGCAGAGCTCGCGCCGAGCCAGAAAGCGCGGACGTCAGCACCGGAAGAGCGTATCGGCGGGCCCTCCGTAAGGACGTCGCATACCATGCGCGCCGCCGATGAACGCGTGCTCGGGGCCGAACTGCGCGAGCGAGTCAGCGCTGATATTGCCTCGTTTCTCGTTGCCCTCGATCAAGTGGTCGAGGGTTCGGCGCAAAGCGCTGCCGAGCTGCAGGAGGCGACTGACCGGTTGATGCGGTCGACGGCGCGTGTCCGCCTCGAGCTCGAGCGCTTGCTTGCGCGCGAACAGACGTCGAAGCCGGCGCGGGCTATCAAGGCGCACGCGGTCGCCGCTGTGCGCGGCGCCTGAGCGATCACGTGAGGCGCCGCCGGCCAGGCGGCGTCTTCTTTTTCCTAGAGAAAAGAAAAGAGAAGCCGACGGTTTGTGGCCCGCTCCGCTTGCGTGCTCGGCCGCGTATATCGTGTGTGCCATCCCGATAAACAAAGTGACTTTTCACCGGCACCGCCTCGGGGCTTGATGTGGCAGCGGCAGAGGCGGCACGGACGGATATCGCGTTTTTGGCGAAAACGGCCGCCGCGCGAACCGGATGGAACGCCGCGCAGCGCCGCAAGATCGGCTCCCGCCTCGTCGCAGTTACGGGCTAACCCGCGGTCAGCGGCCGAAAGCGCCGCCGGCGCGCGCCCGATCTCGACATAAATGAGCGGGCCGAGCGATAAAGGGGCATTCGGCGCAGCGGCGGCTCCACGCGCCGCGCGTCCCCGGAGACCGGACTGCGGGCAAGGCCACCCGGAAGGATGATCGGATGCCGCGCTATGAACGGATCGGTTTTCTAGCTTCGACGTTAATAGCGCATTAGGTTGGTCGGGCCCCGAAACATGCGCAAGCCGGTTGAAGACAAAAGACTCTTGGAGATCTTCGCGCAGCAGCTCGCGGCCGATCGAAACGCGGGGGCGATGACCGGAACCGTCGCTCTCTATCACGTGGGCGAAGTTGGGGCGAGAGTAAACATAACCCTCAGCAATTGCGGCCCCGTCCATCTCTTGGTCGCCGCTCGCTCTGTTATCGAGCAAGCTCTTCCTCTGCTGCACGCAATGGATCCGCCCCCGCGCGGCATTGTCGAAAAAGCCGAGGCGGCGCGCCTGCTGCTGGTCGCGGCGCTCGAGGACGAGGCGGACAGGGGAAATCGCTCGGCGTAAGCCGCGGCGGATTCGCAGCAGCTTTCATTGCCACGAGCAGCGACGCGCATTCCAGAGGCCCTCGACGATCGCAAGCATCGACGCGATTTGTCAGGAGCTCTCCGAACGAGGCGAGCGCGTTCACCGCGGCACGCGAGCGAGAAGCGAGGTCAGCGATCCGACGCTTGCTGTCCGCGCTGGCGCTCGATCTCGAGAATGACGCGCCCAAGCGCCCGCATCAGATTGTCGGCCGCCTTGTACAATTCGTCGAGCGTCTCATCGCTTGGGTTCGCGGATGCCGCGTCGAGCGCGTCTGTCGTTATGCCAATCTGCTCAATGACGCGGTCCCGCAACGTTGGCGGAATCCCGGACGGACCATCATCTTCCTCGTTGCTCGCCACGGACCGTCCTCCGACTGGGCCGAACCCTTGCCCATCCTCATTGTTTGGCGTTGTCCGCCAGCGCGCAAATCACAAAAGCTCTTTGCCTCGGTAAAGTTTAGCGTCCCTGCAGACCTCCTTTCGGTCGTGTGATCGTTGATCGCTCATCCCTCATCCCCATCACGGACCGTCAATCGCATGCTGTCACCGAAGCTGCCGCCGTCTCCGATGTAACGCTCTGTATCAGATAAGCATCCGGATCCGAGAGAAACTCCATCGTGATGAGCACGGCGCCCGCGACTCGAACACCCAGTTTCGGCGTTGGCATCCGATATTTTTCCAGCATGCGCCACAGCATCGCCATGACGTCTTCCGCCTGCGCCATCGTTCGCCGCTCTATCGTGAGGACACGCATCTCTTCCCCCGCTCCCTGTGCGCCCCAGGTACTTATTCGCTACCTCGTTCATCAGCCTATACGCGAAACAGAGATCATGTCATCAGAATCCGGGCCGCCATCGCCGAACGAGAACAGCGCGCGTCGTCAGCGCCGCCCCGGATTTTGCGCGTCGCCTCAGCGCACGCCAGCCCAACTGTCTGTCACCGTTCCCGTTTACGTCCAGGGCCAAGCGGAGTGCCGAATGCGATCGGCCCTCGTCCGGCGCAGAAGTGCGCGCGTATCATTTCAAAAACGCCACTACCGCTGATTGGGGCAAAGATGCGTGATTGCCTCATTCAGATTTGGTCTGCTTAGGAGCAGCAGACAGGCACCTGCGCGCGAGGTGCGGGTCCAGCTCCCGCTTGTTGGCATTGACCGCGGGCATTGACGCGTATGGCACCGATTTCTCGCAGCTCCTTACTTTGCTGCGGGAATGCCCGGCTTCGCGCCGGCAACGCTCATAAGCCCCTGGCGTGCCTGCTCCAAGTTGCGGCCTGCTCCTTCCGTTGTGCCGGCGATCCGGGATGCCGCGGCTTGGGCGATGTTGAGGGCAGTGCCGCTGAGCTCGACAATGTCAGCGGCGAGACGATTCATCGTCCCCATCACCCATTCCTGTTGCACGCGCATGACGCCGTCAAGGCTGTTGTCGTTGCGGAACTCTTCGAATGTCTGCCGCGTCGCATCGAGAGCTTCGCGACGACGGTCGAGCTAGCGCCTCGCAACTTCGTCGAACGCCTCGAATATCCGCACCTGATTCTCATCCAAAGGTCCAACGCTCTCGTTGCGGCTGAGCCAAGCTGCTGTTCCTGTCCCTCTGCCGCTTCCTGCGCCGTGTTCCGCTTCCGTGGCATCATCTCCTCCGGTTTCGCTGTCGTCGCGAGACGGTGACGCGCAAGCCAGCCTTCGCTGTGAGATATCCGGTCGGCGGCAGCATCGGCGCGATATGATCTCGCCACTCGGCCGGCGTCAGCGAATGCCCCGAACAACTGTGACCGTCAAAGCCTAGCGCCGTCGCATGGCTTTCGCTTGTCCGTTTTGCTCGACATGGCGGCGATGGAGAGTGCGCGCAGCGCGGGCTGTGAAAAAGGAGCTATGTGGGGATATCTCTCGTCATGCCGCGCGTTTGTTCGCGAGCCGCGTGGCGGAGCATGACCGAGTTTGAGATTTTGCTCGACAAGCTGCGAAAGCGGCGGCAAAAGGGCGACAGGAGCCATGCTCTGCCGAGCAAAAAGTTCTCAGACGATCGGCAGGGACTCACAAAGCCAGCGAGGAGCCTTGATGAAACCACTGACGGTCGCGCTCGCCCTCACGCTCGGCGTCATGGCTACGGGCAAAGCAAGTGCCGAGTGCAAGGACGATATCGCGTCGCTCCAGGCGAAAGTCGTCGCCCAACAGTCGCTGAGGGGGAAACAGGGTTTGGGTGAGATCGGCGCAGCAGCCAACGCGACGCCGGCTGGTTACGCGACCGCGAAGTCATGGATCGCGAAGGCCATTGATGTCGAGCCCGTCTCCGAGATCGAGTGCCTGAACGATCTTGCGCGGGCCAGGAAAGCGCTGGCGGCAGCGTCCCAGGCATCGCCGCAGGATCGGCAGGAGGAGGCCCAACGGCAGGGGCCGGTCCAGCAACCGGACCCCGATGCCAGAGCCGGGGCCTTGTTGCCGAACGACTAGCCTGCGCGGTACGGACCCGGTGGCAAAACGGGCGGCCGGCGGCCCGGCGCGGCCTTCATTGAGCGGCCGAAGCCGTGGCGGGTTGCGATGATGGGCCGAGCGGCAGCGGCGGAAGCGAATTGACGATTTTGAAATAGTGCAGCGCTTCGTTCCAATCTCCGGTGCTCTGCGCTGCCTTGCCCATTGCCCAGAAGGCCAATCCGACCTCGCCACCGAGCTGGGCGACACGCTTCTCCTCGGGCCACCTCACCCGGAGCTGACGATACGAGTCCAGGGCGTTGTCGCCGGGCGGTTGCTCAAGCTTGCGCGCGGCGAGTTCAGCGCGCGCGCGCTGCAGCAGCGTCTCCAACGCCGCGTTGTCAGCGGTCGCTGGAAGCGCGGGAAGCGGGACGATCTTCGCGGAGCCGTGGCCTTGCGCTTCGGCTGCAGCCTGTGCTGCGCGCATTCGGCCAAGCCCCGACACGGCGCTGTCGATCGATGCTGTCATCCGTTCGGCAACGCCCGGTAACATCCGGACCATCAGATACGCAGCGCCCAGTCCCGTCGCCACGCCAAGCACGCAGATAATAAGGAGAGCCGGAAACCGGCCAAAGCCGGCGCGCACGGCGGCGCGCGGCGGCGAGGGTTGCGCCGGGCTCGGAAAAGCGACGTATGGCATGGCCGGGGAAGCCAAGCGCGGGGCGGCGGCGACGGCATACTCTCGTTCCGGCGCGCTGGGCATCAAGTCACCGGCGGCAAGAGTCGGATTTCCGCGCAGCGCCGGCACGGAGTGCTCGCGTGGCGGCGGCACCGGCTTCGCGTGCGGCGGCGGCACGGTCTGACGTGCCGGCGTTTCGGCTTTGCGCAGAAGACGCGGCGCCGTCCAATCCGCGTGCCTCTCGGGCAGGATTGGCGCGCGCTTCCAAGCGCCAGCCCAACGCGGTTGCGTCATGTCTCGCCTCCCGTTTTTTCAGTAGAGAGAAGTATGCGAGCACGGTTCTTAACGAAACATGTGGCGGAATTTGGGCGCGCGAAATCGCCGTACCTCACGATGATTCAGAGGTACACAACAACATGGCGAGGCACGTCGTGGGAATGCTTCGAGACGCGGTGCAGTACGATCGAGTCGAAGACCAATGATTGCTGATGCCGGGAGATATTGTCGGATCGCGCGCTCGTGGCAGGGCCCATGCCCTTATTCTGACATTTGGGACCGAGCGCAGCCGTGGTTAGGTTTGCCCGACGATGGCCGCTCAACCGGAAGACACGCACATGAACAGCACCTCCGACGACATGTCGCGGCTCCGGCAAGCCCGCGACACCTTCCTCGCCATCGAGTGCCCGCATTGCGATGTCTACAACGAGAGGTGCATCGAATGGCTGCACGGCATCTCGTCCTTTGCCTGTGACGGGTGCGGTGGCTTGATCGATATCGCCTCCGGTCACTATCGCATCATGATCAATGCGCTGGCCGCCTCGATGATGTTGCGCTGAGCGAAGCTCTCGGTTTGCTCCTGATCGGCCGATCATCATCTCCGGCGACTCGGCGGGAGTTCCCTTGCCGCTGATGATCTCGTGCGGCTCCGCCACGCCTCACCGCGCGGGCCGCGCTGGCGCGATACCATAAAGAAGCCACAACGGGCGGCGCCGTCCAATCGGACGAACAGAGGGATGCGCATCGTCAATGTGCAGGGCTTTGCACCGACACAAACTGACCCTCCTCGGACTCTCGCTTTGCGGAAATTCACTCGCGGGTAGCGCCTTGGACGGATGAGATCGCCGAAAAGACAAATCCGCTCATTGAGTTGAGCGTTGCGGGTCGTTGTGGCGGATTCTTTCTTTCGCGGACCGAGTGATCTGATGATCAATCGTTTACGTCCTCCGCCTAGGGTCGAACCGCATGTCGCTGCGGCACGTCCGACAGCGCAGCCGAATTGCGCAGAATGTTCGACCAGCATGTTGGGGGCATGATGCACACACTCGGCTTAGGCGACGACGAGTCCGTCCATAACGCGAGGGAGAGTGGGGCACCATGAGCCTGACCAAGAAACGCGTTCTCATCACCGGCGGCGCCGGTTTTCTCGGCTCGCATCTGGCCGAGCGGCTTCTCGCCGAAGGCAACGACGTGCTCTGCGTCGACAATTATTTCACCGGGCGCAAGGCGAACATCGCGCATCTGCTGCCGAACCCGAATTTCGAGGCGATGCGCCACGATGTCTGC
>DATJLU010000036.1:0-136615 GCA_035509275.1 Allostellaceae bacterium | reverse complement strand
TTCTTGCCGGCTTCAGCCGGTGTCTCTTTGCGGCGGGTCCGCTCGGGTCGGGGATCGGCGCCATCGCGGATTGCCCTCATGCGATCCACTGCCGCCATGATGGCGGCGCGCACCGTTAGCTCACCGCCCTTCGGGCTCTCGTCCCACGCTCCGAGCGTGTCGAGGTGCTTCTTCCCGTTGATCCGGTAGAACAAGACGAACTGCTTGGCTCCGGCCTTCGTCACGCGCACGCCGAAGCCGGGAGGAGCCGTCTTGCCTTGGAGCTTCGCGCCGCTCAAGAAATAGACTTTGTTTCCGCTCTCCGGCGCCGACAGGGCGGCGACGATCTTCTCGGAAATCTCGACCTTACGGCTCATGGCCGTCTCCTATAGAGATGCCGGCCATTCTAGCCGTGTGGGCACTGTGTGGGCGCCTCGAACGCGCCCGGATGTCCCACCATGTCTCACGGCGTCACGGTGTTGTCAACAGAAATGCCGATAAAATCGAGGTTAATGACGTGTACACGATGCCCACACAAATTCCGTGTTGGCGATCAGCGTGTTAGAAAATTGCTCCGAGGCGACTGAAAATCACGGTGTCGGTGGTTCGATTCCGCCCCTGGGCACCATCAAGCAAATCAGCAGCCTATCATACGTCTCCCGACCGGGTGATCTTGATCCGGTCGCAAGGATAAGCCCCCCAAGGCCGCTCGGCATGCGGCGAGCCCTTGGCCCAGCGCCATGCCCTGCCACGATGGTGCATCGCTATGGAAGGCCTCGCGGATCAGCTTCTTGATCCCTGCTGCTTCCGGAGCAGTCGGGTCGCCATGAGCGTGGAGCCAGTTATCGGCGCGAAGCGCGGCGCCGACTTTGTCGACAGGGAGCACCCCGCATTCCAGCGCGACCGCATCAATGACGGCCCGTGGCAACAAGGCTTGAATGGCGCTCAGTCCATCGCCGTAGATCTCCGCAGAGACCGAGCCGCCGCCATAAATGGATGTCGCCGCCGCCCCGATCCATGATCTGGTTCGGGCAAAGCCTGGATCGTCGCGCCGCCGGTGGATGATCGGCTCGGCATAGCCGTGCGGGCCGAGACCCGTGTGGAAGTCGACAATCGCGATGCGGGCAGCGCCGCCGAGGCTGGACTTCAGGACGTCTGTCAGAACCTTGCGGGACCAGCTTGGCGCGGCTCCGCCGTAGGAGAGACCATCGGCGTGGCGCCATTGTCCGCCCATGACCGCTTGCATAAAGGTGCGCTCGCCATTGCGCTCCCGCCAGCTTCTAAGGCGGGCGCCGGCCGCCGCCTGCGCTTCGGCCGACCAATGGGGTGGGCAGAGATCCGCCGCGATCTCCTCGTATCGCGCGTTGGTCGGCAAGGGGCACTCGAAATCGACCCAGTTGCGATTGAGATCGACGTTGTCCTCGTTCGTACGCCGCAGCCACGCGAAGCCATAAGGGTTGACCGCGTGGACCAGGAGCGCTGCGGTGTCCTGCGGCAGCTTCCGGTGCTCGCTGCGGCGTATCCATTCGATCTGGACCCCCGAGCCAAAAAAACCTTCCACGCCGTGGACGCCGGAGAAGGTCACGAGCACCTTGCTGGCCGACCGATCGCCAAACCATGCAATATCCATCGAGAGAGCGGCGCCATCCGGCCCGCGTGCGGGATGCGCCATGCGCTCCACTTCCCCGCCTTGAGCTTTCGCCGCTTCGACGAATTTGATCCGAGCTTGGCTGTAATCGGCGCTGAAGCTTTCCATAGCGCGGCGATCTTCTCCCATCTTAAGCCGGCGCCGCGCGCCCGTGCCCCGTAAAGGCGCCTTGCTCCTCGCGCACGAATGCCTCGAAGCTCTTGGGGTCGGCGCCGCCGAAGGTCTTGATGGTCTCGGCGATTTCGGAGCGAAAGGCGTCCGGCTGAAGACCGGACTGGCGAAAGAACCGCCAGAGTCGCGACAGGTGTTCGACGGCGTGTGCGTTGACACCACGGGCGATCGCCTCGCGGCGCCAATCCTCGTCGCCGATTTCCTCGTAGCTTATGCCGCGGCCGAGCACCCGTCCGAAGGTCGCGATGATGTCGCGCAACGCGAGAACCGTCCCGATCACGGGATAGGCGGTGCCGGCTGGCAGCGAAGGCTGAGTCAGCAGCCCGACGGCGACGCGCGCCACATCTTCGGCCGACACAAGCGGCACAACTGTGTTGCCGCTGCCCCAGGGCAGCCGGATCGGCCCGTCTGTCGAAAGGCTCGACCGCACTAATGCGCGGAGGTTCTCGTAAAAGACCGTCGCCCTGACGTGCAGCGCACCGATCGCGGCCCAGTCGAAGACCTGCTCCGACAGCCAGTTCTGCCGCATGCGCGGGGTAGGGGCGTCCGGCGAGGACCGCAGCATCACGAGATTGACGAGGCGGGAGACTTGGGCCTCGCGCGCCGCCACAGCCATGATCGCCGTTGCGTCGAGCAGACCGTCCTGGACAGGGTAAGCAAAATAAATCGACGCGATACCGCGGACTGCCCGTTGCACCGAGCCAATGTCGAGAAAATCGCCGACAAAAACTTCCGCCCCCAGCCTCGACAGTCGCTCGGAGCGCTCGTCGGCCGTGTGGACAAAGGCACGTACCGGCACGCCTTGCGCGAGCAGCATCTCGGAGACGTGCCGACCGGTCTGGCCTTGCCGGCCGCCGGACGCTCCGGTGACGAGAACCAATCCTTGCTCCATGGCCGGTTCTTCCTTCACAACCTGCTTGGACTTGGTACCTATGGGTACCCATGGGCTAAAGTATGGTACCATAGGGTACCAAGTCAAGAGCTGAGACGCGAAAGATTGATTGAGACGCATGTGGCGTCGAAGCGACGCTCCGAGGTGGCGCGCGCAGCTCCGGGGCAACCTCATGATCAGCCGGTTGCTCGGAGTGGCCGAGCGGCCAAGCTCCCGCGCGGTCGTCCCCGCGGTCCGGTTCCCAGGATGGGTCGTGCAGTGAGCAACCGGGTCCGTTAGGCCGGACCGCGCTCGATCCGGCCGTCCTCATAGGGGTCAAGTGCCCTGACTTTGCCGATCGTTAACGGCGAAAGTTTACCGTAGTCTGGTGGCAGTAAAGTCGGATGAGCACCGGAAGATTGTAGGTGCCGTGCAGGATTCCCGCGTGCGCGGTCTGTTTCATGGTCGGGGGATGAAGTAGGACGAATGGAACCCGCAACCTTGCCAGCCCTGGCGCCGCCCGGCGCCGTTTCGCGCGCGCAACGACGCGTCTTGATCGGCGCCGCGTTCCTGATCGTCCTCCTTTTGGTGATCAATGCCGCTCTCATCCTCAATCTCCGGAACCGGGATCTACACGTCGAGGAAGGTCAGTTAAGCAGCGCGAGCCTGACGCTCGCGGAGCAGGCGGATCGAAGCTTCCAATCGGTTGACCTCGTGCTCGCGAGCGTCGCCGACTACCTGGTCAGCCGCGGGGTTGCCGATGAGGCGTCGCTGAAGCGCGAGATGTCGTCGCGCACTGTTTACGATTTGCTCAAGGACAAGATCGGCGGGATCCCGCAGCTCGCGGCGATCTCCGTGATCGATGCTGACGGAAATCTCGTCAACTTCTCGCGCTACTGGCCAATTCCGCAGGTCAATGTCGCGGACCGGGATTACTTCAAGGCGCTGCAATCCCATCCGACGCGCACGACCTTCATCAGCGCACCGGTGCAAAATCGGGGCGACGGGGAGTGGACGATCTATCTCGCGCGTCGCGTTAGCGGCCCGCACGGCGAGTTCATCGCCGTCCTGCTCGGCGCGATGGAGCTGCGCTATTTCGAGGATTTCTACCGTTCGGTCTCCGAAGGCAATCAAGGCAGCATCGTCCTCGTGCGCTCGGACGGCGTGATGTTGGCCCGCTACCCACCTGCCGCCGGTGTCGGCAAAGCGTTCGGCGCCGAGCACATCCTGCAGGGCGGCATCGCCGGAACCGTGCGGGCGAGAAGCCCGATCGATGGTCTGATGCGCCTCAAAGCGGCACGTGCGCTCACCAACTATCCACTGTTCGTACTGGTCACGAAAACCGAAGCAGCGGCGCTCGCCAATTGGCGAAGCATCGCCCGCCTTGCGGCGCTTGCGGCAATCATCTCCGCCATGTCCATCGCGCTTGGCGCCGTCGCCCTCGGGCGGCACCTGCGGCAGCAATACGATCTGGCGCGTGCGCAAGCGCAAATCGCCGACGCCGAGCGGGCGCGATTGCTCGCGGAATCAGAAGTGCGGCGGCAGAAGGAGGTCACCGTTGCCTTCGATGCGATGCGCGGCGCGAAGGAAGAGGCCGAAGCGGCCAATCGAGCGAAGTCGGAATTTCTCGCCAATATGAGCCATGAGCTGCGCACGCCGCTGAATGCCATCATCGGTTTCTCCGACATGATGATCAGCGAAGCCATGGGTCCGCTCGTCAACGAGCACTACCGCGGCTATGCCAAGGACATCCACGCCAGCGGAACACACCTGCTGGCCATCATCAGCGACATTCTCGATCTGTCGAAAGCGGCAGCCGGGAAGCTCGAACTGACGGAAAGCTGGTTTGACGCCCGCGACGTCGTCCGCTCCGCTTGCCACCTCGTGCAGCAACGAATCGATGAAGCCAAGCTCGCTTTCGCGGTCACCGTCCCGCCCGGCGAGGTCAGCATCTACGCCGATGAGCGCAAGCTGAAGCAGATGCTGCTGAACCTCTTGTCGAACGCCTACCGCTTCACCCCGGCCGGGGGCGGCATCGGATGCCGACTTGCCGTCGAACCCGAGGGCATCGTCTTCGCCGTGTCGGATACCGGCATCGGCATCGCCGCCGAGCATCTGGATCGCGTTCTGAAGCCGTTCGTGCAGGTCGAGGCATCCTATCGCCGCATGCACGAGGGCACCGGGCTCGGCCTCGCGCTGGTCAAGGCGATGGCGGATTTGCACGGCGGCTACCTTCGCCTCGACAGCACGCCTGAGGTGGGCACAACCGCCTTCGTGATCCTTCCGCTCGCCCGATTGAAGTCTGGCACCACGACCGCCGCGGCGGAGTGAGGCCGATCTATCGCTGCGCCGTCCGCGCAGTTCCGACCGGCTCCTGGTGAAACCGGTTGAGGAACGCGATGAGGCGCGGGTTCTGCGGTTTGCGGATCACCGCCTCGACGGAGCCGAGCTCGGCCAGAATGCCGTCATTCATGAAGCCGACTCGGCTCGAGACATCGGCGGCGAAGGCCATCTCATGCGTGACCAGGATCATGGTCATGCCCTCGGCCGCCAGCTCGCGGATGACGTTGAGCACCTCTTGAACCAGCTCCGGATCGAGCGCCGAGGTCACTTCGTCGAACAGCATCACATCCGGCTTCATGGCGAGGGCGCGGGCGATGGCGACGCGCTGCTTCTGTCCGCCGGAGAGCTTGGCCGGGAAGGCGTCCGCCTTGTCGGCGAGGCCGACCTTGGCCAGCAAGCCGCGGCCAAGCTCGAGGCTCTCCGCCTTGCTCAGGTGCCGCACCTGAATCGGGCCTTCGGTCACGTTCTGCAGCGCGGTCATGTGGGGGAAGAGATTGAAATGCTGGAAGACCATGCCGACATCGCGCCGCAGCAGCGCGAGCTCGGCATCGCGCGGATGGGGCTGGCCTTTGCCGAAGGCGAAACCATGGCGCCCCACCTGGAGCGCGCCGGCTTGCGGCAGCTCGAGCAGATTCATGCAGCGCAGCAAGGTCGATTTGCCCGAGCCGCTGGCGCCGATCAAGGTCACCACCTCGCCGCGCGCGACGCGGAGCGAAACGCCCTTGAGGACGTGGAGCGTGCCGTAGGATTTGTGGAGGTCGGTGACGGAAAGGGTCGGCTCTGCCGCGCTCACCGATGCGCCCCAAGACGCCGCTCGAGCCGGTCGGCGACGAGGGTCAGCGGAAACAGCACGACGAAATAAACGACGGCGATGGTCGTATAGACCTCCAAGGGGCGATAGCTCGCCGCGGTGATCACGGTGCCCTGATAGAGCAGATCGCCGACGGCGACCACCGAGACCAGCGAGGTGTTCTTGAGCTGCAGGATCGTTTGGCTGATGAAAGCGGGGATCATCACCTGGATCGCTTGCGGCAGCACGATGCGCCGGAAGATCTTGCCTCGCCGCATGCCGATGGCGCGTCCCGCCTCCCACTGGCCCCGATCGACCGCCTCGATGCCGCCGCGGAAAATTTCGGCATAGAACGCGCCGGCATAGAGCGACAGCGCGATGAAGCACGCCATCGCCGCCGACATGTCGACGCCGATCAGCACCGGCAGCGCGTAGTAGACCCAGATGAGCTGCACCAGCAGCGGCGTGCAGCGGAACGTCTCGATATAGGCGCGCAAGGGCATGCTGGCCCAGCGCGGCCCCGCGGTGCGCAGGATGCCGACGACGAGGCCGATGATGAGGCCCGCCAGCACCGTCGTCACGGTATAGAACAGGGTGACGCCGAGCCCTTGCCAGATCAGGCTCCAATAGGGCTTGAGCGCCGCGAAATCCCAGGCATACATCGCCGAGCACCCGTCAGAACTGCACCTCCGGCGGAATGTCCTCGGGCTTGAGGCCGACTGCTTCGAAGCCCTTCAGCATCCATTCGCGGGTCTGTCCCATGGCGCGGTTGTAATCCGCCCAGGCGCTGAGGAAATCCTTGTAGCGGCGGTCGGGCTCGGCGCGGATGCCGAGATTGGTCGGCAAGGTGAGCAGCGGCCGCGGGATCGCCAGCTCGCCGAGATTGGGATTCTTCTTCAGCGTCGTGACTGAGAGCACGGCCAGCGACACGTTGCAATCGGCCCGGCCGGTCGCCACCGCCAGGATCGCCTCGTCGCGCGTCTTGAAGCCGAGGATGGTCGCCTTCGGGCAATAGCGGCGGGCGATCAGCTCATGGGTCGAGCCGATATCGACGGCGATCTTGACACCGGGCTGGTTGATCTCTTCCCAGGTCTGCGGCTTCGGGAAGCCCTTGCGCGTGATGACGGTGAAGGAATGGACCAGGATGGGCGTCGAGAAATCGATGACGAGGGCGCGCTCCGGCGTCGGATTGACGGCGAAAGCGAGATCGATCTTGTCGCCCTGGAGATCGAGGATCTGATTGCCCCAGGTGGATTCGACATATTCCACCTTCGCGCTGACTTTCGAGGCGATGTCGTTGGCCATGTCGATGCAGGCGCCGGACCATTGGCCGGAAGCGAGATCCTTGTGGAAATAGGGCTCCTGGCCGACGAGGACGGCAACCCGCAGCACGCCCGTGCTCTTGACCCGCGCCAAGGTCGAGGCGGCAGCCTCGGCCTCCGCCGGTGGTGACGCCGCGGCGGCGGCGATCGAAGCGCCGGCAAGCGCCAAGGCGGCGAAAGTGTCTCTGCGTTTCATCGGCAAATCCCTCTCTGAATCGCCCCGCCTGCGATCGCGAATCGGGCGAGAACGGCCCACTATTTCTGCATTCAGGAGGCGATGCAATACGCTATTTCAAGCTGATGATGGTTTCGGCATCGGCCCTTCAAACTGCCTAAAAACCAAACAGCGCCAAAGACATGGCAGAGTCCTGCAATCAGAATTCGAGGCTCGGCACGAAGCTGCACTATAGTTGGCACGCGGTCGAGAGGCGGGCCTGAAAAGGGGGAGAGCGGTGCGGGCGGTTTTCGTCGATGCCAATGACGCTCTGGCCGCGGTCACGGAGAGGCTGCTGCGCGCCGGCGACCCGCCGGTCGCCATCCATCGCGATCCCGACGTGACGCCGGACGCGCTCCCTTCCATCCTCGGCGATGCCGAGATCGCCATCATCGATCACACCCAATTGCCGACGCCGCTCGCCGCAAACTGCCGCGGCCTCAAGCATGTCGTCTTCCTGGGCACCGGGGCGCGCAGCTATATGAACCCGGAAGAGCTCGCCGAGCGCGGCATCACCGTCCACATCATCAAGGGCTATGGCGACACCGCCGTGGCGGAATGCGCCATCGCCCTGATGTGGAGCGCGGCCAAAGGCTTCGCCCAGATGGACCGCGGCATGCGCGCCGGGGAGTGGCTGCGCGTCGCGGGCGTGCAGCTCACCGGCAAGACGCTGGGGCTTATCGGCTTCGGCGGCATCGCCGCCGAGGTCGCGCGCATCGCCCTCGGCTCGGGCATGAAGGTGGTCGCCTGGAACCGCAGCCAGCGGGACTATCCCGGTGTCGCGTTCCGCACGCTCGAGCAGGTGCTCGGCGCGAGCGACGTCGTCTCGCTGCATCTGCTGCTCACCGACGAGACGCGAGGCTTCCTGTCGCGCGAGCGCATTGCGGCGATGAAGCCGGGTGTCATCCTGGTGAACACGGCGCGCGGCGCGCTGGTCGACGAGGCGGCGATGATCGAGGCGCTGCGCTCCGGCCATATCCGCCATGCCGGCCTCGATGTCTACACCATCGAGCCGATGCCGGCGGGGCATGTCCTGACCACGCTGGATAACGTCACCCTCTCCGCTCATTCCGCGTTCCGCACCCCGGAAGCGAGCGACAATCTCATCGGCGCGGCGCTCGATCATTGCCGCCGCATCGCCGCCACCGGCCGCTGAGCGGCGCATGACAGGCGATGCACGCCAGCATGTGGCCGTCATCGGATCGGGCGCGGTCGGCATCGTCAGCGCCCTCGAGCTGCTGCGCGACGGGCATAAGGTGACGGTGATCGATCCCGGCCCGCCCGGCGGCGAGCAGGCGGCGAGCTACGGCAATGCCGGCTGGTTCTCCTCGCATTCGGTCATTCCGCCGGCCGAGCCGGGCGCGTGGAAGAAAGTGCCGAAATACCTCGCCGATCCGCTCGGGCCGCTGACGGTGCGCTGGGGCTATCTGCCGAAGGCGCTGCCCTGGCTCATGCGCTATCTCTGGTCGGGCTCGACGCCGGCGAAGATCGAGGCGACGGCCGTTGCGCTGCGCGCGCTTCTCAGAGACGCGCCGCTGCTTCACCAGAAGCTCGCCGACGAGGCCGGCGTCGGCGCGCTGGTCGAGCGCCAGGGCTTGCTGCATATCTATCCCTCGCGCGCCGCGTTCGAGGCCGACGGTCTCGGCTGGTCCATCCGCAAGCGCGTCGGCGTCGAATGGCTGGAGCTCTCGCGCGACGAGCTGCGCCAGCGCCTGCCCGAGCTTCATCCGCGCTACACCTTCGGCGTTCTGGTGGAGGAGGCGGGCCGCTGCCGCGATCCCGGTGCCTATGTCGCGGCGCTTGCGGCCCACGCCCGTGCACTCGGCGCCGGTTTCGTTTCCGCGCGGGCGACGGGGATCAACCTGGAGGGCGGCCGCGTGAAGGCGGTCGCGACCGAGAGAAACGACATCGTCTGCGACAAGGCTGTGGTCGCGGCGGGCGCGCGCTCGAAGCCGCTCTGCGCGGCGATCGGAGATGACCTGCCGCTCGAGACCGAGCGCGGCTATCACGTCATGATCGAGGGCACGGGCATCGCGCCGCGCCTATCAGTCATGGCATCGGACGCGAAGATGGTGGTGAACCCGATGAAGGGCGGCTTGCGCGCCGCGGGGCAGGTGGAGATCGCGGGGCTGGACGCCGCGCCGAATTGGCAGCGCGCCGAGGTGCTGCGCGAGCACCTCGTCAGCATGTTCCCCAACCTGCCGCAGCCGATCCCGCCCGAGCGGGTCAAGGTCTGGATGGGCCATCGCCCCAGCATGCCGGATGGCCGGCCCTGCATCGGCACCGCGCGCGCCAGCGATGATGTCGTCTATGCCTTCGGCCACGGCCATATCGGCCTCGTCGGCTCGGCCCGCACCGGCCGGCTGGTGGCGCAGCTCGTCGCCGGCCGCGACCCCGAGATCCCGGTGCAACCCTTCGATCCGCGGCGCTTTCTCTGATCCTTGTCCGGAGGGCTTGTCATGGCCGACCGCGTCAACACCATCGCCGCCTCGCGCCTCGCCAAGGGTGGCAAGGCGATCTATGGCGCACCGCTCGGCATTCTCATGCTGGAAGCGAAGTTCCCGCGCATCCCCGGCGATATGGGCAACGCCACGACCTGGCCGTTTCCCGTCCTTTATCGCGTGGTGACCGGCGCCAGCCCGGAGAAGGTCGTGCTGAACGGCGCGGCGGGGCTGTTGCCGAGCTTCATCGAAGCCGCCAAGGACCTCGTCCGCCTCGGCGCCGAAGCGATCACCACCAATTGCGGCTTCCTGTCGCTGTTCCAGAAAGAGATGGCCGCTGCCATCGCCGTTCCGGTCGCCACCTCGGCGCTGCTGCAGGTTCCCTGGGTGCAAGCGACACTGCCGCCGGGCAAGCGTGTCGGCATCGTCACCATCTCCGGCGCGAGCCTCACCCCGGCCCATCTCGCCGGCGCGGGCGTGCCGCTCGATACGCCCTTGATCGGCACCGAGACCGGCCGCGAATTCTTCCGCGTCTTGATCAAGGCCGAGAAAGACGATCTGGATGTGGCGCTGGCCGAGCAGGATGTGGTCGAGGCGGGCAGGGAGCTGATCGCACGACATCCCGATATCGGCGCCGTCGTGCTCGAATGCACCAACATGCCGCCTTATGCAGCGGCGCTGCAGGAAGCGGTCGGCCTGCCGGTCTACGACATCTATTCCATGATCACCTGGTTCCAAGCGGGGCTGCGGCCGCGCCGGTTCGGTTGAAGCTCGGAGGGCCTTTTTTATCCGTCACCAGTGAAGTCATGTCTCCGGTTTCGCCTTGCCCGCGAAAGCGGGCATCCAGGAGCTTCGGCCCCGATGAATGGAGCGCATGGCTCTGGGTCCCCGCTTTCGCGGGGACGGCGGGAAAGATACTGGACTCTCAGTGTTTTTTGAGATGTGTACGTACCCTAGCGCGAAAGCGGGGGCCCGTCTCGGAGGTGCTCGATCTACACCGGCTCCACATCGACCGGCTCGACATCGACCATTACCGCGAGGGTGTGGCTGCTGCCGCCGAAGAGGACGCCGCGCACCGGGCTGACATCGTCATAGTCGCGTCCCCAGGCGACGGTGACGTAGTCGAGCGTCGCCGCCTGGTTGTTGGTGGCATCGAGGTCGAGCCAGGACGCGCCGCCGCACCAGAGCGAGACCCAGGCGTGCGACGCATCGCTGCCGCGCAGCCTTGCCTGGCCCGGCGGCGGGATGGTGCGGATGTAGCCGCTGACATAGCGTGTGGCGAGGCCGAGCGCGCGCAGACAGCCGATCACGACATGGGCGAGGTCCTGACAGACGCCGCGGCGGCGCTCCAGCACTTCGGCCAGCGGTGTCGAGACGGTCGTCGCGACCGGGTCGAAGACGAAATCAGCATGGATGCGGTGCACGAGATCGAGCGCCGCCTCGCCGATCGGCCGCCCGGGGGTAAAGGATTGGCCGGCGTAATCGCGCAGCGCCGCAAGAATGGGAACGCGCGGCGAGGCGTAAGCGAAAGCGGCGGCATCGCGCGCGGCCGGATCCGCGGACGCGGCGAGCGCGCCGCTGACGGTTTCCCAGGGCGCCGCGAGCGCCGGGTCCGCCGCGAACCGACGCACCTCGACCTCCATCTCGGAGACGATCCGCAACGAGGCGTGTGGCTCTTGCAGCGCGAGGTAGGTGACGGGGTTGCCGAAGCTGTCGCTGTGCCGCGCCATCACCGAGGGTTCCGGGGAGACGGTGAGCGACCACGACACGCTCTGCTGCAGCGGCAACGCCCGCGGCTCGAGATGAAGCACATGCTGGGCGAGCTCGACGCTCTCTTGATACTCGTATCGTGTGACGTGCCGCACGCGGTGGCGCCGCGCGGCGTCAGGCGGGACGGGCGAAGGCATGGGTGAAATAGACCCGCGTGAGCGCGTTGGAGATTTCGGGAAGCAGGCCGGTCAGCGGCGCGAGCGCCTCGTCCAGCGCGGCGAGCGGGGTTGCGCCGTCGTGCCGCGACGCGGTGCCCATCGCGCCGGACAACACCGCTTGCGCCGCCTGGGTGAGCGCCAGCGATTGCGCGACGCCTTGGGGATCGCCGCTGGCGATGTGCTCGGCCTGTGGCAAGGCGCGCAAATGCCCGGCGATCGAAGCGAGCTGAAAGGCGATGCTGAGGGGATCGCTGGCGTTGAGGAGGCCGGCGGAGACACCCGATGCGGTCTCGCGCTCGCCGGCGGCGGCGTCGGGAAGGAAGCGGTGCGCGCCGACGGCGGTCAGCACCGCGGCGAGCAGCGCCTCGTCGCCGCCCGCGCTCGGCTCGCCTTCGCTCCGCTGCGCGATGCGCGAGGCGGCGCGAAACAGGGCGACGAGATTGATCGCCCGCTCCAGCCGCCGGCCGAGATCGAGGAAGCGCCAGCCGGCGTCGCGCTCCATCATGTCGTCGACCGTCCCCCAGAACGCGGCGGTGAAAGCGACGATCTCGTCAAGCCGCAGCAGCACGCGCGCGGGAACCGCGCGGCTGCCTTCGATCGCGGATTTGCGCGCGACATCGCCGATGATCTGCCAGCAGCCGGGCGGCAGCTGATCGCGCACGCCGCGCGCCGCCCCCAGCAGCCGCTGGAGGTTGACGGCGACGCTGCTGGGATGGGCCTGGTCCGCGACGGCCGTCCGGATCAACGCGACGAGCTCGGACACGGTGGGCGGCGCAGCGGCGAGATCGACCGGCGGCAACAGACCGACCGCGGCGGCGAAAGCGAGTGCGGGCTCGATCTCCTGCATCGTCCAGAGCTTGGCCGCGTCGGTGATGCCGAGCAGGAGCGAGCGCAGCAGCCGCGCGCCGCTGCCGACCCGCTCGACATAACGGCCGGCCCAGAACAGCCCATCGGCGGCGCGGCTCGGCAGCGAGGCGGCGGGATGGCGCTCCGCCGCGCCGCCGCGCAGCGACACGATCTTGGCCGACTCCGTCTCGGCGGCGCGCGTGCCCGGCGCGGCGGCGCCGACGATCCACGTGTCCTTGCAACCGCCGCCATGCTGCATCGACACGATGGGACCGCCGCCGACCGGCGAGGTGCGGGTGAGGCCGCCCGGCATGACCACGAAGCCGTCGCCCGCCGCGGCGGCAAAAACGCGCAGCACCAGCGGCCGCGGCACGAGCTTGCCGTCGGCATGAACCGGAACGGTGGAGAGCTCGACCCGCTCCTGGCCGACGAAATCGAACGGCCGCTCGGCGATCTGCGCCAGCAACGCGGTGCGCTCGGCCTGGCTCAGCTCGGCGCCGAAGACGGGTTCCAGCCCCAGCGCGGGGAAGGCTGGTTTGATCACCAGGCGGTCGATGTGATCGGCGACGTATTGGCGCTCGCGCGCGCCGCCGCACCACCAGCTGGCGACGTCCGGCAGCTGCAGCGTCTCGCCGAGCAGCGCTTGGGCGAGCCCCGGCAGGAACGGCTTGAACGCCATGCCTTCGAGGATGCCGCTGCCGAGCGCGTTGGCGACGATCACGTTGCCGGCGCGCGCCGCTTCGACGAGACCGGCGACGCCGAGCGTGCTCTCCGTCCGCAGCTCCAGCGGGTCGCAGAAATCATCGTCGAGGCGGCGCAGGATGACATCGACCGGCTCGAGTCCGCCGAGCGTTCTGAGGAAGACGCGCCGATCGCGTACGGTGAGATCGGCGCCTTCGACCAAAGTGACGTCGAGCCGGCGCGCGAGATAAGCGTGCTCGAAATAGGTCTCGTTATAGATGCCGGGCGTCAGCAGCACGATGCGCGGCGAGCGGAAGCGATCGGCAGCGGCCGGCGCCAGGGCGCAGAGATTGTCCCGCAGCGCGGTGAAGAAGGGAGCAAGCGGTTCGACCGCGGCGGCGCCGAGGCAATCCGCCAGCACGCGCCCGACGACGCTGCGGTTTTCCAGCGCGTAGCCCGCGCCGCTCGGCGCTTGCGAGCGATCCGCCAGCACCCACCAGCCGCCATCCGGCGAGCGTGCGAGATCGACGGCGTAAAGCTGCAGGAAGCTACCCTGACGCGGCGCGACGCCGCAGCACGGCCGCAGGAAGCTCGGATTGGCATGGAGCAGGCTGGGCGGCAGCAAGCCATCGGCGACGACGCGCTGCGCGCCATAGATGTCGGCGAGGAGCGCGTTCAGCAGGCGCGCGCGCTGCATGACGCCGGCCTCGATCACGCGCCACTCTTCGGCGGAGATCAGCAGCGGAACGAGGTCGAGCGGCCAAGGGCGGTCCGCCGCCGCGGGGTCGTCGTAGATGGTGTAGGCGACGCCGTTCTGCCGCAACAGGCGCGCCGCTTCATCGCGCAGCTCGCCCAGCTCGGCGGGATCAAACTGCGCGAGGTAGCCCATGACGGGATCCCAGTGCTTGCGGATGCGGCCGTCGCCGGTGACGAGCTCGTCCCAGACGGCGCCGCGCGCGTAGCCGCCGATCTCCTCGCTGCCGGGCAGGGAAGGCTGATCAGACACGGCGAAGATCGAGCGTGAAGGGGAAATCGGGATTGGCGCCCGGGTCGCGCGGCGCGGCCGGACCAGGCGTGTGGCCAAAAGGCTGAAAGCGAGCGAGTCGTCGGCCTTCGGCCTCATGCGCGTTGACGGGTCGCGTTTCGAAATTGCGGCCTCCGGGATGACTCACATGGTAGGTGCAGCCGCCGAGCGAGCGGCCGGACCAGCGATCGAAGAGGTCGAAGATCAGCGGCGCGTGCACCGGAATCGTCGGATGCAGCGCCGCGGGAAGCGGCCAGGCGCGGAAGCGAATCCCGGCGACATACTCGCCCTCGGTTCCGGTCGGATGCAGCGGCACCAGCCAGCCATTGCAGGCCACGGCGTGGCGGCCGCCGACCATGCCGCTGACGCGGAGCTGCAGCCGCTCCACCGAGCTGTCGACGAAGCGCACCGTGCCGCCCGCGCCGGGCTCTTCGCCCAGCACATGCCACGGCTCGAGGGCATGCCGCAGCTCCAGGTGAATGCCGCGATGCGTGACGCTGCCGAGCACGGGAAAGCGAAAGGTCAGATGCGGCCGGAACCATTCGACGTCGAACTCATAGCCGAGACGCTCGAGGTCGCCGATCACGTCCCGCAGATCCTGCTCGACAAAAAACGGCAACATGAAGCGATCATGCAGCTCCGTACCCCATCGCACCAAGCGATTTCTGTAAGGCTGGCGCCAAAAACCGGCTATCAAGCCGCGAACAAGCAGTTGCTGCGTAAGGTTCATCTCGGCATGCGGCGACATCTCGAAGCCGCGCATCTCGACCAGGCCGAGTCGGCCCGCGGCGCTGTCCGGCGAATAGAGCTTGTCGATGCAGAATTCCGCGCGATGCGTGTTGCCGGTAACGTCGGTCAGCGTATGGCGCAGCGCGCGATCGATCATCCAAGGCGGAGCGGAATCGCCGAGTCGGTCGATTTCGGCGAAGGCGATCTCGAGCTCGTAAAGCGCCTCGTCGCGCGCTTCGTCGACTCGCGGCGCCTGACTCGTCGGACCAATGAACAAGCCCGAGAAGAGATAGGAGAGCGCGGGGTGATTTTGCCAATAGGCGATGAGGCTGCGCAGCAGACTCGGCCGGCGCAAAAACGGGCTGTCGGCGGCGGTGGGACCGCCGACGGTGATGTGATTGCCGCCGCCGGTGCCGACATGACGGCCGTCGAGCAGGAACTTTTCCGCGCCGAGTCGGCTCTGCCGCGCATCTTCGTAGAGGTCGATGGTGCGGCGCGCGAGCTCGCGCCAGCTGGCGGCGGGATGGATGTTGACCTCGATGACGCCGGGATCGGGCGTCACCGACAGGCTGAGGAGCCGCGAATCGCGCGGCGGCGGGTAACCTTCGATGATCACCGGCAAGGCGGTGTCGATCGCCGTCTCTTCGACCTTGGCGATGAGCTCGAGATAATCCTCGAGCAGCGCCACCGGCGGCATGAAGACATAGAGGCTTCCGCGGCGCGGCTCGACGCAAAGCGCCGTGCGCACCACCCAGGGCGCGGAGCGGCCACGCTCCAGCGGCTCCGCGTTGAGCGCCGCCATGGTTGCGGGATCGCGGCGCCGCAGCGGCTCTGTCGGACCCTTGATCTCGGCGCGCTGTGTGGCTCGCCCGGGATGCGGCGGCAAGGGCGGGGCTTCGTCAAAGGGATCGCGCTCGATGATCTGCGGATAATCTGAGGTCGCGACCCAAGGGAGCGAGGCGAGTGGCAGGCGATAGCCGATGGCGCTGTCGCCGGGACTGAGCAGCAGCCGCTCCTGGCGGACCGGCCAGGGACTCGACAACCAGACCGGGCCGCTCGCCTCGTGGCGGCGGTTGATCGGCAGGACATAGCCGACCGGCTGGCCGAGGCCGCGCGCGAAGACCTGCGCCAGCCGCGCGCGGTCCTCCTCGTCCTCGAGCTTGCTGTCGAAGGGGTCGGCGTTGAGCGGCAGCGCGCTCTCGAGCTTCAAATAGTGCCAGGGATCCTCATAGGCCGGATGCACCATGCGCGCGGCAATGCCGAGCCGCTGCGCCAGCGCGGTGGTGAAGCGCTCCGCCTCCGCCGGGCCGAAGCCGTAATCGCGATCTTCGCGCGCGAGATAATCGCCATTGGCCCAGATCGCATCGCCGTCGCGCCGCCAGTAGATGCTGAGCGCCCAGCGCGGCAGGCTCTCGCCGGGATACCATTTGCCCTGGCCGAAATGCAGCAGCCCGCCCGGCGCGTAGCGCGCCTTGAGGCGCGCCACCAGATCGGCCGCGCGCTGGCGCTTGGCGGGGCCGGTCGCCGCGGTGTTCCATTCGGCGCCGTCCATGTCGTCGATCGACACCAGCGTCGGCTCGCCGCCCATGGTGAGGCGCACATCCCCCGCGGCGAGGTCGCGATCCACCGCTTGGCCGAGCGTGTCGATGCGCGTCCAGCTCGCGTGGTCGTAAGGCTTGGTCACCCGCGGCTGCTCGCGCATGCGGACCACGCTCATCTCATGGTCGAAGCGCACCTCGCAGGGATCGACGCCGCCGCTTACCGGCGCGGCGCTGGTCGCATCGGGCGTGCAGGCGAGCGGTATGTGGCCTTCGCCGGCGAACAGGCCCGAGGTCGGGTCGAGCCCGACCCAACCGGCGCCGGGGAGATAGAGCTCCGTCCAGGCGTGCAGATCGATGAAGTCCGTCTCGGGACCGGCGGGCCCGTCGAGCGGCCGCTGGTCGGGCGTGAGCTGGACGAGATAGCCCGAGACGAAACGCGCGGCGAAGCCGAGGCCGCGCGCGAGCTGAACCAGCAACCAAGCGCTGTCGCGGCAGGAGCCGCTGCCGCGGCGCAGCGTCTCCTCGCAGCTCTGGATTCCCGGCTCGAGGCGAATGAGATAGCCGATGCGCCTCTGTACCAGCCGGTTGAGATTGACCAGAAAATCGATGGTGGCCATGCGCTGGCGATCGATCTCGGCGAAGAGCGCGGCGAGCAAAGCGCCGACCGGCTCGGTCTCGAGATAGGGGCGCAGCTCGCGCGCGAGCGCCGGCTCGTAAGCGAAGGGATAGGTTTCGGCGTCCTTCTCGAGGAAGAAGTCGAAGGGATTGATGACCGCCAGCTCGGCGACGAGATCGACCTCGATCCGGAATTCGGTCGTCGGCTCGGGGAAGACATAGCGCGCGATATAGTTCGATTGCGGGTCCTGTTGCCAATTGAGGAAGTGACGCTTGGGCGCGACGGTGAGCGCGTAGCTCAGGATCGGCGTGCGGCAATGCGGCGCCGGCCGCAGCCGGATGGTCTGCGGCCCCAAGCGGACCAGGCGGTCGTAGCGGTAATTGGTCTTATGCGTCAGCGCGACCTGGATCGCCATCGACGATCATGCCTCCCGAGCTCCCGCCCCAATCGGTGCAAGAACTGCGCCACCGGGTCTGCCGATCGGGAGCAACGTCCCTGGAACCTACAAGACCTTGATTCGTCTAGGGATCGGCGCGTCGTCGTCGATCGTGCAGGCGGCGCTTTTCGCTCTCACCTCGGCGCGGGCGCGCCTTACGACGCCGCTTGGAACCGGGTCTTTGCCAGGAAAGCGCGCAGCCGCGGATGGCGGGAGTCGACGAAGACGTGGTGCGGCGTGCCGCTGTCGATGATGGCGCCCTTGTCCATCACCACCACCCGATCGGCGACCTCGCGGGCGAAGTCCATCTCGTGCGTGACCACGATCATGGTCATGCCGTCTTGTGCAAGCTCGCGGATCACCGCCAGGACCTCGCCCACCATTTCCGGGTCGAGCGCACTGGTCGGCTCGTCGAACAGCATCACGGCGGGGCGCATGGCGAGTGCGCGAGCGATGGCGACGCGCTGCTGCTGGCCGCCGGAGAGCTGGGCGGGATAGGCGTTCTCGCGGCCGCCGAGCCCGACCCGGGAGAGCAGCGCGCGCGCCGTCGCCGCCGCCTCGTCGCGTGCGATGCGGCGCACGCGGATCGGCGCCTCGATGATGTTCTCGAGCGCGGTCATGTGGGCGAACAGATTGAAGCGCTGGAACACCATGCCGACATCGCGGCGCTGGCGCGCAATGTTGCGTGGGCGGTCCGGCACCATCTTGCCGTTGCGCAGACGATAGCCGATGAAATGCCCGTTCACGCGGATCACGCCCTGCTGGATCGTCTCGAGGTGGTTGAGGCAGCGCACGAAGGTGGTTTTGCCCGAGCCCGACGGGCCGATGATCACCACCGTCTCGCCGCGGCGCACCGAGAGAGAGACGCCGTCCAGCACCTTGCTGGCGCCGAACCACTTGTGGACGTCGACCGCCTCGACGACAACGTCGTCAGCGGCTTTGGGCGCGACGATGGCGGCCGCGGCCGGGCTTTCGGCGACGCTGCCCATCATGGCGATCCCGCATTGATTAGATTGCGGAGCGCGAAGCGACGCGGGCGCCCAGCCACGGCGCCAGCGCCCGCAGGCGAGGGAGCGGCAAAGCGCGCCTCGATGCCGCGCTGCGCCAAGCCCCAAAGCGTGGTGAGGGTAAGGAAGTAGAGGCCGACCACCGTATAGAGCTCGAAGGTGCGGAAGGTCGCCGAGTTGATCGACTCGGTGATCAGCAGCAGCTCCGGCACGCCGATGATGCTCACCAGCGTGCTGTTCTTCAGCATGATGTTGAACTGATTGCCGAGCGGCGGGATGATCAGCCTCAGCGCCTGCGGCAGGACGATGCGCCGCATCAGCAGCCCGCGCGTCATGCCGAGCGAGCTTGCGGCCTCGGCTTGGCCGTGATCGACCGAGGCGATGCCGGCCCGGATGATCTCGGCCATATAGGCGCCCTCGTTGAGGCTGAGCGCGAGGATGCCCGCCTGGACGTTGCCGGCGATGAGCAAGAAGCCGAGATGCACATCATGGAAGCGCAGAATGTTGGCGGCGGCGAGGCCGGTATAGATGAAGACGATCTGCACCAGCAGCGGCGTGCCGCGCATCACCCAGATATAGAACCGCGCCGCCATGTGCAGCGGACGGAAGGTCGCGAGCCGCGCCAGTGCCGCCGCCAGTCCCAGCGCCGTGCCGAAGAGCTGCGAGACGACGCTGAGGACGACGGTCAGCAGAAGCCCGTTCAGATAGACGGAACTCGGCTCGAGCAGGTAATGCCAGAAGAATGACCAGTCGAAAGACATCGCGGCCTACTGATCCTGCGGCAGCTCGTCCTGCTCGATGTCCCATTTGACCAGGATCTGGTGGTAGCTGCCGTCCTTGCGCATCTGGGCGAATGCCGTCGCCATCGCCTGCTGCAGCTGGGTCTCGTCCTTGCGCAGGCCGATCCCGGTCAGAATCTTGTAATAGGGCTTGCCGCCGGTGACGAAGAGCTCGGGCTCCTTGTGGGCGTAATAGGCCGCCGCTTCGAAGGCGACGCCATAGGCCGTCACCTGGCCGAATTGCAGCTGCTGCAGCGCCGGGGTGCTTTCCGGGAACATGACCATGTCGATCAGCGGCTTGCCTGCGGTCTTGAGCTCGGCGTTCTCGTCCTCGAGGAGGTTGGTGGCCGTCGTGCCGGTGACCGCGGCGACCTTCTTGCCGGAAAGGTCGGCGAGCGAGTCGATGCCCGTCGTCCCTTTCTTCAGCAGGATGACCTCGTGCGAATACATGTAGGGGATGAAATTGATCACCTTCTCGCGCGGCGGCTTGATGAAGAGCTGCGAGATGATCGCGTCGCAATGGCCGGCCAGCAGCGCCGGGATCAGCCCGGCGAAAGGCATGTTGTTGAAATCGGCGGTGACGCCGAGGCGGCTGGCGATGCCCTGCGCCAGCTCGACGTCGGAACCGACCGGCTTTTCGGAAGCGTCCATGAACTCGACCGGCGGCAGGTCGACGAAGCTGCAGAAGGTGATCTTGCCGGCCTTTGCCACGTCGGGAGGCAGCAGCGACGAAGGCGCGGCATGCACGGGAGCCAGCGCGCCAGGGGCGACCAGCGCGGCCAGGAGAAGAGCCAAGCGGCGGCCGGCGTGCCACGCGCCGCGGCGCTGGCGACCGGTTGCGCCGGACGGATTGCTGCTGCTTTTCATTGCTTCGCCTTCAGGAAAATGTCGGAAGAGGGGCCATCCGCGGATTGCACCGGGTCGGCCGTGTGCGGCATCACGCGGCCTTCGCTGATGCAGCAAAGCTCGTGCCACGACAGGTTCCGGCAGTTTTCGCGGGAATCCCCTATCGCGACTTCGTCGGTCCGCCCAATTCCAAGACAGGTGAACAATTTACGGGCAGGCTTTGACGCTCGGTGCCGGCCCGCACGGCAGGCGGCGAAGGGTCTATGGTGCGGTGCCGAAGGCGCGCCTTAGGTGGAGCGTGCTGCCGACGGCTGCGGGTAATATATAGAAGTGTGTCGGCAGGCCGGGCCTGGGCGCTTACGGCGCGTAATTGGTCGGCAGGGCCGTCGTGTATTTGATCTGCTCCATCGAGAAGCTGGAGCTGACATCGAGCAGGTCGGCAATCTTGATCAGCCGCTTATAGACCCCGTCATAAGCGGCGATATCCGGGACGACGACGCGCAGGAGATAGTCGACGCTGCCGCTCATGCGATGAAATTCGAGGACTTCGGGGATCTGACTGACGGCCCGGCAGAAATGTTCGGCCCACTCGGTGTTGTGGTGGCTGGTTCGAATGCTGACGAACACCGTCACGCCCACCCGCAGCTTCATCGGATCGAGCAACGCGACCCGGCGCCGAATGACGCCTTCTTCCTCAAGCCGGCGGATGCGGCGCCAACAGGGTGAGGGCGAAATCCCGGCACGCTCGGCGATCTCCGCGACCGGCATGGTTGCGTCTTCCTGCAGGCAGGTCAGGATTCTCTCATCGATCCGATCCATGCAATCCGAAGCCTCGATTTGCACTAAAAGTGGAATCCGCTTGCTCAAATTGTCAGGTAGCGCGACAGTTTTGCAAGCCGATTCCGGGCGCCCGAGCCTAGGCTTAACGGCGTCACAACCGCGGCTCAACGCGGCGGAGCGAGAGGGGGCCCGATGGCGCGCCTGTCATTCACCGAGCATCCGGCTTCGGTCGGCGAATCCTATGGCGAGCATTTGCGCTCGGCGTGGGGCTTTTCCGTGCGCATGATCGGCGCCGGGTTTGCATGCTTTGTGCATGGGGTGCTGCCGTTCGTCTTCGCGACCAACGGCTCGTCGACGGTGCGGCGCCTCTACGACGGGATGATCGTCCATCGCATCAAGACGCCCGCCCAACCGAGCCCAAATTCGGATGCTGCACCATGACTGAGATAGTGCCGCCGACACCGACACTCGATCACGTCGTCGTCAATGCCCGCGACCGGATGGACGAAGCGGCCGCCTGCTATCGCCGCCTTGGCTTCGCGCTGACGCCGCGCGGCCGCCATACGCTCGGCACCATCAATCATCTAGCGATTTTTGGCACCGACTACCTCGAGCTGATCGGTCTCGAGCCGGGAGTCGAGAGCATGCGCGGCGACATCCTGCGCGCGCCGTTCGGGCTGAACGGGCTGGTGTTCGGCACCGAGGACTCGTTGCGCCTTTATGGCGCGCTGCAGCAAGCGGGCCTTGCCGTCGCCGAGCCGGTCGAGTTCTCCCGTCCGGTCGAGATGGCGAACGGCAAGGAGGATGCCCGGTTTCGCGTCGTTCGGATGGAGCCGAGCGCGGCGCCTTACGGCCGGGTCTATTTCTGCCACCACTTCACCCGCCATCTGGTCTGGCGCGACGAATGGCGCCGCCACGCCAATGGCACGGTCGGCGTTGCCCGAGCCGTGATCTGCGCCGCCGATCCCGATGCCACCGCCGAGCTCTATCGGCGGATGTTCGGCCGCGATGCGGTGCGGCCGATGGCGGGCGGGTTTACGCTGACCGTCGGCCTGAGCCGCTTCGACATGCTGAGCCCGGCGGCGGTCGCCGATGGCTTCGGCGCGGCACTCCCCGATGCGGCTGGTCGTGCCACCTATCCGGTCGGGCTCGGTTTCCGGGTGCGCCGTCTCGAGGACACGCAACGGGCTCTCGAGCGCAATGGCGTTCGCCTCAAGCGCAGCGGGGAACGGCTGGTCGTGCCGGCGAGCGAGGCATTTGGCGCGACCGTCGAGTTCGTGGAGTAGCCGGGAGGGGACGGGGGCGATGGAATTCTACGATTGCTACGCGCTCGACTATGCCGGCGCCCGGCGCAAATTTCTTTCCGCTGCCGAGGGCGCCGGCGCCCGGCTCGCGCACTATTCCCATTCGACGGCGCGTGGGCCGGACGGCACGGCGCTCTCGATCGACGTCGCCTCGCTCGGCGCGGAGACGGCGCCGCGGCAATTCGTGGCGATCAGCGGCACCCATGGCCAAGAAGGTTATACCGGCTCGGCGATCCAGATCGCCTGGCTCGGCAGCGGCGACGCCGCGCGTCTGCCGGCCGACATCAAGGTCGTGCTGGTGCACGCCCTCAATCCTTACGGCTTCGCGCATTGCAGCCGGACCACCGAGAACAATGTCGATCTCAATCGCAACTTCGTCGACCACGCGGCGCGTCCTGCCAACCGCGGCTATGACGAGCTGCATGAGGCTTTGGTGGTCGGCGATTGGACCGAAGCGGAAGAGGGGCGGGCGGTGGCGGCGATGGACGGCTTCCGCGAACGCCATGGCGCCGACGCGCTGTTCGATACTTTGGCGCGGGGCCAATACGATCACCCCGACGGTCTCTTCTTCGGCGGCACGGCGCGCGAGTGGTCGAACCTGACGCTCGAGACGATTGCGCGCGAGCATTTCGCCGCCGCCGAGCGCGTCGCCTTCATCGACTGGCATACCGGCATCGGCGCTTATGGCGAGCCGTTCTTCCTGTGCTTCAACGAGCCCGACGGTGCGCTGTTCGAGAAGGCGTGCCGCTGGTGGGGCGAGGAACGAGTGCGCGGGCAGCGCCCGCACGGCATGGCGCGTCCCGGTTATACCGGCCTCGTTTTCAACGGCATGCAGCGCTATCTCGGCAATCGTCCGATGTGCGGCGCGGTCATCGAATTCGGCACCCGCGGCCCGACCATGGGCAAGGCGCTGCGCCTCGACAATTGGCTGCGCTTCCGTGCCGATCCGCGCGAAGAGCGTTACGCCATGCTGCGCGCCGACATGTTCGATGCCTTCTGTCCCGTCGACCAGGGCTGGCGCAGCAGCACCATCCGCCACGGCTTGGACATCACCCGCCAGGCGCTGGCCGGGCTCGCCCAGTGGTGAGGCCGGCGCCCTATAACCTCGGTGACGCGATCTCGCGCGAGGGCGATCCCTCCGCGCCGGCGCTGATCGATGTCGGTGCTCCCGAGGGTCCGCGGAGCTACGGCTATGCCGAGGTCGATGCGCTGGTAGACGCCGTGGCGCGCGGCCTGTTGAAGCGCGGCCTCAGGAGCGGCGATTGCGTCGCCATCCTGTCGGCGAACCGGGCGGAGTTCCTGCTCAGCTTTCTCGGCGTCATGCGCGCCGGCCTGGTGGCGGTGCCGGTCAATTTCAAATTCCCGGCCGATACCGTCGATCTCGTGCTGCGCGACTGCGATGCCCGGCTGGTGCTGTGCGATGCGCCACGGCGCGCGCAATGTCCAAGCGACCTGCCGGTCATCGAATTCGGCGCCGAATTCGAGGCCATGCTCGATCCCGGCCCGTTCGCCGCCGTCGAGCTGCCGTCCACTGCGCCGGCGATGTTCCTTTACACCTCGGGCTCGACCGGACGGCCGAAAGGGGTCGTGCTGTCGCATGCGAGCCATCTCTGGGCCTTGCAGGCGCGGCTGCGGCGGCCGGCGCCGGGGATGCAGCGGGTCTTGGTGGCGGCGCCGCTCTATCACATGAACGCTCTCGGCACCTGCCACGGCACGATGTGGCAGCGCGACACGGTGGTGCTGTTGCCGGGCTTCACCGCGGAAAGTTATGGCGCGGCGATCGAGCGCTTTGGCTGTACCTGGCTCACCTCGGTGCCGCCGATGATCGCCATGCTGCTGCGCGAGCGCGATCTCATGGCGCGGCTCGATACGTCGTCGGTGACCTTGCTGCGCATGGGCTCGGCGCCGGTGACCCAGGGGCTTTACGATGCGACGCGGGCGGCTTTTCCCAATGCGGCGATCTTCAACGCCTATGGCACGACCGAGGCCGGGCCGGTCGTGTTCGGCGCGCATCCTCGCGGCCTGCCGCAGCCGCCGCTCTCGGTGGGTCATCCCCTGCCGGTGGTCGATGTGCGGCTTGGCGACGGCAGCGACCCGTCGGTCGAGGAAGGTGTGCTGCAGATGCGCTGCCCGGCGCTGATGACGCGCTACCACAAGCTGCCGGACGCGACCCGCAAGGTGATGACGCCGGACGGCTATTACATCAGCGGCGATGTGTTCCGCCGGGACGCGGACGGCTTCTACTATTTCGTCGGGCGGGCGGACGACATGTTCGTCAGCGGTGGCGAGAACATTTATCCCGGCGAGGTCGAAGCGCTGCTCGAGCGTCACCCGGCGATCCAGCAGGCCTGCGTCGTCGCGGTGCCGGACGAGATCAAGGGCCAGAAGCCGGTCGCCTTCGTGGTGCGGGCGCCGGGGGCGGCGATCGGCGAGCAGCAGGTGAAGGACTACGCGCTGGCCCACGCGCCTGCCTACCAGCATCCGCGCCGGGTGTGGTTCCTCGACGAGCTGCCGCTTGCCGGCACCAACAAGATCGATCGCAAGGCGCTGGTCGGCCTCGCCGCCGGCGCGGCGGAACGCAGGAAAGGGTGAGCCGATGAAGGCAATGGTGCTGCGCGAGCATGGCGGGTTGGAGAATGTCCGGCTGGAAGGCGATTTTCCCGATCCGGTCGCGGGCGAGGGCGATGTGGTGGTGCGCGTCAAAGCGACCTCGCTCAATTACCACGACATCTTCACCCGCCGCGGCATGCCGGGGATCAAAGTGCCGATGCCGGCAATCATGGGCCTCGACGTTGCCGGCGAGATCGCCGCGATCGGCCCGGGAGTGAAAGGCTGGAAGATCGGCGACGCGGTTCTGGTCGACCCGATCAACCGGGTCGAAGGCGGCTTGATGGGCGAGACGGTGCATGGCGGTCTCGCCGAGCTGTGCCGGGCGCGCGCGCATCAGCTGGTGGCGATCCCGGAAGGAGTGAGCTTCGCCGAGGCGGCAGCGCTGCCGGTCGCCTGGGGCACGGCGCTGCGCATGATGTACACCAACGGCCATGTCGCGGCGGGGGAGAAAGTCCTGGTGCTCGGTGCCAGCGGCGGTGTCGGCGTCTGCTGCATCATGCTGGCCAAGCTGAAAGGCGCCGAAGTGATCGCCTGCACCAGCAGCGCCGCCAAGGCGGAACGGCTGAAGGCGCTCGGCGCCGATCACGTGATCGACACCAGCGCCATGGATTTCGTGACGGCGGTCTATGACCTCCACGGCAAGCCGACGCGGCGCGGCGCCGGCACCGACAAGGGGCTCGACGTGGTGGTGAACTACACGGGCGGCGATACCTGGGTAAAGTCGCTGCGCTGCCTCAAAGTCGGCGGTCGCCTCTTGACCTGCGGCGCGACGGCAGGGTTCGACCCGAAAGAGGACATCCGCTTCATCTGGACCTTCGAGCTGAAGGTGCTGGGCTCCAATGGCTGGGCACGCGCGGATATCGAGACGCTGCTCGACATGGTGCGATCCGGCACGTTGAAAGTGCCGATCGATCGGCTTTATCCGCTTGCCGAGGCGGGCGAAGCGATGCGGGTGATGGAGAACCGCGAGCTCTTCGGCAAGATCGTGGTGACGCCATGAGCGAAGCGCCGCTCAGCAAGGAGCAGCTGCAGCAGGGCCTGGCGCGCTCGAGCTTCATCGCGTTCATGGGGCTCGAAGTGCTGGAAGCGGATCCGGCGCGCCAGGAAGTCAGCATGCGGATGGCGATGCGGCCGGAATTCGAGCGCGGCCCGGGCACCAAGCAATGGCATGGCGGGCCGATCGCCGCGCTGATCGATACGGTCGGAGATTACGCGCTGGTGATGCTGCTGCGCCGGCCATTGCCGACGATCAATTTCCGCGTCGACTATCTGCGGCCGGCGATCGACACGGCGCTGACCGCGACCGCCCGCGTCAGACGAGCGGGGAAGAGCGTCGGCGTGGTCGATGTCGATGTCTTTGACGACAAGCGAAACCTGGTCGCGATCGGGCGCGCGACCTACTCCACGCTCGCGGGGTGAATGCGCGTTACCTGGCACGGGGATTGCATTTAATCGCATGGAGCGCCTCGTGCGCTGAGGAGAGCCCGTGATCCACTTGAGCCGTCGTGATTTCGCCCTTGGCCTCGGCGCCGGGATCGCCGCTGCACGGTTCGGCACGGCGCGTGCCGCGACGACACCGCGGCGCGGCGGAACGCTGATCGCGACCTGGGGCGGCTTGGAGCCGCAGGCCTTGTTCGTGCCCGCAGGCGGCGGGTCTAGCCCGCTCCTGACCTCGTCGAAAATGCTCGAGCGGCTCGCGCGCATGAATTTCGACTTCACTTTCTCTCCGGCACTGGCGACGAGCTGGTCGATCTCGCCCGATCATACCGAGTACACGCTGGAGCTGCGCCCGAACGTCGTTTGGCATGACGGCCAGCCGTTCGGTGCGGATGACGTGGTCTTCAGCGTTGCCGAATTCTGGCGCCCGATCTCGTCCGGCGAAGCCTGGAAGCAGCTGGAGAGCGTCGAGGCCAAGGGACCGCTCACGGTGCATATCCGCTTCAAACAGCCGGTTCCGGAGTTCTTTTTCTTTTCCGCGTTGACGAACCAGGGCGGCGCCGTATTGCCCAAGCACATCTATGCGGGCCGCGACATCATCACCAACCCGGCCAACAACCAGGTCACCGGCACCGGGCCATGGAGGTTCGACAAGTGGGTGCGCGGCAGCCACATCGAGATGGTGCGCAACGAGCATTACTGGAATCCGGCGCTGCCTTATCTCGACCGGCTGATCTTCCGCTATCTGCGCAGCCCCGCCGAGCGCGCCGCGGCGATGGAAGCCGGCGAGATCCAGCTTGGCGTCTTCAACACGCTGAGCCCGCCCGACACCAAGCGGCTGGCGGCGACCGGCAAGTTCGACGTGACCCCCAAGGGCTACGAGAATGCCCAGTGGTTCTTGACGATCGAGATGAACACGCGCAACCCGATCTTCGCCAAGCGCGAGGTGCGCCAGGCGCTGCTTTACGCCATCGACAAGAAGTTCATCGCCGAGACCATCTTCTACGGCTTCGCCAAGCCGGCGGTCAGTCCGATCGCCAGCGCCAATGCCATGTTCTTCAGCCCCGATATGCCGCACTATCCCTTCGACCCGAAAAAGGCGGCGGCGATGCTCGATGCCGCGGGCTTTCCGAAAAAGGCGAATGGAAAGCGCTTTTCCGCCAATCTGCTCGCCGCCGGGTGGTTCGAGGTGAACGGCAATATCGGCAGCTATGTCAAGCAGTGCCTCAGCGATATCGGCATCGACGTCAATTTGACCGTGCCTGACCGGCCGACATCGATCAAACGCATCTATACCGATTACGATTATGATATTGCCCTGTCGAACTGGGCGAACCCGGCGGAGCCGGTGCCGACAACGACGCAGTTCTATACCACGAGCGGCATCATCAAGGGTGCCGCGTTCCGCAATGCCACCGGCTTTTCCGACAAAGCCATGGACGATCTGGTCGACAAGCTCACCTTCGAAGTCGATCCCGCGAAGCGCCAGCTGCTCGCGCGCGACTTTGCCCGGCTTGCCATGACCGAGGTACCGATCAGCCCGCTGGTCGAAATCGAGTCGGTGACCGTCGCCAACAAGCGCGTGCACAATCATTCCGACAGCCCCGACTACATGGCGGATAGCTGGGGCGATCTTTGGCTCGACACGTAGCGTGAGCGGCAGATGCCGGAACGACCGGTCCTGAGACTGCTTCGACGCCGGCTGCTGCAGCTGATCCCGCTGCTGATCGGTGTCGTGGTGGTGAATTTCTGTCTCATTCACGCGGCGCCCGGCAGCTTCCTCGATGTGATGACCTCGGACAACCAGGTCACCGATCCGGCACTCATCGCGCGGCTGCGCACGACCTATGGCCTCGATGATCCACTGTGGCTGCAGCTGCTCAAATACATCGCCGCGGTAGCGCATCTCGATCTCGGATTTTCTTACCGCCAGAACATGCCGGTGTTCGACGCCATCCTGGCGCATCTGCCGGCGACGCTGATCCTCATGCTGTCGGGGCTCGGGCTGGCGGTGCTGGTCGGGGTCACGGCCGGCATCATCGCCGCGGTCAAGATCAATACGATCTGGGACAGCATCGTCTCCGTGCTCGCGGTCGTGTTCTTTGCGACGCCGAGCTTCTGGCTCGGCATCATGCTGACGGTGCTGTTCGCGGTGAAGCTGCGCTGGCTGCCGGTCGGCGACATGACGACGCTGGGTGCCGACGGCGGCACTTTTGCACAGCTGCTCGATGTGCTGCGCCATCTGGTGCTGCCGGCGCTCTCCCTCGGGCTGTTCTACGCGGCGATCTATGCCCGGGTGATGCGCACCTCGATGCTGGAGGTCTTCCGTCTCGATTTCGTGCGCACCGCGCGTGCCAAAGGACTGAGCGCCGTCCGCGTTACCCTATTTCATGTGTTGCGCAACGCGCTGCTGCCGGTGGTCACCATGCTCGGCCTGCAGATGGGGACGGTGCTGGCCGGCAGCGTGGTCATCGAAACCGTGTTCGCCTGGCCGGGGATCGGCACCTTGCTCTTCGACGCCGTCTCGACCCGCGACTATCCAATGGTGCTTGGCATCATGGTGCTTGGTTCGCTGATGGTGGTGGCGGCAAACCTCGCCATCGACCTCTGTTATCTCTGGCTCGATCCGCGGATCGAGGTGGGCTGACGCCATGGCGATGCAGCCCCGCTTCGAGATGATGCGGCGCTTCCTGCGTAATCGCGGCGCGATGATGGGAAGCCTGATCCTGGGCGCGGTGGTCGTCATCGCACTGCTGGCGCCGGTGGTCTATCCCGGCGATCCCCTGCGCATCGTCGGTCCGGCGGAGCTTTGGCCATTTCAAGACGCGCGCTTTCCGTTCGGCACGGATGCCCTTGGCCGCGACATTGCGGCGATGTTGGCGCACGGCGCGCGCACCACGTTGCTGATCGGCATTCTCGCCAGCGCCGCCTCTACGGTGATCGGCATCACCGTCGGCGCGGTCGCGGGCTATTATGGCGGCTGGGTCGACGAAGCGGCGATGCGCGGCACCGAACTGTTCCAGACGATTCCCAATCTGATCTTCATCCTGACCATCGTCGTCATCCTTGGGCCGAGCATCGCGCATATCATCGTTGCGATCGGGGTCGTCTCCTGGACCTCGATCGCCCGGCTCACGCGGGCCGAGTTCCTGACGCTGCGCAACCGCGATTTCGTCCAGGCCTGCCGCGCCATGGGGCTCGGCGACGGGGCGATCATCGTCGGCGAAATCCTGCCCAACGCGCTGCCGCCGGTGATCGTGCTGTCCTCGCTGATCATCGCCGGCGCGGTGCTGTTCGAGAGCGCGGTGTCCTTCCTCGGCCTCGGCGACCCCAATGTAGCGAGCTGGGGCAAGCTTATCGGCGATGGCCGCGAGCTGATCCGCACCTCTTGGTATGTCTGCACGATTCCGGGTCTCGCCATCGTCGTCACTGTGCTCTCGCTCAATTTGATCGGCGACGGGCTGAACGATGTGCTCAACCCGCGTCTCAGGGATCGCTGATCATGGCGCCGGCGCTCGACGTCCGAGCCCTTCAAATTTCACTCTTCACCCGCGTCGGCGTGTTGCCGGCAGTCGACCGCGTCAGTTTCACCGTCGGCGCGGGCGAGACCCTGGCGCTCGTCGGCGAAAGCGGCTGCGGCAAATCGCTTACAGCGCTCGCCTTGATGCGCCTGCTACCGGATCCGCCGGCACGAATCGTCGGCGGCGAGGTCCGGCTCGACGGCGAGGATCTGGTGCGGCTCGACGAGCGCACCATGCAGGGGATGCGCACCAAGCGCATCTCGATGATCTTTCAGGACCCGGCGGGATCGCTCAATCCCGTTGTCAGTGTCGGCCGGCAACTCGTCGAGGTGATCGAAGCGCATACCGATCTCGGTCGCCGCGCGGCGATCGATCGCGCGCTGGAGCTGCTCGATCTCGTGCGCATCGCGGATCCGAGGAGTCGATTCGGCGAATTCCCGCATCGCCTTTCAGGAGGCATGTGCCAGCGGGTGATGATCGCCATGGCGATTGCCTGCGGTCCGCGTGTGCTGATCGCAGATGAGCCGACCACCGCGCTCGACGTCACGGTCCAAGCGCAGGTTCTGGCGCTGCTGCAGCGGTTGCAGGGCGAGATCGGCATGGCGATGCTGTTCATCACCCATGATCTCGGCGTGGTCGCGCAGGTCGCGCAGCGGGTCGCGGTGATGTATGCCGGCCGCAAGGTCGAAGAGGCGACCGTCGATGCGCTCTTCGCCGCGCCGCTCCATCCCTATACCCGCGGACTCCTCGCCGCCACGCCCAAGGCCGGCGAGGACCGTGCCGCCCGGCTCACGGAAATCCCGGGCATGGTGCCGCCGCTCGGCAATTTGCCGACAGGCTGCGCGTTTGCGCCGCGCTGTCCCGTGGCCGGCCAGCGCTGTTGGGCGGAACGGCCGGCGCTGACCGAAGCGGCGCCGGGCCGGCTCGTCGCCTGCTTCGCGGCGGACGCCGTGCCGGATCGGATTGCGAGCGATGCCGCTGTTGTCGGTTCGTGACCTCGAAGTCGCCTTCCCGACGCGCCGTGGCGTCGTGCATGCGGTGAACGGCGTCAGCTTCGACATCGCGCCGGGCGAGACGGTGGGGCTGGTCGGGGAATCCGGCTGCGGCAAATCGACTCTCGGCAGGGCGATCATGCGCTTGGTGCCGATCGCGGCCGGCGAGGTCAGCGTTGCGGGCCGCGACATCACGCATCTCGGGCGCCGGGCGATGCGGGCGGTCCGTCCGCTGGTGCAGATGATCTTCCAGGATTCGCTGGGCGCGCTCAACCCGCGCGCCACGGTAGGGCGCAGCATCGCGCAGCCGCTGGTGGTCGCCGGCTGGCCGCGGGATCGGATTCACGCCCGCGTCGCGACGCTGCTCTCTGAGGTTGGCCTGCCGCGCGACGCCGTCGATCGCTTCCCGCATGAATTCTCCGGCGGCCAGCGTCAGCGGATCGGCATTGCCCGTGCTCTGGCGCTCGAGCCGAAGCTGGTGATCTGCGACGAACCGGTTTCGGCGCTCGATGTCTCGGTGCGCGCTCAGGTCGTCAATCTGCTGGCTGATCTCAAAGCGGCGCTTGGCGTCTCGTATCTCTTCATTTCGCACGACCTGTCGGTGGTCGAGCACGTCGCGGACCGGGTCATGGTGATGTATCTCGGCCGGATCGTGGAGACCGGGACGGCCGAAATGATCTGGCGCGCTCCGCGTCATCCCTACACCAAGGCACTGCTCGCCGCCGTGCCGAGCCCCGACCCGGCGGCTCAGCGCAAGCGTGCCGCGGTGCCGCCGCTGCAAGGCGAGCTGCCAAGTCCGTTGGCGCCGCCTTCCGGCTGCCCATTCCACACGCGCTGTTCGATTGCCGTCGAGCGCTGCCGCCGGGAGCGGCCGGTTCTCGAGGAGCGTGCCCGCGGCGCTTCCGTCGCCTGCCACCTCGCTGCTTGAACTTTCGCTGGGGAGGTTTTGCCATGTTCCAGCCCGTCAATCTCGGCGATCTCGTCGATCCCGCCGCCGATCAGAGCAAGATCGCTCTCATCGACCTGCTGCGCGACGATGCCCCGCGCGAATACAGCTACGCCGAGATCGAGGCCATGGCGCGGGGCGTGGCGCGGCGGCTGACGGCGCGTGGCTTCGCGAAAGGCAGCCGGATCGCCATCCTGTCGCTGAACCGCGCCGAGTACGTTGCGACCTATTTCGGCATCATGCGGGCGGGACTGGTCGCCGTCCCGGTCAATGCCAAATTGCCGACCGCTATGGTCGCCTACATCATCGAAGATGCCGGGGTTGAGCTCGCCTTCGTCGACCGGGAGCGCGCCGCGTTGGTCCGGCCGGGATTGCCGGTCATCGGCTTCGATGATGACGGGCGTGAAGGCTTTGCGGCGCAGCTCGATCCGGGGCCCTTTGCCACCCATGTGCCGGGTTCCGACGAGATCGGCCAGCAGCTCTACACCTCGGGCTCGACCGGACGGCCGAAAGGCGTGCCGCTATCTCATGCCGGTCAGATCTGGGCGTTGGTGCAGCGCGGCGGGCAGCCGGGCATGGAGCACGAGCGTTCGATCGTAGCCGCGCCGCTCTTCCATATGAACGGGCTGTTCAGCACGAAGCTGGCGTTCTTCAATTGCGCGTCGCTGGTGCTGCTGCCGTCCTTCACCGCCGCCAGCTACATTGCCGCGGTCGCCCGCTATCGCGTCACCGGTCTCACCTCGGTGCCGACCATGCTGGCGCGCGTCGCCAAAGAGAAGGGGCTGCTCGCTCGCGTCGATCTCAGCTGCGTGCGCCGCGTCACCATGGGCTCGGCACCGCTCAGCGAGGGGCTGATCGAGCGCGTTCGTCAGGTCTTCCCGGGTGCGGCGGTGATGAATGCCTATGGCACGACCGAAGCCGGTCCTGCGGTGTTCGGCGCGCATCCCGCCGGTATCGCGACACCGCCGCTGTCGCTCGGCTATCCGCTGCCGGGCGCCGAAGTTCGGCTCGTCGGCGGGTCGAGCCCAGACGAAGGCGTGCTGCACATGCGAAATCCGTCGCTGATGGCGGGCTATCACAACCTGCCGGAGCAAACAACGAAGGCGCTCGTGGATGGCTGGTACCACAGCGGTGATGTCTGTCGCCGTGACGAGAACGGCTTCTACTATTTCGTCGGCCGCGCCGACGACATGTTCGTCTGCTCGGGCGAGAACATCTATCCCGGCGAGGTCGAGAAACAGCTCGAGCAGCACCCGGCCATCCACCAAGCCTCGGTCGTGCCGCTGCCCGACGAGGAACGCGGCCAGGTTCCCGTCGCCTTCATCGTCCTGCGACCCGGGGAAGAACTCGATTACGCTGCCGTGAAGCGCTTTGCCATCGCCAGTGGGCCGGCCTATCAGCATCCCCGACGCGTCGCTTTTGTCGCTGAGCTGCCTTGGGCCGGCACCAACAAGATCGATCGCAAAGCGCTGCTCGAAGAGGCGCGACAACGCGAAGCGGAGAACGGCTGGGCGACGTGAGGGAGCCTCTCGCTCTCGCTGCGGCTCCAGAAACACAGTTGAAACAAGCGCATCGCCTCTGTAGCTTCTGTAGTGGGCGCGGTGGGACAAAAAGGGCCGTCAGCCCGAGGGGAGTGGATGGACCGTTCGCATGGGGCATGCGCGCGCCGGGTGAGGTTCGCGCTGCTGGTCGTCGCTGCGTGGGCGCTGGCAGGGGGCATGGCGCACGCCGGCATCGTCGACGAGGTCAAGGGCGGCGTGCTGGCCCACGACATCGGCTTTCTCGGCGACCATGTCGAGGGCGGGGCTGACATCGTCGGCGAGGTATTGTTCACATCGCCGGACTTCCTCAGCATCATCGGCTCGCCGCGCCCGACCATCGGCGGCTCGGTCAACACTGGTGGGCACACCGACTACGCTTACTTCGACATGACCTGGACCGCCACCGTGTGGCGGCCGCAGCTGCGCGAGGGCGACGGCGTCTATCTCGGCGGCTTTCTCGGCGGCGCGGTGCATGACGGCACCATCACCGGGCCCGATGAGCAAAACGGCAACAAGAATCTCGGCACCCGCGCGCTGTATCACCTGGGCGTCATGGCCGGTTATCACATCAATCCGGTCTACAGCGTCGAGATCTATTTCTCGCATCTCTCGAATGCCGATGCGTCCTCGCACAATCCCGGCTTGAACAATCTCGGCGTGCGCGCGGGGTTCAAATTTTGAAGTTCGACGAAGGTTCGCTTGGATTGCGTCACTGCGTCCTTCGACTGCTCGCTACGCTCGCGCTCAGGATGAGGAAAATTTCTCAATGCCATCAAGAATTTTCCTCATCCTGAGCTTGTCGAAGGACGCACGCTGAATTTAGCGGGACCGTCTTTACAGGACCCGCGGCATCACCTCGCGCCAGAAGCGCTCGATCGATGTCATCAGGATTGGGTGCGGCACCAGGCTGTTATAGGTGTAACAGAAGATCCAATCGACCGGGAGGCGCCGCTTGATCTGCTCGAGACGGCGGGTCACGGTGTCGACGGTGCCGACCAGCGCGTAGCCTTTTTCGATCGCTTGCTCCGCCGTCGGCGCTTCGCCGGTGACGGGATCGATGACGCCTTTGCGGAAGCCGAAGGGCTCGAACCAGGCGCGGCCGGAGAAGATGCCGGAATCCTTCCAGAGGGCGATCGCTTCGGCATCGCTGTCGGCGATGATGACGTCGCGCAAGAGGCCCATGCCTTCGCCGCGCGGCCGCCCGGAGACCTCGGCATAGACGTCGAAGAGGTTCGCCTCATAGCTCTGATGCATCGGCGGCAGGATGGCCGTGACGCCTTCCTTGGCGCACCAGCGGATGCTTCTTTCGGAGCTGGCGAAGGGCTGGAAGATCGGCGGATGCGGCTTCTGCACCGGCTTCGGCACGACGCCGACCTGCTTCAGGATGCCGTTCTCGACGCCGGCGCCCCAGCTCAAGGTGGCGTCGAGCGTCCAGGGGGTGTCGCCCGGCGGAATGCGCCAATACTTGCCCTGATAAGAGAGCAGCGGCTCGGTCCAGGCCTTTTTGATGATAGCGAAGCCTTCCTCGAACGCGGCGCGATTGGCGGCGTCGATCTCGTCATGGTGATGCGGCAGCGCGCCGTGAATGCCATGCGTCTGCTGCGCCATGATATCGACCCAGCGGCGCTGATAGCCGCGCGCGAAGCCGGCGCAAGCCCGACCGCCGGTCATCTGGTCGAGCATGGCGATGTCCTCGGCGACGCGGATCGGGTTCGCGGCCGGCAGCACGATGCCGAGCTGGCCGACGCGGATGCGCTTGGTTTGCAGCCCGACATAGAGGTCGAGGAGAACCGGATTATTGGAGACCTCGAAGCCCTCGATGTGGAAATGATGCTCGGTAAAGCTGACGGAATCATAGCCGAGCGCGTCGCCGAGCTTCACCTGCTCCAACACCTCGCGCAGCATTTGCTGATAGAGATCGCTGCGCAGCCCGGCCATGCCCGCTTCGATGTCGCGGCGATGGCCGAGGCTCGGCAGATAGAATAAGGACGCCTTCACGGCCGCTCCTCCCTTGTCGTTTTCTTGCCGTCGATGATGGCAAAGTTCGCCGGGGCTGTATACCGGCGGCGCGCGCCGAAAATCAGCGCGCGATGCCGGCGATGGCCGCGTCGACCGCATCACCCAAACGAGTTACGACAAGGTCGAGCTCGTGCTCCTCGATGATGAAAGGCGGCGCCAGCAAAACGTGGTCGCCGAAGCGGCCGTCGATCGTGCCGCCCATGGGATAGACGATGAGCCCGCGCTCGAGCGCGGCGCGCTTCACCGCGGCGTGAACGCGGAGCGCGGGATCGAAGGGCGCCTTGCTGCCGCGGTCGGCGACGAGCTCGATGGCGCGGAAGAGGCCGCGGCCGCGGATGTCGCCGACATGGCGGTGATTGCCGAAGCGCTCCTGCAGCTTCGCTTCGAGCGCCGCGCCGCGCGCGCGGCAGCGGGCGACGAGGCCGTCGCGCTCCAGCGTTTCCTGAACGGCGAGCGCCGCAGCACAGGCGACGGGATGGGCGAGATAGGTGTGGCCATGCTGGAAGAAGCCGCTGCCGGTGGCGAAGGCATCGTAGATGCGCGCGGCGACGAGCACGGCGCCGATCGGCTGGTAGCCGCCGCCGAGACCCTTGGCGACGACCATGAGATCGGGCGCGATGCCTTCCTGCTCGCAAGCATGGAGCGTGCCGGTGCGCCCCATGCCGCACATGACCTCGTCGAGGATGAGAAGGACGCCGTAGCGGTCGCAGATCTCGCGGATGCGGCGGAAATAGCCGGGAACGGGCGGCACGCAGCCGGCGGTCGCACCGACGACGGTCTCGGCGATGAAGCCGGCGACGCTGCCGGGCCCGAGACGCCGAATCTCGGCCTCGAGCTCGTCGGCGACGCGCCGGCCATAATCCGCCTCGCTTTCCTCATCCACCTTGAAGCGATAGGGAAAGCAGGGCGCGATCAGGGAGACGTCCATGAGCAGCGGCTGAAACGGCTCGCGCCGCCACCGATTGCCGCCGACGGCGAGCGCGCCCAGCGTATTGCCGTGATAGCTCTGACGCCGCGAGATGAACCGGCGCCGCTCGGGCTCGCCGATCTCGAGGAAATATTGCCGCGCCATCTTCAGCGCGGCTTCGACCCCTTCGGAGCCGTCACCGACGAAATAGACGCGATCGATCCCGGGAGGCGCGAAGCGGATGAGGTGGTCGGCCAGCGCTTCGGCCGGCGCGCTGGTGAAGAAGCCGGTATGCGCGTAGGCGAGCTGCGCCGCCTGACGCTGGATCGCTTCGACGATGGCGGGATGGCCGTGGCCGAGACAGGAGACGCCGGCACCGCCCGACGCGTCGATGTAGCGTTTGCCCGTGCTGTCCTCGATCTCGATGCCGCGCGCCGCCACCGCTAGCGGCGGCAGGAAACGGGTGTCGCGCGGAAAGGTGTGGCGCATGCTCGCCCCGCGGATCGGCCGCCGCTGTTCTAGAGCAGGCATCGCCGTATCGCAACGCGCAGAGGAAGGTTGCGCGGGGCGATGAATGACGCGAGGATAGCGAGCCCCAGAGCCGAAAACGGCCGGGATGCCGCCGCAACATTGCTGGCGGCGAGGGAGGGTCGGGCATGGCGAAGGAAACCGAAGGCGCGCTGGCGGCCGATCTGGCTGCCCGGGTCGATGCTTTGCCGGCGCTCGTCAACGGCGATCCCTGGCTCCTCCATCGCGGTCGGTTTGTCACGACCGAGCTGCTGCTCGAGCTTGGCCGCGTCCCTTATTACCTCGCCATCGAGCGCGGCCGCATCGCGGCGCTGGAGCGCGGTCCGCGGCCGATGCCCTCGTGGCGCTTTGCGCTTCGTGCCGGCGAAGAAGCGTGGCGGCGCTTCTGGCAGGCTGTACCGGAGCCGCACTATCACGATCTCTTCGCCATGGCGAAGCGCGGCGAGTTGAGCATTGAAGGCGACTTACATCCCTTCATGGCGAACTTGCTCTATTTCAAGGAGGTGCTTGCCGCGCCGCGGCGCGAGCGGCACCGCGCCTGACATGGCGGCGCCGATCGATCCCATCATCGGACGCTATGTGCATGTCAGCTTGAGCGGCCGGCCGCATCGACTCTATTTCGAAGAAGCGGGCGAGGGCATCCCGCTGGTCTGTCTCCACACCGCCGGCGCCGATGGCCGGCAGTTCCGCCATCTCATGACCGATCGGGCGGTGACCGAGCATTTCCGCGTGCTTGCCTTCGACTTGCCTTGGCACGGCAAATCGACGCCGCCCGAAGGCTGGCAGCGCGAGGAGTATCAACTGACAACGCGCGCCTATACCGAAGCGATCCGCGTCTTCTGCGCCGCGCTCGAACTGGATCGGCCGGTGGTGCTGGGCTGCTCGATCGGCGGGCGCATCGTGCTCAGCCTCGCCATCGAGCATGGTGCCGAGTTCCGCGCGCTCATCGGGCTCGAGTCCGCGGATTACCAAGCGCCCTGGTACGACACGACCTGGCTCCATCGCCCGGATGTGCATGGCAGCGAAGTCTGCGCCGGCCTGGTCTCGGGGATGATGGCGCCGCAGAGTCCGGAAGCATCGCGCTGGGAGACGCTCTGGCACTACATGCAAGGCGGACCCGGCGTGTTCAAGGGCGATCTCTATTTCTATCGCGTCGATGGCGATCTGCGCGACCGTGTCGGCGCGATCGATACGACGCGCTGCCCGCTCTATCTGCTCACCGGGGAATATGATTTCTCCTGCACGCCCGAGGACACGCTGCGCACCGCGCGGCAAATCGAAGGCGTCGAGACCCAGATTATGAAAGAGCTCGGCCATTTTCCCATGAGCGAGAATCCGGCGCAGTTCCGCCGGTATATCCTGCCGGTGCTGGAGCGCATCCGTGCGCGCGGCTAGCGGCAAAGCCGCAAAACAATGGAAACGGGGAGGAACGCCATGCAAGGGAGACTGCGGTGGTCGATGGTGATTGCGGTGGCGCTCGCGCTCGCCGCCGGAACGGCCCAGGCCGACACGCTCAAGATCGGCGTGCTCACCGATATGAGCGGTCCTTATGCCGATGTCGTTGGCGAGGGAACGGTGGTGGCGACGAAGCTTGCGGTCGAGGATATGGGCGGCAAGGTGCTGGGCATGCCGATCGAGGTGATTAGCGCCGATACGCAGAACAAGCCCGACGTTGCATCGACCTTGGCGCGCAAATGGCTCGATGACGAGCATGTCGATGTGCTGGTCGGCGGCAGCTCCTCGGCGGCAGGGCTCGCCATCCAGGAAGTGGCGCGCGCGAAGCAGCATATTTTCCTGATCACGGATTCTGCCTCCTCCGACTTCACCGGCAAGGCGTGCTCGCCCTTCGGCATCCAGTTCAGCTATGACACCTACGCGCTGTCGAACGGCACGGCGCGGGCGATGGTGAAACGCGGCGGCAACACCTGGTTCTTCCTTACCGTCGATTACGCCTTCGGCTATGCGCTGGAGCGCGACGCGACGAAATTCGTCGAAGCGGCCGGCGGCAAGGTGCTGGGCGATGTACGCCATCCCTTGAACGCCAGCGACTTCAGCTCCTACCTGCTGCAGGCGCAAGCGTCGAAGGCGAAGGTGATCGGGCTGGCCAATGCCAGCACCGACACCGTCAATGCGATCAAGCAGGCCTCCGAATTCGGCATCACCGAGGGCGGACAGAACCTGGCGGCGCTGCTCATCTTCATCACCGACATCGAATCGCTCGGCCTCAAGGCGGCGCATGGGCTGGTGCTGACGAATTCCTTTTATTGGGATATGAACGACAAGACGCGCGCCTGGTCGAAGCGCTTCATGGCGCTGCACGGCAAGGTGCCGACGATGACGCAAGCCGGCGCCTATTCCGCCGTGCTGCATTATCTCCAGGCGGTGAAGGCGGCCGGCACCAAGGACGCGACGACGGTGGTCGCCAAGATGAAGGCGACGCCGGTCAACGACATGAACAACAACAATGTCGAGATCCGGCCGGACGGGCGCGTGCTGCACACGATGTATCTGATGCAGGTGAAGTCGCCGGCGGAATCGAAATACCCGCATGACAACTATACCGTGCTGCAAACCATCCCCGGCGCCGAGGCCTATCGCCCGATGGCGGAAGGCGGCTGTCCGCTGGTGAAGCAATAGAGGGAGGGGGCGCCGCCAGCCCGCGAATGCTGCGGCGAGCATCGCGTTCGTGGAATGTTTCACGGGAAACATGCGGCGCGGAGCGCTCGGTTGAAACACGGAGGAGGCCGTCGTCACCATGCGAAAGGTCTGGATCGAGGCGGCTCTGAACGGGGCCTGGAGCCGCGCGCTGCAGCCGGGCATCCCGGATACGGTCGAGACGATCGTCGCGGAGGGCATCGCCTGCGCGCGTGCCGGTGCGGCCATCATCCATACGCATGCCTATGACAAGGGCGGGCGGCAGACCTTCGACTGGCAGGTCTATGCGCGCATCATCGAGGGGATTCGTGCCGAAGTGGACGTGCCGGTCTACCCGTCCTTCCCGTCGGCCCTCGCGCCGGGCAGCGAGGCGACGTTGGATGGGGCAGCGCGCTTCGCTCATATCGAGGCTCTGGCGGCGCGCGGGCTGCTCGAGTTCGCGGCGATCGATCCGGGCAGCACCAATTTCACCGAGCTCGCGACGACACGAGAGGCAAAGCCGGCGGGCACCTATCTCAATCCCGAAGCCCATGTCCGGCATGCGCTTGGCTTTGCCGCGCGACATGGCTTCCATCCGGCTTTTGCCATCTATGAGCCTGGCTTCACCCGCGCCGGCGCCGCGCTTGCGCGCGCGGCCGGCGTCAAGCCACCGGTCTACCGCTTCATGTTCTCCGAGAAGCTTGCCTTTGGCTTTCCGCCGAGGCCCTACGCGCTCGCCGCTCATGTCGCGCTGCTGGAAGAGGAAGCGGGGCGCGTGCCGTGGATGATCGCCGGGCTGTGCGTCGACATCCGTCCGCTGATCGGCGACGCCGTCGCACGCGGCGGCCATGTTCGCGTCGGCTTGGAAGATGCACCGTTGGGCACGGAGATGACCAATCTCGCCTGGGTCGAGGAGGCGGTGCGGATCGTGCGCGAGCATGGCGCGGAACCGGCTTCGGCCGCGGAGGTGCGAACGGGGCTCGCCGCGATTGCCGGCGGCTGATCAACGGCGCTGCGGACATTGAGCTCGCCCATGCTGCAGCCGACCAATCACACCTCAGGAGAAGATTCACCACGGAGGCACAGAGGACACGGAGAAGGGAAGAACGGTGCGCTTTGCGCTCCAAAGACGGGATCTCCGTGTCCTCCGTGACTCCGTGGTGAAACCATATGCGATCGTGCTGCAGGATGCAGTGATGCCTGCGTCATGAGGTGAGCGTGCCGAGCCGCTGTTCGAGGGCGGGGGGCGGGGTCCATTTGGGCTCCGTGAGCGTGGCGCAAACGCGGTCGAGCTTTTCCTGCGATCGCTCGATGAGGCGTTGCGCCAGCCGCTCGATGCGCGCGATGTTGTCCGGCGTGGCGCAGTCGAAATCCTCGTTGACGGTGGCCTCGTCATGGGGATTTGTCCCCGTCGAGATGTCGAAGCGCATGTGATCGTTGCCGAGCTCCTGATCGGCTTCGTAGCCGACGGTGTCCGCGTTGCCGTCCATGAGAATGTTGAGGATCGGGTGAAGCCAGGACATTTCGCCCCATGTGAGCGCCGCGTCGCCATCGATGCTGCGCTCGAGACTTCCGGTGCCGAGGGAGACGAGGAGAAAGCGCGGCGCGAAATCGCCGTAGAGCCGGCGCGCCGAGGCTAAGGCGCACATCGCGGGATTGTTGGCGAAAACCCCGCCATCGACCATGGCGTAGGTCTCGCCTCGGTGGTTGGTGATCATCGCAGGCGGGAAATAAGTGGGCGCCGCCGAAGTGGCGCGCGCGATCTCCCGGAGCCGAAAATCAAGCGCCGGCGGCTCATCGCCCGGGTCGAGGAAGGTGCCGCGTGCCTTCCATGTCTTGAAGAGATAGGGCGTGCGGGTGGTTTGCACGGCGCCGCCGTCGAGCGGCGCGGGCTTGGGAAGGCGGATGCAGTAGCTGGTGACGAGCAGCTCGGCCCCGCGCGTTTGCGACAGCCAGGTATCGCCCAGCGCCGCCTTGAGAACAGTCTCGAGCGCCGCCGGCGCGTATTTGGGCCCGGCGAGATTGTCGAGCGTCGTCACGGTGCGCCACAGCGACTGGCTGAAGATATCACCGCCCTTCGCCGCGTAGAGATCGCCCAAGGCCTTGGCGCTCTTGCCGCTGAGCAGGCCGCAAGCGGTTATCCCGCCGATCGAGGTCCCGGCGATGAGGTGAAACAGCTCGGCGGCGGGTTTTTGCGTTCGCTGCTCGATTTCCTGCAACACGCGCGCCGACAGGATGCCGCGAATGCCGCCGCCATCGAGCGCCAGGATCCTGATGGTTTGTGCGGGGAGTGCAGGAGGTTTCGCTGGGGTCTCAGGTATGGTGATCCTCCCTGAGAGGGTGAGCTGCCGATGGGGCAGCCCGTTCACGGGTTCGGTTGGTCCGGCGCAACGCCATTCCCGCGCCCCCCGGCCCGCGTGCGCGCGTCCCACCAGGCCTCGAAAGCGGCGATCATGTCGCGGTTGCGCTCCCAGCCGGCGCGATCGGTGTAGACGGAGAGCGCATAGACGAGCAGCTTTGCGCCGGTGCCGTTGCGCCAGCGCCGCCTGCGGTCGCATTGAGCCAGGGTGGCGCCGTCGATCACCACCTCGGTCGCGATCTCGAGCGCGGGGGCGCAGCGGCCGCGCTGCGCCGGCGATGTCGCGTTGCCGCCGAGGTAGCGGGCCCAGGGGATGTAGCGCTGCGCGTGGAGAAGTGCGATGCGCTCGGGGATTTCCGGCCGCGTGCCGGGGCTGCGGTTGGCGGGATCGCTGGTCCGTGCCAAAAGGCCCGCGGCCACGCGTTCGAAGATCATGCGGATTTCGACCGCGGCGCGGCCTTGCTCGCGCGTCAATGTCTCATTGGCGACAAGTCGCACGATCGGGTCCGGGCGGAGCTTTGCCGCGGTCTCCGCCGTCGGCTTCACATAGCCGAGCTCATGGCCATCGAAGACGAGGCTGTGCCGGGTCCGCTCGAAGTGATCGCGCTCATCGGCGGCGCGGCGCGTGCGGCGCTGCCGCTCGGCGCGATCGAGCGCGGCGCGGGCTGTCGCGGGGCCGGTGCTGGTCATGGCGCTTTCCTTTCGTAGGGGCCGCGGATGTTTTGCGGCGGCAGGCCTGCCTGCGCCGAAGCGAAGCCGCTTCGGCTGCGCGCAGGTAGGCGGCGCCCCGGCGCGGGATCGCCGAAAACGGCGCGCGTCAGCTCGGCATTGCTGCGCTTGCGCCAGGACCAGCCGACGATGCGCTCCTCGGCGAGGAGCTCGGCGGCGCCGACATCGCGGTAGCGGATAGCGTGGCGACGCATGGCGGCGGCGATGGCGCGCTCGTCGGGGAGGTGGACGCTGCCGTCACCTCGGAGCCCATACTCGCGCCACGAGGGGGCGGGCTCCTCGGCCGGGAGCGGCGCGATCGGTGGCGGTGGCGGGGGCGCCTTGAAGCCGGGTCCGCCGGCGCGGCGATAGCGGCGATGGCGGTCGCAGCCGCTGAAGCCGGCACGGCCTTCGCGGATGAGCTGGCGGAGCGCGTGGCGGACGGTGGTGCGGTTCCAACCGCCGACGCGGTCGTGGACGGCCTGCGTCGCGAGGCCCGCTTCGCCTGGCAAGGGCAGCGCCGCCGCGACGGCGTCGAGCAAAGCGCGGCTCAGCCGCATGGCCGCGATCCGGAGATTGTGTGGCGAATGGCCATGAGTTAGATTATGCACTGCGCATAGCGATGGGCAATGCAAATTGCATAACGACGGACTGTGGGGTGCTGCCGTGAGCGGCGAGCAGGCGAAGCGGCTGCGCGAGGCGAGGATCGGCGCCGGGCTCGAGGATGCCACCGCCGCGGCGCGGCGCTTCGGCTGGGTGATCCCGACCTATCTCGCGCATGAGAACGGCTCGCGCGGCTTCGGCCTCGCGCGGGCGCAGCTCTATGCCGCGGCGTTCAAAGTGAACTGGCAGTGGCTCTTGACCGGCGAGGGTTCCTCGTCGTCAAATCTGCGTATCCCCGTTTCAGGGTATGTAGGAGCAGGCTGCGTGGTCATTCCCGTCGACGAAGGCATAGGACCAGGGGGGATAGAGGAAGTAGAGCTCCCGCCAGGAGTGTACGGAGACTATGCCGCCTTCAAGGTGCGCGGCGATTCGAACTACCCCGCCTATCGCGACAACGAGATCATCTTCGTGCGCAAGGAAGGCGGGCCGCCGCAGGAATATTTGAACCGGGAATGCGTGCTCGACACGGCTGATGGCCGGCGGCTGCTGAAGACGCTGACGCCGGGTTCCAAGAAAGGGCACTTCACCCTCATCTCCTTCAACGCGCCGCCGATCGTCGATGTCCGCGTCACCTGGGCGTCGCCGGTGGAATGGACCTATAAGCGTTGAAATTTTTTTGGCCGTATACTATACGTTATGCATAGTAAGCAACCGTATCATGCGATGCGCATAAGAGTGGAGTGCGACCATGCAAGATGCCCGTCTCGCGCGCCAAGCCGAGCTCGAGCGCCGCTATGACGGGCCGATCCCGGAGGGCGAGCTGTTGTTGGCGCAGTTCGGCTCGGCGGCGGCGGTCGAGCTGCTGGCCGCGGCCGGTAATGCCGCCTTCTATCGCCGGATGCTGCACCGGCAGATCGCGACGATCCGGCGGCGCCGCGCCGAAGGCAGCGCCTATCCTTCACTCCTCTCGGATCTGCGGCTTTATCGCGAGCGCTGGCGCTATTGGCGGCGAAAGCAGGGCATCGCCCGCGCGCTTCTCGCAGCAGGGCGGCGATGATCCCCGCGGGGTGGGGAGTATGGAAGAGCGCGGTGGCGGGCTCACTTACGATCTTAGCACCGCGGGCCAACGCGCTGAAACGCGGCGATGTTCATGCTCGCCCCAGCTGCCTTCGGGACGCGGCGTGCTGTGCGGGTGGCGCGGCTGGCGCGGCTGGCGGGGGTCGCGGGGAGCGGAAGCCGAGCCTTGGGCGGGGAGGGGTGCAGGGGTAGAAAGGGTCAACTCGATATTTTGCGTCCCGCGCAGAGTCATCGAGTTCGAGCCGCAGGGAGCCTCTTCGTCCCTGCAAGCAACGGCCAGCATCATGCAAAGCACTTCGCACGCAATCCGTCCGAGCCGCAGCAGTCCCAAGAGTGACGATGTCGGGTTGCCGACGCTGATTCCGAACTTCGCGGGCTAAACGCAGGCGTCCATTGAATTCGCGATTGTTGCCCCTCGCACGAATAATGTTGTGAACTTGTTGCTGTTTGTTGACTGCTTAGCGCGGAGGGCTCAAACTTCTACTCGCGCAGACATCGTCTTCGGGGGACTTGTCATGGCAGCTGATACGCCATCACCATCGCCCGGTTATCTTCGCGCCCGGGCGGAGGCATTACGTGGGGTGCTCAATCAGGCGACCGATCAGTCCTATGCAGGAGAACTGAAAGCCGCCATCGATGACCTGGAAACGCGTGCGGCCGAAATCGAAGACCGCAGCGAAGTCGGAACGGACGACGGTCTCTAATCCGGAACGGATTTGAGCGCGACGAGAAGCTCGTCGCGCATGCTTCCAGAGAGGCGAAGGATCGCCTCGCGCTCGCGCAGATCGGTGCGGATGCGCTGAAGGGCGGCGCGGTGCCGCACGAAATTATCGTCCGGATGGGCCACGGCATCGTCGACGCCGTCACGCAGGTCGGAGAGCGAGTGCGGCTTGCGCAGAACGGCGCAGCCAAGCCGCAGGAGACGCCGCGCGAGATCATGATCGCTGGTCGTCATGACGACCGGGATGTGCCGGCGCAGGCCGTAGATCGCGAAGCCGAGACCGAGCGCCGGGCTCAACTCGAGGATGATAACGTCAGGCGGATCCTTTCGCAGGATGCGCAGCGCCCTAGGGCGGCATGCCGCGGTCGAAACGCGATAGCCGTCGCGCAGGGCATAGCGCACGACTTCCCACACATAGGTTTCGGGATCGAGCAAGAGAGCGTGCCGAGATGCCTTGGACCCCGATGTCATTCCCACAACTGTGCTGTCTGATCCCTCAATGGCAGTAAACGAGGAGGTAGCACGCCGGGGAATGTGATTATTGGGTCAAGGACTTGCGGCGCTGCGCTCACGCCACAACCGAGCCGAGCGTGAGCCCCTGACGGTTTCGCCAAAGCCGTGGGATGAGGCGCCGGTCGCCACCCGGACGAAGCCGGCTGGCCGCTCTCCCGATCTCGATGCCAGGAAGGATTTCTCATGGTGAAAGCAACGCGCCTCGGCTTCGTGCCGAGCGAAGAGCAGCGCGCCTTCGTCGCCGCCGCCACCGCGGTGGGGCTTTCTCCGGTGGTCATCTGCCGGATGCTGCCGCGGGACGAGAGCGGCAAGCGCGCGGTGCTGACGCCGCAAGGCCTCGCCCGGCATTTCGCCGAAGAGCTGGACCCCGACGCCATGCTGGCCGCCCGGCTGGTGGCCTTGCGCGTGCTGCAACGCGCGCTCGGCAGCGACGAGGGCAGCGCGGCGAGCGCCCAGCTTGCGGTGTTCAAGACGCTTCAGGATTGGCGCAGCCTCGGCGATGCCTCGGCGGCGGCGCAGCGCCTTGCCGTCGAACGGCTAAGCCGCGCCGAGCGCGACACCTTGCGCCAGCTTCTCGACAAGGCGGCCGAGTGCGAGGGCTGACTGGGGGAGGCGTCGGGCAGACCGCGCTCTGGCAAAATTGGACTCGACTCGGGCGCGCTTTTGTTCTTGTATTGTTCTCGCGACGCGTTTGCTGATCCGGCGCCGACGCCGGCTCGAAAAGCGGAGCGCGGAAGGACGAGAGCGATGGCCGCCTTAAGCACCGAGAATATGCTGAAGGTCGCGTTCGAGCTCGACGCGAATGACTGGCATGGGGTTCCGGTCGAGACGCTGTGGGCCGAGATGGTGTGGGATCGGTCGCCGCCGCAGGTGATCTTGATGAACTCCCCCTTTCATGCCGAAGGCGTGAGCTTCCTCGATACCGTCTTTGTGAAGATGGAGAAGGTCGAAGGCGGAGCGCGGTTCCTCTTCGCCGGCGTTGCCGCGCGCGGCGGTCACTCGACCTATTTCGTCCTGACGCCAATGGAATGTCCGGAATTCGAAAAATACTGGTCGCGGCTGGAAGCGCTCGGCTGCAGCTATGAAAGCGGAGACGGGCATACGAGCTACGGGCACAGGATGTTTTACTCGATCGACGTGCCGCCCGAGACCGACATTCATGCGGTCTATGCCGTGCTGGAAGAGGGCGAGAGAGACGAGGTCTGGATTTTTCAGGCGGGCAATATCGAGCACGCATGGTAGCGCTCGCGCCAACGAACTCTGGGGTCGCATGAAGCTGAGGATGACCGGCATCGGACGGGTGGTGGCGACGCGCGAACTGCGGCTTTCGCGCCGAACGAAAGTCACGGTCGAAATCGGCAAACCGAGAAAATTCCGCGGCTCGCCCGATTATTTCTGTCCGATCCGGATACGCGGCATGGGCGATGATTTTTTGTCGCGCACGGGTGGCGTGGATGCGATTCAAGCGCTTGAGTTCGCCTTGGTATATCTCGGTTCGAAGCTTTACTACTCGGACGAGGCCAAGGCGGGAAAGCTAACCTGGGATTACGGCGAGGTAGACGGTGATCTCGGACTTCCCTTGATGGAGGTCGCCAAAAAAGACGTGCTGCCGGAAAGGGTGAGCCACATCTATCTGTACAGGCCAAATCCTCCGCGGCCGAAGGCGAAGCGCAAAAGTAAGAAGTGACGGTACGCGTAAGCGTAAATAGGCCCGACCGCGCGGCGCCGGCGGGCCGACCATCGGCATCTTTCTAATATTCCCTAAGACACGGAGGCGTGAAAAATGTCTTCGCGACTGGCTGCGCGCGTCACCGGCAAAGAGCTGGGGGTGCGCCCGCGGAATTATGGCCATCTTCAAGGACTCGCCGCTCGTTACGCCCGGGCTCGCCTCGACGGCCACGCCGTCGTCAATCGCGCGACGCAGCAGCCGATCTTGCTCGATTGGCGACGGGGCCTCCGCAAGACAACCGCCCCGGGCACGGCGCCGGAAGTGCTGCTGTCGCTGCCGGCACTGCCGTCGCTGCTGGCGAACGCGCGCTATCTAGGCTCAGGCGAAGACCCGCGGTGCTGCTCGGACGTACGACAAACGCGCGGCTTCGGCGCCATGGTCGATGTCATCGGACGGCCAATCGAACTCTGGCTCGTTGCCAAAGAAGATGGCCGCGGCTGCCTGGTTTTCGATCGCGTTTTGTCGCGCGCCCCGCTCATTGCACCGAGAGAAGATGGCGGCGTTCTTCCCGATGGGCCCGGCGCTCGGTCCCAGGCACTTCATGCGGTGCTGGCACGCGCGCATCTGCCGCCGCGCCGTCAGGATGGTGGCGAAGCCGATGGAGCAGACGACGAAGGCGAAGTGGCGCCGACCTCTTCCGATGCATCATCCGACGCGTCACCGGAGCAGATCGCGCTTGGCCCAACGCCGATGTCGCAAAATGGCACTACCGGAATGTCGCCCAACATCCAGCCTGTTCTTCAGGGCGATCCGTGCGACGAACAATTCCACGACGATCTACAGGTATGCCGTAGCTTGCCTAACGAAACCAAGGAAGAGGTAGCAATCCGTCAGATGTGCTGGAAAAATGCTCAAAAGCGATATGCCGCCTGCATCGCGGGACGAAGACGCCAGGACTTGCCTCCGCTCGACACCTGGAGCGACAGAACGGCTTCTCCGCAGCCACGGAGCATGCCCTCCCTGCCGCCGTTGATCTTCCCCACTCCCCCCGGTCAAGGCACTGGTGGAGGTTTCGGTTTGCGTCCGTGGCACGCAATTCCGTTCGAGTGAGGCTCGTGGAAGTGGATGCCCGCTTTCGAGCGTCTGAAGGAATCGCGCGCAAAGGTGCTTTCGCTGACATCGTGCGGCTCAGAAATGGACCCCCGTTTTCGCGGGGGCGACGAATTCTAAAGCAAAATCAAATTATTCCGTCATTCCCGCGAAAGCGGGAATCTATCCGATCTCAAAGCGCCACGTTCGTCCACTCCGATCTCTTCATACACTCTTTCGCGGGCAGATCGCAGCACGAACCCGCTGCAGGATTTGCTGCTGCTGCTCAAAAAGCACTGCCGGGCGGCGCAATATGAGGAGTATGGGAAGGCGATCGCCCGGGCGATTCATGGCGTTCAGAGGGAATTGATCAGCCGGGTGATTGCCGAGCATCCGGAACTCGATGAGGAGATGGACGCGAAGGTCGCCAAATATGGGCGGGTGTTTTAGGTGTGAGACGGACTGGTGCGAGCGTGGCGTGGAGCGAGGCTTGCGGCCCCCCTCCCTGACCTAACCGGCGAAGCCAGTCCGGACGGTGCGGCTCTCGCGATTGCTGCGCAATCGCTGCGGCCCCCCGGGGACGAACGCGCGTGGCGCGTTCGCCTTGGCTTCAAAAGGGGAGGAGCTATTGGAGTTGTGAGGGGGCGATTAGCAAAATGAATTTGCTCTCTAACGTGCTGGGGTGAGCAATTTGTCGAGGCGCAGCCGGGCTTCGGGGTCGCCGGCGTCGATGGCCTTGCGGTACCAGCGCCTGGCTTCGGTCATATCGGCCAAGGCGCCGCGGACGCCTCGAGCTTGGAGAAAATCGGGATCGTAGGTTCCGCCGACGGCAGTGGCGGCGCGGGCGAGACCGCTCGCGGCCGCGAGCTCGTAGAATTGCCGCGCCGAGATGACGTCGCCCTGTTGAAGGGCGTCATCGCCGCGTGCCATGAAGAGCGCCGCGACGTTGGAACCGGCCGACGCTGTCGCCGACGCAACGTCGCCAGGCGGTGCCGATGCGGCGGCAGTCGCGGCAGGGTTCGGCGGTGAAGCGTCCAGTGCCGCATGCGCCGGTATGGCGTTGTCCGTCGCCGCGAGCATCTGCCAGGGAATGGGCGGCAGCGCCTTGAGCTGCGCGAAATCATGCAGCGCGTCGTCCCATCGCTTCGCCGCCCGAGCCGCGTTCGCGCGCGTCCAGAAAGCGGCGGCGAGGCGCTCGCCGAGCCGCGTCGTGGCCGGATCCTGCGGCGCGACGGCTGCGATCTGGCGATAGGTCTCGAGCGCGTTGTCGATGTCGGGCCGGTCGAGGCGACCGGCGGTGAGCTGCCGCTCGAACATCACCACCAGCGCGGAGGTGTCGACATGGCCGGCCGTCGCCGACGGCACAGCGGCGATGTCGGCGCGGCGCGGCTCGACGCGACCGATCGCGCGCGGCAGCTCCGCATGGAAGAGATAGAGCCCCACGCCGCCGGCAGCGACCCCCGCCGCGAAGGTCAGGGCCAGCAGGAAAAAGCGAGGCGTCGGTTTGGGCGGCGGCGGCAGGGCGCGGCGCCTCGTTGGCTCGGCCGGCGCGCGCGGAGGCTCGCGCGGCGCGACCGCCTGCGGCACGGCGCGGGTCACAGAGATCGGCGTCGCAGCGGGATCGGGGGGACGCGGAAGCGGCAGGCGCCGCGCAAAGGATGCCAATTCGGCCGAAACAGGCTCGCCTTCAGGGTCCGGTTCGGGCGCCGCGTCCTCGGGCCGAGACGGCGCGGTATCGGCGGCAACGCGCCACTCTTTGCCTGGCTCGGCGGCTGCGGAATTTTTCAACGCCATGGTTTTCTTGCCCCCGAAAAATCATGCGCGCACTCGCGACGCGGGCGCAAGCAACTTTGGCTCTCGCTCGCTTGTTGCGCGAATTCCCGCGCGCGGCATCGCGGCCAGCTTCCATCGCCGTCGTCAGGGTCGGTCGCCGAACCGGCGATGACTATTCGCGATTGAGCGCGGCCCTTCCGGTTTTCCGGTGCGGTCACCGGGACGGTGTTTGCCGACGCCCAACGCCCTTTTTCTGGGGAAAACCGAAAAAGGGAAGGATTTTTCTTCTCACCACCGGTCGTCATTTCGAGGTGCGCGATGTCTCCGCACTCGTCCCGATCCTGGCCGGACCCGCACCGGCTCGGCCGAGCGCTCGACCGCGCCGATGCCGAGGAGGATCTGCTCGATTTCGTCCGCCTCACCTGGCCGGCGATCGAGCCGGCGCGGGCGTTCATCGATGGCTGGGTGCTGGGCGCGATGGCGGAGCATCTGATGGCGGTGAGCGCCGGCGAGATCAACCGGCTGCTCATCAATGTGCCGCCGGGCTTCATGAAGTCGCTGCTCGTCAATGTCTTCTGGCCGGCCTGGGAATGGGGGCCGCAGGCGATGCCGGGAACGCGCTATCTCGCCTTCTCCTATGCCGAGGAGCTGACCAAGCGCGACAATGGCCGCTTCCGCAATCTCATCTCGTCGCCGCATTACCGGACGCCTTGGGGGCATGTCTTCGGCCCGGGCGACCAGTTCGGCCGGCGCAAGGTCGAAAATGACAAGACCGGGTGGAAATTCGCCTCCTCGATCGGCGGCGTCGGCACGGGCGAGCGTGCCGACCGCGTGCTCATCGACGATCCCAACAATGTCAAAAAGGCGGAATCGAAAGCGGTGCTGGAGAGCACCAATCTCTGGCTCACCGAGGTAATGCCGGACCGGCTCAACGACCAGCGCCGCTCCGCCATCATCCTGATCCAGCAGCGCACGAATGAGCGCGATTGCAGCGGCACGTTGCTGGCGCTCGAGGCGGGGTACGTTCATCTGTCGGTGCCGATGGAATTCGAGCCGCGGCGGTACTACACGAACGCGCTGGGCTGGCAGGATCCGCGGACGCGCGACGGGGCGCTCGCCTGGGAAGCGCGCTTTCCCGGCGAGGAGGTGGCGAAGCTTCGCCGCATAAAGGGGCCGTACGCATACGCCGGGCAGTATCAACAAAGTCCGGCGCCGCGCGGCGGCGGCATCATCAAGCGCGCGGATTGGCAGCTCTGGCCGCTCCAGGGCGAGGAATTCGGCGCGGACGGGAAGCCGATAAAGCCGCTGGAATATCCGCCCTTCGACTACATCCTCGCCTCGCTCGACACGGCGCTGACGGAATCCGAGGAGAATGATTGGTCGGCCCTCACCGTCTGGGGCTCGTGGCGCGATCAGAACGACGTGCCGAAGCTGATGCTGATCGAGGCCTGGCAGGCGCGGCTCGCGTTCTACCCGCTGCTGCAGAAGATCATCAAAACCTGCCGCAAGCGCCAGATCGACCGGCTGCTGATCGAGGCGCGGGCCAACGGCATCAGCGTGGCGCAGGAAATCGTGCGGCTGTGCGGCGGCGAAGAGTTCGGCGTACAGCTTGTCGATCCCCGCAAGGCGGGCGGCGACAAGGTGGCGCGCGCCTATGCGGTGCAGCATTTGTTCGAGAACGGTCTCGTCTATGCGCCCGAGCGGCAATGGGCGGAAATGGTGATCGGCGAATGCGAGGTATTTCCCAAAGGCGCGCATGACGATCTCGTCGACACCGTGACGCAGGCGCTGTGGTTTCTGCGCAAATCGGGACTGGCGGTGCTGGCGGAGGAGCGGCAGAGCGCGCCGAGCGGCCCGTGGCGGCCGCCGGGGGAGCGGCGGAGCGAGCCGATTTACGATGTTTGAGGCACCGCGAGAAAGGACCGGCGCATGGTGCTGAGGTCTGTCGCGGGGCGTGTCGCCTACGATGCGTTCGGAGTGCGCCCGCAGAGCTACGAGCATTTGATCGCGGTCGCCTCGCGTTATGCGCGGCGGCATTTCGATGGACGCACCGTGGTCAATCGGCAGACGGACCTGCCAATCGAGCTCGATTGACGAGGCGGCCTAGCGGAGGTTTTCGCGCCCGGCGTCTCGCCGGACGCGCTTTTGGCCGTGCCTCTGCTCCCGGCAGTGATCGCGCGCGCGCAATATGTGCAGGCGCTCCCGGATGCGCTGCGGCGTTCGAATGCCCGCAAACTGATCCTCTTCAGGGCCACCGCAATTCGCAGTACAGCATTAGGACCGAGCAGATTTTTTCAAATTTGTTGTTCCGCTCGGTTGAGAGACGCCAACGGCGAAGCCAAAGAAGGACGATCTACGGAGATGAGCAAAGGCGCACGATGCGAGCGAGCTTCTTCCGAGAATTTCGGAGGACAAGCTCTCGGCTTGCTGCTGGCGGTGACCTTGCTCACGACGCTCGCGATCGACTACGGCATGACGTGCAGCGACGGTATCTTCGTCGTGGCGGGGGTGCCGGTCATGGCGGTCGTCTGGATCGTCCTGTCAGCGTTTGCGGTCATGCGAGCAATCGATCGGGTGAAGCATCATCGCCGTGTCGCCGCCATCCTGCCAGCGCTGGTCCCGGTGATCGCCGTCGGCATGATCTGGCAGGGGTACTACGTCGGTGCATTGGTTCACTTCGAGCTCGCGCGTCCGGGCTATGTGGCGCGGATTGCCGCGGCGCGCTCGGCTGTTGTCGACGCCGACTTCGCGGGCGTGCGGCCGACGGTGGCGTTCTTTGCGTGGGGCGGCTTCCTCAGCAATACCTATGGCATCGTTTACGACGCAGGAGACGTGATCACGAAGCCGCTTCGCGTGCGGCAGGAAGCATGGCAGACCCGGCGTGTTCCGGGCGAGCTGCTGTGCGACGGCTCGGTGATGCCGTTCGGCGGCCATTTCTACTATGGCAGCTTCACATGCTGAGCGGGATGTCGGCGCGGCTGCCGACCGGTGCGTGCCGCGGCAGGCAGCGCCGTGTCTACCCACCTCATCCTAAATCCTTCTCCGCCCTCAAGGGCGGAGAAGGACTTGGAAACTGACATGAGCAACACCGCTGCGGTGATGACGGCCGGCCAGTGTCGCTTCGTCCAAGTTCTCGTTTAGCGCCGAAATCATCGATCCGCTGAGGCATGCCGCTTCCGGCGGCGATGCCGCGGCCACCCACCTCATCCTAAATCCTTCTCCGCCCTCCAGGGCGGAGAAGGACTTGCTGTGTTGCGGGCGCGAGCGCGCCCAGAGGAGCTCGATCATGCCGATTCCGCTGATGTCGCCGCCGCTCATGGGGCAGGGCCCGGCGCTGGGAGCGGCGCCCGATCCCGATCCAGCGCTCGGCGTGGTCGAGATCGAGGTGGATGACGCGACCGGCGACGTCACCATTCGCGACCCTGCTGCGCAGGAGGCTGCGCAGGACAGAGGCTTCGATGACAATCTGGCGGAGACGCTCGATGCGGCGGCGCTCGGCCAGATCGCCGAGACGCTGCTCCGCGGCATCGAGGCGGATGAGCGGTCGCGGCGCGAGATGCTGGAGCAGTATACGCGCGGCATGGACCTCCTGGGGCTCAAGCTCGAAGGCGATGCGGCGGGGTTTGCCGCGGGGCAGGGCGGGAAGACGATCTCGCGCATCCGCCATCCGATCCTGCTCTGGGCCTGCGTCCGCTTCCAGTCGGGTGCGCGCAACGAGCTGCTGCCGGCGGCGGGGCCGGTCAAAATCCGGATCGACGGGGCGGAGGACGCAGCGAAGGACGAGCTCGCCAAGGATTTCGAGCGCGACTTCAACCATTATCTCACGGTCAGCGCCAGCGAATATTACCCCGACACGGATCGCGGCCTGTTCTATCTCGGCTATGGCGGGACGCTGTTCAAAAAGGTCTATCGCTGCCCGCTGCGCGAGCGGCCGGTCAGCGAATGCGTCTATATGCCGGACCTCATCGTTTCGAACGACGCAACCGACCTCGCCAATGCGCAGCGCGTCACGCACCGCTTCGAGATGGCGCCCGCGACCCTCGAGCGGCTCAAAGCGAGCGGCTTCTATCTCGATGTCGCGCTGGCGCCACCGGCGGAGGCAGCGTTGGCGGCGCAGCCGGCCAAGCAGAAGGAAGCACAGATCGCCGGCGTTCAGCCGCAGCGCGAGCAGCCCGAAGACAAGCAGCACACGATCTATGAGTGCTACAGCGATATCGACCTGGCACCGCTCGGGCACAAAGAACCGGGAGCGCGCGCGGGACGGCCGCTGCCTTATCGCGTGTCGATCGACCATGACAGCCGCAAGGTGTTGGAAATCCGCCGCAACTGGCGGGCGGGCGATGCCGGCTTTGCGCGGCGCAGGCGCTTCGTCAAATACGGCCTCATCCCCGGCTTCGGCTTCTATGACTACGGCTTCCTGCATCTCATCGGCAACCACACCAAGGCGCTGACGGCGCTATGGCGGCTGGTCATCGATGCCGGCATGTTCTCGACCTTCCCGGGTGGCTTGCGGCTCAAAGGGAGCCGCGCCTCGACCAACGAGTTCCGGCCGGGTCCGGGCGAATTCCCCGAGATCGACGCCGCCGGGGTCGAGGATATCCGCAAGCTGATCATGGCGATGCCGTACAAGGAGCCGTCGGGCGTCATCCTGGAGATGATCCAGCTCTTGATGAAGGACGCGGCGCAGATCGCCGGCACGGTCGAGCTCGAGCTCGGCGAAGGCCGCACCAACATGCCGGTGGGCACGATCCTGTCGATGATCGAGCAGCAGACGCAGGTGATGTCGGCGGTGCACAAGCGCAACCATGCGAGCCAGCAGGAGGAGCTGCTGCTGCTGAAAGAGCTGTTCGCGGAGGATCCGGCGGCGCTTGCCGCGCTCAACCCCGCGCCGGCGCGGCGCTGGCAGGCTGCCGAAGAGTTCGCCGATCTCGATCTGGTGCCGGCCTCCGACCCGAACGTGCCGGCGCAGATCCACCGCATCATGCAGTCGACGGTGCTGTGGATGCTGGCCAGCGCGGCGCCGAGCCTCTTCAATCAACAGGAAGTGGTGCGCCGCATCCTGCGCACGATCAATATCGGCGATGCCGACAGCCTGCTCAGCGCGGCACCCCAGGCTGTTGCGGGGGCAGGCTCGCCGCCACCTGACTTCAAAGCAGCGGCGTTGGTGGCGGAGCTGCCGCTGAAGCAGCAGAAGCTGGCGCTGGCGCAGCAGGAGCTGCAGCAGCAGCGCGCGGACAGCGCGCGCGAAGCCGCGGCCGAGGCGCAGGAAGCGCAGCAGCGCCAACAGGACCGCGCGCTGAAAGCGGCGATCGAAGCGGCGAAGCTCGCTCATGCGAGGGAGAAGCTCGAACAGCAGCACGACGCGGCGACGGCAACAGCAACAGCGCCCCGAGCCGATGGCGGCGTCGTGGACGAGGCGGTGGCCGCGCCGGCGGGCAACGCTGCTGGCGATGGATCGGCTGAGCCACAAAGCGGTGGCGCGGCGTCGGCAGCCAATGCAACGCCGACGAGTGGCGCGAGGCAAAGCGGAAGCGACACGAACCCGGGCACGCCCAGCACGCCGCCCGCCTTCGAGGTCCGATTGCCTGACGGCTCGTTCGTCGATGACGTCCACAAGACGCCCTACAACCAGACGGGCCACCTCCTGGCGCCGGTGGCTGATCTTTCTCACATTGCTCAGGCCGGCAGGGAAGCCGGTGGGGACTATCGGGAGCTGCTGAAGAATCCTGACGGCGGATTGACCGCGCAGCAGTACATGGCAATCGTTCTCGGCGATCACTTTCGTCAGGGAGGTATTTTCGACTATCAGCGGGCACGGGACGAGGGGGTCAAAGGCGGCTTCAGACAATTGCCGCAATTTCGCCACGTGGCTAATTTTAATATCGGGTTGTACGCGCAACAGGCGGGGCTGCCCCTGGACGAAACCCTCGGAATCGCCGGCTTATACGCTTGGTGGAAGTCGAAGAATTACGCGTCCGGTGCGCCGTATGGGATCGATCCCGAAGACACCGAATTCATTACCAAGGGTTTTCAGGCCGGCGCGAGCGGAGTCTTTGACCAGCGGGCGCGACGCAATGGAGGCAGTTTGTGAGCAACAAGGGCGCATCTTGGTCTTGGCTCTGGCCGGGGCTTCTTTTCGTCGGCGTTGCGCTGCTTGGTTGGCTCGGACCTATCTTTGTGCTGCCCTTGTTTTCGCCAGATTCTTGTATGACTGAGATCAAGCGCCAATTGCACGACGTCGCCGGTCTCGATTTCGAGATTAGCGAGACGCAATGTGATCTGCTCGCAAAGGATGCGGGGACGAGCATCCTGGTCTCGAAAACGGGCGAACATGGAAAAACTCTGCTGTTCAAGTTCGGTCCGGTCGACGACGATTTGCTGCCGGCGATCCAGATCGACCAGCAGCACGCAACGATTCTAATTTCCATCTCGGATATTTCGTTCGTCTATTCGCAAAAGGATCGCTGGCGTGACATGGCGATAAAATACGACATCGGCCACGTCGAATTTCCCAGCGTGGGCAAAGGTCAAGACTCGGCCTTGCCGAACACAAAGTGATTCATCGCCAAAGGCTTTTGGTCCGCGCCAGGTTACGACCCTCAGACTGACGCCCGTTTCGCGAGCCTTGGCCGGGGAGGGGTGCAGCGGTAAAAAGGATCAACTCGAAGAATTGCGGCCGGCGCTCGCCGGCACCGGCGCCACGCGCGCCCTTCTCATCCCTGCCAGCAAAGAGAGTCGACATGACGATGCATCCATCGGCGCGCCAGAAGGCGCGGAGCCTGTTGCGGCGTCACGGCTATGCCGTGGGCGGTCCGATCAAAGAGGCCATCGCCGCAGCCGTGCACAAGCACGAGCGGCACGATCACAAGGGCCGGAAGCCGACGAAGCTGAAGCGCGGCGGCGCAGCGGAAGGCGCCGGCACACGGCTCCGCGCCGACAAGCCGCGCCGCGCTTCCGGCGGGCGCATTGCAAAGCCCGGCACCAAGGTCATCATCGTCAACGGCCATCCGCAGCCGGTGCCGGTTCCCGTGCGCGCCGCTGCGGCGCCGGCGAGCGCGGTCCCGGCGCGGCCGCCGGCCGCGTCACCGCCGGCGGCGCCGATGGTGCCGCGGCCGGCGCAAGGCGTGCCGATGGCAAAGCGCGGCGGCCGCATCGGAAGAGGGTCGCCGAGGGCCGGCAACGCGCCGCAGATGACGGCGGGCGCGAAGAATGCGCTTGGGCGGCTGCAGAAGATCAAGGCCTACGGGCGGCATTGAAGCATGCTGGGCGAGGTCGATCTCTGGCGCCGGCTCGCCGAGGCGATTGTGGCCGAGGTCGATGGCCGCTGCGACGGCATCGTCAGCGGCAATCTCGACGGGATCGAGCGCTATCGTTTCGAGACCGGCTTCGTGCGGGGCCTGCAATGGGTGCTCGACCGGGCGCAAGAGCTGGCGGAAACGACATCCCCGGAGCGCACGAGCGCGGAAGAGGAGGACGAGGATGTTGGTTAAGCAGGCGCTCGAAGTCGTCCATGAGCGCGACCCGCGCGGCGAGATCATGGAAGCGGTCGAACCTTATCTCGGTGATATCGAGCCGCTCGGCGCTTCGGTGATGGTCGTCGTCTATGAGCGGCCGGACCGGACGAAGGGCGGCATCCTGCTCGCCGACAGCACGCGTGAAGAGGATCTTTACCAGGGCAAGGTCGGCCTCGTCGTGAAGCTCGGCAATCTCGCCTTCGTCGAGGATGAGCAGCATGTCTGGGGTGCGGTGAAGCCGAAGCTCGGCGATTGGGTGTGCTATCGCGTCGGCGATACGTTTCCCTTCATCGTCGGCAAGCGCACCTGCCGCTTCGTCCAGGACGTCAATGTGCGCGCCATCCTGCACCGGCCGGATATCGTGCTCTGAGCAGGTAAACCGGCGCCGCGCGCGATCATCATTCATCGACAGCAGGAGAGAGCTATGGAGGCAGGGGACGCCGCCCTGACGGGGGGCGAGGGTGGGCTGCGCACGACCGACGCCGATTTGGAGGCGGCACGCCAGCAGCTCGCGGCGGAGCAGAAAAAGCGTGAGAGCGCGGAGGAGGAGCGCGACGCGGCGCGCCAGCATCTGCTGTCCGAGCGCGGCGGCCGTTTCGCCGCGCAGGAGGCGGCAGTGGCCAGCGCGTTTGAGACGGCCAAGGGTCGGCTTGCCGAGGCGAAGCGGGCCTATGCCCGGGCGATGTCGGATTCGCGCTACGAGGACGGCGCCGAACTGCAGGAGCAGATCGCCGAAGCGACGCTCGAGGTGCGCGGGCTCGCCTGGCAGCACCAGCAGCTCGAGCAAGCGAGGCACCAGCCGGCGCCGCTCGACGGGACCCAGCGGTTCGAGCAGGCGATCGCGGCGCTGCCGCCGGCGGCGCAGGATTGGTGCCGCCGCCATCCCGATTTCGTCACCGATGCGCGGCGCAATGCGGAGGCGCAGGCGGCGCATTTCGCCGCCGTGGCCGAGGGATTGCGCGAATGGAGCCCGCAATACTGGGATTTCGTCGAGAGCCGCCTCGGGCTGCGCGGCGATGCCGGCGATGAGAGCGAGAGGCTCGGTGGGTCAGAGAGAGAGGCGTCGGCGCAGCGCGGCATGGAGCCGATCCGCCGCGCCGGTGCGACCACAGCGGCGCCGCCGTCGCGCGGCGCCGTGACTGGGACGGGCGAGCCACGCAAGCGCACGCGGCAGCCGAGCGCGGGCGAGATCGAAGCGGCGAAGATCTCCTTTCCCGATGAATGGAAGGAGAGCCCGAAAAAAGCGCTCGAGCTCTATTTCGAGAATCAGGCCGCGCTGAAGCGCGCCGGCCGCCTGTGATCTGAGGAGCCACCCCATGCCGCCAGCCCCGCCGCGCACCGCGCTCCGTGCCGCGCAACGCCCGCCGCAGCGCGATCTCAGCGCTCTCAGCGAAGAGGAGGACAGCGGCGGCCCGTTTGAAATCGATCCCGCCGCCATTCCAAACGACATGAGCTATGAGTGGCGCCGCGTCACCTATGCCGGCAAGGAGGATGTGCGGCACCAGGCGCGCGCCCATCGCCGGCACTGGACGCCGGTGCCGAAGAAGCGCCATCCCGAGATCGTCGGCCGCGAGGCGGCGCAGAAAGATGGCGAAGGCGCCATCATCGTCGATGGGCTGATGCTGATGGAACGGCCGTCGCTCATCACCAAGGAAGCAGCAAGCCTGCGCGAAGAGCGGGCAAAGGAGCGCGTGCGCAACCAGGTGAAGAGCCTGAAGCTGACGCCGGAAGGCCAGCTGCCGCGCGTCCGCGTCCAGGCCAAGAAGAAGTACAATATCCAGGTCGCCGAAGCCGATGACGGTGCGTCGAGCGCGGCGGAGGAGTAGGGCGGGGCGAGGAGAGCCTTGGTCGGGGAGGGGTGCAGAGATAAAAAGAGTGAACTGGAAAAATCACGAGCGGCGAGAGTGCGAATGGCGATGGGAAGGAAGCGGCGCGGCGATACAAAAAGAAAGACGCCGGCGCCGACGCAGCGTCCGCGCGGCCCAGCCGACGAAACTTGGAGCCCCGGTCCCGCTCGGCCGGCGAGGCGGGCGATGAGCCTGCGCTCGCCGCCGAAGACCCGCCGCCTCCGGCGCGGCGACTTGCCGAAGGGCGGCCCTTAGCTTTGCGGCATTCGCCGGCTTTGGCGATCCCGCCAGGAGCGATGCAAATCGTTTCGTGACGTGATTCGACGCGACCCTCGATCGATTCCCCCATAGCGCGGCGCGCGCGCCCTCGACCTCTCTCATGGAGCAGACAATGACCAATCCCACGGGTGGATTTGGCTTGCGTCCGGTGCGTCGTCGTGACGGCGCCGCCTGGACGGGAGCGCTCACCGCCGTTCAAATCGCGTTCAACAACACGCATGTCATCGCCAAGGGCGATCCGGTGATCTCGCTCGCCACCGGGTTCATCGATCTCTGGGCGTCCGGGGTGATCCGTGGCGTCTTCTGGGGCTGCGAGTATCTCGACCCCGTCAGCAACTACGTCAACTGGTTCAATGCCTGGAAAGCGCCGACCTTACCCGCCGGCACGCAGGTGACCGCCTATATCATCGACGATCCGGATCTGGTCTTCGAGATCAGGGCGGGCAGCGGCCTGCAGGTGACGCAAGGGAATGTGTGGAACAACGCCGCCATTCAAGGCATGGGCAGCCCCAGCGTTGCCGGGCTCAGCACCGCGACCTTGACCGGCATCGCCACGACCGCGTCGCTGCCGCTGCGTATCAGCGGACTGTCGCAGAAGATCGGCAACGACAACACGTCGCCGTCCAATATCGTCGAAGCCATCTTCAACAATTTCGAGCTGCGTCCGGGCCAGACCGGAATCTAGCTGTCAGCTCTCAGCCGTCAGCAGAGATCCCAACAAGGAGTGCGTGATCCATGACCATCAACCTGGCCCAGATCAAGCAGGAGCTGTTTCCCGGGCTCCGCGGCATCGAGGGCAAATACGACATGATCCCGGCGCAATGGAAGCGCTACTACGAAATCGGCAATTCCGAGATGGCGATCGAGCGTACCTCGGAAATGGCATTCGTCGGCCTTGCGGTGATCAAAGGCGAGGGCGCGCCCACGAGTTTCGACAATGCGGCGGGCGACCGCTTCGTCTACAACCAGGAGCATGTCGAGGTCGGACTCGGTTACGCCATCACCCGCAAAGCGATCGCCGACAATCTCTACAAGTCGCAGTTCCAGCCCTCGAATCTCGGCTTGATGGAATCCTTCGACCAGACGAAAGAGATTCTGGCGGCGAACCTGCTCAACACCGCCGGCACCTACAACCCGGCGGTTGGCGGCGACGGCGTGTCGCTCGTCAACACGGCACATCCCGTCGACAACGGTACCTATGCCAACCGCCCGAGCGTCGATCTCGATTTCAACGAAGCGGCGCTCGAAGCGGCGAACATCCAGATCCGCACCGGCTTCGTCGATCAGCGCGGGTTGAAGATCTTTGCTCGCGCGCGCAAGGTGCTGGTGCCGGCGCAACTCGAATATGTGATGGCGCGGGTGTGGCACACGGAGCTCCGGCCGGGAACCACCAACAACGACGCGCATGCCATCCATGCGACGGGCTCCTATAGCGAGGGATACGAAATCCTCGATTTTCTCACCTCGCCCTTCGCCTGGTTCGTGCTCACCAATCGCAAAGGGCTGCTCTACCTGCAGCGCGAAGCCTTTGAAACCGACATGCAGGTCGATTGGTACACGGACAACCTGCTGTGCAAGGCCTATGAGCGGTACAGCTTCGGCTACTACAACCCGCGTTGCGTCTGGGGAACGTTGCCGACCGCTTAGCCATCAGCTGTCAGCTCTCAGCCGACAGCTTCCCGCCTCACCGTCCCGGCCGCTGCGCGGCCGGGCCCCTCCCTCTCCCGCAAGGGGAGAGGGGAACAACGGAGCTTCCATGTCACTTGAAGCAACCAGCGGGCCCGAGCTCGTCTATGGGCAATTGCCGCCGACGATCGCCGGCAGCCCGCCGCCCGACTACAATCCCGACCGGGGGCCTTCGGGCGGCGATCTCGCCTGGGGCGTGATCGATCCGCGCTACGGCTATAAGATCGGCGGCTGGATGAATCCGAACGCCGCGTTAGGGGGCGTTCAGCCGAACCCTTTGGCGATTCTCTTCGCTTCGGCGTCGGAGCTGCAATGCGTCGACCAGGCGCCGAGTACGGTTTCGACGACGAACATCGCCGCGGCGCAGAACGTGACGAACGGCACGCCGATGACGCTGGTTTCCGCGAGCGGCGCCGGCATCACCGTCATGACCTCGGCGCTTCTAATCCCGCAGACCGGACTCGTCGTGCCGGCTGGCAATCTGGCGATCGACGGGCTGCCCGGCCTTGTCAGCTTCGGCCAGACGGGTGCGATCGCCTGCCTCGACCCGACGCATCAGATCGCCCGCGCGGTTTCGATCACCGGATCGACCTCGGCGACAGGGGGCCAGTTCCTCGTCAACGGCTTCGACATGTACGGTCAGCCGCAGAGCGAGCTCATCACCGCCGGCGCCGGCGCGGCGACGACGAACGGCAAGAAGGGCTGGAAGTTCGTCACCGCGGTGACGCCGCAATTCACCGATGCGCACAACTACGCCGTCGGCGATACCGACATTTATGAGTTCCCCATCCGCGTCCTCGAATTTCCGATGGCGACGGTGGGATGGAACGGTGCCATTGTCGCAGCCGCGACCGGCTTCACGGCGGCGGACGCGACCTCGCCGGCGACCTCGACCACGGGCAGCGTCCGCGGCACTTATGCCGTCCAGGGCGCCAGCTCGAACGGGAGCATCGTGCTGCAGATGTTCGTAACCCCACGGGTGGCCGATCTCGCGGCGGTGACGCCGACGAACCTGGCGAGCCTCTTCGGCGCAACGCCGGCATAGGAGCCGTCAGCACTCAGCTTTCGCTGTCAGCCTGAGGAGGATGGATGAGACCGGTCGTCTTGAGCAAGACGCTTGCCGCCGCGAGCGTCAACGATATCGCGCAGAGCCAGTCGCTTGGCGCCGCGGGGAACCTGGCGCTCAACGGGTCAGCCGTTTCCGGCGGCGTCGCGACGCTCGATACGCAGCGCCGAATCCTGATCACCTCGGCAGGGAACGACAGCGGAATCACTTTCACCGTCTTCGGCGCGACCGATCAGGGCACGGCGATCCAGGAGACGGTGACCGGCGCCAATGCCGGCGCCGTCGCGACCAATCAGGATTTCGCGGCGGTGACGCAGGTATCGGCGTCGGCTGCGACAGCCTCGACCGTGCAAGTCGGCACCAACAATACCGGCTCGACGCGCTGGCTCCTGACCGACCAGCACCTGACGCCGGGAAACATCTCGCTGGGCGGGACAGTCTCGGGCAGCGTCACCTACACGGCCGAGTACACCTATGACGACTTCCTGAATCTCGCGGCGGGCTCGTTCGCGCTGGCGCGGACGGTGGCGGGCCTGACGAACGCCACGACAAGCACCGATGCACAGCTCGGCTACCCCGTGAAGGGCGTGCGCCTCACGATCAATGCCGGCGCGGGAGCAGCGGCGCTCACCGTGACCCAGGCCGGCATCAAGCAATGAAATTCAGACTCAATGAGTGGCTTGAGGGCCATGGCTGGAGGCGGCCGTACAAGGCGCTCGGACGCGCCTTTCCATCCAAGGCGCGCGCGGTCTTCGACGCTGAGCGACGGAGATTGGCGTTGGGCGCCGGCCTCGGCAGCGCCGCCGTCTTGGCGCTGCTCGCGGAGAATTCAAAGGAGGCTGACGCACAGGTCCCAGGGACGCAGGGAAACGCGCAGCAGCCCTTCGCCCTGGTCACGAACTTTGGTGCCGATCCGACCGGCACGAACGACAGCACCAACGCGTTCCTTGCCGCCGAGCGGAGTCTGCCGTCATCCGGCGGCGTCGTTTTCATGCCGGCGGGCACGTACAAGATCGGCTCGAGCGGCAGCGGCGTCGCGTTCCAGAAGACCGGAACGTCGCTCTGGGGCAGCGGCAGCGGTGGCGGCTCGGGACTATCGAGTATCACGCTCGTCAATGCCACGGCGCTTGGGGCCAACTCGGGACCGCAGAAGCCGGTCTTCAGTTGGCCAAATGACACCTACGGCGCGTCGATGCGCAATTTCAAAATCGAGATGGCACAGGGAACGCCGCAAAATATCGGCGATAACAGTGGGATCATCGGCCTATATCTGAGCCTCGCCGCTCAGATCGTGATCGACAATGTGGTGATCACCGGGGGCGATCACGGGCTACTTCAGGTCAGCAGCTCCAATGTCACACTGTTGAATTGCTTGTTCCAAAATCAGACGTCTCGCTGCTGGTGGCTTCTCGGCTGCGCCTTCAGCTGCTCCTATGGAAGCTTCTTCTCGAACGGCTACTACAACGTCCACATGCGGGCACAGGGCCAGCAGCCCTGCTACGAGTGCCACATTTATGGCGGAGGCATCGATGAAAGCAACCAATGGTCAGCCTTCATCGAAGATGCCGACCGCTGCTCGATCAGCGGCAATTCGATCTGGACCGGGTCGCAGGGCGCGGTAAATCTCGCCGGTCCGGGCACGAACACGACCTTTGGCGTTCGCAGCTTCTCGCTCCATAACAGCAAGGTTCAACCCTATCAGCCGACTGGTACCTACAGCTCGGCCACCATTTATGTCGGATCCCTCGCGGTCGGCACAAAGCTGATCGATATCGAAACAAACCCGAACTCCAATACGCCCGACATCGTCGATTTCGGCGCAGGTACGCAATACATCGGCGTCAATGGACAGAGCAGCGTCGCCATCGTGCCGCCGACCTGTACCGCGACACTTTCCGGCACGATCGCGGCCGGCGACACATTGCCGTTCGTCTTCATCAACGCGAGCGTGACCGGCTTCCCGCATACGACGACTTATACGGTCGTCGCAAGCGATACGTCTCTGACGGTGCTGGCGGGTCATGTCGCCGCGGCGATCAATGCCGATCAGGCGCTCATCAACGCCGGTGCAAGTGCCACGTCGAGCGGTGCTGTCATCACCATTCAGCAGCCAGGGATCACCGCGCTCAGTACCGTGGTTTCCTGCACGCCAACCCATGGCGGCGGCGGTACCGAAGCGGTCGCGTTCTCGAACAGCGGCGACCTCAAATCCGGCGTGCCGACGGCAGCGATGTTTCAGGCCGCACCGTGGCCCTCCTACAGCTCCTATGGCGCTACGTCGCCCGTCGAGATCACCGGGACCGGAAAGCTGCCCAGCGGAATTCCGCTGGGCTTCATGGCCGATGTGACCGACGGCCGGGTCTACTACCTCGACCAGAGCGGGACGCCACGATACTTCACGCAAACATAAGCCGCGGGATGGCCGAAACTCTCGCGGCCATGTCGATCCCTCGGACAGCCCGATCGATGTCAAGGCACTCGACCGCAACGTACACGACGTCATTCACACCTGCCGGTGCGCTTCGGCGATCAGGAGCCAGCCCCAGCGGCGTTTGCTCCACCCAACGGTGGGGCGAGCCGAATTGGCGCTGGCGGCTCGGGAGGCGGTGCGGCAAGCGGCTGGGGGTGCCAGACAGGTTATCGTCTGTACCTATTGGCGACGCGCGATCACGATCATGGACTTCGCAAGCGGCGAAAATCGTCCCACCCGAACAAATCGCAGCTCGCAAAAACCGGCCTCCCCCAGCAGCGCGGCCAATGTCCGCTCGGACCAAAATTTGATGTGGCCGCCATCCCAAAGCGGATTGACGTGCTTGTCGAAGTTGCCACTGACCGCGATCGCGACGTTCTTCAGCCATCCGTGGTAAGGCGTCGACAAAATCAGCGTGCCATTAGGTTCGAGAAGATCGCGGCAGGTGGCGATGAACTTTCGAGGCCACATGACGTGCTCCACGACCTCCAGACTGACCACGACCGGGAACCGGCCGAAACGGTCAGCGAGCGGCTCGTAGGCATCGGCCTGGTAAAACCGGGGTAGCGCATAGGCTTCCCGAGCGAGGCGAATGCCGTCCTCGGACGGATCGATCGCAATGACCTCGTAGCCGAGCGCTGCGAGACAATTGGCAATGTACCCGCTGCCGCATCCGACCTCGAACACGCGCCGAGCGCCGATTGCGCTAAGAGCGCTCTGGACGGTTGGTAGCAGATAGCCGTGCGCATACCCGCGGCCGGCGATTCCGTAGTGGAAGCTGGTCAAATCGGACTTCAATTCCGCCACTTCGGGCTCCCTGCCGACGATCGGCGCTCTCTCTTAAACGACTTTCGGCAATTGGCGCAATGGTTCTGCTCGACGCGGCCATGACGGGCAGCTTCCAAATCGGCCAAATCGTGACCGTCGCGCCGCCAATCTGTCCGTGAGCGAAACTCACCATCCAGTGCCCGACCCGCGGCCGGGCTCACCACCACCGTCAAGGAGTACCCGAACGATGAGCAGGCATCGCCATAAGGAAGAGAAGAAGCCGCGCGCCAAGGGCGGCAAAGTCGAGCAAGACTTCTACAATGCCGAGCGCTCGCCGGCGAAGAAGGAAGGGGAGAACTCAGAGGATTCGTTCAAGCGCGGCGGTCATAAGAGAGTGGCGAAGCGCAAGCGCGGCGGCAAAGTGGAGGGCAGGCGCGGCCATCAGCGCGCCGACAAGCCGCGCCGCGCGCGAGGCGGGCATTCGCCGCTTACCGCCGCCTCGCAGGTCAAGGTCCGCGATGGCATGGATGAGAGCGGCGCCGAGGCGAGCCGCTACGGCGATTGATGGCGCCGCTCACCAGCGCGGCGCGCAAGCGGCTGGCGGCCAGAGCTTTCGCCGGACCCGGACGCAGCTTCCCGATCCAAGACAAGAAGCATGCGCGCCTTGCCATCAGCGGGGCGACACGCTCGCAGCATGCCGGCAACATCTCCGCCGCCGAGGCCGACCGCATCAGAACACGCGCGCGGGCAAAGCTGGCGAAGAAACGCAGCGGCCGGGCGGACGGCAAGAAGCCCGGCATCCGCGCCGACAAATCCCGACGACGCTAAGCCGGGCGCGGCCTTGTCGGCCGCGCTTGGTAGGCGACCGGCACCGATCCGCGCCCTCCCCGGCGGTGCCGGCCGCCGCCCTTTGATGTCAGCGAGCGCGCCATGACGACCAGCGGAACGACCGCCTTTGCGCTCGCCGGCTCGGATGTTCTCCTTGAGGCCTTTGAGCGCCTGCAAATCCGTGCGTCCGAGATCACGCCGGACCACGTCATCAGCGCGCGGCGGTCGATGAACCTGGTCCAGGCGCGCTGGGCCAATCGCGGCACGAATCTCTGGAAGGTGGACGCGACGCAGGCACCGGTGACGATCGCGCTCGCGCAAGGGGTGGCGACCTACGATCTCGATCCCAGCACTGTCATGGTGCTGGACGCCTATCTCCGCGTCTTCGCAATGGGGCCGCCGGTCAACCTCACGCCTGCCTTTGCAACAACAGGCGGCTCGCCCAGCGTGACCATAACCGAGGCCAATCACGGACTAAGGCTCGGCGAATACGTCAATATCGTCGTGCCGGTGGCACTCGGCGGGCTGATATTACAGGGCTTCTACCAGGTCGCCTCGGTGCTTTCCTCGAGCCAGTTCACCATCAATGCCGCGGGCGATGCCATGAGCACGGCTTCAGGAGGTGCGGTGCCGAGCTTCGCAACGACGCTGGGATCGGCCGCCGTCGTCGTGGCGCTTGCCGATCACGGCCTCGTTGCGGGGGGCAGCTTTGCCGTTCAGGTGCCAACAATGCTCGGTGGGATCACGCTGTCCGGGCCGTATACGGTCGCGACCGTCCCAGATGCCGATCATTTCACCATCATCGCACCGGCAGCGGCGGGAAGTTCCGCGGTCGCCTCCGAGAATGGCGGCCTCGCTCAGCTCGCCGGCCAGACGGAGGAGGTCGACCCCGTCGACCGAATCCTGACGCCGATGTCGCGCAGCGACTATGCGGCGACGCCGGACAAGCTGCAGCAGGCGCCTCCCACGGTCTATGTCTTCGACCGCCAGGCGGCGCAGCCGACGATCACGCTCTGGCAGGTGCCGGACAGCAATGGCCCTTATGAGCTGAGGCTTTACAGCGTGCGGCAACTCCAGGATGCGAATGCGCTCCTCGGCGAGAATCCGGATATCCCCTACCGATTTGCGGAGGCGCTCTGCGCCGAGCTCGCGCTGCATCTCGCCCGCAAGTTTCCGCCGCGACCCGAGAGCGGCATCACTATCGCGGATTTGAAGCTCGCCGCGATGGAAGCGTGGGAGGAAGCGGCGCAGGAGGATCGCGAGCGGGTATCGGCCTATTTCGTGCCGGATTTCTCCAGCTACTTCCGATGAGGGAGCTGACCGCGATCAGCCGTTACCAGCCAACCTCTATTCGAGGAGTGCAGCGATGCGCCCCCGCGGTCGAGCCCAGGTCGATCCGACAAATCCGCAAGCCTTTGCCGTCTGCGACCGCTGCCGGATGCTGTACAACCACACTGAACTCCGCTGGCAGTATCAGTATCGCGGCAACAGCCTGGTCAACACGCGGATTCTTGTCTGCAAGCGCTGTCTCGACAAGCCGCACGAATTCGCACGGCCGGTGATCCTGGCGGCCGATCCGGTTCCGATCCGCAATCCGCGACCGGACAACTACGCCGCCGCCGAAGGCGTGCCGCCGCCCAACCTCGCCGTACAGCAACTCGTCAGCGGGCAGAGCCTGCCGGCGCCGGCGACCGGGCTGCCAAACCCGCGGCCGGTCCAGTTCGCAGATTGAGCCACGCGAAGTCCCAGGCGTCGTCACGGGCTAGACAGCATGGTGCCGCATGAGCATGCAGTGGTCCGATCTCGTCACCGCCGTGGGTGCGATTTTCGAGATTCCGATCGTGACGGCGTCGTCATCGACGCCTTCCTCCGACACGAACTTCAACAACATTTTTCCGCGCGCGGTCGAGCAGGCGGAGCAGCGCATCTATCGCGAGCTCGATCTCATCACGACGCAGACGAGCCAGACGGCGGCGCTGACCACGAACAGCCGGAACATCGCGATCCCGGGTGGCATCCTCATCCTGCACGAGCTCAACGTGGTGACGCCGACGGGAGCGCAAGCGGATACCGGTACGCGGAATCCGGTGCAGCGGGTCTCGCTCGCCTTTCTCAATGCGGTCTGCCCCGCGGCGGCGGCGACGCTGGCTTTGCCGTCGATCCCGAAATACTACGCGCTTCTCGACGATGTCGATGTGCGGGTCGGCCCCGCGCCCGACGCGGCCTATGTGGCAGAGTTCATCGGCATCATCAGGCCGGCACCGATGACGAGCAGCAACCCTACAACCTGGCTCGGGACGAACCTCCCCGACCTCTTCCTCGCCGGCGTCAATGTCTTCATGGCGGGGTATCAGCGCGATTTCGGAGCGCAGAGTGACAACCCGCAAATGGCGGTCTCCTGGGAAGCCGCCTTCCAGGAGCTGAAGAAGAGCGCAACCATCGAAGAGGCGCGGCGCAAAGCGCAGAGCGTGGCCTGGCAGCCCTACTCGCCGGCGCCGCTGGCGACGCCGCCGAGGAGCTGATCCGGATGGCTGAGAGCTATACGCCGAATCTCGGGCTGACCCAGATCGGTACGGGCGATCTCGTGAACGCGTGGGGCCCGGTCGAAAGCACGAACAAGGCGATCGTCGACAACGCCGTGGCCGGCATGATCTCGATCAACCTGCCGGCGCAGACGGGCTATCCGACGGTGACGCTGGCCTTCACACAGGGCTCATCGACGCAGCAGCTCCCGAACCGGCGCATCGTCTTCACCGGCGCGCTCACGTCAAACACGACGGTCCTGCTCCCGCAGGGGCGCAATTTCGATTTCGATATTCAGAACTCGACGGCCGGCGCTTTCTCGGTGACGCTCGGCGTCAACAATAACAGCGGCGGCATCCTTGGGGCCTCGGTGGCGGTGCCGCAGGGCCAGACGATGGCGCTCTACAGCGACGGGACGAACATCGTTCCGGACGGGAACGCGGTGGGCGGTTCGCTTGCTGTCAACGGAACGGTGAACGCGACGAACGATGTGCAGGTGAGCGGCGTTTCCGTTCAACTCCCCAGCGGCATCATGCTGCCTTTCGGCGGCACGGGTGTGCCCCCTACGGGGTGGCTCAATTGCGACGGGTCAGCCGTGAGCCGGACAACATACGCGACGCTGTTCGGTGCGATCGGAACGACGTACGGGGCTGGTGACGGGTCCACCACCTTCAATGTGCCCGATTGTCGTGGTCGTGTGCCCGTGGGCAACGACAGCGTCACCGACCGTCTCAACGGCAGCAACATGAGCGGCAATTCGCCAGGATCCACGGGCGGCGAGGCGACCCATACGCTTTCCGGCGCCGAGATGCCGGCGCACAATCACGGCTACACTGATCCAAGCCATAGCCACGGCGTCGCCGATCCGACCCATGAGCATCCTCAGCATCCGAACACGATCATCGGAAATTTCTCCGGGGTCGGTCAGGGCAATGGCGCAGCAGACTGGAGCGAAGGCCAAAATACCCAGGGAGCCGCCACGGGGATTTCCATCAACGCGGCGACCGTCGGAATCACTATCGAGAACGCAGGCGGCGGCGGCGCACATAACAACGTGCAGCCGTGCATCGTGGTCGGCAACTGGATCATTAAGATCTGACCCAAAGGCGTGGAACGCCTCTTAAGTACCAGCCGCTAGCGCGAGATACTTCCCGCAGGTGACGTGCGAGGGCAATCTGTGGATCGCAGAAGGTGCTGCGCCCGCAATGGGAGTTGTCGTAGTTCTGCTCGAATAGGTGGCCGCCTGGTGCGAGGTTGCGACGAAGGAAAGCCCCGTAGCCCTCGACGACCGATTCTGGCATCTCGGCAAATGAAAGCGTGTTGATCGCGACATCGATGGGAATGCCCTCGACCGCCGCAAGATCTGTGGTGAGGACAAGGCCCACATCGCCTGGGCTCGGGCGTTCGTCGGCGACGACTCTAACAGAGCCATCTTGGCGGCTTGCCAGATAGCACCCGGAGAAGGCTAACGAGTTCGGGAGGTCGACGACCAGATACGTGCACCGCGGGAAAGCTCGGCGGACGGCCGCGGCCAACATACCGTATCCGGCGCCAATCTCGAGAATAACCGGGGAATCAACCTGGCTGAGGTGGCCGAGAACGCTCAGTTTCTGCATTGCGACTAGCCGCTCGCAAAGCGCAAGTCGGTCTTGGTCCGTCCCGTCAAAGTCCTCCTGAGGACGCAATGCCAATGGGAGCTGACGTGCTAGATGCCTTGCGAGGGCACGTGCGATCGTGAGCGGCAGCCCATTGTAACGCGGCTCAAGCTGTAGCCGATGCCACCAGCGCACGAATACGCGCGCGCCGAGCGGGGGTGGCAGAGCCCGCAAAAGACGCCAGACGAGCCACCCCGACTCATTCAAAGTCACGCCCTCGGCTGGCCAGCCCGTGAAGAAGGGCACGCGCTGCGGCAGGTCGACCAGAAATCCAGACGTTACAGAAGCAGGATCGATAACGGACTGGTAGACCGGATCATTGCTGTCGCCTGTCCAATACCGCTGGGTGTCGTAAGCGCCCGTTGCGCGCGCTCTCGCGTCGATCTCGGCAACGAGCGCGCGGCATCGCGCGACGTCGGAAGCCGAAAATTGCTGCGTTTCGCCAAGCATAAGGCACTAACCCTAGCATGCCTCTCGTCCCGCTCAAAATCCGCCCGGGCGTCAATACGCAGGCGACGCCGACGTTGCTCGAGGCGGGATGGGCGGCATGCCAGCTCGTCCGCTTCCGGGAAGCGCTCCTCCAAAAGCTGGGCGGCTGGGCGAAAGCGTTCCAATCGGCCTTTACCGGGGTTTGCCGCGCGCTCCATTCCTGGACGCAGATCGACGGGCTGCCGGACCTCGGCATCGGCACACATCTGAAGCTTTGCCTCTGGCAGCTCGGCCAGTTCTTTGATCTGACGCCGGTCCAGAACAGCGGGACGAGCTCGACCAATTTCTACACGACGACGACCGGCTCGGCGTCGGTCACCGTCAACATCGCGGCCCACGGCGCGGGGGTTGGCGACTATTACGAGGCGCTGACCTCGGCGACAGCGAACGGCGTCACGATCTTCGGTGAGTACACCGTGACCGCGGTGGTGGACGCCAATGACTTGACGATTACGGCGTCGACCAATGCGACCGCCAGCGGGAGTTTCGGCAACGGTGCCCAGTGGCAGCTGCTGCTCTCTGTCGGGCTTGCCAGCAATACGCCGGTGCAGGGCTATGGCGCCGGCCCCTATGGTGCCGGGCCTTATGGCGAGTCGAGCGGTACGATCTATTATGAGCCGTGTCGCCTCTGGTTCATCGACAATTGGGGCGAATTCATGCTCGCCTGCCTGCGCGGCGGCGGCGTGTATCAATGGCAGCCCTCTTCGGGAACCAGCACGCGGGCATCACTGCTGGCGAACGCGCCGACGCTCAACAACGGCATGCTGGTGGCGCTGCCGCAGCAGCAGGTGGTGGTCTGGGGCACAAACCAAGGCGTCTCGGAACAGCAACCGCTTCTCGTCGCCTGGTCGGATGTCGGCAACAACACGATGTGGACGGCGTCGACGACGAACCAGGCCGGCAGCTATCAGATCCCGCGCGGCTCGAAGATCGTGGGGGCCGTGGGCGCGCCGTTGGTCATCCTGCTCTGGACGAATGAAGGCCTCTGGCTGATGCAATATGTCGGCCTGCCCTTCGTCTATAGCTTCACGCAAGTGGGCTTCGGCTGTGGTTTGATCGCGCCGAAGGGTGCGGCGACGACGCCCTTCAGCGTGTTCTGGATGACGGGCGATGTCAACTTCTACAGCTATAGCGGCAGCGTGGCGCCGATCGAATGCACCGTGCGCGACCGCATCGCCGGCAACATCAATACCCTGCAGCTCGACAAGGTCTTCGCGGCGGTCGACAGCCAATACAACGAGGTTTGGTGGTTCTACCCGTCGATCAATTCGATCGAGATCGACAGCTACGTCAAGTACAACTACGTCGAACAGCTCTGGGATTACGGGCTGCTGGCGCGCACGGCCTGGGAAGACCATAAGGACTTCGCCTATCCCATGGCGACCGATCCGAACAGCTTTCTCTACAATCACGAGTTCGGGGTCGACGCCGACGGCACGCCGATGGATAGCTGGGCCGAGACCGGCTATCTCGCACTCACCGAGGGCGACGACGTGATGATGGTCGAGCGCGTGCTGCCCGACCTGAACACATTCGCGGGGCAAGTCCAGCTCTCGGCCTTTGCGGTGACATATCCCAACAGCGACACACCGGTGCAAACGGGACCGGTGACGGCGACGGCGGGAGCGACGCCTTATGTCACGCTCCGCGCGCGGGGCCGCGGCGTCGCGTTCAAGATCGAGAGCAATTATCTCGGCGGCGATTTCCGCTGGGGCGGGATGCGGGCGGTGCTGAAGAAAGCTGGCAAACGGTGAGGCTAGCCGGCACCGCGCCGGCGCTCGCGGTTGCTACCAACCGCTGACGCCCGCCGGCCGACGACGCTCCGCGTCGCGACCAGAAGGCGGGGGAAGAAGGGGCTGAATGCCGATCCAGCTACCGCGGTGGCTCGGCGCGGACGTGCCGCCGGGCATTTCGGCCTTCGTCAATAATTTCGCGGGGACTCTGGAGCGTATCTTCGATGGCGGAGCGCAGCTCGGCGCAAATGCGGCGCCGAATGGGCCGGCTGGAGGAGATCTCGCGGGGTACTACCCGAAACCGGCGCTGCTCAGGACGAAGAGCGCAACATCCGTCTCCAGCGCGACGGGAACGACGCTGTCGGCGGCGGCACTCTCTGGCGGTATCATCCTGCGGTCGGGACCGAACAGCGCCTTCACGGACACGACGGACACGGCAGCGCATTTGCTGGCGCAATTTGCTTCGGCGGCGCAGGCAATCGGCGCCTCGGCCGATTGCCTCGTCATCAACGAGGCGAGCTCGACGATGGCCATTGCGGCTGGAGGCGGGGTGTCACTGGCCGGCAATACGTCCGGCGGCAACTTCATCGTGGCGGCGGCGACGACGCGTCTTTTTCGCTTCATTGTCACTGCGATCGGGACGCCCGCCGTCACCCTATACGGATAGGAGGTGAGCATGGCGAAGACGCCTGACGCCGCGAGCGACCCATGCGGTTACGTCCGGTCTCAGCAACAGGCCGTGGACCGGGCGCCGCTCCATCTGATCCAGCAGCGCCTCTTCGTGCCCGTTGAACATGGCGGCGATCTCGAGGAGGCGCCGCATGCGTCTATTCTCACCGTCGACCTCGGCAGCGAGCGTATGCGCTGCCTCACGCGCCTCGTCGTAGACGACAACACGGTGGTGGTGGAGATCACCGGGGTCTGCATGTCGAAGAATCATTCCTTCCGCCAAGGCGATTTCGTCGCCGCCAAGCGCCGCCGTCACATGGGTGGTAGCGACGAGTGGCAGGCGACCAGCCGTAACGCGGTGGACGAGACGCAGTATGCGGCGCTCGCAGAGAAGCGGCGTCTACGTCTTGAGGCGCAGAAGCCAGCAGAGCCAAAGCGCCGGCGGGTGCCGAGGGCTTGATGCCGCTCGACAACATGGGGCGCGGCGGCCCGCGGGACGGGCTGATGCCGCACTTCGAGCCTAGACCGATGCAGCCGGAGGACTCACCGCCGACATCGAAGGACGACCGCTCGGCGCCCGATACGTCGCCGGTCTCGCCGAATGGTGGGCGAGCCGGATGAAGCCCTGTCGCCACCGGCCGATCCGAACTACCTCAGGACGGTGGCGCCAAAGACGGCCGCGCGTATCCGCGCCTATGTCAACGCCAACCCGCGACTCGCGCCAGTGATCCAGTTCAACGCAATCGGCGCTGCGGCCGTGGCGCCGAGGACCAATTCGAAGGGAGGGCACATGCCGTTCGATCTGGACAGCGTGCCGACTGTTGGCGGGACGATGAGTCGTTACGACGGCGGCGGCACGGTCGGCGTTGCGCCGCCTGCCTATCTCGGCGCCATGCCACAGGTGCAGCTTCTCTATCAGCGCTTCGCCAACCTGCCCCTCGACAAGCTCCAGCAGCTTGCGGTGACGATGCCGCCGACGTCGCTGCAGGGGCAGATGATCCAGCGCGCGCTCAAGGCAAAGCAGATGGCGCCGGCGAGCATGGCGGCGTTTCCGAGTAGCTCGCCGTCGCCGACCGCGCCGGCGTTTCCGACGTCAGGCCTACCCACGTCGCGGCGAGGCGGGAGCATCCCGCGGTTGCGTCGCGACACTGGCGGCAGCGCGCCGGTGCTTGGCGGCACGAGCTACATGCCCTCCGCCGCCTATGGGGTGGCGCTGCCGATCATGTCATTTTCCGCCGGCAACCCGGGCGAAGTCGGCCCGAGCTGGTCGCCGGGACAGGCGCTGATGAGTCCGTCGAGCACCGCGACCACGACGCCACCGGGATTCGGGTCAGCCGCGGCGGCTCCCTTGGCAACGGCGCTACCGGCGAGCGTCACGGGCGCGAGCGCGCTCTCGGCGCAGCCGGCCGCGAGCTATGGCAATTTCTGGAACCTTCAGGTGCCCGGTTCCAGCCCTTGGTCTTCGCAGGCGCAGTTCAATCAGATGCTCGGTACGCCGCAGCAGCCCGGAGAAATGTTCGCCGGTTATACGCCGGCGCAGGTGCAGGCGATGTCGCCGAGCCAGGCCCAGGGTGTCGTCCAGGCGAACGTCAATGATTGGCTGGGTATCTCGCCGTCGGGCGGGGGCGGGGGCACCGCCGCCCGTGGCGGCAAACTGCCGCAGCGGCGGGCTCTCGGTGGGCTCGGTGTCGCTCCATCTCCGCAGCAGATGGGCATGTTCGACATCCACCGTTCGATTTACAGCACCTACCATCCCGGCGGCTTCATCGACTCTGCGGTCGCCGGGCGCACCGACGACCTGCCGATGGCCGTGGCGGCTGACAGCCATGTGATTCCAGCAGATGTTGTCTCGGGGCTCGGTGAGGGCAACAGCCTCAATGGCGCGGCGCTGCTCGACCGCATGTTCCATTCGGGACCGTGGGGCATGGGCGCGATCCGCTCGCGCGTGCCTGCGGCGATGCCGCGCCCGGCGCCCTCTTTCGCGGCGGGGGGGCCGCCCTCGCCAGGCCATCCCGGCCTGGGCGTGGCGCGCCGCGGACGCACGACCGAGATTTTGGCGGCGGGCGGCGAGTATGTCGTGCGGCCGGAAGCGGTTGCCGAGATCGGACGGCGCGCGAAGGCGCGCAATCCGCGCATCCGCAAGAGCGATATGGCGGCCGGCCACGACGCCATCGACCGCTTCATTGTCGAAGCGCGCAAGCACATCGTCGCGACGACTCAGAAGCTGCCAGGACCGGTGAAGTCATGAGGTCCCGTCAGCCTTCAGCCGTCAGCTGTCAGCAGCGCACGAGGATGCGGCGATGAGCGCCGTGCATCGCCCGCACGGTGCGGCTCCCACGGAAGCTGCGCTTCCGCTGACGCCGGCCGCGACGAGCGCCGAAGGCGCTCGCGCGGTTTTTGCCGGGGTGCGCCTGGCGCGGCCGGACGATGAGGCGGCGGTGTATGCGCTGCTGCTCGAACTCCATGGCGAGAACGCGCTGGCGTCGCTGGCGCCAGCCAAAGTCGAGACGATGCTTCGGCGCGGCACGCGCGGCGAGGGCGGCGTCATTGGCATCATCGACGGGCCGGGCGGCATCGAAGCCTCGATCAGCCTCGTGATGACGCAGTGGTGGTATAGTGAGGAATGGCACCTTGAGGAAATGTGGAACTTTGTGCATCCCGACCATCGCCGGTCGACGCACGCCAAGAAGCTCGTCGAATTCGCGAAATGGACGAGTGATCGGCTCGGCATGCCGCTCCTTCTCGGTATCCTGACGCGGCATCGCTTGTGGCCGAAGATGCGGCTTCTGCAGCGCCAGGTGCCGCAGGTGGGCGCGCTCTTCCTGCACAATGCCGACACGAGCGACACCTTCGCGCAGCGCCGCCTCGAAAGGCCGGCCGCGATCGGCAAGGGCAGCGTGCCTGCCGCGGGGAGGCGGATCCATGTGTAAGGGCAGTAGCGGCGGTCAGAACTCGACGGTGACGAGCACGACCTCGCCGCCGCCACAAATCCTCTCCGCCTATCAGAACCTGATCAACCAGGGCACGGCCGTCTCTCAGCTGCCGCTGCAGCAATACCAGGGGCCTACCATTGCGGGCTTCAACCCGACGCAGCAGGCAGCGTTCTCCGAGGTCAATCAGGCGCAGGGCGCCACGCTCCCCTACCTGAACGCGGCGCAACAATATCTCTCGGCTGGTGCCGACAATCCATTGTCCCAGGTGATGACGTGGAGCCCATCGAACCTGTCGCAATTCGAGAACCCCTACACGCAGCAGGTGACCCAGGCGACGCAGAACCTGCTCAACCAACAGAACGCCGAGCAGTTCAATCAGGCGAACGCCGCGGCGGCATCTTCCGGGGCTTTCGGCGGCGATCGCGAAGCGGTGCTGGAGAGCCAGATGGCACAGCAGCAGCAGCTCGCCGAGGCGCCGACGCTCGCCGGTCTCCAGAGCCAGGGTTTCACCACCGCCGCCGGGCTCTTGGGACAGCAGCAGAACCTTCAGCTTCAGGGGCTCGAAGGGAACTCGTGGCTCGCCGAGAACGCGGCGGCGCAGGAAGCGGGGCTTGGCAACGAGGCGCAGAATTCGCTCCTGTCCGGCGCTTCGTCCGAGTTGCAGACGGGTGCGCTCCAGCAGCAGTTGCAGCAGGAAGAACTCAACGTCCCGGAAGAGCAGTTCCTGCAGCAGCAGGCCTTTCCCTATCAGACCACCGACTTCCTCGCCGGGCTGGTCGAGGGTGCGGCGCCCGGCGAAGGCGGCACGAGCACGACCACGTCACCGGGGCCAAGCCTGGTAGGACAGATCGCGGGGCTCGGGCTTACAGGGCTCGGCCTTGCCAACCAATATGGGCTGTTCGGCAGTGGCAACAGCCTCGCCGGTACCGGGCTCTCCAGCGCGGGCTTCCTGCCGGGTGATGCCGGCTTGGCCGAGCTGGGCTACACGCCAGCTTCGGCGCTGGCGGGCGGCCTCACCGCCGTGCGCCGTGGTGGTCGTGCGGGTTTCCCGACAATGCGCCGCGACATTGGTGGCTTCGTGCCGATAGTGCCGGGGCTCGGCGATAGCGCGTCCACAGCCATCACATCCGGGCTCTCGGCGGGCGACATGGCCGATGTGAACCAAGCGATCGCGCTTTCCGGGGCCTCTCCGGTGGCGATGCCGCCAGCCGGCGGCCATCCCTTGCCGATAGCGACACCCAATGTCGTCAGCTCGGGCGCCGGCGCAGGCACCTCGAGTTCGTCCGGGGCATCGTCGCTGATGTCGCTGCTGCCCATAGCAGCAGAGGCTGCGATGATGTTCATGCGACGCGGCGGAAGCGCCGCCGGGCGCCTGGTGCCGGGCCGCGACCAAACCGGTTTTCCCCGGGCGTTCGCTGCCGGAGGGGAAGGCGGAGACGACACCGAATTTGCCCCACACGGCTTCGATCTCGGCGATCCGTTGATTCGCATCGGCGCTGCCATGATGGCATCAAAAAGTCCCTACTTTCTGAGCCAGCTTGGGGAAGGCCTGCAGGCTGGGCTGAACGCGGCCCGCAGTGCAGCGCCGCGTGTTGACGAGAGCGGGCCTCGGTTTCGCCTGATCTATTCGGGCGGTCATAGCTGGGACTCGCCACTTCCGAACATCAATGCGCCGTCGCCGGCACCACAGGAATCGCCGAGTTAGCGGCTCGGTTACTGCCTCAAGTCCCGGTCGGCGGCATGGCGGAGCGCTTTACGCTGCGGAGCGTGCCGTTTCGGCGCTGCGGTAACGAGGCATGCGCCTTTGCTTTCAAAACACCGGAGAGAAAATGGCTGAGCAAAACGTGACCGGCAATGGACGGAAGCTGGTGGAATACCGCTCAGTTATCACCCTCGGCAATCTCCTGAGCATCGTCACCATCGTGGTGACCGTGTCCGCCGGGGCGATTTGGTGGAATGGCGACGTGCAAGCCCGGCTCGCCACGCTCGAAACGAAGATGGAGTTCACCGAAGGTGCGCTCGCCGCCATGGCGCAAAAAATGGGCATCGAGCTTACCGAACTCGACGCCGAGCGCCGGTCCCTGCGCCCCCCGCGCTGAGAAGCCGATTACCAGACACGGCGGAAACCCCGCGATCGCACGTCATGCGCGATCCCGCAGATTCAGTTCGTTAAAGCGACTCCCTCGACCTCAGTCACAAGTTCGGCACCAGGAGATCGTCATGACTCAAGAGGACGTCTTCGCCATCCTCCGTCATCTTCTCACGACCGCCGGCGGCGCCCTCACGGCCGACGGCCTGCTTAGCTCGGGACAAGTACAGGACGGCGTCGGCGCCATCATGGTGTTGGTCGGTCTCGGGTGGTCACTCGTGCAAAAGTGGCAACAAAGGCACGCGCTCGCCGCCGCGACAGAGAGGAGAAAGTAAGCCATGCGTAGTATTTTTTTCGCCACCGCAACACTAAGCCTTCTCGCCGCTTGTGCTGTGCCGCAGGGCACGAGCCAGTCAACTGGCGCCTCGGCCATTGGGTCGCCTGTCGCCGAGCTGCGTACCAGCTTGGCGCAATTCACTCTGGCCGATCTGCAAAACGCCTCGACGGATGCCAAGGCGCATGGCGATAAGCTTGCCGCGATGTGCTACGACTTCCTTGCGGCACAGGTCGCGGCGCAAACGAGCACGCCGGGCAGCAATATCACGGGTGCTGTCTCGGCCTTTCAGCGCCTTCGCGACTTTCAGAGCGTGCTTGCTGGGGGCATCTCTCAGGACTTTCAGCTCAATTGCGCGCCGCTCCTCAGCGACGAGCAAGCCAATCTTGCCAAGCTCGGTTTCGTGACCGCGGGGACTATCGCAAGCAGCGGAGCGCTGCCGTGACGGAAGCCGGCGAGGAGAGCACACCTTATCCCGATGCGTCACCGCTTGATGAAAAGCGTCGAGCCTACGTCCTCGAAGCCATAGGCGCTGCGGCATCGGAGATGGACACGCAGACGTTCTGCCAGATGGTTATTGATGTTGCCGAACTGCTTCGCACGGGCATGGCGCCGGCCGCGAGAAAGCTTCGTCCCATCCGATGAAAATCCTTCATTGTCAAATGCTTGTGTCGTCTTTTTGGGAAGCGTCCTTGGCAGACCGGCATGCGGATCCGTCGGCTTCCGCACGTTCGCCCGTTTGCGCGATCTATGGCAAGATTGCGCGACGAAAAGGCGCATCCTGCTGACGGCGCGCGAACGTCAAGAGCTCGGACCGCTTCACCGCCAGTGTGGCGGAGCTGGCCGTGGCGCTGCTTTTCGGCTTGATCGGGCTTTGGGTTGCCGATGGGCTTGCCCAGGAATCGAAGCTCGAGGATTGCTTGCTGCAGCGGCGCACGAATCGTGAGCGCATCGAGCTCTCGCCGGTCCCTTGAACGCCGGGTCGCAGGGTGCTTACGACGGGGGGAACAGTCGAATCGTTACCACGATTCCGACCTCGTCTGGATAATCAGGCGGCAGAGGCGGGAATGGCAAAGCGCTCCGGATCATGTTTTCGACCGCCAGATCGAGCCCAGCCACGCCCGACGACTGCTCGAGTTTCATGCCGATGATTTTGCCGGAGCGGTCGAGCGCGACGTCGTAGACAGCAGTTCCGTCAACGGGCAATCCGAAAGGACCGATGATGCGCGGATAGACGCGGTGCCGCTCGATCAGCGCGTGAAGTGCATTGAGGTAGGGATCGCCCCTCTCCTGGCGCTCGCCGGGCTCCACATTAAGATGTCGTAGCGCGGTGGGGTGCGGCGCACGCGACTTCTGCGCCTCTTTCTTTTGCGGTTCGAGCCGCGCGACCTGTTTTTGAGGCTGCGGCTTCGTGTTCTCCTCTGTGCTCGCCGGCTCTTGAGGGGAGGGAGTGGGCTTCTCTGGGGGCGGTGCCGGCGGCTTTGGCTCCGGATTTGGCTGATCGGGCGCGGGCGGCGGTGGCGCCGCAGCGTCGGGCGCCGCCTCTTCCGCGGTCGGCGGCGCGGTCGTCCGCTGGTCGGGGCCGGATTCGCGGTAAGCGAGCGGTGCGGTCGGTTTTGGCGCCGGAGCTGCTGCGGCAGGAGGCGGTGGAGGCGGTGGTGGCGCCGGTGGCGGCGGCGGCGGTGCAAAGACGATCTTGACCGGGACGACATCGGGCGCCTGCGCCACTACCGGATGGGACCAGTCGATGATGAGCCAAAGCAGGACGGCGCCGTGCAGCAAGGCCGCTGCGAGGATCGCAAGCCATGGCAGGGCTTGACGCTTGTTGCCGAACTCTACGCTGGGGATGGGCGGGTCAACCGGCAGACTGATCGGCGACCCGCCCGTCTCGCCGCCGTTCACCCTCGGCTCCTGACCGTGCTCAATCTCTCTTGATAAGGACGGCGCGCGCCGCTGCATCCCCGGGCGCCAAAACCACCCCTTCATGGCGCGCGACCCGATACGGCTCGCCTAAGCCTTGTTGCCTGGCAGTGGCGCATCCGACGGGATCAGGAGTTCGTCATTATGCTCTCCGAGGTGCGGCGCCCGCTGCCGCATGGGCGGGCGCTCTCCGTCGAAGGAGAGCGGCAGGCCGATCAGACCAAGCTCGGCTCCGGGCAGCTTCTCGATCATGCCGAGAGCCGCGGTCTGCGGTTCGACGACGACGTCGGCGAGGTCCTGAACCGGCGCGCAGGGCACGCCGGCGGCTTCGAGGTGCTCGACCCAATGGGCCGAACTCGCCTGGCGGATGATTGCTTGAATCTGCGGAACGAGCGCAGCCTTGTTGGCGAGCCTCAGCGGATTGGTCTTGAAGCGCTCATCCGCGATCCAGTCGGGCCTGCCGAGAGCGCGCGCCAGCTTCTGGAACAGGCGGTCATTGGCCGCAGCGATGATGACTTCACCGTCGGACGTCTCAAAGGCCTCAAAGACCACGAGCCGGCGGCTGCCCGTGCGATGGCGTTTTGGAACCTCGCCGGTCACGGCGAAGCTGGCAAAGGGCACGGTAAGCCACGCAAGTGCCGTCTCAAAAAGCGAAGCGTCGACAATGCCGCCGCGTCCGGTGCGTGCGCGGCGCAGCAGCGCCGCGATGCAGCCCAGAGCTAGCCAAAGGCCCGTTCCCATGTCGAGAATCGGCACTCCGACCCGAGTCGGCGGCGCGTCTTCCGCGCCATTCATGCTGAAGATGCCGGCGAAAGCCTGCACCATCGGCTCGTAACCTGGATTGAGGCGCCGCGGCCCTTTGTGGCCGAATGCCGACAGCGAGGCATAGACCAGTCGCGGATGCTGCGCGGTGAGCGCCGCGCCGCCAAGGCCGAGTTCTTCCATGGCTCCAGGGCGCATGTTGTGCAGGAGCACATCGACTTCTGCGAGATAGTCCTTGAGCCAGGCGCTGCAAGCCGCATCCCTGAGATCGAGAGTAATACTGCGCTTGTTGCGATTCACCGTCTGAAAGATCGCTGCGGCACCTTGCCAGAAGGGCGGGCCCCAGCTCCGCGCGTCATCGCCTTCGGGGCGCTCGACCTTGACGACATCAGCCCCGAGAGTCGCCAGGACCTCGCCCGCATAAGGGCCGGCTAGATTCTGCCCGATCTCTACAACTTTGATCCCGGCGAGCGGCAATATCATCGCGTTCGGCCTTCGGCTACCTTGGCGGCATGGTGGAGCGGCCGAAGCGCCTTGTCGAGCCCGCGGCAGCGCCTTGAGGAAAGCCCCTCCACTCCCTATAGAGGGGCGTCGCGCCGCCAGGCGCGAAGCCAAAGAGGCCCGTCGTTGAGCAAAGAGCGCGTTCGCCGCGAGGCCAAATTCTCCGTGGGGCAAATTGTGCGTCACCGGCTCTATCCCTTCCGCGGCGTGATCTTCGACGTCGATCCCGTTTTCAGCAACACGGAAGAATGGTACCAATCGATTCCGGCCGACCGCCGTCCCTCGAAGGACCAGCCGTTCTATCATCTCCTCGCGCAGAATGCGCAGGGCGGGCCCTATGAAGCCTATGTCTCCGAGCAGAACCTCGTTCCCGATTCGGAAAACGGCCCGGTCAACCACCCAATGATCGATGTCGTGTTCGAGCGGCTGGCCGGCGACCGTTACGTCTTGCGCGCGGGCCGTCAGCAATAGGCTCAGCGGCGGCGCCAGGTGAAGACCGAAGAGACCGCATAATTCCAGACGGACCCGACGATCGCGCCGGCGATCCCGGCCAGCCACCATACATTGTCGGCGGCAAAGACATAGGTCGCGATGCCGACATTGCCGACTGCCCCCACGGCGCAGATCAGGTAGAACGAGAATAGGCCGCGGAGCAACCGCCAACCTCTCAGCCGCTGATCGCGGTAAGTGAAGACATTGTTAAGGAAGAAGTTCGACGTCATCGCGACGAAGGTCGCAGTCGCCTGTGCCTTGGCAAAATCGAAGGAGGGGGCTGCGAGAGCGGCGCGGAGCACGGTAAGATGCACGCCAAGGCCGAGCACACCGATAAAAGCGAAGAGGGCGAAGCGAACAGGCACGAAGCGGCCAACCAGCTTGTCGGCCAGGAGCATGCCGAACTCCCAAGCCACCAAAGTGTCGAGCTTGCTCGTGCCGTGGCGCCGCGGCCTGAACTGATAGGGCAGTTCCTTGATGCGGAGTCCTTCCCGCGATGAAGCCAGCAGATCAAGAAGTATCTTGAAGCCTTGTCCTGACAAATTGCGCATGGCGTGCTCGAAGACGCCACGTCGCATCATGAAGAAGCCGCTCATGGGATCGGCGATCTCGCTCTTGCACACGATGCGCGAGAGCTTCGTGGCGAGATTGCTGAGGCCAGCCCGGCGATCGTCCCAGCCTCCGATACCGCCGCCCTCGACGTAACGCGAGCCGACAACGAGGTCGTAGTCCTGCTGCTTCAGCACCTCGAGCATCCGCGGCAGCAATCGCTCGTCGTGCTGCAGATCGGCGTCCATGACGGCGATATAGGGAGAGGCGGTGGCCAGTACCCCCTCGATGCAGGCCGTCGACAAGCCCCGACGACCGATGCGCTGGATGCAGCGCACGCGCGGATCGTGCCGAGCAATGCTGCGGACGATCTCCGCGGTACCGTCGGCGGAATCATCATCGACGAAAACCATCTCCCATTCGAGACCGTCGAGCGCCGCGGCGACGAGCTCGAATACCACGCCAACATTGTCCCGCTCATTGAACGTGGGCACGATCACCGCAAGCTCCGGCGCCCGAGCCGCACCCGTCACCGCTGCCATCGCGATCGATCGCATCTCGTTCCGCAGGCCCTCCAGTCAAGCCTCGCCAGTAGCCTATCCCGGCGTTGATCGCAAGGAGAAGCGGCAAGACAGGGGGGACGGCAAGTGCTACATCTGCCGCAGAAAGGCAGCCGGCAGAGAAGAGGGCATGGCGCGGATCGAGGTCGCGGGCGGCGGGGTCGAGATCACGACGGCTGGTGAGGGGCCGGACCTCGTGCTGCTGCACTCCCTGCTGATCGATCGCACGGCTTTCGATGGCGTTATCCCGAATTTGACCCAAAAGCGTCGCGTGCACCTTGTCGCGCTGCCGGGCTTCGACGGGTCGAGTCCGGCGGGTCCCACCGTCGAGGACTATGCCGATCGGATCGCCGACGCATTGCCCGCCCTACGGCTGTCTGCGAACAGCGCCGTGCTGGGCAATGGCTTTGGCGGGTTCGTCGCGATCGCACTGGCGGCTCGGCATGGCACGCTCTTCGACAAGCTGCTGCTGGTCGATACCGCCGCACGATTTCCGGCCGCGGCAAGGTCCGCCTTTGCCGTTATGGCCGAGAAGGTTGCTGCCGGCGGCATGGGGGCGGTCGCCGACATTGCGGCGCGGCGCATCTTTCATGACGCCTACCTGGCCGCCCATCCCGAAGCGACGGTAGAACGCCGTACCGTGCTCCTGCGCTTCAACCCGGAGACCTTTATCTCGGCCTGCCGCGCTTTGGAGCAGGTCGATCTCAGCGCTCAGCTGGCGCGCATCGCCAATCCCACGCTGGTGCTGGTCGGCGAGTTCGATGCGGCGACGCCCGTCGATCTCGCGCGGGAGCTCGCCGAAGGGATCAGCGGGGCCAAGTTCCTCCTGTTGCGGGGCTGCGGTCACTGCCCACCTCTCGAGCAGCCGCAGGCGTTTCTCGCTGCCATCAGCGGGTTCCTGGACCCTACCGCGGGCTAGCGCCACTACCCCGGCATGGGGAAAGGGCGTAGGGTCGGAGCGGGGGAAACGACAGGAGGCGTCATGCGCGGCATCGTCTTCAGCGGCGACCGAGAAATCGAAATGATGGAATTTCCGGACCCGGCGCCGGGGCCCGGCGAGGTGGTGCTCGAGATGAAAGCCTCGGGCATGTGCGGCAGCGATCTTCACCAGTATCGCCGACCCAAGGGCGGGGTGTCGGTGGGCGGCCTTCCGGTCAACCCCAATCCCGTCATCGCAGGGCATGAGCCGTGCGGTATTGTCGCGGCGATCGGCGCCGGCGTGAGCGAGAAGCATGCGCGGATCGGCCAACGGGTGATGGTGCATCACTACAAAGGCTGCACCGCTTGCAACCACTGCCGTTCCGGCTGGTCGCAGCTTTGTCAGCGCGAGCCGATCACCGTCTACGGCAATAACGCTCATGGCGGGCATGCGCGCTATCTGAAGGTTCCGGCTTTCACGCTCGTGCCGTTGCCGGATGAGCTGAGCTTCGCAGCGGGAGCGGCGATCTCCTGCGGCACCGGCACCGCCTATGGCGCATTGCGCCGCATGCAGCTTTCCGGCAACGACACGATTGCGATCTTTGGCCAAGGCCCGGTTGGTCTCTCTGCGACGCAGCTTGCCGCAGCAATGGGAGCGCGCGTCATTGCCGTAGACATCGGCCACGAGCGGTTGAGCCGAGCCAGGGAGTTCGGCGCCGATGCAACCGTCGATCCGGGCGCGAATGATGTGGTCGGAGCCATCAGGGATCTGACGCATGGCGACGGCGCGGACTTCACGCTCGACACCTCGGGCGCGCCGGAAGGGCGGGTCGCAGCCGTTCGAAGCACCAAGGTGTGGGGCGTCTGCTGCCTGGTCGGGGAGCGCAATTCGATGACACTCGACGTCAGCACGGATCTGTTGCGCAAGCAACTCACCGTCGTCGCCTCCTGGACATTCTCCAGCATCGGACAAGCCGAATGCGCGCGCTTCATTACCGACCGCAAGATCGATGTCGACCGACTTTTCACGCATCACTGGCAGCTCGGCGATGCCGAGAAAGCTTATCGGTTGTTCGATCAGCAGACAGCGGGGAAGGGCGTCTTTCTCCTGTAGGAGGCGCGTCAGTTCCGATAGCTCGTATCCTCGCGATCCAACCGGCGCAGCATCGCCTGCCACGCGTATTCGGCCGCGCCTCCGGCGCTTTTGGCAAACTGAGCCGTGACATCGACTGCCTTGGGCGATGGTTGGGCGAGGCGGCCGCCGCAAGCCATTGCTTGCAGCTGTGCGCGGGCGGCTTTCTCCAATAGAAACATCGTCACGAAGGCCTCCCCGACGGTCTTCGACGCCACCAGCGTGCCGTGATTACGCAGAATCATCACCGATTTGTCGCCGAGATCGCGAACCAGCCGCTCACGCTCGTCCAGATCGAGCGCAATCCCCTCATAATCGTGAAAAGCGATCCGCCCCTGAAAGAACATGGCCGTCTGTGTCAGCGGTAGCAGACCCTCCTCGAGCATCGAGAGAGCCATGCCCGCTTCGGTGTGGAGGTGGATGACACATCCTGCGTCGGGTCGTGCCGCATGGATGGCGCTGTGGATGGTGAAGCCTGCGGCGTTGATGGGGAATTTGGAGTCTCCGATGATACGGCCGTCCAGGTCGACCTTGACGAGGTTAGAGGCCGCGACTTCTTCGAAGGCCAAGCCGAACGGGTTGATGAGAAAATGATGGTCGGGGCCGGGCACACGTGCCGAGATGTGATTGTAAATCAGTTCGTCCCAGCCATATCGCTGCGCGAGGCGATAACAGGCGGCGAGCTCGGTCCGAAGCCGCCGTTCGTCTTCGCTCATCGGCGCGTTGGTAAGCTGCGTTTCGCCACCGCCCATTGCGATCGTGTCTTGCATCGAGATCTCCTTAACCAAAGACGCCCTTGATACGGTCGGGCGTGAGCGGCAGGTCGCGCAGCCTCACGCCGGTCGCATGCGCAATCGCATTGCCAATGGCGGCGGCGGTCGGCCCTTGCGCCGCCTCGCCGGCGCCAAGAGATTTCTCGCCGGGATGATCGAGTATGATGACGTTGATCTCGGGAACGTCCGGGAACGTGATGATGGGATAATCGTTCCAATCGCGCGACGTTACCCGATCGGCGGCAAACCGCACCTGTTCTTTCAGCGTCCAGCTGATCGCCTGGATGATCCCGCCTTCGGTCTGATTGATCAGACCGTCGGGATTGACAGTTTCACCGGCATCGATCGCTGCTGTGACCTTGCGGACATGGACGTCGCCAGTCCGGCGGTTGATCTCGACCTCGACGACGACGGCCAGGTATGCGGCGAGGTTCTTGTATTGAGCGAAGCCGAACCCTCGACCACGGCCGGTGCCCCCGGGAAGACCGGGCTGCCACCCGGCATAGCTGGCGGCTGCCTTCATCACCGCGAAGGCGCGGTCGTCGTCAAGGTGACGCATGCGGAACTCGACGGGGTCGACCCGCGCCGCCTTGGCCAGATCGTCCATGAAGGTCTCGATGGCGAATATATTCGCATAGGCGCCCAATGAGCGCAGCGCCGACACGCGGATCGGCGATTGTCGAATGAAGTGATGCGTCACCCTCTGTCGAGGAAAGTCGTAGAGCGGGACGGCATTGCGATCGCCACCGCCGGCAGGTTGAGGGATTATCGTGGGGGGCGCCGGAGATTTCGGCCGCGCCAGATGCCACGCGGCCACGAGATTGCAGCCTTCCGCTTGAGGCCGCGTTGTGTGGGTGCTGCTCCAGACGTCATGCGTCCAGCCGACGATCTCGCCAGCCTCGCCGAGGCTGGCATGGAGCTCGACGATCATCGCAGGTCCGTTGGGTTCCCAGCCGAACTCATCATCGCGCATCCATTGCACCTTGACCGGCCGGCCGTTGCTGGCGCGCGCCAGCAACGCGGCGTCGAGGGCGACATCGTCAGCCCCGTTATGGCCGTAGCATCCCGATCCCTGAGCATGGATGCAGCGGATCTTGGCGACATCCATATCGAGGGCTTTGGCGAGATCGTTGCGCAGCGGGAAAACCCCCTGCGACTGCGTCCAGACAGTGAGACGCCCGTTCTCGAACCGAGCCAAGGCGCAGGAAGGGCCGATCGACGCGTGAGCCGTGTACGGTCGCGTATAGGCGGCGCTGTGCGAGCTCGTGACCGTGGATGGCGGCGTGTCGCCGCCTTTGCGGCTGATGACGTAGTCCTCGGCGGGCAGGGATTTCAGATAGGCGTAAATGTCCGGGAAGGCCGGCGGAGATGGGGCGTCGCGCCAGCTGGCCGCCCGCACAAGTTCCTGGCGCGCGGCGATGGCCTGCTCTTCGCGCTCGGCAACTACCCCAAGAAAGCGTCCGTCGCGCACCACCGTCACCACTCCGGGCAATTTGCGGACCCGCGCTTCGTCGCAGGAGACGAGCGCGGCGTTATAGCTGGGCGGTCGCAAAATACGGCCGAACAGCAGACCGGGCAGTCTCATGTCTTGGACGAAGCTGGCGCCGCCCGTGACCTTGGCGGGAATGTCGAGCCGCGCCAGGCTCTTGCCGATAAGCCGATGGTGATCCGTGGATCTCGGCGCCGCGTTTGCGCTCGCTTGACGGTGAAGATGCGCCGCGACGCCAAGTTCCCAGTAGCTCAGGCGCCGGTTGCCCGAGCTGACGGCGCCGTCCACGACAGTGAGCTGGTCGGGCGTGACGCCAAGCTTTTCGGCAGCCAGCCCCAGCAAGATCGTGCGCGCCTCGGCGCAGGCACTGCGTATGGCGGCGCCACTGTGTTCGATCGACTGGCTGCCAGATGTGAAGCCCTCATCGGGCGTTTGCGCCGTGTCCCCGGAAATCATCTTGATCCTGGCCGGCGCGATGTCGAGTTCATCAGCGGCGATCTGCCGTAGTGCCGTAAGGATGCCTTGGCCGAGCTCAACCTTGCCCGTGAAGACCGTGATGGTGCCGTCCTGATTGATCCGCAGCCAAACGTCCAGCCTGCGGTTTCTGGCCATGCTTTCCGGTAGCGTCATCGGTTCAGCCGCACGAGCAAGAGGCGTCATCGAAAACGCGATAGTGAGGGCACCGACGGATTGATTGAAGCGCCGCCGGCTGACGGCGGGCGTCGTCATTGGGCCATCTCCCCTCCCGCCCGCGCGATGGCGCGGAGAATGCGTGAGTGCGCGCCGCAGCGGCATAGATTTGTGGCGAGTTCCTGGCGAATTGCGGCGTCATTCGGGTGTGGATCACGCATCAGCAGCGCAGCGGCCGTCATTACCATCCCGTTGATGCAGTATCCGCATTGGACAGCTTGCTCGTCGATGAAGGCTTGCTGCAGCGGGTGCAGCTTTTCCGGGTTGCCCAGTCCTTCAATAGTCGTGATCGGCTTTTCCCGCGCAGCATCGACCGGAAAGGCGCAAGAGCGCACGGCGTGACTTCCGACCAGAACAGTACAGGCGCCGCATTGTCCAACGCCGCAGCCGAATTTCGCGCCATTGAGCTCGAGATCGTTGCGCAACACATAAAGCAGCGGGGTCTTGGGAGGCACGCTGAGCCGGTAGGTCTTGCCGTTGACGGTAAGCGCGATGGCATCGGCCATGGCCAATCCTCCCGGAGCCGGTTTTCACCAAGCTACAACACCGTCCGCAAATGAGGAACGAACCACGTCGCCTGGTCGATAAAGCGGCCTGATCAGCCTTTGCAACAGCGAACCGAGTTTCCTCAGCCCCTCCCCCGTCACGGGGGAGGGGCTTTTTTCGTTTCAGCGGCACGGATCGCACGCCAAAGCCGCTCCGGCGTCGCCGGCATGTCAAAATGTCGAACGCCGAGGGGGAGGAGCGCGTCGTTGACGGCGTTCATCACCGCCGGCAGCGCGCCGACCGTACCGGCCTCCCCGGCGCCTTTGATGCCGAGCGGATTGGTTTTTGCCGGCACCTCGTTGCTGGCAACCGCGAGCATCGGCAGGTCGGTGGCGCGCGGCATGCAATAGTCCATGAACGAACCGGTCAGCAGCTGGCCGCTACCGCGGTCGTAGATCAGGGCCTCGCACAATGCCTGGCCGGCGCCCTGGGCAACGCCGCCATGGATCTGGCCCTTCAACAGCAGAGGGTTGACCACCTTGCCGACATCGTCGACGACGGCATAGCGCACGATGCTGGCGACACCCGTCTCGGGGTCGATCTCGACTTCACAGACATGGCAGCCATTGGGGAAGGTCGGTCCCGGCGGCGTCACGACGGCGCGCGCATCGAGGCCCAGCTCGACTTCGCGCGGCATGCGTTGCGGGACGAAGGCGGCCTTGGCGACCTCGACGAGTTCGATCGAGCGATCGGTGCCCGTCACGGTAAAGCGGCCATCGGCAAATTCGATATCGAGGGCGGAGGCCTCGAGCAGATGAGCAGCGATGAGCCTGCCCTTGTCGATGATCTTTTGCGCGGCGCCGAGGAAGGCGGCGCCGCCAACGCTCGCCGAGCGCGAGCCGAACGTGCCGCGGCCATGAAAGACGAGATCCGTATCGCCGTAGAAGACCCGAACATGCTCGGGCGCCAAACCCAAAGCATGCGCGGCGAATTGCCGGTACATCGTCTCATGGCCTTGCCCATGCGAATGCGTGCCCGCAAGCACCGCCGCATGTCCGGTTGGATCGAAACGAATTTCGACGGCTTCCTCGAACGGCAGATCGGCCGGTCCGCCAGCGATTTCGATGACGCTCGCCAGGCCGGCGCCATAGAGCTTGCCGCGCGCCGCCGCCGCTGCCCGGCGCGCCGCCACGCCCGGCCAGTCCGCAAGCTCAAGCGCCATGTCGAGGGTCTTCTCGAAGGCGCCGCTGTCATAAGTGAAGACCAGCCCGGTCCGGTACGGCAGGGCCGCGGGCGGGATCATATTGCGTCGGCGCAGCTCGGCCGGCTCGATTTCCGCCTGATGAGCCGCAATGTCGATGATGCGTTCGATACAGTAGGAGGCTTCCGGCCGGCCGGCGCCGCGATAGGGGCAGGTCGGATTGGTGTTGGAGAAAATGCCGGTAACGGTTACGTGAATATGCGGCGTCGTATAGGGGCCGGCGAGGCCGCCGAGATTGTTGGTCGCGACATGGACGCCCATCGACGCGAGATAGGCGCCGAGATTGGCGATCGTGTTGACGCTCAACGCCAAGAACTTGCCGTTTTCGTCGAGCGCCAGCGCGACGTCCGAGAGATTGTCGCGTGCGTGGTGGTCGGCAATGAAACTCTCACCTCGCTCGGCCGTCCACTTGACCGGCCGGCCGATTTTCCGCGCCGCCCACAGCACGAGCGCCAGCTCCGGAAAGGCGCTGCCCTTCATGCCAAAGCCGCCACCAACATCGGGAGAAATTACGCGAAGACGGCTCGCCGGCATCTTGAAGATGCTTCCAGCGAGCTCGGCGCGCGTGCGATGAACCCCTTGCACTCCAGCATAGAGGATGTAACGATCTTCGTGCTCGTCATAGAGGCCGAGAGCGGTCCGTCCTTCCATCGCATTGACGGCGACCCGGCTGATCCGAAACTGCTCGCGCACGACGTGCTTGGCGCGGGCGAAGGCGGCGTCGACCGCGGTTTTGTTGCCGATTTCGTGAACGAAGCAAATATTGTCCGGCACTTCGTCCCAAACCTTCGCTGCCGCGGCTGGTGCCTCGGCAGTTTCAGTCACCGATGGCAGGATCTCCCAATCGATGTCGACGAGCTCAGCAGCATCTTTGGCGGCGGCGAGGCTCTCGGCGATGATTGCAAGGACGGGCTCGCCGACGTGGCGCACGCGGTCGAGCGCCAGGACGCGGTAGGGCGGAACGAAGTTTGCCGACCCGTCGGGCCGCCGGCGCTGGACCACCGAAGCGAAGGTGCCGAGCCCGTCCGCCTCGGCATCGGATCCGGTCAGAATCGCAAGCACGCCGGGAGCGCCGGCTGCGGCCTCCGTCTCAAGGGCTCGTAAGCGCGCGGCGGCGTGCGGCGAGCGCAGGACATGCAGGTAAGCCTGTCGTGGCAAGGCGATATCATCTGTGTAGCGGCCGTGGCCGCGCAGCAGCCGGAAGTCCTCTGTACGCGGTACCGCTCGCCCCAGGTCGAATTCGCGCAAGGCCGCCTCCCTTTCCGCGCAGGCCGATCCTGCCTGTGACGCACTGCTCCTGTCCAGAGATTGACAAGCTAGCCCGCTCATGCGGATATGCCCCAGGGAGCGAGATCAGCCGTCCACGATGATCGGCCGATAAAATGATGGGTTCCCGGAGGGAGGATGGTTAATGCCGCGGCGGATCTGGTTTGGCGTCGCTCTCGCAGTGATGATGGTGACCTCGGCGGCAGCCGAAGCCGAGGGTCCGCTGAAGCTACGCGTCGGTTGGGCCGTCGTGCCGGGCCAGCTCACGTCGATCATCTTTGCCAAGCCGGAGATCCTGAAGCACTACGGCAAGTCCTACACGGTGGAGCTGTTCCATTTCCGCGGCAGCACGCCACAGATCACGGCGCTGGCCGCCGGCGAGCTCGATATAGCGGCGCTTGCCTTCTCGTCCTTCGGCCTTGCCATTCAGAACGCGCATATGGACGATCTCCGCCTCATCGGCGACCTCTATCAGGACGGCATCGACGGCTACTACGCCAATGAATATCTCGTCCGCACCGACAGTCCGATCCATAAAGTGGAGGACCTCAAAGGCAAGGTGCTCGCCACCAATGGCCTCGGCGGCGCGGTGGATATGGCCCTGCGCAAAATCCTGAGGGATCACGGGCTCGAGGAGAATCGGGACTACCAGATTGTCGAGGTCCAGTTCCCCAACATGGCAGCCGCGCTGGAGGAGAAGAAGGTCGATTTGGCGGGGATGGTGATGCCCTTCGCGCTTATCGCGAAGAAGACGGGCAAGGTGCGCGCTCTCTTCACAATGAAGGACGCGATGGGGGAGGCGCAGACGACGCTGATGGCGGCCCGGGAGCGCTTCATCGCTCAACATCGTGCCGTTCTCGTCGACTTCTTCGAAGACTGGCAGCGCGCGATGCGCTGGTACTATGACCCTAAGAATCGCGCGGAGGCGATCCGTATCCTGTCGAATTTCACCAAGCAGCCACCAGCCGCCTATGAAGACTGGCTCTTTACCAAAGAGGACTACTATCGCAATCCTGATGTGATCCCCAACGTGAAGGCGTTGCAGAGCAATCTCAATGTTCAGAAAGAGCTCGGGCTGCTCAATATGTCGATCGACGTGAACAAATATGCCGATCTGTCGCTCGTCGAGGACGCAGCCAAGCGACCGCGCTGAGCCCGAAGTGTGCTGGAACAATGACGATGGGGATTTCGTTTCGGGAAGTCAGTCACACCTACCGTCCGCCGCGCGGGCGTCCCGTGCTGGCCTTGGAAAACGTATCGCTCGATGTGCGCGAGCGCGAATTTCTGGCACTGCTCGGTCCCAGCGGCTGCGGCAAGAGCACGCTCCTCTATCTCCTCGGCGGCTTTCTCCCCGTCGAGGCCGGGACGATTACCGTTGGGGGCCGACCGGTTTCCGGGCCAGGGCCCGACCGCGGCATCGTGTTTCAGAATTTTGCCCTCTTCCCCTGGAAGACGGTTCGCCAAAACATTCTTTACGGGCTCGAAAAGCAGCGCCTGCCGCGCGCCGCGCGCGAGAAGCGTGCGCAAGATCTGATCGAGCTTGTCCATCTTCGCGGCTTCGAAAACAGCTATCCGGCGCAGCTCTCGGGCGGCATGAAGCAACGCGTGGCGATCGCCCGCACCCTCGCCATCGATCCGGCGATACTGCTGATGGACGAGCCCTTCGGTGCCCTCGATGCCCAAACCCGCGCTCTCATGCATGAAGAGCTGCTGGCCATCATCCGGCGCACGCCAAAGACGGTCGTGTTCGTCACCCACGACGTGCGCGAGGCGGTCTATCTTGCTGATCGCGTCGCCGTCATGTCGGCACGACCCGGCCGCATCAAGGAAATCGTCGATACCAGCTTTGGCGGCGAGCGGGGGAGCGAGATCGCCGGCACGCGCGAGTTCACCGAGAAGGTCGAGCACCTCTGGGGTTTGGTGCGCAACGAGGCGATTATCGCGCAGGAACGGCAAGGGTCATGAAGTCCACGCTGACGCGCTACACGCCGCTCTTGCTGCTGGCCGTGCTCTGGGAGATCGCGCCACGCCTGGGCTTCATCGACCCGCAGACACTGCCGCCACTGAGCGCGGTGGTGCGCGCTTGGATCGGACTGCTGCGGGATGGAGATCTCGCGACCAACGGATTGTCTTCATTGCAAAACCTGGTAGCAGGGCTCGCCCTGGGGATCGTCGTCGGTGTCGTCCTTGGCATCTCGATGGCATGGTATCGGCCCGTCGAGGTGCTGATCAATCCACTCATTCGCGTGCTCTACCCGTTGCCGCGTTCGGCGCTCATCCCGGTGATGATTCTATGGTTCGGTCTCGGCGCCGCCTCGAAGATCGCCGCCGTCTTTCTCGGCTGCCTGCTGCCGGTCGTGATCGGAGCTTTCAACGGCGCTCGCGGTGTCGAACAGGTGCTGATCTGGTCGGCACTAGCCGCCGGCGCCAAGCGGCATCAAGTGCTGTGGGAAGTGGTGCTGCCCGCGGCAATGCCGGAGATCCTGGCCGGGATCCGCAACGCCCTGGCGCTCTCCTTCATCTTGCTGGTTGCTGCCGAGTTCATAATCAGCCAGCGCGGCATGGGTTATCTCATTTCCTCTTATGGCGAAGGCGGAGCTTATGACGCGATGTTCGCCGGCGTGCTGACGGTCTCTGCGGTCGGGTTCTTTGCCGACCGCGCCTATCTCGCTCTGATGGGCTGGGCACTCAGATGGCGAGGCTGACGATCTTTATCCAGGGGTTGCTGCGCTGGGTGTCCATTCTCGCGTTACTCGCGGCATGGCAGGCTTTTGCTGAAGCGCATGTCGTCTCGAGCTTTCTCCTACCCGCGTTTTCGACCGTGGTGGTGCGCCTTTATCACGATGTGATCTCGGGCGATATGGTGCTTGGTATCGTCCTGACCCTCTATCGCGCCTTTGCCGGATTCGCTCTCGCCAGCATGTCCGGCATCGTCATCGGCATCCTCATTGCACGCGTCCCTCTGATGCGCTGGTTCTTCGATCCCCTTGTCTCGGTTGGTCTGCCGATGCCGAAGATCGCCTTCCTGCCGGTCTTCATCCTCTGGTTCGGTGTCTTCGATGCGTCCAAGATTTTGATGGTTGCCTTTTCGGCAGTTTTCCCGGTGGTGGTGGCATCCTGGGCCGCCGCCGAAAACGTCGAGCCCGTTCTGCTCTGGTCAGCACTCAGCCTCGGCGCCGGGCGGCGTCAGCTTCTGTGGGAGGTCGCGTTGCCGGCATCGCTGCCACAGATCTTCACCGGGTTGCAGGTGGCAATGCCGATCGCGCTCATTGTCGAGATCATCAGCGAGATGGCGATGGGGGGCGAGGGGCTCGGCGGCTCGATCATGACGGAGATGCGATTCGCTGATTCGCCAGGGGTTTTCGCTGGCATCCTGGCCATTGCCATTGTCGGCGCAACCCTAGTCAAAGCGATGGAGGTGATTCGCCACCGGCTCCTCATCTGGCATCCCGAGGCCCTGGCGGGTTGAGGCGCGGCCGTCAATCGCCCAGCAGATCGCCGACAGTCAACCCGGCTTCGCCGCCGGCGATCTTCTTGCCGTCCGCGAACCGGCAACGCAGCACCTCGATGAAGCCGCCTTGCGCGTGCACGGTAAAGCTCGATGCGCCGATGGCCACCACTTCGCCGGTTTTGAAGCCTTTCACTTCGGCGAAATTGCGCGCGACGATCTTGCGGGAATCGAAGAGATGAAGCTTGCGGCCACGCGCTGCGCTCCAGGCACCCGGAGCGGGATTGCAGCCGCGAATGAGATCGTAGACGATGTCGACCGGGTTCGCCCAGTTGATGCGCGACTCGGCTTCCCGCACCCAGCCCTCATAGGTCGCCCCGCTCTCGTCCTGGACGCGCTCTTGGGCCTTGCCGCCGAAGACGAGCTCGGCAGCTTCGACGAGTGCCGCGACGCCGAGCGGGAAAATCTTGTCGAAATAGACGCTGCCAACGGTATCGTCCGGTCCAATCTCGACATCCCTCTGCAAAATCACCGGACCTTCGTCGAGGCCGTCGACGGGTCGAAAGATGCTAAGTCCCGTCCGAGGCTTGCCAAGGATGATCGGCCAATTGATCGAAGAAGGCCCCCGGTGCTGCGGCAGCAGGGAGGGGTGGAACTGGATCGTGCCCAGGCGGGGCACCTGGCAGAAGGCCTGCGGCACGAATTGCAGCACATAGGCCATAATGGCGAGATCGACCGAGAGCTGGCGTAGAGTCTCGATCGTTTCGGCAGCGCCATAACTTGCAGTCGGAAATGTCGGCAAGCCTTTCTCTTGCGCCGCTATGGTGATCGGATCGGGCTTCGCGCCGACCGTGACCACCGGGACGAACACCCCGGCCACGGTGTGATCGCGTTCTCGGAACGCGTCGAGCACCGCCTTGCCGAAGGCCTGCTGACCGATGATCGCTACCCGCATGGATGCCCCCCTCGACCGGGAGGGGTAGCAGAGAAGCGCCGAGCCGCCAACCGGTCTCAGCCGCTACACATTGGCGCTGCGCAACGCGTCGCAGACGGCTTCCGTCACTTGCGCCGTCGTTGCGGTGCCACCGAGATCCGGCGTATGAAAGGCCGGGACGGCCGTGACGCGTTCGATCGCGGACATCAGCTTGGCCGCCGCTTCGCGCTCGCCGAGATGGTCGAGCATCATCGAAGCGGTCCAGAACGTGGCGATCGGGTTGGCGATGCCCTTTCCGGCGATGTCGAAGGCAGAACCATGGATCGGTTCGAACATGGACGGGAATTTGCGCTCGGGATTGAGGTTGGCGGTCGGCGCGATGCCGAGGCTGCCGGCGAGCGCTGCGGCAAGGTCGCTGAGGATGTCGGCATGGAGGTTGCTGGCTACGACGACGTCGAGGGTTTTCGGCTTCAGCACCATGCGCGTCGTCATGGCGTCCACCAGCTCTTTGTTCCAGCTGACATCGGGAAAATCCTGCGCCACTTCGGCGGCGATCTCGTCCCACATCACCATGGCGTGCCGCTGTGCGTTCGACTTGGTGACCACGGTGAGCAAGCGACGCGGACGGTGCCTTGCCAGCTCGAAGCCATAGCGCATGATGCGGGTCACGCCGGAACGCGTGAAGACCGATGTCTCGGTGGCGACTTCCTCGGGGAGGCCGCGATGCACGCGGCCGCCATTGCCGGCATACTCGCCCTCGCTGTTCTCGCGCAGGATCACCCAATCGAGATCACCCGCTGCGCAATTTCTGAGCGGCGGCGTGATCCCTGGCAGAACGCGCGCCGGACGGACATTGGCGTATTGGTCGAACCCCTGACAGATCGGCAGCCGCAATCCCCAGAGGGTGACGTGATCGGGGATAGCGGGATCACCGACGGCGCCAAAGAAGATGGCATCGAAGTGGCGGAGACGATCGAGCCCGTCCTCGGCCATCATTCGCCCATGCTGCCGGCAATAATCGGAGCCCCAGGGGAATTGTTCGACGGTGAGGCGAAAACCGCCATCGCGCGTCTGCAGCGCTTCCAATACCGTGAGGCCGGCAGCAATCACTTCCCGGCCGATGCCGTCTGCTGGAATGGCGGCAATCCTATAGTCGCGCATGGCAGCCTGTCCTCCCCAAATCTAAGCTTCGTATCGCCGCCGCGCTTGCGCATCAAGTGATCGCCGCCCATCATCAGCCCTTTATCCGCCCGAGCGAGGCAAGTCATGGTGAGCGACCCCGATCACGTTACCCGAGCGGCGCGCTATTTTTACGATATCCACCGCAGCAAGAGCCCGCTACCGCCCACGCCGCGCGATATCGCCGATGTCAGCATCGATGGGGCCTACGCGATGCAAGAAGCGCTGCACGCACTCTTCATTCCCGATCGGGGACCGATCGCCGGCTACAAGATTGCGCTTACCACGCCCGTGATGCAGCAGCTCATGGGCGTCGATCATTCAATCGCCGGCGCGATTTTCGCCAAGCTCGTTCATGCATCGGCAGCGACGCTGCGCCACAGTGACTACACGCGCATTGCCGTCGAATGCGAGATCGCCATGCGACTCGGAGCCGACCTGCCGGCTCGCGCCAAACCCTATACGAAGGATGATGTGGCCGACGCGGTCGAAGCCTGCCTGCCATCGATCGAGCTCATCGAAGACCATGGCTGCGAACAGTACAAGCTCGTGGGCGGGCGGGGACTCATTGCCAACAATGCGTGGAACGCGGGGTGCGTGTTGGGGCCGGCGCTCAGGGATTGGCATGCCCTCGATCTCGCCGCGGTCACCGGCGTAATGGCCATCAACGGCGTCGAAATCGGCCGCGGCCGCGGCGCCGATGTGATGAATGGGCACCCCCTCCATGCGCTGGTTTGGGTCGCCAATACAGTGGCGGCGCGGGGGCGTCCACTGCGCCGGGGCATGATTGTACAGACCGGGAGCGTCGTCGCGACGCAATGGCCGAGACCGGGGGACACGGTGACTGTGAGCTTTAGCGGGCTCGGCGAGGCGAGCGTGCGTTTTCTCTGATGGTCTTGCGGGTCGTTGCGGCGGCGGTGCTTTGTCTCTTGGCGGGATGCGACACGACCTCGAATGTCCGTGCCATGCGCGCGGGAGCGGACGGCGTCACCTACGAGTTCCCGCTTGGGCGGCAGGACGAAGCGAGGCGCCAGGCGATGCTGTATTGCGCTAATCTCGGCCGCGTTGCGGTGCTGAGAGCGCTCCGGCCGGAGCCGGACGGTCTCGCCAGCGCCGCCTATGATTGCCGTTAACAGCGGCGATTGCGCACGAAGCGCCACCACAGGAAAGTGGCACCCCCCGCCAGAAAAACCACGGCGAGCGCGCCCAGGATCGGCGTCAGCTGATGGAATTCATGAACGTAAACGAATACGCCCTTGCCGAGCCAATAGGCGAGGATGCCCCAAAATCCCACCCACAGCGCGGCCCCGATCGCATTCAGTACGAGAAAATGCAGCCAGTGCATGCCGAGCGTTCCGGCAACGATGCCGTTGAACTGCCGCAGGATGACGACAAACCGCGCGAAGACGATGACCCAGCCGCCATAATGCTCGAAAAAATTTTCAACGTGCTTGAGACGATCTGCGGTGATGCCGATGCGCGAGCCATAACGGACCAGCAGATGATGGCCGCCGAAATGCCCGATCGCGTAACCGATATTGTCGCCGATCACCGCGCCGATCCAGGCGACCAGCAACAGCAGGTAGATGTCGAGCGCGCCGGTCGACGCGCTGATGGCGCCGGTGATGAGCAGAGTCTCGCCCGGCGCCGGCAGCCCAAAATCCTCGAACAAGATGCCGAGCGCTACGGCGAGATAGCCGTATTGATGGATGGAATGAGCGATGACGGCGGGAAGGCCGTGATGCACGGCGGTGCAGACGCGTGACTGTCAGGAAGCCGAGCCACTGCGGCGGGCGCCGCGTGGGGCCGATCTGAGTACGACGGGTTTCCTCTCCGGTAGGATACGGGGGGTGATCTCGGCGGCATCAGCCGCTGGGGTGGTTGCCATCCTATCCTCGGTCGACCCTGGGGTGCGTTCTGTTTAGGGCGAAATCGCGCGATGAGCAATGTGCTAGGTTCGGTCTCGAAAGGCTGGAGGAGGGGTGGATGGCGGATGAGGTCTTGATCAAGCGCGAGGGCGGTATCGTTACGCTCACTCTCAATCGGCCGGAGCGGCTCAACGCGCTGACCTGGGCGATGTGGGAGGGGACGCGCAATGCTTTTGCCGCGCTCGATGGCGATGATGAGATCCGCTGCATCGTCTTGCGCGGCGCCGGCGACAAGGCCTTCGCACCGGGTGCCGATATTGCCGAATTCGCCGAGCTGCGCTCCGATTTCGAGCGGGCTCGCGCTTATGGCAGGGCGATGCATGAGACGATGCGTGGCATCGCCGAGTGTCGCCATCCGACGGTGGCGATGATTCAGGGCATCTGCGTCGGCGGCGGTCTCGAGCTCGCGATGCTTTGCGACATCCGCATCTGCGGTGAGGGGAGTCGCTTCGGTGTGCCGATCAACCGCATCGGCGTGACGATGGGTTATCCCGAGATCGCCGCGCTGATCAAGCTGGTGGGGCGACAAACGGCACTCGAGATCCTGCTGGAAGGGCGTGTGTTCGGGGCCGCGGAAGCGAAGGAGAAGGGGCTGGTCAGCCGGATCGTGCCGGATGCGGAGGTTGAGGCGGAGGCCTATGCCACGGCAGGGCGCATTGCCGCGGGCGCGCCTCTGGTCAATCGCTGGCACAAGAAATTCGCTCGGCGCCTCGAAGATCCCCGCCCATTGACGGCCGCCGAGTTCGACGAGCCCTATGAGACGTTCGATACGGAAGATTTTCGCGAGGGTTATCAAAGCTTTCTCGCAAAGGGAAAGCCGCGCTTTCGCGGCCGGTGACTGGCTCAACTCGGCCGGCGGCTGAAGTTGTTGGTGCGACTTGAGGCGTTCTCCGGGAAACGCTGGGGATTGACTCCCCCGGGTTTTGGAACAAAATAGGAACAAATGGTATTTGCGGAATCCGATGACCGAGACCGGCAAAAGCCGTCGCCTGGAGGCGTTGCGCCGCCGCCTCTGGGCGCTGGAAAGGGCGGGACGACAGAGCCGAGTGGTTCTGCCTTTCGGCCTGGGGCCGGTCGATGAGGTTTTGCCCGGGAGAGGCTTGACGCTTGCCACCCTCCATGAGATCGCCGGCGCGGGAGGTGAGGAGGAGGATGGCGCTGTGGCTGCTGCCTTCCTTGCCGGCATTCTGGCACGGCTGAAGCCGGGATTGTCGGTTCTGTGGTGCCTAGGCGAAAGCGATCTCTATGCCCCGGGGTTGGCCGCCTTGGGCCTCGATCCGCAACGACTGATCGTGGCGAGGTCACGCCGCACCCAAGAGGTGCTGTGGGCGATGGAGGAGGGGCTCAGGAACCGGGCGCTGGCTGCTGTGGTCGGCGAGATCGATACGCTCTCTCTGCCGGCCAGCCGGCGGCTGCTGCTGGCCGCGGAGGCATCGGGCGTAACCGGTTTTGCGTTGCGGCGCTGGCATAGCGACAGGCGGGCTGCAGCACAGCGCTTGGCGCCCAACGCGGCGCAAACCCGCTGGCGGGTCGCGCCACTGCCGGGGGATGTCTCTGCCGGCGAGCCGGGGGTCGGTCGGCCGCGCTGGCAAGTCGAGCTCTGGCGTTGCCGGGGAGGCGTAGTGGGCTCCTGGGTAATGGAGGCGTGCGATGCGACGGGTCATATGTCTCTGGTTGCCGCGATGGCCGATCGATCGGCGGCGCAACCAGCTTCGCGTGCCGGATAGGCCCTTCGCTCTTGCTCTCTCGGTCGGCAACCGGCGTCTCGTTTCGGCCGTCAATGCTGCCGCCGAAGCGCTGGGGATCGCACCGGGTCTACCGCTTGCCGATGCGCGCGCGCTCTATCCCGCGCTTGCCGTCGCCGAGGCCGACCTCGCTGGCGACGCGGCGGCATTGCGGCGGCTGGCGCAGTGGTGCAACCGCTATAGCCCCTGGACCGCCCCGCATGGCGTGGATGGTGTCTTTCTCGATGTAACCGGCTGTGCCCATCTTCGCGGCGGCGAGGCGAGCCTGGTTCGAGACCTGGTCAAGCGGCTGCTGCGACAGGGCATGGCCTGCCGCGCCGCTCTTGCCGAAACGGCCGGTGCTGCCTGGGCGGTGGCACGCTGCGGCGGCAGTGACAGCACCGTCGTGCCGCCAGGGGCTGCGCGGCAGGTGATCGCGCCATTGCCCGTTGTCGCACTCCGGCTCGATCCTGCTTTAGCCGGCGAGCTTGAGCGGCTCGGCCTCCGCTGCATCGGCGATCTTTATGCCTTGCCGCGCGCCACGCTTGCTGCCCGCTTCGGCGATAAGGTGGCAGAGCGTCTCGATCAGGCGCTGGGTGCGGCGGCTGAGCCGCTCTTGCCGTTGCCGCCTGCACCGATGCGCTGGACGCGGCGCCGTTTTGCCGAGCCGATCGGCACGCCTGAGGCGCTTATGGCCGCGGCACACGGGCTGATCCAGCGGCTCTGCCGGTCGCTGGGGGATGAGATGCTCGGTGCCCGCAAGTTGGTTTTGAGCAGCCATCGCGTCGATGGCGAGGTAGCGGAGGTGACGGTCGGCACGGCGCGGCCGAGCCGTGATTCCCATCATCTCTGCCGCCTCTTCGCCGAGCGGCTGGGCGCGATCGACCCTGGTCTCGGCGTCGAAGATATGCTGCTGGCGGCGCCGATGGTGGAAAGACTGGTGGCGGCGCAGCTCCGAATCGCTCTCTTTCCTCCGGAAGAAAATGACACTTTCGGCAAGCCGGAAAGCGCTCGGGAAGCTGCCCAAGCCGGTGGCAATATCGTCATCTTTCCCGCTGGCAGATCCGCGGCACGCCGGCTCGCCCGCGCGCTGCCGGCGGATCGCGACGGCGTCGATGCGGTAGAGTTGGCTACCCTGGTCGATCGCCTGGCCAATCGCCTTGGGCCGCATTCGGTGGGGCGCCTCGCGCCGCGCGAGAGTCATGTGCCGGAACGTGCTCAGCGCTTTGCTCCGCTATTTGCACCGGCGGAGGGCATGTGGCGTTCCGATCGGCCACGGCCGATCCGTCTCTTGCCGCGACCGGAGCCGATCGAGGCAATGGCGCCGGTGCCCGATGATCCACCGATCTCCTTCCGCTGGCGCCGCCTGCAGCATCGCGTGTGCCGGGCGGATGGACCGGAGCGTATTTGCAGCGAATGGTGGCGCGGGAACGAGGAAGAGGAAGCGTTGCGCGACTATTATCGCGTCGAGGATGAGGCGGGGCGGCGGTTCTGGCTTTACCGCGACGGCCTTTATCGGCCGCAGGCGGCGCCGCGCTGGTTTTTGCATGGGCTCTTCGCATGACGAAGGGGATTCCCTATGCCGAGCTGCAGGTCACCAGCAATTTCTCCTTCCTGCGCGGCGCCTCGCATCCGGCCGAGCTGGTGTTGCGCGCGCAGGAACTTGGCCAGCACGCTGTCGCCATCACCGACCGCAACACCTTCGCCGGGATCGTCCGTGCGCACAGCGCTGCCCAAGAGCTCGGCTTTCGCCTCATCGTCGGCTGTCGCCTCGATCTCACCGATGCGCCGAGCCTGCTTTGCTTTCCCACCGGCCGCGCTGCCTATGGCCGCCTCTCCCGCCTCTTGAGCTTGGGAAAAAGGCGTGCCGAAAAGGGCGAATGCTGCCTGGCCTATGCCGATCTTCTCGAGCATGGCGCGGGGCAGATTCTCGTTGCGCTGCCGCCCGATGAGCCCCAGGAAGACTTTGCCGATTTTCTCGCGCGGCTCGCCGGCGATTGCCGCAATGCCGCTTATCTCGCCGCCAGCCATCTCTATCGCGGCGATGATGCAAGGCGCATGCACCGGCTGGGGGAGCTGGCGCGGCGCGCCGATCTGCCGCTCATCGCCACCAATGACGTTCTCTATCATACGCCGCGGCGGCGCAGAGTGCAGGACATCGTCACTTGCATCCGCGAAGGCTGCACCGTGGCCGAGGCAGGTTTTCGCCTCGAGGCCCATGCCGAGCGCCATCTGAAGCCGCCGGAGGAGATGGCGCGCCTTTTCCGCCAACATCCTGAGGCGGTCGCGCGCACGCTGGAGATCGTCGAGCGCTGTCGCTTCAGCCTCGACGAGCTGCGCTACGACTACCCCGACGAGACCGGCGAGGACGGGACGCCGCCACAGATGAAGCTCGAGCGTTTCGCTCTTGAAGGCGCGGCGTGGCGCTATCCCGAAGGCGTGCCCGAGAAGATCCGGCGGCTGGTCGAGCATGAGCTTCGGCTGATCGGCGAGCTCGGCTATGCCTCCTATTTCCTGACCGTTCACGACATCATGAGCTACGCCCGCAAGGAAAATATCCTCTGTCAGGGCCGCGGCTCGGCCGCGAACTCCGCGGTCTGCTTTTGTCTTGGCATCACCGATGTCGATCCCAATACGGTCGATCTGCTGTTCGAGCGCTTCGTCAGCAGCGAGCGCAACGAGCCCCCCGATATCGATGTCGATTTCGAGCATGAGCAGCGCGAGGAGGTGATCCAATATATCTACAGAAAATACGGCCGCCATCGTGCCGGCATGACGGCGGTGGTGAGCACCTATCGCTCACGCGGTGCGATCCGCGAAGTGGGAAAGGCGCTGGGCCTCTCTGAGGACGTGACCGCCGCGCTCGCCGGCACCGTCTGGGGTTGGGGCAGCGGCGCCATCGACGACGAGCAGGTGCGCGGCGCCGGCCTCGATCCCGAGGATCGCACTTTGCGGCTGGCGCTCGATCTCGCCGGCGAGCTCATGGGCTTTCCTCGTCATCTCTCTCAGCATGTCGGCGGCTTCGTCATCACCGAGGGACGGCTCGACGAGCTGGTGCCGATCGAGAATGCGGCCATGGAGGATCGCACCGTCATCGAATGGGACAAGGACGATCTCAACGTCCTCGGCATCCTTAAGGTCGATGTGCTGGGTCTCGGTATGTTGAGCTGCATTCACCGCGCTTTCGATTTGCTCGAGCGCCATGAGGGCAAGCGCTACACCCTCGCGACCGTGCCTCAAGGGCGGCCAGAGGTTTACGAGATGCTCTGCCATGCCGATTCGATTGGCGTCTTCCAGGTCGAAAGCCGCGCCCAGATGAGCATGCTGCCGCGTCTTAAGCCGCGCAAGTTCTTCGATCTCGTCGTCGAGGTCGCAATCGTGCGGCCGGGTCCCATTCAGGGCGACATGGTCCATCCCTATCTCCGCCGCCGCATGGGGCTGGAGCCCGTCACCCATCCCAAGGGCCTCGAAGACGTGCTGAAGCACACCTATGGCGTCCCGCTCTTTCAGGAGCAGGCGATGAAGATCGCCATGATCGGTGCGGGTTTCACCGCCGGCGAGGCCGACGGCTTGCGCCGCGCCATGGCGACGTTCAAGCGGAATGGCGATATCGACCGCTTCGAGAAGAAGTTCATCGCCGGCATGGTCGCCAACAATTACGAGCGAAATTTCGCCCTGCGCTGCTTCGATCAGATCAAGGGCTTCAGCGACTACGGCTTTCCGCTGTCGCACGCCGCGAGCTTTGCGCTCCTCGTCTATGTCTCGGCCTGGCTCAAATGGTTTTATCCCGAGGTCTTTGCTTGCGCGCTGCTGAACAGCCAGCCGATGGGCTTTTATGCGCCGGCGCAGATCGTGCGCGATGCGCAGAACCATGGCGTCGAGCTGCGCCCGGTCGACGTCAATCACAGCAATTGGGATTGCACGCTCGAGCCCATCGGCGATGGCGGGCGCCGTGCGCTCCGTCTCGGCTTTTGCCAAGTGAAGGGACTCGCCGAGACGGAAATCAGGGACAAGCTCGTGGCGCAACGTCATGCCCCATTCCGTTGGCCCGCCGAGCTGCAGCACCGGACTGGGCTTTCCCGCGGTGCGCTGGAGCGGCTGGCCGATGCCGATGCCTTTCGCTCGATGGGGCTCGATCGGCGCCAGGCGCTCTGGGCGGTGAAAGGGCTTGGGCATGTCAAGCCGGAGATGCCGCTGCCTTTGCTGGCACCGCTCGCCGCCGGGAGTCCCGAGCCGCCGGCGCCGCTGCCGGCAATGGGCCTGGGCGAGCATGTTGTCGAGGATTATCGCGCCACCGGCCTCTCTCTGAAACGCCATCCGCTGGCGCTGTTGCGCTCGGAGCTCGCGGCGCGCCGCATCCTGCCGAATGCACAGCTAACCACGGCGCCGCCATCAGGACTCGTCAAGCTCGCCGGGCTTGCCATCGTGCGTCAGCAGCCGGCGACGGCGAGCGGCGTCATCTTCATGACGCTCGAGGATGAGACCGGCATCGCCAATATCGTCGTCTGGCGCAAGGTGTTCGAGCGCTTCCGTTCGATCGTCATGGGCGCCAAGCTGGTCGAAGTCACCGGCCGCCTGCAGCGCGAGGGCGAAGTCATCCATGTCGTCGCTGGCCGTCTTACCGATCTTTCGCCGCTGCTGCGTCGGCTCGGCGATCCCGGCCTCAGCGCGCCCGTCGAGCTCCGCATCGAGAGCCGCGACTTCCGATAAGCGCAGTTTGTCCACCATTGCTCACTACCACCTGTCTGTGGATAACGGGGATAATCCCCAATATCGTGTCATTTCAAAGCCCTAGAAAAAGGCTCGGACTGGTGGAGGCGGGGGATTGAATCTGAATGGTAATCATTTGATCGCGCCTGCGATCCGTTGCACCATCCGCCTCACATCGCGAGGACAACAGACACAATGACGGAAAGCCTCGGCATGGCGCCCTCGGTGCTTGCGTCGGCGGATACAGGCTCGGCCGGGCTCGCCCAGCGGATGGGCACCGGCGTGCTGCCCTATCAGGCAATCATGGCGATGATCCGCGCCCGCGAGATCACCGCCGCACCCGAGATCGAACCGGCACAGATCCAGCCGGCGAGCATGGACCTGCGTCTCGGCCATCATGCCTACCGCGTGCGGGCGAGCTTTCTGCCGGGCGCCGAAGCCAGCGTCATGGACAAGGTCAAGGAGATGGGCGGATATCCCCTCGACCTTGCCGAAGGCGCGGTGCTCGAGCGCGGCTGCGTCTATGTCGTGCCGCTGATGGAGAGAGTGCGTCTCAGCGGCGGCGTCATGGGCTTTGCCAACCCGAAGAGTTCGACGGGCCGCCTCGATGTGCTCACGCGCCTCATCACCGACCGCGGCACCGCGTTCGATCAGATCGAGCGCGGCTATGAAGGCCCCCTTTACCTCGAGATCGCTCCGCAAACCTTCAGCATCGTCGCGCGCCAGGGCTCGCGGCTCAATCAGCTGCGCTTCCAGCGCGGTAATCCGATCATCGCCGTGAGCGAGCTGCATCGCCTCTATGACGAAGGCCAGCTCGTGCGCGCGGACGGCGCACGCCATCAGATCAGAGACAATCTCGTGCCCGTGACCATCGACCTCAAAGGCCAGGGTCAGGGCAGCGTCATCGGCTATCGCGCCAAGAAGCATACCGACAAGATCGATATCGACGCGCTCGGCGCCTACGACCCGCATGACTATTGGGAGCGCATAACCTATCACCGCGAGGCAACGCTGATCCTCGACCCGGACGAGTTTTACATTCTTGCCACCGCCGAGGAGGTGGGGGTGCCACCCGACCTTGCGGCGGAGATGGTGCCTTACTACACCCGCTCCGGCGAATATCGCGTGCATTATGCGGGGTTCTTCGATCCCGGCTTCGGCTGGAACGGGCGTGCCGGCGGCAGCCGCGCGGTGCTGGAGGTGCGTTCACACGAAGTCCCGTTCATGCTTGAGCATGGCCAGACGGTCGCCTGGCTGCGCTATGAACGAATGGCCGGGCATCCCGATCGCGTTTATGGCGTCAGCATCAAATCCAACTACCAAAATCAAGGTCTGGCGCTGGCCAAGCATTTCCGGCCATTCGCCGGCTGACGCCTGTAAGGCTTGCCCTGGCGGGCGCCGGCGTCATACTCGTCCCAGGGGCTTCGCCGCTTCAGGGAGGAACAAATGCCCACGATCAAGGTCAAGGACATCGCCTATGGCCGGCTGCGCGCGCCGGATCTCGACCTGATGGAAGAGTTTCTCACCGATTTCGGCATGGTCCGGGCGGCGCGCACGAGCAAGGCGCTCTATATGCGGGGGACCGATCCCGTCCATCACCTCCATGTGACAGAGCTGGGCGAGCCGCGTTTCGTCGGGCTCGCTTGGGACGCCGCCAGTGAGGAGGATCTCGACCGCTTGGCGAAGCTGCCCGGCGCCTCGGCGGTGGAGAGCATCGATGAGCCCGGCGGCGGCAAGCGTATTCGCCTCAAGGAGCCCAATGGCTACCAGATCGAGGTCGTTTACGGGATCGAATCGGTGGCGCCGATCCAAGTGCCGCGCCAGCTGATGAATACGGGCAGCGACGCGCTCAAGCGGCCCGGCGAACTGATGAGGCTGCAACGCGGCGCGGCGCATGTGAAGCGGATCGGTCACGGTGTGATGGGAACGCCGCGCTTGCGGGAGACGGTGGACTGGTTCCGGGATACGCTCGGCCTGATCTGCTCCGACGATGTCTACGCGGGCAGCAAGGACCACATCATCGGCTCCTTCAACCGCTGCGATCGCGGCGAGGAATACGTCGACCATCACGCCTTCTTCTGCCTGCAGCATGAGAAAGCCGGGCTGAACCATCTTTCCTTCGAGGTTTTGGACGTCGACGACGTCTTCCTCGGCCACGAGCATCTGCGGCAGAAGGGCAAATATGAGCATATGTGGGGCTTTGGCCGCCACTTGCTCGGCAGCCAGATCTACGACTACTGGGCCGATCCGTGGGGCCGCACGCATGAGCACTGGACCGATACGGATCGGCTCAATGCGCGAAACGGCGCCAATTTGATCTCTGCCGAAGACGGCTTCGTCTCGCAATGGGGCGAGCGGCCGCCGGAGAAGATGCTGAACCGGATCAGCAGCTAGGCGCTTCGCGCCTAAGCCGCGGTGGCAGCGCCGTTGACGCGCGCCGACGCTGGCACCTCGATCACCCCGTCGTTTTCAGGGTCGATCAGGTGCATGTGGCGCATGTCGGCCATGAAGCGCATGCGTTCGCCGGGCTGCAGTGCCGCTTCAGGGCTCACACGAGCGCACACCTCGGCGCCATCGACGACGAAGTAGACCATGGTTTCCATGCCCATGGGCTCGACGACGTCGACCGGCATGGTGAACTCGGCGCCGGCGCCGTAGGAACGCGTCTCGGTGACGTGCTCGGGGCGGATGCCGAAGAGCAGGTCTCGATTGAGATGAGGCCGATAGGCGGCGTTGCGCTCGGCGGGGACGGGCAGCGTGAGGCCGCCGCCCATCTGCGCCGAAAGCGCTCCCGAATGCTCGATCAGCCGACAGGGCAGGAAGTTCATCGCCGGCGAGCCGATGAACCCCGCAACGAACCGCGTCTTCGGCGCGTGGTAAAGCTCGTGCGGCGTGCCGATCTGTTCGATGAGGCCCCCATTCATCACCACGACCCGGTCGGCCAGCGTCATGGCCTCCACCTGATCATGCGTGACATAGACCGTCGTGGTGCGGACCTGCTGGTGCACCTTTTTGATCTCGGTGCGCATCTGCACGCGCAGCTTGGCATCGAGGTTTGACAGCGGCTCGTCGAACAGAAAGACCTTGGGATTGCGCACGATGGCGCGGCCCATGGCGACGCGCTGGCGCTGACCGCCCGACAGCTGGCGCGGCCGGCGCTCGAGCAGCTCGGTGATGTCGAGGATACGCGCGGCGCGCTCGACGCGCTGCTTGATCTCTGCTTTCGGGAACTTCTTCAGCCGAAGGCCGAAAGACATGTTCTCGAAGACGGTCATGTGCGGGTAGAGGGCATAGTTCTGAAACACCATGGCGATGTCGCGATCCTTGGGCGGCAGATCGTTGACGATCTGTCCGCCGATCACGATCTCGCCGGCCGTGGTTTCCTCCAGGCCCGCGATCATACGCAGCGTGGTGCTCTTGCCGCAGCCGGACGGCCCGACCAACACGACGAACTCCTGGTCAGCGATGTCGAGATCGATGCCGCGCACCGCCTCGGTTTGGTCGAACTTCTTGACAACCTTGTTGAGCGTCACTTGTGCCATGGCGCTTATCCCTTCGTCGCGCCGGCGGTGAGCCCGGCGATGTAGTAATCCATGAGGAAGGCGTAGAGGATGAGGGGCGGCATCGCCGCGATCAACTGGGCGGTCATGATCATGCCCCATTGATAGACGTCGGCTTTGACCAGCGTCGTGATCGTTCCGGCGGTCAGCACTTGTTGGCTGGAGGTGAAGATGAAAGCCATCGGATAAACGAACTCCGCCCAGCAGGCGGTGAAAGCGAAGATCGTGGCGGCGATGAGCCCGGGCAGCGCCACCGGAATGAAGATCTTGAACAGCATCTGCAGGTGATTCGCGCCGTCGATCAGCGCCGCTTCATCGAGCTCCTTGGGAATGCTCTGGAAATAGCCGATCATGATCCAGGTGCAGAATGGGACCGTCAGTGTCGGATAGACGAGAACCAGGCCCCAATAGGAATTGAGCAGCCCGAACGACCCGACGACCTTGAACAGCGGCAGGAAGAGCAAAGTGTCGGGAACGAGATAAGTGAGGAACACACCTGTGGCAAGAATCCCGGAGCCCCAGAACTTCATCCGCCCGAGCGAGAATGCCGCCGGCACGGCAATTACCATGGTGATCGCCACGACGCAGACCGTCACGATGGCGCTGTTCTTGAGATAGATCGGGAAGTCCGTCTGCGTCCACAGAGTCTCGAGGTTGGACAGCGTCGGCGACATCGACGGCAGCCAGGGAATGGTATTCTGGTTCGAGATCTCTTCGGTGCTCTTGGTTGCGGTGACCAGAGCATAGAAGGGCGGCGTCAGGAAGAAGATGGCGAAGAGCGCGAGGCAGACATAGGAGGTGATAAGCGCCCAGCGCCGATTGCGGCGCAGGCTGCCGCCTTTGACGACAGCTGCGGTATCGGCGGTGATCGCGGTCATCAAATCTCCTTTCCGCGCCGGCGCACACCGCGCAGGATGAAAATCGCGCAGATGCCCAGAATCGGGAACATGAAGAGCGACACCGAAGCGCCCAGCGGGATGTCGCCGCTTGCGATGCCGAGTTGGAAGGCCCAGGTGGCAATAACATGAGTCATATTGCGCGGACCGCCCGCGGTGAGCACGTTGACGATGTCATAATTGGCGAAAGTGACGATGAGCGAGAACAGTATGGTGATCGAGATGATGTTGCGCATCATCGGCAGCGTCACGTGAATGAGCTTTTGCCAAGCGGTGGCGCCGTCGATCGATGCCGCCTCGTAAAGCTCGCCGGGGACCGATTTGAGCGCGGCGAGATACATGATCAGGAAGAACGGGGCGCCGAACCACACGTTGACCAGAATGGCAGAGAAGCGCGCCCACATCGGATCACTGAGCCAGCCGATCTGCGGTCCGCCGAACTGAGCGAAAAGCCAGTTGAAGGCGCTGTAGGTCGGGTCGAGCAGCCAGCGCCAACCGAGAGTGCTGAGCGATAGCGGCATGACCCAGGGAATGAGGAGCATCCCGCGCCACTTGCGTTGGCCTTTGCTCGGCAGATTGTTGACGAGGTGCGCGGTGACGATGCCGATGAGCGCCTTGAAGATCACGGCAGTGATGGCAAAGAGGCAAGTCTGCTCCACCACCATCCAAAACGTGTCGCGGCTGAACAGGAATGTGTAATTGCCTAAGCCGATGAACCTGTTCATCCGCGTGTTGAGCGTCGACAGATAGACCGCGTAAAAGCCGGGATAGACAATGAGTCCGCCGATGACGACGAGGAGAGGCAGCGCGAAGAGGAAAGCGACGGTCGAGCGTTGCCGCGACATGCGGTAAAGGCTGCCCGGGCGTCCGATCGCCGCCGCGGTATTGCCCGACGCCAGAGTCCGTGGAATCGTATCACTCATGACGTTACCACTCCCACCAGCGACGGGTGCGCGGCTTGCGCACGCCGGCGCGGCGTGGGGACCACGCCGCGCCGTTGCGATTAGACTAACGCCGTCCGCCCAGCCTTAGCTGCGCAGATAGCCCTCGCACTCGTTCTTCGCCCATTTGACGACGTCGTCGATCTTCTCGCCGCCCTGCGACACCTTGCCGATCATCACGGTCTGCAGCGACTGGTTGTAGATCTGCGCCGCCACATCGGCGCGAGCGGGGTAGCCGGTGATGCTGAGCTCTTCGTCGCCGCGCGGCGGGTAGTTGTAGACCGTGCCCTTGGGCGGCTCGACCGTTTTCCAGGTGTCGAAGTCGTAGTAGCTCTTGAAGGCCGGCAAGTCGTACCCCACCGAGGCGGCTACCTGTCGTTTCGCCTGCGGCTTGTCGACGATGTAGTGGATGAGGTCCATGGCCGCCGATTTGTTCTGAGCGAAGGTCCACACGCCATAATAGAAGGGCAGGTAGGGCGCGAACCGGCCCTTGGGGCCACGGGGCATGTCGTGCGTCCAGCACTGCTCCGCCACCTTGATATTGTCGCGCTTCGCCACGGCCCAGGCGCTGGGCGGGTTCATAATGCTCGACCCCTTGCCGGAGATGAGCCATTTGTTGTTGCCGGCATCGTCCCAGGCATAGACATCGGGCGGGTTGAACTTCATCAGCTTCTGCGCGTATTCGAGCGCGGCGCGGGTCTCAGCGCTGTCGACGGTGACATTGTCCTTCTCGTCGACGAAGACCGCGCCGTAGGAGCGGAAGAGCGCGCCCACCCAGTCGATCGCATCGCTGGTCTGGCCCATCGGGAGACCGACGGGATAGCCGCCTTTGAACAGCTTTTCCGCCGTCGTCAGATAGAGGTCCCAGTTCCAGCCATCGACCAAGGTCTTGTCGCGAGTGTCGCCGAACGGGAAGATCTTCGTGACGTCGACGCCGCAATATTTATTATAGAGATCGATCCGCGAGCAGCATGGCTTGACCTGGCTGCCGACAACGGTTGGTACGCCTTTCCATTTGCCGTGCGTGTCCTTGGCCAGGTACTCACTGATCGTGGCGATCGGCCCATGATCCTTGACCAGGCGGTCGATCACGTCGTCGACCGGTTCGAGCACATCGCGATGCACCTGAACCTGCCAGGCGCGATGCTGCATGATGTCGTGGCCGGTCTTCGCTTCCGCTTCGGCGCTGGCCGTCAGCAGATCCTTGTCGCCGACCGAGGTGATGTAGTCGATATGCGTCTCGACGTGGTTCTGCGCACCCCACTCATTGACGATCGCGGTCAGCGTGTCATTGGCACCGGGGACCCAATGGTCCCAGCAGCCAAGCGTGAGCTTGCCGGCGGAATAAGAAGTGCGCATGTAAGGTGCTGCAACGGCAGCAGTCGTCGCCAATGCCGCGCGCTTGATAAATTTGCGACGAGAAACCGTTGTGGTCTTCATGATACGCGTTACCTCCCGTCTTTGGCCCCGCTCTTGCCGGCGGTTCATTGCAGATATGGTCTGGTTGGCCCCCTTGGCGAACTTTCAGACCCAAGGGTCGTCACGGACGCTTTTGCGTCTCATCATGATCCGGAACCGTCGGGTTGAGCAAGTCCCGAACAATCCCGGCGTCCTTATAGCACGGTCGGTCCGCCAGCGCGACCCGGAGTCGCAGCCTTCCTGCGGATCAGTGGTGCGCCGCGGGGTTTAGTGATGGGCCACTATTGCTGGGAGATTCTGCGCCGACACTATCTATCCGGAGAGGCGTCCGCCGCCAACCCGGCCTCGATCGGACCGCCCCGTCTTTACCATAATCGCTGGCGCCGGTCCGGCTTGCGTCGGTTTGGCGCGCCGCCCGCTTCTTCACACGTCTCGCTCAGGTCGCCTGATCGTCCTAAGCTTGGTTAAGCAGCACCCCATGGGCCTCGTCTTCGCTTCGCCTCCGCCCGCCGACCCGTCGCGCCAAGCGATGCGTCTTGCTCACTGCGAGGAGGAAGGGGCGGCGGTCGCGCGGATTTTGACCGAGGCGGCGCTGCCGCCGGAGGCGGCCGAGCGCATCGAGCGACGTGCAAGCCGCTTCGTCGCCGAGGCACGAAAGCGCCAGCGCGGCAAGGGCGGCATCGATGCCCTGCTTCATGAATATGCGCTGTCCTCGCCCGAAGGCGTGGCCTTGATGTGCCTTGCCGAGGCGCTGCTGCGGATCCCCGATGCCGCCACTGTGGACCGCCTCATCCGCGACAAGCTCGCGCCGGCAGATTGGGCGAGCCATCTGGGCCATTCCGGCTCGCTCCTGGTCAATGCCTCGACCTGGGCTTTGATGCTCACCGGGCGATTGATCGGCGAGGGCGAGGCGCACGGCGATCTCGCCCAAGCTCTCCGTCGATTGTTGGCGCGCTCGGGTGAGCCGCTCGTTCGCCAGGCGGTCACAGCGGCCATCCGCGTTCTCGCCCGGCAGTTCGTCATCGGCCGCACCATCGCCGAAGCGCTCGACCGCGCTCGGCCGGCCGAGCGTCAAGGCTACCGTCATTCCTACGACATGCTCGGCGAGGCGGCGCGCGATGCCGACGATGCTGATCGCTATTTCGCCGCCTATGAGGCGGCCATCGCCGCCATCGGCGCCGCCGCGGGAACGGGTGATGACGTCGCCGATCGGCCCGGCATTTCGGTGAAGCTGTCGGCGCTTCACCCCCGCTACGAGGAGAGCCAGCACGAGCGCGTCATGCGCGAACTCGCCCCGCGCCTCGACGCGCTGGCGCGGCGCGCGCGGTCCGCCGGCATCGGCTTCACCATCGATGCCGAGGAAGCGAACCGGCTCGAGCTTTCGCTCGACCTCATCGAGCGCGTGGCGCTTGATCCCGATCTCGCCGGCTGGAACGGCCTCGGACTCGCCGTCCAGGCCTACCAGAAGCGGGCCTTGCCGCTGATCGACTGGCTCGCCGCGTTGGCCCGTCGCGGCAAGCACCGCTTGATGTTGCGGCTCGTGAAAGGCGCCTATTGGGACAGCGAGATCAAGCGCGCCCAGGAGCAAGGGCTCGACGGCTACCCGGTCTTCACCCGCAAGCTCGCCACCGACGTTTCCTATCTCGCTTGCGCCAAACGGCTCCTCGCCGCGCCCGACGCGTTCTACCCGCAATTCGCGACTCACAATGCGCACACCGTGGCGGCGGTGCTCGAGCTCGCGGGCGAGCGGCGCGATTTCGAGTTTCAGCGCCTGCACGGCATGGGCGAAGCGCTCCATGAGCAAGTCGTTGGCAAGGGCGGCCTGGGCCTTCCTTGCCGGGTCTACGCGCCGGTCGGCGGCCATGAGGACCTCTTGGCCTATCTCGTGCGGCGCCTGCTCGAGAACGGTGCGAACACGTCTTTCGTCAATCGGCTCGTCGACGAGGCCGCCCCCATCGCGGAGATCGTCGCCGATCCCATCGCCCGATTGGCCGCCCTGCCGCAAAAGCGCCATCCCCGCATTCCGGTGCCGCAGGAGCTCTATGGCGCGTCGCGCCGCAATTCGCGGGGCATCGATCTGTCGGACCGGTTGCGCCTTGTCGGGCTGGCTGAGGCGATGACCTATGCCGTCGAGCCTTGGCACGCCGCACCGATCATCGGCGGCGAGGAGAGGGCGGGGCTGGCGAACCCGGTGCTCGACCCTGCCGATCGCCGGCGCGAGCTCGGCACGGTGGCAACGGCATCTCAGGCGCATCTCGACGAAGCGCTGACGCGCGCGGCGGCGGCGGCGCCAGGTTGGGACGCGATCGGCGCCGAGCACCGCGCCGCTTGTCTCGAGCGCGCCGCCGAGCTCATGGAGGCCCGCCACCCGTCACTGCTGTCGCTGATCGTGCGCGAGGGCGGGCGGACCATTCCGGACGCGCTCGCCGAGCTGCGCGAGGCGGTCGACTACTGCCGCTATTACGCCAGCCGCGCCCGTGCCGAATTTGCGGCGCCGAGCCTGCTGCCGGGCCCGACCGGCGAGCGAGACACGCTGTCGCTTCACGGCCGCGGCGTCTTTGCCTGCATCGCGCCGTGGAATTTCCCGCTGGCCATCTTCACCGGTCAGATCCTTGCCGCGCTCGCTGCCGGCAACGCGGTCATCGCCAAGCCCGCGGAGCAGACGCCGCTCGTTGCTGCCGCTGCGGTTCGCCTGTTGCATGAGGCCGGCATTCCCGGCGATCTGCTGGCCTTGCTGCCCGGCGACGGCAATCAGGTCGGCGCGCCGCTTGTCGCCGATCCCCGCATCGGCGGCGTCGCCTTCACCGGCTCGACCGAGACGGCGCGCACCATCAATCTTGCGCTTGCCAAGCGGTCCGGCCCGATCGTCCCCTTCATCGCCGAAACTGGCGGGCAGAATGCGCTGATTGCGGATTCATCGGCGCTTCCCGAGCAGCTCGTCGTCGATGTGCTGGCCTCCGCCTTTAACAGCGCCGGCCAGCGCTGTTCGGCGCTCCGCGTGCTGTTCCTGCAGGACGACATCGCCCCGCGCGCGATGAGCCTGCTCGCCGGCGCCATGCGCGAGCTCGTCATTGGCGATCCGGGGCTCCTCGCCACCGATATCGGTCCGGTGATCGACGACGACGCGCGCCAATCGCTCGAGCGACATGCCGCGCGGATGGTGCGCGAGGGGCGGCTGATCTGTGCGCTCGATCTGCCGGCGGGCACCGAGCAGGGCAGCTTCTTCGCGCCGCGCGCGTTCGAGATCGACCGCCTCGATGTGCTCGAGGGCGAGGTGTTCGGCCCGATCCTGCATGTCGTCCGCTGGCGCGGCGATGCGCTCGACAATGTCCTCGACGCCATCGCCGCTTCCGGCTACGGCCTGACGCTCGGAATTCACAGTCGCATCGATGAGACGGTGGCACACATCCACCGCCGCCTCGCCATCGGCAATACCTATGTCAACCGCAACATGATCGGCGCCGTCGTCGGCGTGCAGCCCTTTGGCGGCGAAGGCCTGTCGGGCACCGGCCCGAAGGCCGGCGGTCCACACTATCTTCACCGCTTCGCCGTCGAGCGGTCGCTGAGCGTCGACACCACCGCCGCCGGCGGCAATGCCAGCCTCTTGTCGCTGCGTGAAGAGGATCGCTAGGGCGAATTGCTGAGCACAGCTCAGCGCCGCTCCGGGATCATCTGCATGCCATGCCGGGGGCGCAAGGTGATGAGGCCTTGCGGCTCCACGGGGAAACCGGGTTTGAGGCGCAGCCGATAGCGTTGCGCGACCGTCGCCAAGATCAGCATCGCTTCCGCCATGGCGAAGGCGGCGCCGATGCAGATGCGGGGGCCGGCGCCGAACGGAATATAGGCGAAGCGATGGCGCGACGCCGCGCGGTCCGGCGCGAAGCGCTCGGGATCGAAGCGCTCAGGATCTGGCCAAAGCCGCGGATTGCGGTGCAGCAGCCAGGGCACGATCATGATCTGCGCGCCTTTGGGAATGCGCCGGCCCAGCACTTCGTCCTCGCCCATGGCCCTGCGCGACAGCGTGTGGGCCGGCGGATAGAGGCGCATCGCTTCCTCGATGACCATGCGGGTGTAGGGCAGTTGGCCGAGCTGCTCGTGCCGCGGCGTCCGCCCGCCGAGAACCGCCTCCAACTCGGCATGGAGCTTGGCTTCGACCGCTGGATGCTGCGACAGTAGGTACCAGGTCCAGGTCAGCGCCAGCGCCGTCGTCTCGTGGCCGGCCATGAAAATGGTGACCACCTGGTTGCGGACTTCCGCGGCGCTCATGCCGCCGCCGGTTTCTTCGTCGCGGGCGGCGATGAGACGGGCGAGCAGGTCCTTGGGCTGCGATGCCGGATCGCGCTCGCGCGCCGCGAGCAGCCGGTCGATGGCGCGGTCGAACTCGGTAAAGATGCGCTCGGGATGGTGGCCGGAGCCGAGCCGAGACAACCAGACCGGCAGTTCGAGCAGATCGGCGAGCCCGGGGCGTACTTCGGCTTGGTAACGCTCGACGCCCTTCTCGACGATGTCGACGATGTCGTCGGAATCGGAGGAGAACATCGTCCGCGAAATGATGTGCAAGGTCGCATGCATCATCGCCGCCGCGATGTCTAGCTCGGTGCCCTGCGGCCGGCCGCCCCATTCGGCCACCAGCCGCTCGGCGATCTCGGTCATGATCGGCGCATAGCCGACGATGCTGCGATGATCGAAGGCCGGTGCCATGATCCGGCGATGCCGCCGCCAGGTCTCCCCCTCGCTCGTCAACAAGCCGCGGCCGAGGCCGGGCTCGAGCAGCCGACGCGTGATTTCCGTCTTGCGATAGTTGGCGACGTTATCGAGCAGAATGTGCTTTAGCGCGCTGGGTTCGTTGACGAAGAAGGTGCGCTTCCAAAACAGCCGGCGCTCGAGGATATCGGCGCTGTAGGCCTCGTGCCGGTAGGTGGCGAGCGAATTGTCGCGCAGCACGCGCATGAACTGAAGGAGCGACAGCGGTTTCTCGGGCACGCGCGGCTTGGCAAGACGCGGCGCCGCGGCGCCAGCCTCGCCGTGATTGGTGACGCTCATTCCTCGCCCCCACCCTCGGCTTTAGGGTAAATACCCTAACACTGCCGCTGTCATCGTCAAGGCGCGCAAGCGCGCTGGTCGCACGGCGCCGACGGCTGACGATGCCACCCCGGGACCGGCGGCGCAACCGGCTTTCCCGCGCCCTTCCTGCGCCATATAGTGGCGCTGGAGGAGGTGCCAGTGCCGCGCGACTTTGTACCTTCGGTCTGTCCGCATGACTGCCCGAGCACCTGCGCCCTCGAGGTGGAGCGCCTCGATCCCGCAACCATCGGACGGGTTTATGGCCGGAAAAACCATCCCTATACCGCCGGCGTGGTCTGCGCCAAGGTCTCGCACTATGCCGAGCGCCAGCACCATCCGGAGCGGCTGACAACCCCGCTGCGCCGAGTCGGCGATAAAGGCGTGGGCGCGGCGGCCTTCGTTCCGATCGCTTGGGACGAGGCGTTGGACCGGGTCGCCGAAGCCTTTGCCGACGCGGCGCGCCGCTACGGCAGCGAGACGGTATGGCCGCATTTCTACGCCGGCACCATGGGGCTGGTGCAGCGCGACGGCATCAACCGGCTGCGCCATGCCATGCGCTACTCGCGTCAGCACTCGACCATCTGCAACGTCCTTTCTGATTGCGGCTGGCTCGCCGGCGCGGGCGTCAAGCGCGGCGTGGACGGGCGCGAGATTCCGCTCGCCGATCTGGTCGTGGTCTGGGGCGGCAACCCGGTCGCGACACAGGTCAATCTGATGACGCACATCACGCGCGCGCGCAAAGAGCGCGCTGCGACCTTCGTCGTCATCGATCCCTACCGCACGCCGACCGCCGAGGTCGCCGACATCCATCTGGCGCCGCGTCCCGGCACCGACGCCGCGCTCGCTTGCGCGGTGATGCATGTGCTGTTTCGCGAAGGCTACGCGGACCGCGCCTACATGGCGCGCTATACCCGCGGCGCCGAAGCGCTCGAGACCCATCTTGCCACCCGCGATCCTGCCTGGGCGTCGGCGATCACCGGGCTTTCCGAGCGCGCGATCATCGATTTCGCCCGACTTTACGGCCGCACCAAGCGCAGCTTCCTGCGTATCGGCTATGGCTTCTCGCGCAGCCGCAACGGCGCCATGCAGCTCTTCGCGGCGAGCTGCCTGCCGGCGGTCACCGGTGCTTGGCAGCACGAGGGCGGCGGCGCGCTCTATGCCAATGGCGCGGGCATCTACAAGCTCAACCGCAGCCTTATCGAAGGACTCGACGCGGTCGATGCCAAAACCCGCATCCTCGACCAGTCGCGCATTGGTCCGATCCTGACCGGCGATCGACGTGACCTCGGCGACGGGCCGCCGGTGACCGCCCTGCTCATCCAGAACACCAACCCGCTGGTCGTATCGCCGGACTCCAACAAGGTGCGCCGCGGATTTCTCCGCTCCGACCTCTTCACCTGCGTGCACGAGCAGTTCATGACCGAGACGGCGGCGATGGCCGATATCGTGCTCCCGGCGACGACGATGTTGGAGCACGACGACATCTACACCGCCGGCGCTCACACCTTCCTTCAGGTCGCGCGCAAGGTGGTCGAGCCGCCTGGTGAAGCCCGCTCCAACCATTCCGTCATTTGCGCGCTGGCCAAGCGACTCGGTGCCGATCATCCCGGCTTTACCATGACGGAATGGGAAATCATCGACGGCACGCTCGCCGCCTCCGGATTGCCCGATGCCGCGACCATCTATGACCGCGGCGGCCACGACCTGGCGCTGCCTTTCGCGACGGCGCATTTTCTCGACGGCTTCGCTCATGCCGATAAGCGCTTCCATTTCGATGCCGATTGGGCCGCGATCGGCCCTAATCATGCGGCGCTGCCGCGCTTTCCCGATCAGGTGGCGGTGATCGACCGCTCCGATGCCGAGCATCCCTTCCGCATGGTGGCACCGCCGGCGCGCTCCTTCCTCAACACCACCTTCAACAACATGCCGTCGAGCCTCGGGCGCGAGGGCAGGCCGGTCGTGCGCATCCATCCTGACGATCTTGCCGCGCTCGGTCTCGGCGATGGCGATCGCGTCAGGCTCGGCAATCGCCTCGGCACCGTGCTGCTCCATGCCCGCGCTTTCGACGGGCTGCAGCGCGGCGTCCTGGTGGTCGAAGGCATCTGGCCCAACCGCGCGTTCGACGAAGGCATCGGCATCAACGCTTTGATCAGCGCCGATCCCGGTCTTCCCAATGGCGGGGCCGTCTTCCACGACACCGCGGTTTGGGTGCGCGCCGCATGATGGCGGATGCAACGCTCGGGGTCTCGCCGCTCTGGCCTGCCGCGCTCGATCATCTTCGCCTTGATTCACCGGATCCAAAGGCGCTTGCGGCTTTCTATGCGCGAGCGCTCGGGATGAGCGTGTCGCGTCTCGACAGCGACCTCTATCTCGCCGAAGGTCACGAGCGGCGCCTGGTCATCGGCCGGGGCGAGCCGCGCGGTCATCCCTGGAGCGCGTTTGCGCTGCAGGATGACGAGCAGCTCGAGCGCTACCGCCGCTTTCTGCGCGAGCGCGGCGCCGAGGGGCTCGCTTCGCCGACGCCGCTTTTCGCTCAGGGCGGCTTTGCGTTGCGCGATCCCGATGGCCGGCTCGCGGTTTTCGGCGTACGGGGCAGGGAGTCTCCGGCAACCGTCTCCGGATTGCCCGGCCGCCTTCAGCATGTCGTCGTCGCGTCGGAGCGCTTTCCTGCCATGATGGCGTTCTACCGCGACGTGTTGGGCTTCCTCGTCTCCGATACGGTTCATGTCGATGACGGCAAGGGCGGGCTCGGCGAAGTCAATGTCTGCTTCCTGCGCGGCAATCTCGAGCATCACAGCTTCGCCGTCTTCCGCGCGCCCCAATCCGCCAGCGATCATTTCGCGCTCGAGGTGCCGGGCTGGGACGATATCCGGGACTGGGCCGATCATTTCGCTGCGCACGATGTCGGCATCTGGTGGGGGCCGGGCCGCCATGGCGCCGGCAACAATCTCTTTTTCATGGTCAAGGACCCCGACGGCAACAATATCGAGATCTCCGCCGAGCTTGAGCGTCTGGCCAAGGGGGTGCCGGGCAAACGCTGGCCGGCCGGAGGCAAAGCGCTCAATCTCTGGGGACCGGTCTGGGTGAGAGACACGGCCAGCTGAGCGCCGGCGCGGCGCACCCCATATAATAGGTCGATGGCAAACGACCGCGATCGCGACAAGCAGCTTCCTGCCGACCGGCAATCCGCCGAGGTCGAGGCGTTCCTGCGCCAGGTCAAGACGATGCCGGCGTTGCGACCCGAAAGCGGTCGCGGGCGCCTGATCTTTTCGCTCGATGCGACGGCAAGCCGCGAGGCCACCTGGGACCATGCCTGCCGGCTGCAAGGCGAGATGTTCGAGGCGGCAGCGGCGCTCGGCGGGCTCGACGTGCAGCTGGTCTTTTACCGCGGCTTCCATGAATGCAAAGCGAGCCGCTGGCTTGGCACCGCCGCGGATCTGCATCGTGCCATGCGTCGTGTCTCCTGCGTCGGCGGCGAGACGCAGATTGGTCGCGTGCTCGCGCACGCGCTGCGCGAGGCGCGGGCGGAGAAGGTGAACGCGCTGGTCTTCGTTGGCGATGCGATGGAGGAGAAGCTGGACGAGCTGAGCCACCTCGCCGGCGAGCTCGGGTTGTTGGGGGTTCCGATCTTCGTGTTTCACGAGGGCGGCGACGAAACGGCCGGCAGCGCTTTCCGGCAGATCGCCCGGCTTTCCGGCGGCGCTTACGGCAGGTTCGACGCGGCCAGCGCCCAGCAGCTTCGGCAATTGCTCGGCGCGGTTGCGGCTTATGCCGCGGGCGGGCGGGCGGCGCTCACCGCTTACGGAAACCGCGCCGGCGGCGCCGCTCGCCTGCTCGCCGGCGCCATCGGCGGCACAGAGAGCGGATGATCGTCTATCTCGGCCTCGGCGTTTTGGTGCTGTTGCTCGCGCTCTGGCTGCTGCGCGCCTTCGTCGAAGCCGATCCCGCGAAGCTGGCCCGCGGCGCGCGCGTACTGCTCATCTCCGTCGGCGCCACCGTAGCGGCGCTGCTGCTGGTCGTGCTCGTCGCCAGCGGCCGGCTCGGCCTCGGCCTTGCCGAGATCGGCGGCATCGCGCCCATTCTGCTGCGTGGCTGGCTGCATTGGCGCCGGCACCGCCCGGCCGCGGCGCCGCCGCGTGGTCAAGTCTCGGAGGTCGAGACCGAATATCTGCGCATGCGGCTCGATCACGACACCGCCACCATGTCCGGCACCGTGCGTCGCGGCCGCTTTCAGGGGCGCCAGTTGAGCGAGCTCGGACGGGACGAGTTGGTGGAACTTTGGCGCACATGCCGCGCCGAAGACGCGCAAGGCGCGCATCTGCTCGAGGCCTATCTCGACCGCTTCGCGCCGGGCTGGCGCGCGGCCGGCGAGGCGGCAGGACCACCCCCGGGGCGCGCAGGCGACGCCATGACGCGCGAGGAGGCCTACGCCGTTCTGGGCTTGGCGGCGGGTGCCGGTGAGGCGGAGATTCGCGCCGCCTATCACCGGCTGATGATGAAGATCCACCCCGATCAGGGCGGTTCGACCTATCTTGCTGCCCAGATCAACCGAGCGCGCGAGGTACTACTGCGCGACTAAGTTCTGGCCGCTGGCTTGTCGGCCGCGCTGAAGTTATAAACTGATATATAATCGGCGTGCGACCGACGGCCGCGCAGTAACCCTGCGAGGGAACAAGCGGCTGGGGCTTTCCGTTATTCCCCAAACACGCTCCCTCCATCGACGAAGAGACATTTATATGGCACAGCGCGTTCGCAAGGCGGTCTTTCCTGTTGGCGGGCTGGGGACGCGGTTCCTGCCGGCGACCAAGGCGATGCCTAAGGAAATGCTGCCGGTGGTAGACAAGCCGCTCATTCAATACGCGGTGGAAGAAGCGCAGGCCGCCGGAATTGAGGAGTTCATCTTCGTTACCGGACGCTCCAAGACCGCGATCGAGGACCATTTCGATCATTCCTATGAGCTCGAGACGACGCTTCGGGAGCGCAGCAAAGAAGCGCAAATCGCGGCGCTCAATTCCTGGATGCCGCAGCCCGGGCAGGTCGCTTATACCCGCCAGCAAGTGCCGCTGGGCCTCGGCCACGCCGTCTGGTGTGCGCGCAACCTCATCGGCGACGAGCCTTTCGCGGTGCTGCTGGCCGACGACCTCATCCTCGCCGACACGCCTTGCCTCAAGCAGATGATTGAGGCGCAGAATGGCGCCGAGGGCAGCATGGTGGCGGTCATGGAAGTGCCGCGTGAGCACACCAACCGTTACGGCATCCTCGATATCGAAGGCGAGGAGGGCAGGCTCGTTAACGTTAAGGGCGTCGTCGAGAAACCCGACCCGGCGACAGCACCCTCCAATCTCAGCATCATCGGCCGCTACATCCTCGAGCCCGAGGTTTTCGACCATCTCGCCCGCATCGGCCGCGGCGCCGGAAACGAGATCCAGCTCACCGACGCGCTGGCCGAGCTGATCCACGGCAACAAGCCCTTCCACGGGCTGCGCTTCGACGGCACGCGCTTCGATTGCGGCGACAAGGTCGGTTTTCTCCAGGCGAATATCGCCTTCGCCCTTGCCCGGCCGGACATGGCTGCGGCCGTGCGCAAGATTCTCGATAGCTATTGCTGAGCCTATGAGGGATTTGGCCATGAGCGGCGCCGACGCCGAGAGCGGTCGCCTGCTGAACCCGACGATCCTGCGCGAATACGACATCCGCGGCGTGGTCGGTGAAACCCTCGACCCGGCCGACGCGCGCGCCATCGGCCGCGCCTTCGCTGCGATCGTGCAAGAGTCCGGTGGCAAGCGCGTCGCTGTCGGCCGTGACGGCCGGCTCAGCTCGCCGGCGCTCGAAGCGGCGCTGGTCGAGGGTCTGGCCGAAGGCGGCGTCGAGTCGTTGCGCATCGGGTTGGGCCCGACGCCGATGCTCTATTTCGCCGTCAACACGCTCGATGTCGATGGCGGGCTGATGGTGACCGGCTCGCACAATCCCGCGGACTACAACGGCTTCAAGCTGATGCTCGGCAAGAAGCCGTTCTTCGGCCCAGAGATTCAGCGCCTCGGCCGGGTGGCCGCGGCGCCGCCGGCGCCGGCGGCGCGCCGCGGCGGCGCCGCCGAGCGCGAGGTGATCGACGCCTATGTCGCGCGTCTCCTCGTCGACTACGACGGCGTGCGGCCGCTCCACATCGCCTGGGATGCCGGCAACGGCGCAACCGGTGAGGTGTTGCAGCGCCTGGTCGCGCGCCTGCCGGGCCGGCATGAGCTGCTCAACGAGACCATCGATGGCCGCTTTCCCGCGCATCATCCGGATCCGACCGAAGTGAAGAATCTGGTCCAGCTGCGGCAAGCGGTGCTCGAGCGCGGCTGCGATCTCGGCATTGCCTTCGACGGTGACGGCGACCGCATCGGCGTCATCGACGGCAAGGGTCGCATCCTTTGGGGCGATCAGTTCATGGTCATGCTTGCCGGCGACATCATCCGCTTGACGCCGGGGGCGACGATCATCGCCGACGTCAAGGCGAGCCAGGTCCTGTTCGACGAGATTGCGCGCCTCGGCGGCACGCCGCTGATGTGGCGGACCGGCCACTCCCTGATCAAGACCAAGATGGCCGAGATCCGCGCTCCGCTGGCCGGTGAGATGAGCGGCCATATCTTCTATGCCGACCGCTATTACGGCTACGACGATGCGCTTTACGCCGCCGTGCGGCTGCTCGGCATCCTGGGCCGCAGCAGCGAGAGTCTTGCCGAGCTGCGCGACCGCCTGCCGCCGGTGGTGAATACGCCGGAGCTGCGCTTTCCCTGCGCCGAGACGCGCAAATTCGCTGTCATCACCGAAGTGCGCGAACGCTTGCAGCGCGCCGGCGCCGATATGTCGGACATCGATGGCGTGCGTGTCCGCACCGACGATGGCTGGTGGCTGCTGCGCGCGTCCAACACGCAGGATGTTCTCGTCGCCCGCGCCGAGGCGCGCGACGAGGCGGGGCTCGGCCGGCTGAAGGCGCTGCTCTCCGAGCAGCTCGCTGCCAGCGGCATCGTGCCGCCGAGCTTCTAGGCCGCTACTAGCAGCGTCTAAGCCGTTACAGGAGCGCTAGCTCAGCCGCGATGGCTGGGAGCGGCCGCCATCTGTTGCGTCGGGCCCGGCGCGATGACGGCGCATTGCAGATGCTTCTTGTGGAGCGCGCGGCATGCCCTTTCGGCGTCGCGCTCGGAGAAGCTGACGATGCGGGCGCGGTAGTAGCGCTCGCTCTGACCGGGCGACAGCACCTGGACGGTGCGGCCCTTGGCCGGGAGCTTCGCCAAGGCGACAGCGCCGGCCTTCTCGGCGGCGGTTTGCTGGGCAAAGGCGCCGACCTGGATGCTCCAATGGTCGGCCGCTTCGTGGCGCACATGGCGGACCCGGGCCGGCGTCGCCGCTTCGGCACGTGCCACCGGCGAAAGCGCCGCCAGGGTGTGGGCCGCCCGACGGGTCAGCGAGGGCTGCTGGTCGGCGTCGTCCGTCGCCTCCGCGGTCATGACCGGCGGAGCCGACTGGCCGGCAAAGGCGGTGTTGAGCAGGCGGGCCATCTCGAGGTCGCGTGCATGGGCCGTATCGCCGCCCAGGACGATGCCGATCAGCCGGCGGTTGTCGCGCACCGCCGAGGCGGCGAGATTGAAGCCCGAGGCGCGGATGTAGCCGGTCTTGATGCCGTCCATCCCCTGGAAGCTCTCCATGAGGTGGTTGTGCGTGACGAAGTGGACGCCGTTATAGGTGAACTCTTCGGTCGCGAAGTAGTGGTATTCCTTCGGAAAATCACGATAGAGCGCCAGCGCCATCTTGGCGAGGTCACGTGCGGTTGTAAGCTGCCCCGAATTGGGCAACCCCGACGCGTCGCGATAGAAGGTGTGCGTCATGCCCAGGGCGTGCGCCTTCGCCGTCATCATCTCGGCGAAAGCGGGCTCGCTGCCCCCGAGATTCTCGGCGATGGTAACCGCGGCGTCATTCGCCGACTTGGTGACGATGCCGAGGATGAGATCGCGCACCGGGACCGTCTGGCCGGCGACCAGATTGAGCTTGGAAGGAGCTTGCGACGCGGCCCAGCGGGAAACCGTAAACGGGGTATCGAGCGTCACTTTTCCTTTTTCGAGAGCGTCGAACAGCAAGTACAGCGTCATCATCTTGGTGAGCGACGCGGGATGCGCCGGCGCATCGGCGTTGCTCTCGGCGAGCGTCTTGCCGGTGCCGGCGTCGATAACGATGTAGGATTCGGTCTTCGCGATTGCGAGCGGCGGGGCCAGGAGAAACAGCGCGGCAGCCAGAGCGATCGACAGTCTTAACAAGACGAAACGACGAAGGGCACCGCGCACGATTAAACTTCTCACTGTTCTCCCCCAATCCCCCCGAAACCAGGGATAGGATTCAATCAAAGAGAGATTAAAAAACCATGGAGTCCTTGTCCAGGTTTTCTGTGACGCGCCACGAACATTTTTCCATGGTCGCGACAGCCGCTCCCAAGTGCGACGGACGTGGCGATTTCCGCTCGCTCCGCGCGATGAAACCGGCAGTGGAGAACGTCGCCGATCGGCAGAGCGTTCCATCGCCGCCCTCGCGCGGCGCGCTCGCAACCGCTGGCAGCTCCTGTCTCCGCCGCAAGGCACTTTTGTTGCGACGCACACATATTACTTGATTATTGGCATGGTTGTGCCATATAAGCCGTGTTGCGTTGCGGTATGCTCGCCCTGGCCACGTGCCGGGCGTGGCGATGGGAGTATCAGTGATGGCGAAGACGAAGAAGCCGACAAGCGCGGTGGCGACGCCCAAGACAAGCGCGGTGGCGACGACCAAGCAAGCCAATGGCGAAGCGACGGCGGCGCTGTTCGCGGGCTATGACCAGCTGGCCGATCTCGGCCGGGAGAATTTTGCCGCGGTGCTGCGCGCCAATGCCGTGCTTTCCGAAGGCCTCGAGGCGATCGGCAAGGAGGTCATCCTCTATGCGCGGCGCTCCTTCGAGCAGGCGGCCGAGACGGCGACGGCGCTGCTCGGCGCGAAGACCCTGGAAGACGTCTTCCAGCTCAACTCCGAATTCGCCAAGGCCAATCTCGAGCGGCTGATCGAGCGCTCGGCCAAGCTCTCGGAGATGAGCGTCAAGGTCGCCAACGAGGCGCTCGCGCCGCTCGGCGGCCGGGTCGAAGCGACGATCCACAGCTTGTCGCGCCCGCACGCGGGCTGACCGGAGCCGCGGCGGCGAGTCGTTGGAAACCCGGCTTCGCGGCCGGGTTTTTCTTTGATCGCGAGCGCCTTTTCCGAGCGTTAACCATGCGTCTGCTACACTCTGTCGCAGGCATCCGCAAGCGGGGTTCGCGCGCCCGGGTTCAGGGCGAGCCGGTCCCAACTTGGCGTGAAGAGTCGGCGAGGAGTCATGGAAAGGGCTTTCCCCTGGATCGATGAACCCAATATCATGGGAAGGATGGGGCGCACGGACCCGTATCGTGATCGGCCGGAGATGAGCGACGTCGAGAAGCGGAACGGTGGCGAGGGACCAGCCACTGGCGTCATCGTCAAGGCGAAGCCGAAGACGAAGAAGCCGTCGATGTACAAGGTCCTGATGTTGAACGACGACTACACGCCCATGGAGTTCGTCGTTCACATCCTGGAGCGGTTCTTCAACAAGAACCGGGAGGAAGCGACGCGCATCATGCTGCACGTCCACCGCCGCGGCGTCGGCATCTGCGGCGTCTACACCTACGAAGTCGCCGAGACCAAGGTGACCCAAGTGATGGATTTCGCCCGGCAACATCAACACCCGCTGCAATGCACCTTGGAAAAAGACTGATACGGAAAGCCCTGTTGGGAACCATAAAAGGATCAGGCGTAGATGCTCTCGCGCAACCTTGAAAAGACGCTGCATCGGGCCCTCGCTTATGCCAATGAGCGGCGCCACGAATACGCGACGCTCGAGCACCTTCTGTTGGCCCTGACCGAAGATCAGGACGCGGTGGCGGTGCTCCGCGCCTGCACGGTCGATCTCGAGAAGCTGCGCCGGGATCTGCTGGGCTACGTCGACAACGAGCTGGTCAACCTGGTCTCGACCCATGTCGAGGACGCGAAGCCGACCGCGAGCTTTCAGCGCGTGCTGCAGCGCGCCGCGATCCACGTCCAATCCTCCGGTCGCGAGGAGGTGACCGGCGCCAACGTCCTCGTCGCCATGTTTGCCGAGCGCGAGAGCCATGCCGTCTATTTCCTGCAGGAGCAGGACATGACGCGCTTCGATGCCGTCAACTACATCTCGCACGGCATCGCCAAGGCGCCCGGCCGCTCCGAGACCCGCCGCGTGCAAGGCGCGGACGAGGAGGAGCGCGGCAACGAGAAGCAGCAGAAGCGCGGCCATGACGCGCTCGACGCCTACTGCGTCAACCTCAACAAGAAGGCCAAAAACGGCAAGATCGATCCGCTCATCGGCCGCGAATCCGAGGTCGACCGCACCATCCAGATCCTGTGCCGGCGCTCCAAGAACAACCCGCTCTATGTCGGCGACCCCGGCGTCGGCAAGACGGCGATCGCCGAAGGCCTGGCGCGCCGCATCGTGCAGAAAGAAGTGCCGGAGGTGCTGCTCAACGCCACGATCTACGCCCTCGACATGGGTGCCCTTCTCGCCGGGACGCGCTATCGCGGCGATTTCGAGGAGCGGCTCAAGGCGGTGTTGAGCGAGCTCGAGGCGATGCCGGGCGCGGTGCTGTTCATCGACGAGATCCACACCGTGATCGGCGCCGGCGCCACCAGCGGCGGCGCGATGGACGCGTCGAACCTGCTGAAGCCGGCTCTCGCCAGCGGCGCCATCCGCTGCATCGGTTCGACCACCTACAAGGAATATCGCAACTATTTCGAGAAGGATCGCGCTCTCGTTCGCCGCTTCCAGAAGATCGACATTAACGAGCCCACGGTCGAGGACAGCGTCAAGATACTGCGCGGGCTCAAGCCCTATTACGAGCGCCATCACAAGGTGCGCTACACGGGCGAGGCGCTGCGCGCCGCGGTCGAGCTTTCGCATCGCTATATCGGCGACCGCAAGCTGCCGGACAAGGCGATCGACGTGATCGACGAGGTGGGCGCGGCGCAGATGCTGCTCCCCGAGAATCGCCGCCGCAAGACCATCACCCACCGCGAGGTCGAGGCGGTGGTCGCGACCATGGCGCGCATCCCGCCCAAGAGCGTCTCGCGCGACGACAAGGAGATACTGAAGAATCTGGAACGCGACCTGAAGACCATGGTGTTCGGCCAGGACAAGGCGATCCACGAGCTGACCGCCGCGATCAAGCTCGCCCGCGCCGGCTTGCGCGATGCGGAAAAGCCGATCGGTTCCTATCTCTTCTCCGGTCCGACCGGCGTCGGCAAGACCGAGGTGGCGCGGCAACTCGCCCGGACGCTCGGGATCGAGATCACGCGCTTCGACATGTCGGAATACATGGAGCGCCACACCGTCTCGCGCCTCATCGGCGCGCCTCCGGGCTATGTCGGGTTCGACCAGGGCGGTCTTCTGACCGATGCGATCGACCAGCATCCGCACAGCGTGCTGCTGCTGGACGAGATCGAGAAGGCGCATCCCGACCTGTTCAACATCCTGCTTCAGATCATGGATTACGGCAAGCTCACCGACCATAACGGCAAGACGGTGGATTTCCGCAACGTGATCCTGATCATGACGACGAATGCGGGCGCTGCGGACATGGCGAAGGCGGCGATCGGCTTCGGTTCCGACGTGCGCGTCGGCGACGACGAGGAGGCGATCAACCGCCTCTTCACGCCAGAATTCCGCAATCGCCTGGACGCCGTGATCTCGTTCTCGCCCTTGGCGCCCGAAACGATCAGCCGCGTCGTCGACAAATTCATCCTCCAGCTCGAGGAGCAATTGGCCGACCGCCAGGTCACCATCGAACTCGAGGATTCGGCGCGCCAGTGGCTCGCCGAGAAAGGCTACGACAAGCTGTTCGGCGCGCGGCCCTTGGCCCGCATCATCCAGGAGCACGTCAAGAAGCCGCTGGCCGAAGAGCTGTTGTTCGGCCGGCTGCAGCGAGGCGGCATCGTGCGGGTGCGGAAGGAAGACGACAAGCTCGCCTTCACCTTCATCGAGCAGCCCGGCACGCCCAAGACCCAGGCCCCGAAGACGCCCGAATTCGTGGAGTAGGGATAGGAGTCTAAGCCGTTTTTTGCGACGCGCGCCGGCGCGCCGAGGGTGATTGAGCGAGGCCGAGGAACACCATCATCGCGCGATTAAGGCGCACGATGGACGCAGTCCATATCTCGCCGCGCCTCATTCATCGAATCCGACCGAAATGGCGTCAATGAACGCTTGATCGTCGACGGCGTGTGGACTCTTGGACACCGCCAACGACTGACGGTGGGCCTCAGCGCGGAAATGCCGCGTCGTGACGTCCGGAACCCAAATCTGTATCGGTCGTAGTCCTTGCGCACGGAGCCGGTCGCGGTGCCGCTTTACCCTTGCCCGTGATCCTACGATCGATGAGCGGATGGCATATACTCTCCGAGATAGGTTACATGTAACCTGCCGCACTATAATCTCTTTAAATATTCAATCAGACGTCTTCGTCAAAAATTATCCTTCGCGCCGTTATTCCACCTCGCACTTGAAGGGCGATAGGGCTTCTTCAAGGGCGTCCATCTCGCGCTCGACGGCGCGGCGTTCGCGCTGGACGAAGTCGGCGACGGCGCGCGCGAAGCCGGGGTCGCGGATCCAGTGCGCGCTGTAGGTGTGGGACGGCAAATATCCGCGCTGGATCTTGTGCTGACCTTGCGCGCCGGCCTCGACCCGCTTCAGGCCGCGTTCGATCGCGAAATCGATGGCGCGGTAATAGCACGCCTCGAAATGCAGGAACGGGAAGTCGCCGTGGCAGCCCCAGTTGCGGCCGAACAGCGTCGTGGTGCCCACGAGATTGAGCGCCCCCGCGACATAGCGGCTTCCTTGGCGCACCATGATCAGCACGACTTTTTCCGGAATGCGCGCGCCGATCAGATCGAAGAACGACCGCGTCAGATAGGCCGATCCCCATTTCCGGTCCGAGGTCGAGATATAGAACCGGTAGAATGCGTCCCAATGCCGGGTCTCGAGATCGCCGCCGGTCAGGGTCTCGATCTCGAGCCCGCCTTGCAGCGCGTCGCGCCGCTCGCGGCGAATCTGCTTGCGCTTCCTCGAATTGAGCGCTTCGAGGAAATCGTCGAAGGTCGCATAGCCGTCATTCTCCCAATGGAACTGACGGCCGAGCCGCTGCAAGAAGCCGGCTTTGCCGAGCCGCTCCCATTCCGCCTCGGTCGGGAAGGTGACGTGAAGCGATGACACTTTGCGTCGCCGCGCCACTTCGATCAGCGCCTCGATCAGAAGCTGGGCGCCCTCTTCGCCCGCTTCGGGATGGAGCAGAAGCCGCGGCCCGGTTGCCGGGGTGAAGGGCACGCACGCTTGAAGCTTCGGGTAATAGCGGCCGCCTGCCTGCTCCAAGGCCGAGGCCCAGCCATGGTCGAACACGTATTCGCCATAGGAATGGCCCTTGAGATAAAGCGGCACCGCGCCCAGCATCTTCCCGGCCGCGTTCTCGAGCACCAGATGCTGCGGCAGCCAGCCGGTCTTCGCGGTCGCCGATCCGCTCGCCTCGAGCGCTTCGAGGAAGCCGTGGCAAACGAACGGGTTCTCCGGCCCCGCGCAGGCATCCCAGGCGGCCGCCGGCACGTCCGCGAGCTTGTCCACCATGCGCACGCTAAGCCGCTCGCCGCCATCCGCCATGCCTAGGGTCGACCTTTCTCACGCCGCCGGCCGAATCATAATCCTCCGGCGGCCTGCCGTGAAAGTGCCGCAATCGCGGATTATGGAGCAACCATGCGTCCCGTCGTCGCGCCGCTCGCGCTTGCCGCCGTGATCCTCGCCGCCGCGCCCGCCAGTGCCGCGATGCTTGGCGATTCGTCGCTTTCCTACCATGCCTGGCGCACGGTCACGGTCGATGGGCGGCAATATTCCGGGCCCGCCTATCACGAAAAAGGGCACGAACGGCACGAGCAGGACCTCTTGGGCATGCGCGGCGTGTTCTTGCTCGATGATGTGACGGCACAGGGAATTCTCGTCCTTCCCGCTGTGAAAACCGAGGTCGACTTCCCGTTGCCGGCCTTGTTAGCGGAACTCGACGCGCCCGACCTGACGCGCCACCCGGACGGGACCGAGGAGATCGCCGGACTCGCCACCACCAAGTATCGGATCGACCACATTGCGAAGGATGGCAGCCGTGCCGACGGGTATCTGTGGATAACCCGGGCGGGCGTGCTGGCGAAGCTCGACGTGGCCGTCACGCGCGCGCATGGCGGGCGGCCGATGAAAATCGCCATGGAACTGTCCCATGTCGAGCCGGGCCCGGTCGACCCGGCCTTGTTCCAGGTCCCCAAAGACTATTCGCATCTCCCGGCCGATGCGCTCGGGACGTTCCTGGGGTCCGCTCCCGCGAAGTGAGGCATGAAAAAAACCGGCCTTCGTTTCCGAAGGCCGGCCAGTCAACTGCGCGTGGTCCCTCGCCGGCAGGCGAGGGTATCCCATCATATGAAGCGAATTCCGGCTCCATCCCCGCGACGGAGAATAAAAAAAGGGGGTGCGGCCAAGGCCGCACCCCTGAAGACTGCCTCAACTGCGTGGCGCCAGCCGGGAGGCTTTAGCTGGGGCCACGCCGCTTTCAGCTGCAGCCGCTAGTGCTTCCGCAGGTATCGCATTTGAGGCAGGTTCCGTTGCGTAGCAGGGTGAAGTTGCCGCATTCCGCGCAACTGTCGCCCTCGTACCCTTTGAGTTTCGCCGCGCGGATCTGCTCGCGCCGGCTATCGACGGTGCCGACCGCTGGCGGCTCTTGTTGCAGCGCTGCCACGGCCAACCCTTGGGTCATTTCGACCGCAGCGGCGCTCGCCGCGGTGGCCGTCGCGGCCGAGCCCGACTGGGCGATGGTGCCGACGCCGCCTTGCAGGACGGTAAGCTTGTTGCGAACGAACCCGGTCGAGGCGACGCGCTGCATCAGCCCGGCCATCTCGGCCGAACGGCCGCCGCCGTCCGGCAGGGTCGATTCCGACACGCCCTTGCCGACCGTGTCCGGCAGCACGTCGGCCGGCTGCACATGCGCCAGGTCGTTCCGCCCGAGATAGGAGATCGCGAGCTCGCGGAAGACATAGTCGATGAGCGAGGTCGCCATCTTGATGGCGTCGTTGCCCTCGACGGCACCCGCCGGCTCGAACCGCGTGAAGGTGAAAGCCTCGACGAATTCCTCGAGCGGCACGCCATATTGCAGCCCGATCGAGATCGCGATCGCGAAGTTGTTCATCAGCGAGCGGAAGGCCGAGCCCTCCTTGTGCATGTCGATGAACACTTCGGCGAGCGTGCCGTCTTCGTACTCGCCGGTGCGCAGATAGACCTTGTGGCCGCCGACGATCGCCTTCTGGGTATAGCCTTTGCGCCGCTGCGGCAGGCGCTTGCGCTCGGCGCGCGGGTGCATGCGCTCGACGACGCGCTCCACCACCCGCTCGACGATGCGCTCGACGATGACCGGCACGCGCGCTTGCGGCGGCCGCTCCATCAGATCCGCCGCCTGCTCCTCGTCGTCGTCCTCGAAGAGCGCCGATTGCAGCGGCTGCGACAGCTTCGAGCCGTCGCGGTAGAGCGCGTTGGCCTTGAGCGCCAGGCGCCAGGACAGCATGTAGGCGTCCTTGCACTCCTCGACCGTCGCGGTGTTCGCCATGGTGATGGTCTTGGAGATCGCGCCCGAGACGAAGGGCTGTGCCGCGGCCAGCATGCGGATATGGCTCTCGACCGACAGGAAGCGCCTGCCGTTGCGGCCGCACGGATTGGCGCAGTCGAACACCGGGAGATGTTCGGCCTTCAGTCGCGGCGCGCCTTCGAGCGTCATGGCGCCGCAGCAATAGATGTTGGCGGCCTCGATGTCCGACTTCGAAAAGCCGAGCGCTGCCAGCATGTCGAAGCCGGGCGCCGCCATCTGCTCCGGCGTGAAGCCGAAAGCGGCCTTGCAGAACTCTTCGCCGATGGTCCATTTGTTGAAGGCGAACTTGATGTCGAACGCCGAGGCGAGGGCGTGTTCCAGGACCTCGAGCGCGCCCTCGGTGAAGCCTTTGGCCTTGAGCTGCTTGTGATTGAGCGCGGGCGCATCCTTCAGCGTGCCGTGGCCTACGGCATAGCGTGTGATCGCCTCGATGTCCGCGGGTGCATAGCCCAGCGTCTGCAGCGCTTCGGGCACCCCGCGGTTGATGATGCGGAAATATCCACCCCCTGCGAGCTTCTTGAACTTGACGAGCGCGAAATCGGGCTCGACGCCGGTCGTGTCGCAATCCATGACGAGGCCGGTCGTGCCGGTCGGCGCGATCACGGTGGCCTGCGCGTTGCGGTAGCCGTGCTCCTCGCCGAGCGTCAGCGCCCGGTCCCAGGCGCGCCGTGCCGCGGCGACGAGCGCCGGATCGGGGCAAGCGGCGGCGTCGAGCGGCACCGGTGCGATCGACAGCCGCTCATACCCCTTGGACTCGCCCATGGCCGCGCGCCGGTGGTTGCGGATGACCCGCAGCATCGGCTCGCGGTTCGCCGCGAACCCCGCGAAGGGGCCCAGCTCGGCCGCCATCTCGGCCGAGGTGGCATAGGCGACGCCCGTCACGATCGCGGTCAGCGCGCCGCAAAGGGCGCGGCCGGCATCGCTGTCATAAGGCAGCCCGCACGCCATCAGAAGGCCGCCGATATTGGCGTAGCCGAGGCCCAAGGGGCGGTACTCGTAGGACAGCCGCGCGATCTCGCGCGAGGGGTACTGCGCCATCAGCACCGAGATCTCGAGCACGATGGTCCAGATCCGGATCGCTTGCTCGAAGGACGCAATGTCGAACGTGCCGTCGGCCTTGCGGAACGCGAGCAGGTTCAGCGCGGCGAGACAGCAGGCCGTGTCGTCGAGGAACATGTATTCCGAGCACGGATTGGAGGCGTTGATCCGGCCGGAATTGGGGCAGGTGTGCCACTCGTTGATGGTGGTGTCGTATTGCAGGCCCGGATCGGCGCTGGCCCAGGCGGCATAACCCACTTTGTCCCACAGATCGCGCGCCTTCATCGTCTTCGCGACCTTGCCGTCCGTGCGCCGGGTCAGATGCCAGTCGCGATCGTCGCGCACGCGCTCGAGGAAATCGTTCGAGACCCGGACCGAGTTGTTGGCGTTCTGCCCGGACACGGTCTGATAGGCGTCGCTGTCCCAATCCGTGTCATAGGTGCGGAACTCGATCGTCTCGTGCCCCTGGGACGCGAACTGGATGACCCGTTGAACATAGGGCTCGGGGATCATCGCGCGCCGCGCGGCCTGGATCTCGCGCTTGAGCGCGGGGTTCTTGTGCGGATCGAAGCGGCCCTGGCCGAGCGCTTCGCTGCCGGCGCCGTGGCAGGCGGCCATGACGCGGTTCAAATGCGTCTGCGTGACCTTCGAGCCGGTGACGAGCGCCGCGACCTTCTGCTCCTCGATCACCTTCCAGTCGATATAGGTCTCGATGTCCGGATGGTCGATGTCGACCGTCACCATCTTGGCCGCGCGCCGCGTCGTGGCGCCGGACTTGATGGCGCCCGCCGCCCGGTCGCCGATCTTCAGGAAGCTCATCAGGCCCGACGATGTGCCACCGCCCGCAAGGCGCTCGCCTTCGCCGCGCACCTTGGAGAAATTGGAGCCGCTGCCCGAGCCGTATTTGAAGATGCGCGCCTCGCGCACCCACAAATCCATGATCCCGCCTTCGTTGACGAGATCGTCCGATACCGACTGTATGAAGCAGGCGTGCGGCTGCGGATGCTCATAGGCGCTGGCGGACGCGGTCACGGCACCGGTCGCGAAATCCACGAAATGATGGCCCTGCGCCGGCCCGTCGATGCCATAGGCCCAATGAAGCCCGGTGTTGAACCATTGCGGCGAGTTGGGGACGCCCATCTGCTTCGCCAGCATGAAGCAGGTCTCGTCATAAAAGGCGCGCGCATCCGCTTCGCTGTCGAAATAGCCGCCTTTCCATCCCCAATAGGTCCAGGTGCCGGCGAGACGGTGGAACACCTCCTTGGCGCTGGTTTCGGCGCCGCCGCGCTTGCCCGCGCTTGCCCCGGACGCGGCGGCTGTTTCCGCTTCGTGTCGCCACAGCCAGGAAGGCACGTCGGCTTCCGGCACCGGCTTCAAGCGCGCGGGGATGCCGGCCTTGCGGAAATATTTCTGAGCGAGGATATCGCAGGCCACCTGGCTCCAGGCCGCGGGGACCTCGACATCCGCCTGGTGGAAGACGCGCGAGCCGTCAGGGTTGCGGATTTCGCTGATCGCCGTCTTGAACTCGATCCCGGAATAGGCGTCCCGATCCGCGGCCGTGAAGCGACGCTCGATGCGCATGCGTTCCCCCAAGAACGAGCAATTACTTACCGCTACTTTCCTGATCCCAGTTCCCCCACCCACCATATCTTGGGGGTCGACCATCTCTGGGACCCAAAGGATTGTCCCAAAGCCCAGGGGCGGTCAAACGAAAAAATTTGTGACAGCGCACATTTTTCGCTTGCCGCGGTTTTGCGCTGGTCGGCTCGTCCGAGTGCCCGCGCGACGAAATATTGCGTCGCCCGGCGGCGTGCCTTAGTGTGCGCGGCGATGGGGATGGGGTTCCCCGAAACCGCCTGAAAGGGCTGATGACTCCTGCCGCGGATTGTTGGTGGTAGGGGTGCGTCCGACACCGACCCGCCGCGTGGCGGGTTTTTTCATGCCCGCCGTACGAGAAGGAGCGCGCATGTCGTTCACAAGCTGTCTCTACGTCATGGCCGGGGGCGCGTTGGGCACGCTTGCCCGGTATGCGATCGCGGTCGCGGCGCTGCCGATCAGCCGGTCGATGCCGTGGGGCACGATCGCGATCAATGTCGCGGGGTCGTTCATCATCGGCTTTTTTGGCACGCTGACATTGGCGCACGGCCGCTTCCCGGTGTCGGAGAACGCGCGTCTTTTCGTGATGATCGGGCTGTGCGGCGGCTTCACGACATTCTCGTCGTTCAGCCTGCAGACGCTTAGTCTGATGAACGACGGCGAGTGGGTCGGCGCCGGCGGCAACATCGTGTTGTCGATCGTGCTTTGCCTGATTGCGGTGTGGGCCGGGCAAGCGATCGCTTCCAACCTCAACGCCTTCAAATGGATATGACGATGCAGATTCCGCGGGAC
>DATJLU010000035.1:0-10041 GCA_035509275.1 Allostellaceae bacterium | reverse complement strand
GTACTCGTCGCGAGAGAAGACGATGAGGCGGCGGGCGCGGGAATGGCGCAGCAAGGTCTCGATGAAGCGCCGGCCGAAGGAGCCGGTGCCGCCGGTGACCAGCACCGTGCAGCCGTCGAACTGACGCATCGCCGCATGCAGATCGTCGGCGAGGATTGCCGCATCGACGCGGCCGGATTCCATCGCCGTCCTGCCCGAAGGCCCAGGCTTCACCTCGGCAAGCGGCGCGCGCGTCGGCGCCAGGGATATCGTGTCTCTCGTCGACATGAATGGCGCGCCGCCTCACCGCGTCAAATCTTCGCCTCAGTATTCGCGCCGACAGTTAATAAGCGGTTGAGTTGCCTCGGCGATTGCTGAGCCGACCGATGGTCAACCGGCGGCGCTGAGCCGGGGAGCGGGCGCGCCGGCGGCCCCGGCGGCGGCGACCTTCAATGCCTCGACTGCCGACGCCACCACGCCGTCCCAGCGTTGCGGTTCGCTCTGCCGGAAGAGCCGCGCGGTCGGGTACCACGGGCTGTCGCTGCGTGCTTCGAGCCAGCGCCAATCGGGAGCGAAGGGCAGCAGCAGCCATACCGGCTTGCCGAGCGCACCGGCGAGATGCGCGACCGAGGTGTCGACACTGATGACGAGGTCGAGCGCCATGATGGCCGCCGCGGTGTCGGCGAAATCGTCCAGCAGGGGCGCCAGGATCTCGAGCTTTACGCCATCGGGCGCGCGCTCGGCCTCGCTCACCGCAGCGCCCTTCTGCAGGGCGAAGAACGCTACACCCTCAACCGCTGCCAGCGGCGACAGTTCCGCCAGCGCCAGCGAGCGATGACGATCGCGGTTGTGCTCGGGCCGGCCTGCCCAGACCAATCCGACCTTGAGCCCGGGATGCGCGAGCCGCCGGCGCCACGTTTCCACCGCGAGCGGGTCGGCATGGAGATAGGGCAAAGCGGCGGGCACCGTCGCAAGCTCGGTGCCGAACGCAACCGGCAGGCTCAGCAGCGGGGCCTGCCAGGCAAAATCGGGCAGCGGGCTGCCGGTCGCGAGCACCCGCTCGACACCCTCGATGCCCGCCAGGAGCCGGTGCAGTTCGCTCGGCGCTTCGAGGAGGATCCGGCCACCGCGCCGTGCGACCAGCGGAAGATAACGCACGAACTGGATGATATCGCCGAAGCCCTGCTCGGCATGGATCAGGATCGTGGCGCCGTGCAGCTCTTCGCCGTGCCACTCCCGGGTGGCGAAGCGCTTTGATGCCGCCACCCGCCAGCGCCATTGGCGAAAACCGTTGACCAGGTCGCCGGCGACCAGCAGCGCCAGCCCGTCGTTCCAATGGGCGCTTTCATGCGCGGGATCGAGGGCCAAGGCGCGCTCGAAGCTCTGATGCGCCGCCTGCGGCCGGCCTTGCTCGAGCAGGAGATTGCCGAAATTGACATGGGCGTCGACGTGACGCGGATCGAGCGCAAGCGCCTTGGTGAAGCACTCCGCCGCGGCCTCGAGTTCGTCACGCCCGGCCAGGAGCTGACCATAGTTGTTGTGCGCCGCGGCGTTCGCGGGCTGCAACGCCAGCACGCGACGATAGCACTCGGCCGCAAGGTCCGGGCGAGCGAGCTTGCCCAACGCGACACCGAGATTGTTGTAAGCCTCGACATAGTGCGGCGCCTTGGCCACGACCTTCAGATATCGGTCGACCGCCTGCTCCATTTCGCCGCGCGCCATCAGCACGTTGGCGAGATTGAAGAGCGCCTCGACATCGTCGGGCGTCAGCTGCAGTGCCTGCTCCAGCGCGCGCTGCGCCGCGGCGAGCTGTCCTTGCTGCTGCAGGGCGAGGCCGAGATTGTGCAGCGCTGCGGCGAAGTTCGGCTTGAGCGCAAGCGCCCGACGGTAGCTGGCGACGGCATCGTCGAAGCGACGCAGGGCACGGTAGACCGCGCCGAGATTGTTATGGTAGTTGGGCTCGCTGTCGTTGAGCTCGATCGCACGCGTCATCGAGTGCTGTGCCGCCTCGTGGCGGCCGAGCTGATGCTGGACGAGACCGAGAAGATGATGCGTGCCTGCATGATCCGGGACCTCGGCGAGGATCGCGCGGTATTGCGTCTCAGCTTCGGCGAGCTTGCCTTGCTGGTGCAAAGCGAAAGCGTCCGCGAGGGTCAAGAGAGCCGTCACGTCACACACCTGCTTCCGCGAGAAGAGGATGAGGCGGCAGGCCGAAGGTGAGAGTGGCTCAGCATCGTCGATCTAGGCGGTCTGACCTATCAGGGCGGGAGTCCATCACGATGGCATACGGCTCTTCGCGCCGCTCATTCACTCATGGTTAGGTTAATAACCTCTCAAATTTTCCGGTTGCTCAGGGCGAGTGGCCGGGGTGGCGTGGCGCCGTCATCGGCGGTCGACGGTGCTGCGTGGGATCAGTCGCAAACTTACTTTCCCAGAATTAACCATTCCGAAAGGCGTGCCATGCTCCGATAGATCATTCGGTTTCGAGCGCCGGAGCTGGCCATCGTCATCCGTCATGTGACGGCGCCGGCTGGCGGAGGCCGACATCGGAGACAGGTGATGGAGCGGAAACGGGTCAGGATCGGGTCGCGCGACGTCGGCGATGGCGCGCCCGTCTTCATCACCTTCGAGGCAGGCCCGACGCATGACGGCGTCGATACCGCAAAGGCGCTGATCTCGCATGCGGCGCGGGCCGGCGCTCATGCGATCAAGTTTCAGATCCTCGATCCGGATCGCCTGGTTGCCGATCGCAAGCAACCCTTCAGCTACGAGGTGTTGCTCGATCGTGCGACCGGACGCACCGAGACGGTGACCGAGCCGCTCTACGAGCTGCTGCGGCGCCGCGCCCTCACCAAGGAGCAGTGGCGCGAGGTGAAGGCGCACAGCGATCGCGAAGGACTCGCGTTCTTCGCCACCGTCGGCTTCGAGGACGAGGTCGATCTTCTCGTCGAGCTCGGATGCCATTCGATCAAGATCGCTTCCGGCGACGTCAATCACTTCCCGCTGATCCGCCGCGCCGCGCGTACCGGCATGTGCCTGCAGCTCGATACCGGCAACGCGAATCTCGGTGAGATCGAGGCCGCGATCGACGTGATTCGTGCCGAAGGCAACGACGACATCATCATTCACCAATGCCCGTCCGGCTATCCGGCGCATCTCGAAAGCATCAACCTGCGCATCATCGAGACGCTGCGGCAGATGTTTCCGTATCCCGTGGCGTTTTCCGATCACACGCCGGGCGCGATCATGGACGTTGCCGCGGTGGCCATCGGGGCAAATCTGGTCGAAAAGACGATCACGCTCGACCGCACGACGCGGAGCATCGAGCATGTCATGTCGCTCGAACCCGCGGAGATGGCGCAGTTTGTGCAGACCATCAGCGATGTTCAGCAGGCGATGGGCACGCCCCGCCGCATCCTGCATGAAGGGGAACGCAAGCGCCGCCTGAACATCCGGAGAAGCCTTTTTCTCGATGCGCCGGTCAAGGCCGGCCAGCGCCTGGCGGAGGCGAAACCGGAATTTCGCCGTCCGGGCACGGGCCTTTCTCCCGACGAATACGAAGCGCTGCTGGACCGGCGTTTCCGCCGCGACCTGCCGGCGGGCCGGATGGTGACCACGGCCGATCTCGAATGACGGGCGCAGATGCGAACGCTGTCGCGATTATTCCCGCCCGCGGTGGGTCGAAGCGCCTGCCGCGAAAGAACGTGATCGACTTCCTCGGGCGGCCGATCATCGCTTATACGATCGAGGCGGCTATCGAATCCGGCTGCTTTTCCCGCGTGGTCGTGTCCACGGAGGATGAAGAGATTGCCGCGGCGGCCGAGCGCTTTGGTGCCATCGTCGACCATCGTCGCCCGGAATTGGCGACGGACGCGACGGGGGTGGTCGCGGTATGCCTCGATTTTCTCGAGCGCGAGGCGCGTGCCGGGCGCCGGTGGCAGACCATGTGCTGCCTCTACGCGACGGCGCCGCTGCGCATCGCGGCGGATATTCGGGCGACCATGGCGCTCCTCAGCCCCGAGCTGTGTGACTTCGCCATGGCCGTCACGGCGTTCGACCATCAGCCGCACCAGGCACTCCAATTTGCGGCTGATGGCCGCCTCACCCCGATGTGGCCGGAGCTGGTCGAGCGCCGCGCGAGCGACTTGCCCGTTCTGCGCGTCGGCAACGGCAGCACCTATGCGGTGAATGTTCCGAAGTTCATGAGCCGATGCTCCTTCTATGGACCGGCAATGCGCGGCTACGAGATGCCGCGCGACCGCTCCGTCGATATTGACACCGCCGATGACCTCGCCTTGGCCCTCTATTTCGCCCGAAGCCGCCCGACGGTGAACCGAGCATGAGCGCTGACGCATCCGGCGGCTCTGCGGCGATGCCGGCCGCGCGCAACGCTGCGACCATCGCGGTGGCGGTGGTCGATTACGGCCTGGCCAACATACAATCGGTCGTGAACGCGCTCGAATGCTTCGCGAGCGAGGTTCGCATTGCCTCGACCGGCGAGCAGCTGGAGGGTGCCGACAAGATCGTGCTGCCGGGCGTCGGGCATTTCGACGAGGGAATGCGCGGGATGCGCGCGCGCGGCCACGACGTCGCGCTCGATCGCCTGGTCCGCAGGCAAGGCGTGCCGATGCTCGGAATCTGCCTCGGCTTCCAATTCCTGTTTGTGCGCAGCGAGGAGGGGAAGGAGGCGGGTCTCGGCTGGATCGATGGCAGCGTCCGGCGGATTGCGGCGCGCCCGGGGCTCAAGATCCCGCATATGGGATGGAGCGAAGTCGAGTGTCCACGGCCGACACGGCTGTTTGCTCCGCTCAAGCCGCCGTTCGAGTTCTATTTCGTGCATTCCTACGCCGCGGAAAACGCCGGTGAAGCGGCGGCGATCGCCGCGGCGGTTTGTGATTATGGTGGTCCCTTCGTCGCCGCGCTCGAACGTGACAATATCTTCGCCACGCAGTTTCACCCCGAGAAATCGCAGCTGGCGGGGATGAAGCTGCTCGAGACCTTTCTCGCGCTGTAGCGTCGGCCATGACCAAGCATCGGCTGATCGCCGTTCTGCTGATCGATTCCGGCAATGTCGTTCAGACCCGGTTCTTCAAGCGCACGAACATGGTGGGAAGCGCCTTTACCGCCGTCGACTTCTTCAACAGCTGGACGGTGGACGAGATCATCGTGCTCGAGATTTCCGGCGACCGGTCCTGGCTCGTCCGGATGCAGGAGATCGTCGTCGAGTTGTCGCGGCGCTGTTTCGTGCCGTTGTCGGTGGGTGGCAAGATCCGCGATGTCGAGCTGGCGGCCCGCTATCTGCGGACCGGCGCCGACAAGGTTGTGGTCAATACCGGCGCGGTAGAACGGCCAGCGCTCATCTCCGAGATCGCCGAGCGCTATGGGCGGCAATGCGTCGTCGTGTCGATCGATGCGCGGCCGGATGCGGCGCTGCCGAGCGGCTATCGCGTGGTGATCGACAATGCCCGACGCGACACCGAGCTCGATGTCCTGGAGTGGGCGCAAACCGCGATCGCGCGTGGCGCCGGCGAGCTGATGCTCAATTCGACCACGCATGACGGTAACAAGGGCGGGTATGATCTCGCCCTCCTGAAGCAGGTCAGCCGCGCGGTGCCGGTGCCGGTGATCGCCATGGGCGGCGTCGGCCAGCTGGCGCATTTCGTCGATGGCATCGTCGAGGGTGGGGCTGATGCCGCCGCCGCCGGCAATATCTTCCATTATTTCGAGCACAGCACAAAAAAGGCGAAAGAGGCGATGGCCAATGCCGGGCTTGCGGTGCGAAGCATCGGCTTCTACCAGGTCAACATGCCGCGCCGCCCGAAATACCGACCGTTTTAACCAGCGAGAACCGTCATGCAATACTGCAAGCGCTGCGTCTACCCGGCCAATGCGAAACCGGGCATCGTCCTCGATGAAGAGGGCATTTGTTCCGGCTGCCGCACCTTCGAGCACAAGACGATCTTGCGCGAGAAGATCGACTGGCGGTCGCGCCGCGCCGCGCTAAAGGAGCTGCTTGCCGATTACGCAGCGCGCCAACGCGCCAAACACAATCCCTATGATTGCATCATCCCGGTGTCGGGCGGCAAGGACAGCCATTACCAGACCTGGCTGCTGCGCGAAGAATTCGGGCTCAACCCGCTGCTGGTCACCTACAATCACACCTACAACACGCCGCTCGGCATTCGCAACCTGACCAATCTGGTCGACAAGCTCGACTGCAATCTGTTGCGCTTCACCACCGCCCCGGGCGCGGCGTTGCGCATGTCGCGCTACATGCTGGGCAAGATCGGCGACGTGACGTGGCACTATCATGCCGGGATCAAGACGTTTCCGATTCGGACGGCGGTGCAATACGACATTCCGCTGATCGTATGGGGCGAAGAGGGGTTCAGCGAGCTCGTCGGTATGCACAATCTCGATGACTTCGTCGAGTTCACCAAGAAGAAGCGCCAGGAACACGACATGCGCGGCTTCGAGCCAGAAGATCTGCTCGAAGAGCCCGGCTGCCCGCTGACTCGGTATGATCTCGCGCCCTTCTTCTACCCGTCGGACGAGCAGATCGAGCAAGTCGGCGTGCGCGGCATCTATCTCAGCAACTATGTTCCCTGGGACGCGCGCTCGCAGAGCGAATTCGTCATCGAAAAGCTCGGCTTCGAGACGGCGCAGGCGCGCGAGCGTACCTTCAACATCTACGGCAAGACCGACGACATCCATGCCAACGGGTTGCACGACTACTTGAAGTATTTGAAATTCGGCTATGGCCGCGCCACCGACGATGCGGCCAACGAAATTCGGCATGGGCGCATGACGCGCGACCAAGGGATCGACATGGTCCTGCGCTACGACCATGTGCGACCGTCGGACCTCGACGTGTTCATCGGCAAGAGCGGGGTCAGCGAAGCCGAATTGCTGGCGCTGGTCGAGCCGCTGCGGGACCCGGCCATTTGGGAAAAGGACGGAGCGGGCGGCTGGCGCGTCAAGGACCACGTCGGCAATCATCGAAGAGATGCCGGCGTGGAGGCGGCGCAGTTGGCAAATGTCGGCAATTGGCGTCCCTTCGCGCCGACGCCGTCGCGCGCGTCGGAGCGGTTCCAGCAGGACGGCCGGCAGACCGATTACGTTCTGCTCTGATGGTGGCGTGACGCGATGACGGGCTGCAACGCGGTAGTGAGGGCCGATGCCTCGGTGACGATCGGGGGTGGCCACATCCGGCGCTGCCTCAGCCTTGCCGATGCGCTGGCGGCGGCGGGCTGGGATGTCGTCTTCGCCACCTTGCCCGAGACCACCGAAACGATGCCTGCGCTCGCCCGGGCCGGCTATCGCTGTCTCGCGCTGCTGCCGCAGCAGGACGAGGCGGCGCAATTGCGGGCGCACGTGCCCGAGGGCTGCACGGTGCTCATTGTCGACCACTACAGCCGCGGGGCGGAGTTCGAGCGCGGCTGCCGCGGCTGGGCGTCGCAGATCCTGGCGATCGACGATCTCCGTCGCTCGCATGACTGCGATATGCTGCTCGACCAGACGCCGGGGCGCGTGCCGAGCGACTATGCGGGATTGGTGCCGGCGGGGTGCCGCGTCCTTGCCGGCGCCGGCTACGCGCTCCTCGACCGGCGCTTTCGCGCGTCTCGCCGACAGCGCGGCGAGGAGCCCGGCGCCATTCGCCGCGTGCTCGTCAGCTTCGGCTGGTCCGACCCCGTCGGCGCCACGGCATTGGCCATCGAGGCGTTGATCCGCGCCGGGCTCGGGGTCGAGGTGGATGTGGTACTCGGCGCCAACAGCCGGTCCCTCGATCGGGCGCGACAACTCATCGGCGCGCTCCAACCCGAGGCGCACATGCTGACGGCAGTCGACGACATGGCGGGCCTGCTTGCGGTTGCCGATCTTGCCGTGGGCGCCGGCGGGACCAGCGCTCTCGAGCGTTGCTGCGTCGGACTGCCTTCGATCATTGTGCCGATCGCCGACAATCAGCGCGACAATGCGGCTTCGCTGTCGCAGTTGGGGGCGGGGCAGGTCCTGCGCCCAGCGCTGTCCTTGGGCGTCGACGAGCTGGCCGCGGCAATTCGCGAGCTGGCGGGCGATCGGGCGCGCCGGCAAGCGATATCCGCGGCGGGGCGCGACCTGTGCGATGGCTGGGGCGCGGCGCGGGTCGCAGCGCAGATTGTTGCCCTTGGCGGAGCATCGCCCGCGCGCGGGGAGGGGGCGCCGGCAGGGCTCGTGATCCGTTCCGCCTTGCCGGAAGATGCCGGTTCCGTCTGGACGTGGCGCAATGACCCGGCGGCGCGCGCCATGTCGGCCAATGAGCAGGCGATTCCCTGGGCGGCGCACCGCGCTTGGTTTGAAGAGCGATTGGCTTCGCCCGACACGATTATGCTGATCGGCAGCGTCGACGACGAAGCGATCGGCGTTCTGCGCTTCGATCGCAGCGGCGATACGGCCGAAGTCAGCATCGCCGTCGCCGCCGAGCGTCGCGGTCAGGGCTGGGGCCGATTGCTGCTGCGCCAGGGCTGCGAGATGATCGAGCGGCAGGGCTTCGCCCGGGCTTTGGAGGCACGGATCAAACCCGAGAACAAGGGCTCGCAACGGCTCTTCGCGGCTGCCGGGTTCCGGCGCTACGAGGCCGGCGCCCTGGAACGGTACCGGCGCGCGCCATCTCCCGATGCCGCGGTCCCGTCGGGCCAATCGCCACAGCCACCAGCGCGGAGGGCCGGATGATGGCCAATCCCGGGTTCAAGATCGCCGGGCGCCAGATCGGGCCGGGCCAGCCTCCCTATCTCATCGCGGAGATGTCGGGGAACCACAATGGCGATATCGGCCGGGCGTCGGCGATCATCGAAGCGGCCGCCGAGGCGGGCGCCGAAGCGATCAAATTGCAGACCTACACCGCCGATACCCTGACGATCGACTGCGACCGTCCCGACTTCGTGCTCCAAGGCGGGCTGTGGAAGGGCCGCAAGCTCTACGATCTTTACCGCGAAGCGCATACGCCGTGGGAATGGCACGAGGCGCTGTTCCGCAAGGGGCAGGATCTCGGGCTCGCGGTGTTTTCGACACCTTTCGATGAGACCGCCGTCGATTTCCTCGAAGCGCTCGCGGCGCCCGCCTACAAGGTCGCGTCCTTCGAGGCCCTGCATCTACCGCTGCTACGGCGGATCGCTGCGACCGGTAAGCCGGTCCTGCTGTCGACGGGGATGTGCGACCTTGCCGAGATCGGCGAAGCCGTCGACACGCTGCGACAGGGCGGCTGCTCCGAGCTGTTGATCTTCCATTGCACCAGCGGCTACCCGACCCCGGTCGAGGATGCCAACCTGCTTGCCATTCCCCGGCTCGGGGACGAGTTCGGCGTGCCGATCGGGCTTTCCGATCACACCATGGACAATGGCGTCGCGATCGCTGCGGTGGCTTTAGGGGCTGCCGCCGTCGAGAAGCATTTTACCTTGCACCGCGCCGATGGCGGCCCGGATTCGGCATTCTCGCTTGAACCTGCCGAATTGGCGGGCCTTGCCACCGGGCTGCGTGCCGCTTGGCTCGCCCTGGGCCAAGCCGAATTCCAGCGGGCACCGAGCGAGCAGGGGAATATCATCTTCCGGCGTTCGATCTATGCCGTGCGCGACATTGCGGCCGGCGACGCCATCACGGCCGAGAACGTGCGGATCATTCGCCCCGGCCACGGCCTGCCGCCGCGCGACTTCGCCCGGCTGATCGGCCGGCGCGCGCGCAACGCGATCGCCTACGGAACCGCTATCTCCTGGGATCTCGTCGAATAAGCGGCGTTGGGTCGGGCTAGGCCCCGGGTTCGGCAACGCGGGCGGCGCGCATCATTGCTCCAACAATTGCGCGAGGCGGTCCTGGTCGAGCCAGTCGGAGTTGGTATCTGAGGCGTAACGGAAGCCGTCGGCGACGGGGACGGCGCCGGAGGCGAGATAGGGTCCTCTGGACCACCAGGCGAAAGCAGGCTCGATGACGTAGCGGTCGTCGAGCTCGAGGGTCTGGCGGCTGTCATCCTCGGTGACCATGACCTCGTGCAGCTTCTCGCCGGGTCGGACGCCGACGGTCCTGAGCGGCAGG
>DATJLU010000034.1:0-22146 GCA_035509275.1 Allostellaceae bacterium | reverse complement strand
ACTAGATAGTCGCCGGAGGCGGCGCGGTAGCGATTGGGGCTCGGCCACGCGCCGCAGTGCTTTACCGCGGCGACGCTGGCGCACATATTACCCGCCATGGCCATCCTCAAAATCGCCCGTATGGGCCACCCGGTGTTGCGCGGTGTCGCCGCGGAGGTGGCGGACCCGACCGCGCCCGAGGTGAAGCGGCTCGTTGCCGACATGGCCGAGACCTTGGCCGATGTCGCCGGGGCGGGGCTGGCCGCGCCGCAGGTCCATGTGCCGCTGCGCGTCGTTCTCTTCCGCGTGCCCGAAGAGCGCACCACGGGCGCGCCCGACGATCTGCCGCAACCGCTGATCGCGCTGGTCAACCCGGTCATCGAAAAACTGGGCGAAACCCAGGAGCTCGGTTGGGAGGGCTGCCTCTCCGTGCCGGGCCTGCGCGGTGCGGTGCCGCGCTGGACGCGCATCCGCTATCGCGGCACGACCCCCGAGGGGGAGCGCATCGAGCGCGTCGCGTCCGGCTTCCATGCCCGCGTGCTGCAGCATGAATGCGACCATCTCGATGGCATCCTCTATCCGCAGCGCATGACCGATCTCCGCCTCCTCGTCTTCAACGAGGAAGGCGCGCGCTATCCGATCGATCTCGGTGCGGCGCGCGTGGTGGAGTAGGGCGATGGAAGCGCGCGAGAAGCGCGCGGCGCTGCTCGAGGCAATGCTGCCGGACGTGCCGTTCGACGGCTGGAGCCGCGGCGCGCTCGCGGCCGCCGCGCGGCGCATCGGCATCGACGATGCCGAGCTCGGCGGGCTTTTCCCTGGCGGCCCGCGCGATGCCGTCGCCGGGTTCAGCCGCTGGGCCGATCGCCGCATGCTGACGACGCTGTCGGAGAAGAAGCTGGAGGCGATGAAGGTGCGTGCGCGGATCGCGACGGCGGTGCGCACGCGTCTCGATGTGCTCGAGCCCCATCGCGAAGCGGTGCGGCGCGCGCTGGCGCTGCTCGCCCTGCCGCAAAACCTGGCGCTCGGCCTGAGGCTGCTTTATGGCACCGTCGATGCGATCTGGTATGCGGCCGGCGACACCGCAACCGATTTCAACTTCTATACGAAGCGCGGCCTGCTCGCCGGTGTGCTTGCCGCGACAACGCTCTATTGGCTCGACGACCGCTCGCCCGGGAGCGAGGAGACCGATGCCTTCCTGGAGCGGCGCCTCGCCGATGTGCTGGCGCTGCCCAAGCTCGGTGCCCGCATCGGCGAGAGCTTCGCCTGGCTGCCCAATCCCTTCCGCCTGATGCGGGCCGCGCGCCGGCATTGAGGCGGCTTAGGCTTACGGCGCGGCGTTCCCCTCGCCCTGCGCCGCCGCGTACCAGAAGCCGAGCGCGGCGATGACGCCGCCGGCGAGCACCACCCAGAGCACCGCGCCATAACCGCCCGCGAGCGTCCAGAGCAGCGCCGCGCCGAACGGCGCGACAGCGCGCGCAACATTGGCCGGCAGCGTCAGCGCGCCGTTGATCGCGCCATAGGCCTCGCGCCCCAACAGCTCCGGCACCGCCAAGCCGCGCACGATGGTGATGATGCCGTTGGCCGCGCCGTAAATCGCGGCGAAGGCGAAGAGGCCGATGATACCCGGCAGCGCAATCAACAGCAGCACCGAGACGGGAAACGCGATGAACGCGATCCGCCCCGCGACCGCGGCCGAGAACCGTCGGCCGAATGCCATCAGGGCGATGCGGCCGAGCACTTGCGCAGGCCCAATCACGGCAATCGCCGCGACGATGACGCTCATCGCCATGCGCCGCTCGGCCAGCAGCGGGATGATATGGAAGGTAAGCGCGGCGAAATTGGCGTAATAGGCGGTAAAGCACAGGGCGAGCGCCCAGAACACCGGGTGGCGCAACGCGCGATGGAGCGCGGCCCGGTCGCGCGCCCGCGTTGCCGCGGCGCGCGCCGGCGCGCTCGGACCCGCGCGATCCTCGCCGAGCAGCAAGGCATGCACGGGGAGCGCCAAAGCGAGGTTGGTGAGCGCGAGCAGCAGCAGCGCGTCGCGCCAACCAAAGGACGCGATGAAGAGCTGGGTGAGCGGCACGAAGACCGTGCTGGCGAAGCCGCCGACCAGCGTCAGCGCGGTGATGCGGGTGCGATAGCTGTCGGGAAAGCGGCGCGTGAGCACGGCGAAGGCCGGCTCGTAGAGCGTCCCTGCCAGCGCCACGCCAAGCCCGAGCCAAAGGAGATAGAAGCGCGCGGGGCTTTCGACCCTGGACCACGCCGCCAGCAGCAGCGCCGCGAGCAGCGAGCCGGCGCTCATCACCGCTCGGCCATGGCCGCGGTCGATCAGCGCGCCGACGGGATAGGCCATGAGACCGGCGGCGAGCAGCCCCGCCGACAGCGCACCGTTGAGCCATTCGCGGCTCCAGCCGAGCTCGTTCTCCATCGGCACGACAAAGAGCGAGAAGCTGTAATAGATCGATCCCCAGGAGACGAGCTGGGCAACGGCCAGCGCGGCGACGAACGGCCAGCCCCGCTTCATGCGCGGGTGTAACCGGTCGGCTCGGCGGCCGGAACCGAGCGGCCGCCTTCGCCGAGCGCCAGCTGCATCTGCACGACATCGACCCAGCGGCCGAATTTGAGCCCCACCGCCACCTCATGGCCGATGGTGCGGAAGCCGAGCCGCGTGTGCAGACGGATCGATGCTTCGTTGGCGCTGTCGCCGATCACCGCGATCATCTGGCGATAGCCGAGATCGGTGCAGTCGCGGATGAGGTCCCGCATCAAAGCGAGGCCGATCCCGCGATGCACTTGGTCGGACGCGATATAGACCGAGTTCTCCACGGTGTAGCGATAGGCCGAGCGCGCGCGGAAGCGCCCGGCATAGGCATAGCCGACCACGCCGCCGGCGCGCCGCTCGGCAACGCGCCAGGGCAGCCCGGCGTCGCGGATCTGCCGCCAGCGCTGGGTCACCTCGGTTGCGTCGGGCGCCACCTCCTCGAAGGTGTAGACGCTGGTGGCAACATAATGCGCGTAGATCCGGGCGATCTCCGGCATGTCCTCCGCCTCGGCGGGGCGAAGATGCAACGGGGCGGTGGTCTGAGGCACGGGCTCCTCCTTCGAGAGGCAGAGAAAAACTTGCGGCTGCTGCCGTTCTCTGACTTTGTCCGCTGGACACGCTTGTCACAAACGAATTATCTTGAGCAATAGAATAAGTTTTTCTATGGGTAATGATGGCTCGTGGTCCGCTCCCGCCGCTCAACGGGCTGCGCGCCTTCGAGGCCGCGGCCCGGCTCGGCAGCTTCGCCGCGGCCGCTGCCGAGCTCGGCGTCACCCCGGGCGCGGTGAGCCAGCAGGTGCGCGCGCTCGAGGCCCGGCTCGACGCCCTGCTGTTCGAGCGGCGGCCGCAATCGCTGGCGCCGACCGAGGCGGCGCGCGCGCTGCTGCCGGCGCTGACCGAGGCGTTCGACGCGATCGCGGCATCGCTGCTGCGGCTCAGAGGGTCGGCCACAGCGGCGGCGGCACCGCTCCGCCTGGCATCGCCCGCGGGCTTTGCCGCGGGCTTCCTCTTGCCGCGCCTCGACCGCTTCCAGCGGCAAGCCCCTGGCGTCGCGCTGACGCTCACCGCGACCGAGCGGCTGATCGAGCCGGGCAGCGAGATCGACGCCGCCATCCGCTTCGGCCGGGCCGGTTGGCGCGGCGAGCTCGGCTGCGATTTCCTCTTCATCGATCGCCGCATCCCCGTCTGCAGCCCGCGCTACGTCCAGCACCACCCGATCACCGGCGGGACGGCGGAGGCGCTCGCGGGACACACGCTGCTGGAAGCCCTGTCGCAGCCCGAGGACTGGGCGGATTTCTTCGGCGGCAGCGGCATCGCCGCGGCGCGCGCGCGGCGGTTGAGCTTCGGCGATGAGCGGCTCGCCGCCGAGGCGGCGGCGCGCGGACTCGGCATCGCGCTGCTCGACCGCGCGCTGATTGCCGATCAGCTCGCCTCCGGCAGCTTGGTGGCGCCGCTGGCGCCGGCCGAGATATTGCGCGGCACCGCCTGGTTCCTGGTCTATCGCGCCGCTGCTGCGAGCGATGCGCTCCAGCAATTCCGCGCCTGGCTGCTCGACGAGTGCGAGGCGGCTGCGGCGTAGGGCCCGTCGGTTACGGGTAACCCCAGTAGGGATAGTAATAACCGTAGGGGTAGGGATAGGGGTAAAAGGCGGCGTAATACGGATAGGGCCAGCCGCCGTAATAGGGGTAGGGCGAGGGATAGGGCTGAGCCGCGCTCAGCGCTGTTGACGGCACGCTCTCGCCCTTGGCCGTCATGCACTGTACATAGCTCATGTCGTAGCTGCGCTGCAGCGAGGCGCCGGTATAGCCGGCAGCGCCGGCGCCGCTGGCGGTTCCGAGCACCAGGCCGCTGGCCGCGCCGATCGCGGCGCCCGCCGCCGCTCCGCCGGTCGCGGCACCGATGGCGGCGCCGGCGGCCGCGCCCAGCACGGTGCCGAGGGCGCCGCTGTTGACCAGGCTTTGGTTGGAAGCAGCGCCTGGCGAGGCGTTGTTGATCCGGTTCGCGGCGAACTCGCGGCAGATGGCATCGTCCTGCTGGAAATCGGCGAAGCTCTTGCCCTTCGCCGGCAGCACCATCACGGAGGGCCCCGCCGGCAAGGGCGCCGCGCAGGCGGCAAGAGACAGCGCTCCCAGGAATGCGGCAAACCCAGCGGCGCGCGGCATGGATATCTCCTCCTTGGCATGCCGGTAGACCTTGTAATGGTATGCAGCAATGGCGCCGTTGATCCACGTCAAAGTCGAAGAACGGCGTCATCATGCACCCGGCATCGGTGACCGGCAGCGCTAACCGGCTCCTGTTGACAGCTGCGTCTCGATGAAGCGTGCAAAGGCGCGGGCCTTGGTGCTGGCTTGCCGCCCCGTCGGAAACACCACCCAGAGATCGACCGGAGGCAACGACCAATTCTCGAGCACGGATCTGACCGCTCCGGATTTCAGCTCCGGCGCGAACATCCATTCGGAGGCGACCGCGAGGCCCAGATCGGCCAGCACCCCCTCGCGAACCCCTTCTGCGGCGCTGACGCGCAAGCGCCCGTTCACCGCGACCGAAGCTTCCGCACTGCCCTGCCGGAACGTCCAAGCGGTACCGCCGCCGCGCTGTTCGTAGATGACGGCCTGATGCGCGGCCAGGTCTGCAGGGGTTTGCGGTACGCCCATCGCCGCGAAATAGCGGGGCGTGCCGATCACGCGCCGTTCACTCTGTGCGATTTTGCGGGCGGTCAGCGTGGAGCCGGTGAGCTCGCCCATGCGCAGCGCGACGTCGATGCCGGCTTCGATCAGGTCGATGTTCCGATCGTCGAGAACGACATCCACGTCGAGCGCCGGATGTTCCGTCAAAAAGCGCGACAGGCGCGGTATGACGTGGAGGCGCGCGAAGGTCACCGCGGCGCAGATGCGCAACCGCCCCGACAACTTGGCCTCGGCGCCACGCGCGGCGATTTCCGCTTCTTCGGCCTTCTCGATCGAGCGTTTGGCGCGCTCATAGAAGTTGCGTCCCGCCTCGGTCGGCGTCAGTCCGCGGGTCGAGCGCAGCAGCAAGCGCACGCCGAGCCGATCCTCGAGCTGCGCGATCGTCTTGGAGACGGCGGGCTGGCCGATGCGGAGCTGCTTGGCCGCGGCGGAGAAAGAGCCAGCGTCGACCACGCGCACAAACGCTTCCATTGCCGCCAGGCGATCCATCGTCATTCCCCTCCGGAATGAACGATATCACCGCGGCGCGCCTACCGTAAATCAGGCGGAGCGGGCAACATGGTGTGTCTCTCCGCGCGACCGACGCCGCCCGCCCTTCGTGCCGAATTCCGGTCGGGAATATGGGCTAGTCGCTCGAGCTTCCTACCGAAGCCGTCCCGGGCGGTGCATCTCTCCCGGCAGGGCGGTCCGCCCGCGCCGTCCCTGCCTCGTGGTCAATCTTTCTCTGCCACAGGCCCGGCGTCAAAAGCGTTGACGTCTCGCAAGCATCTTGGTGATGCAGTTGGTGCGGTACACGGAGGAAGCTGATGTCTCAACCGGAGCGGCTGGAAGTCCTCATCCTTGGCAGTGGGCAAGGCGGCAAGCTGCTGGCCTGGCATTTGGCGCGATCGGGGCGGCGGACGGCGGTCGTGGAGCGCCGTTGGATCGGGGGTTCTTGTCCCAACATCGCCTGCATGCCCAGCAAGAACGAGGTCTGGAGCGCGCGGGTCGCGCATCTCGTGCGGCATGGGGCGCAGTTCGGCACCATGACCGGTCCCGCGACAATCGACATGGTGAAGGTTCGCCAGCGCAAGCGCGACATGGTCGAACGCGAGGTCGCCTTCCATCTCCAGAACTACAAGGCGAGCGGTGCCGAATTGATCATGGGGAGCGGGCGGTTCGTGTCGCCGAAAACCCTCGAGGTGCAGTTGAATGACGGCGGCACGCGGCTGCTGGCCGCCGACCAGGTTTTTCTGAACCTCGGCAGCCACGCGGCGATTCCCGAGATTCCGGGCCTCGCCGCCGCCCGGCCGCTGACCCATATCGAGGCGCTCGAGCTCGGTTATGTACCATCCCACCTGATCCTGCTCGGCGGCGGCTATGTCGGTCTTGAAATGGCCCAGGCCTATCGCCGCTTCGGCAGCCGCGTCACGGTCATCGAATCTTCGCCGCAGGTCTTGAGCCGGGAGGATCCGGACATTGCCCAGGCCATGCAGCGGATCCTTGGCGAGGAGGGCATTCAATTTCTGCTGGCGAGCCAGACCCTCGAGGTGCAGGGCCGATCCGGCGAGAAGGTCAGCCTGCGCGTGCGTACCCCCTCTGGCGAGCAGAAGATCGAGGGCAGCGACATCCTGGTGGCGGTGGGGCGCATTCCGAATACCGCCGGGATCGGGCTCGACGAAGCCAAGGTCCAGGTCGACGCGCGCGGCTATATCCGCGTCAACGAGCGGCTGGAGACGACGGCGCCCAATGTCTGGGCGATGGGCGAATGCGCCGGCAGCCCGCAATTCACTCATGCCTCCGTCGATGATTTTCGCATCATTCGCGACAATCTCGCCGGCGGGAAGCGCAGCACGCATGACCGGCTGGTGCCCTACTGCGTCTTCACCGATCCGCCGCTCGCCCATATCGGCCTCAGCGAGAGCGAGGCGCAGCGCCAGGGCATCAAAGCGCGAGTCGCGAAACTGCCGATGAGCGCCGTGCTGCGGACCGAGACCACGGACGAAAAGCAGGGCTTCATGAAGGTCCTCGTCGGCGGCGGCGACGAGCGCATTCTCGGCTTCACGATGATCGGCGCCGAAGCCGGCGAGGTCATGGCCGTCGTGCAAGCGGCGATGCTGGCGAACCTGCCCTATGCCAAGCTCCGCGAAGCCGTGATCGCGCATCTGACGATCGCCGAAGGGCTGGGCCCGCTGCTCTCGAACGTGCCGGCTTAACGGCGTGCCCTTCGGACCGGCGATGGCCGCTCGGGCGAGCCGGGCGCCATCGTCGCCGTCGAGCGGCGCGCGCGGAAATCGCGGGAGATAAATCGGCCGGGGCCGGCCATAATGGTCTCCGCCTGAAGCGACGGGAGCACCCGTCTGCCGGGTTCGGGAGGGGAACATGGCGCTGCTCATCGTCGATCTCGACAAATATATCGGCAACGCGAAGGCGTGGCGCGACACCCTCAGGGAGAAGATCCCCGAACTCGAAATTCGCCTGTGGCCCGAGGCGGGAGAGCTCAGGGATATCGAATACCTCGCTTTCATGCACCCCGATTTCGACGCGCTTCCCGCCTTCCCGCAGCTGAAAGCGATGTTCAGCCGCTCGGCCGGGGTGGACGGCTTCGTCCGGCATCCCAAACTGCCGAAGGTCCCGCTCGGCAAGATCGAACCGCCGGGCGGCGACCCCATGATGACGGAATATGTCGTCATGCATGTTCTGCGCTTTCACCGCGACATGCCGGCTTACCAGGCTGCTCAGGCCAATCGGGAGTGGCGCCGCGTACCGATTGTCCGACCCGAGCAGCGGCGCATCGGCTTCCTCGGCTATGGCATGATGGCGACAGCGCCGGCGCTGGTGCTGAAGTCGCTCGGCTTTCCGGTTTCGGCCTGGGTTCGAAGACCGCGCGAATGCGCCGAGATTCCGCTGTTTCACGGCAGCGCGCAGCTCGAACCGTTTCTCGCACAAACCGATATCGCTGTCTGCCTGTTGCCGCTGACGCGGGAGACGGAGGGCATCCTCTGCGCCCGTACCTTTTCGATGATGCCGAGAGGGGCGATGCTGGTGAATGTCGGACGTGGCAAGCATGTGGTGACTGAGGATCTGATCGCGGCGCTCGATGCGGGACAATTGTCCTACGCCGCCTTGGACGCGCTGTGGCCCGAGCCGCTGCCCCGGGAAAGTCCGCTCTGGTCGCATCCGAAAATCACCGTGATGCCCCATGTGGCGCGGCGGCCGACCGTGCTTCAGCTCGCGACCGAGATCGTCGCGAACATCCGCAGCCTCGAAGCGGGCGGCAGGCTGTTGCAGGAAGTCGACACGAATTTGGGATATTGAGCCCCTAACTTGGAGCGCGGTCTGTTCAGCTCGAAGCGCTTCCTTTTTTTATCGTCATTCCCGCGAAAGCGGGAATCCACGACGATGGCCCCCCGCTTTCGCGGGGGTGACGAATAAGCAGCGGCTTCATCCGACCCGATACGGTCCCAACCTACTTCCACATGTCCCGCATCCGCGCCGCGACATTCACCCGAATGGCCGATGGCGATGAGGGTGCAGCGCCTTGGCCGTTGCGGCCGGGCACGATCCGCTCGAAGAGCGACAGCATGCTGTCGGCGATGAACCGGCTGCGCATCGCCATGACGTAAGCATCGCCATGGCGATGCTGATGGCTGCGGAAGAAGCGCGTCGGCTGCACCAGATGCAGATGGTGCCGGGCACGGGTCATGGCGACATAGAGCAAGCGGCGCTCTTCTTCCACCTGCTCGCGGCTGCCCACCGCCATGTCGGAGGGGATGCAGCCATCGGTGACGTTGAGCAGGAACACGGCATCCCATTCCTGGCCCTTGGCCGAATGGATGGTCGACAGGATGAGGTAGTCTTCATCGAGCAGCGGCGGCCGCGCTTCGGCGCTGGTGGCTTCCGGCGGGTCCAGCGTCAGCTCGGTCAGGAAGGCGCCACGCGTCGCATAGGTGCCGGCAATCTGCTCGAGCTGATCGAGGTCGGCGCCGCGCGCGCCGACATTGTCGTGCAGGCGCTCGAGATGCGGCAGATACCAGCGGCGGACCAGCGCCATCTGCCCCGTCCAGGGGGTCGTCGCCCCGCGCAACCCCGACAGCAGGGCTGAGAGCTCCGGCCAGTACGGCGCGGCAGCGGACGGCGCCGGAAAATCCGCCAGCGCGGCGAAATCCCACCCCGCTTTCGAGAGCTGCGTCAGCGCCGTGCGCGCCGTCGCAGGGCCGACCCCCGGCAGCAATTGCAGGACGCGGAACGCGGCGACGGCGTCCCTCGGATTCTCGATCCAGCGCAGCACCGAGAGCATGTCTTTGACATGCGCCGCCTCGAGGAATTTGAGGCCGCCATATTTGACGAAGGGAATGCCGCGGCGGGCGAGCGCGACTTCGAGCAAGTCGCTGTGGTGACCGGCGCGGAACAGCACCGCCTGCCGCTTCAAGTCGATTCCCGCCTCGCGGTGCTCCAGAATGCGCGCCACGACATACTCGACCTGTGCCGCTTCATCGGCGGCCACGACCAGCTGCGGCCGCTCGCCGGAGGGCCGATCGGAAAACAGCTGCTTGCGGAAGCCTTCGCCGGCCTGCTCGATGACGGCGTTGCAGGCGTGGAGGATCGGCTGCGTCGAGCGGTAGTTCTGCTCGAGCGCGACGATCTGTGCCGGCGGCGTGAATTGCTTCGGGAAGTCCAGGATGTTCCGCACCGTCGCCGCGCGAAACGAGTAGATCGACTGCGCATCGTCGCCGACGACCATCAGCCCGCGCCCGTCGGGCTTCAGGCGCAGCAGGATCCGCGCTTGCAGGGCGTTGGTGTCCTGATACTCATCGACCAGAACATGGTCGAAACGCGCGCCGACGAGCCGAGCGAGCGCGGGCTCCTCCATCATATGCGCCCAGTAGAGGAGGAGGTCGTCGTAATCCAGCACATTGTCGCGCTGCTTGGCGTCGACATAGCCGCCGAAAAGCCCTTTCAATTCCGCTTCCCATTCCGCGCACCACGGGAAGGCGCTCGCCAGCGTGTCGCTCAGCGGGCACTGCGCGTTGACCGTGTGCGAATAGATGGCAAGGCACGTATCCTTGCGCGGAAAGCGCGCCGCCTGCTGTGCGAGCCCGAGATCGCTGCGGACGAGATTGAGCAGGTCCGCCGCATCGGCGCGGTCGAGCACGGTGAAGGAGGGATCGAGACCGACGCTGTCGGCGTGCTCGCGCAGCAAGCGGTTGCCGATGGCATGAAAGGTGCCGGACCAGGCGATCTCGCCCCCGCGTGCCGCGGCGCCGGCTTTCCCCGCGCGTGCCGCCGCCAGGATGCGTTGCGCCCGGCCGGTCATCTCGGCGGCGGCGCGGCGCGTGAAGGTGAGCAGCAGAATGCGCTCGGGCAGGGTGCCGGCCAGAATCAGATTGGCGACGCGATGAGCGAGGGTATTGGTCTTCCCGGTCCCGGCGCCGGCGATGACGAGCAGCGGACCGGGCGCTTCAGCCGCGCCGCCGCCGATGCCGTACTCCACAGCTGCCCGCTGGCCGGGGTTCAATTCCATGGGGGGCGGGGCTCATCACTTGGCAAAGTTCTGTCTCCGTTCTCATATACCGAGCCCTCTGCCCGTGTCCACGCTGCGACCAGCCCTTCGCCAACCTGCGACGACCTGCCGCGAGTCGTCGATCGTCATTCCTTCGGCACCGGGCGCATAGTTGCGCGGCAAACATCAAGCCGGACGCCCGCCGTGACTGCGCCATGTGACGAACCTTCGCCGATCCTCGTCGAGATCATCCGCGGCGCGATGGTCGAGAGCTTTCACCGCGGCGCGGTCGCGGTGGTGGATGCCGCCGGCAAGGTCGCGCGTTCCGCGGGCGACGTGGATCGCCTTGTTTATCCCCGTTCCGCCCTGAAGCCGATCCAGGCCCTGCCGCTGATCGAGACCGGCGCGGCGGACGGAGTCGGCCTTGGGCCCGAGGAGCTGGCCCTGGCCTGCGCCTCCCACCGCGGCGAGCCCCCGCATATCGAGAAGGTCGCGGCGTGGCTCGCCAAGATCGGCCTCGGCGAAGCCGATCTCGAATGCGGCGTCCATCCGCCGCGGCACGAAGCATCCTATGCGGCATTGTTGCGTGCGGGCGGCGCGCCATCGCAGCTCCACAACAATTGCTCGGGCAAGCATGCCGGCTTCCTGACCACGGCGCTGTGGCGGCGCGAGCCGACCCACGGCTATATCGAGAGCGACCATCCGGTTCAGCGGCGCGTCGCTGAGACCGTTGGCGAGATGGCGGGCCTCGACCTCTCTCGGGCGCCGCGCGGCCGGGATGGCTGCGGCATTCCCGTGATCGCCCTGCCGCTGCGCGCTTTGGCAAGGGCGATGGCGCGGCTCGCCGATCCCTCAGGCCTGAGCCAGCAGCGGCGCACCACCGCCAAGCGGCTCCTCGACGCCATGGCCGCGGCGCCGCTCCTCGTCGACGGCAGCGGCGGCATGACGGCGACGCTGATGAGTGTTGCGGGCGCTGCCGTGCGCTTGAAGCCGGGTGCCGAAGGTGTGTTCGCTGCCGCGCTCCCGAGCCTCGGTTTGGGCGTCGCGCTCAAGATCGATGACGGCGGCGCCCGTGCGGCGGAGCTTGCCATGGCGACCGTGCTCGACCGGCTCGGCTGTTTCACGGCGGAGGCGCGTTCCGCCCTCGCGCCATTTCTCGCGCCGCCGCTCAAGACGGTCGCCGGCCGCGAGGCTGGCCGGCTGCAGCCAGCCGCGATGCTTCAGTCCTTGTGACCGCCCCCGGGCTGTAGATTCACCACAGAGACCCGGAAGAGACCCGGAGGTCACGGAGATCAGGTTCTCGGGCGCGCTCCGTGCACCCGGCCTTCGCTTCTCCGTGATCTCCGTGCCTCCGTGGTCGATCTTTTCCTGGTCGGGCATCACACCAGAGCGATCACCTCGTCACGAAACCGCTTCATCCGGTCGAGCGAGGCTTCGAGCGTCGCGCCGGCGAGGCTGAAATCGACGGCGGCGACGCCAAAATCGCGCAGCGTCCGGAGATCCTCGGCGATCTCCGCCGCGCTGCCGGCAAAGAGCCGGCGCTCGCCGTTCGCCATGCGCGGTTCGATAGCGCTGCCGTGCCGGGCGCAGCGATAGGCCAGCGTGATTTTCGAGGGATCGCGGCCGGCCTCGCCGGCCAGCGTGCGCAGCCGTTGGACGGCATCGCGGTAGCGCGTCAGCGTGTCGAGCGGAAAGCGCGGGTTGGAGCCGATGGGATACCAGCCGTCGCCGAGCCGGGCGGCGCGCCGCAGCGCCGGCGCGCTTTCGCCGCCGACCCAGAGCGGCGGATGCGGCTGCTGCTTCGGCTTCGGCGCGAAGACGATGTCGGCGAAGCGGACATAGCGCCCGTCGAAGCGCGGCGTCGCCATGGTCCAGAGCGCGCGGAACGCGCCGAGATACTCGTCGGTCACCGTGCCGCGCTCGGCGAAAGGCGGCGTGCCCAGCGCCGCGAATTCCTCGGCGAGCCAACCGGCGCCGCAGCCGACGGTCAGCCTGCCCTGAGACAGCAGATCGATCGTCGCCAGTATCTTGGCGGTGAGCACCGCCGGGCGATGCGGCACGACCATGACCGAGGTGACAAGCCGCAGCCGTGTGGTCCGGGCGGCGACGAAGGCCATGGTGGTGAGCTGCTCGTACCAGTCGCCGCGCGCCTGCGCCGGGAACTCGCCGGTATCGGCATAGGGGTAACGCGCCTGGATGTCATTCGGGATGACGATGTGGTCGCTGAAGGTCGCATGGCCGAAACCCATCGCCTCGCCCTCGACGGCAAGCCGCGCGATGGTCTCGGGCGTCGCCAGCGCGCCGCGCACCGGCATGTCGAAACCGATCAGCATCTCTTCGTTCCCTCCTTGCTATCAGCGCCGGCACATCACCGGTGCGGCGATGCGGGCATCATCTCGTGGATCGAGCGGCAATGCGCGACGAGATCGGCACGCGTCGCGATGAGGCGGCGCAGCGGGGTGTCGATCTCGAAGAAATGGATGTTGGCGATGAAGCCATAAAGGGCCGCATCCAGGCTGCACGGCGCCGGGCCGAACACAAAACCCTGTGCCGGAATGAGGCTGGCCAAAACCTCGAGGTCGGCGAGGCCGCGCTGATACGCCGCTTCGGGCTCGAACCGGCCGATGCCCTGGTAGTGGTAGCGTTTGAAGTTGTATTCGCGCGCTGCGTCCAAGGTCGCGGCGTCGGTGCTCGGATACTCGGCGAGAAAGGCGTCGCGAAAGCGCGGCCAGAAGCGCTCATCCTTCCAGCGCGAATACGACATCACCCAGTAGAGATCGTCGAGCGTCCGCCTGACCATCAGATGGGTATGGCGCTGCGCTGCCGTCAGCCCGTCGTCGATCGGCAAGCGATAGCGCTCAATCAGATGCGCGATGATGGCGTCGCTGTCGCCGATTTTCCGGTCGTCGTCGAGCAGATACGGCAACTGGCCGCGCGGCGCCTCGGCGGTGTCGACGATGTGCTCGTGCCGGAAGGCGAGACCGCACAGCCTCAGGAAGGCGAACACCTTCAGCCCATAGGGATTGTTGTCGGCGACGCCGAACAGACCAGGATATGAGAACAGCGTCAGCATCTCGCGTCCCTCCCGGACAGGGTGGAAGCGCCGATGATGTTAGCGATCCCGAAGTCTGCAATCCACCGCCGACGCCGCGCGCCGCGGTTTGATGGACTCGCGGGCGCCGGAGGCGCATCATCACGCAAAGGCGGCCAAAAGGGAGGAGGGCGGCGATGAAGGTCGGCATGGCGCTCAACATGTTGTGTCAGGAAGGGCGTTCCGACGCTGCCGTCGTGGCGGAACACATGGCGCTGGGTGATCTGGTCGAGCCGCTCGGTTTCGATTCACTTTTCGCGCTGGAACATCACTTCACCGGCTACGCCATGTCGCCGGCGCCGTGCCAGCTGCTCACCTATTACGCCGGCCGGACGAAGCGCATCATGCTCGGCACGGCGGTGATCGTGCTGCCTTGGCACGATCCGATCCGCGTCGCCGAGGAGATCGCGCTGCTCGACATCCTGTGCGGCGGACGCTGCCTCTTCGGCTTCGGCCGCGGCGCCGCCAGCGCCGAATATGCGGGGTTCCGTATCGATCAGGGCGAGGCTCGGCCCCGCTTCATCGAAGCGGCCAAAATCATCCGATTGGCGCTGAGCCAGGAGAGCTTCGAGTTTCGCGGCGACTACTTCCAGATTCCGCGCACGGCGATCCGGCCGCGGCCGATCTCGCACCCCGAGCAGCGCTTCTACGGCAGCGCCGTCAGCCCGGAATCCGTCGAGGTGCTGGCCCAGCTCGGCTTTTCCATGCTCGTCATCATGCAGAATGAATGGCCGAAAGCGGCGGCCGATGTCCATCGCTTCAATGCTCTTGCCGCGGCCCAGGGCTATCGGCCGCACCCGCCGATCATCCTCACCAATGTTTCCGTCGCCGAAACGCGCGCGGAAGCGCACGAACGGGCGCTCGAGTTTCTCGGGCGGAAGTGGGATTCGATCGACAATCACTACCGCTTCTCCGACGGCCACCTCAACACCGTCAAAGGCTATGAATCCTATGACAAGGTCGGCCAGACCTACGCCAAGATGAAGGACCCGGCGCGCCGCGCCAAGGCGACGCAGTTCTATGTCAGCATCCAGCTCGTCGGCACGCCTGATGACTGCGTGCAGAAGCTCGAGGAGCTGCAGGGCCTGACCGGGCTCGACCATCTCATCACCGAGTTCGCGTTCGGCGGCCTGCCCCATGCCGAAGCCGAGCGCGGCATGCGCCTCTTCGCCGAAAAGGTATTGCCGGTGCTGCAGCATGACCGGCGCTTTGCCGAGCCGCCAAAAGTGCTGCGCACGGATAGCGGCACCGGCAAGGACAGCCTGTTCGCGCCGGCTTGAGGCGCATCCCGATTTCGCTCTGGAGGACTAAGGATGATCACGAAATTCACCACGGTCTATCCCGGCCATGTCGATCTGCCCGATCGCGGACAGAATGCGACGCCGGTGAACGAGCGGCGCTTCTCCAACGAGCACCTCGCCAGCGTCTTCGCCAAGACCGAGGCGATCGCCCAGACCCTGGACAAGCTCGGCTTCGACACGCTGTGGCTCGCCGAGCACCACTTCCAGCATGAGGGCTACGAGGTCATCCCGAATTTGCTCATGATGGCCGTGCATCTCGCGCAGATGACCAAGAGCCTGCGCATCGGCTGCGGCTTCAACATCGCGCCGATGTGGCACCCGCTGCGCCTCGCGGAGGATTTTGCCACCGCCGACATTCTGACCCGGGGACGCACCGTCTTCGGCGTCGGCCGCGGCTATCATACCCGCGAGGTCGAAACCTTTGGTGCGCCGATCATCGACCAGAACGCCAACCGCGAGCTCTTCGAAGAGCAGGTCGAGATCATCTTCAAGGCGTTCGACCATGAGCGTTTCGCGCACCGCGGCAAGCACTACACGTTACCCCCCGAAGTGCCCTATCGCGGTTACGCGCTGAAGGACATCACCTTGGTGCCGCGGCCAATCCATCGCCCGGTCGAGACCTGGCAGCCCATCGTCAGCGCCAATGCGCGCGGCATCGATTTCATGCTCAAATACGGCATCAAGGGCGCGGTCGGCGGCGGCGCCGCAACGATGGAGCACAATCCGATCCATGCCTATCAGGAAGCGGCGGTGCGCGCCGGCCAGAATTTGAAGCTCGGCGAGAATCTGATGATCGGCATCTTCTTCCATCTCGCCAAGACGCGCGAGCAGGCGATCCGCGAAATCACGCCGCTCTACGAGGAGCATGTGAAGATGTTCGCGCCGCTCGGCTTCATGCCCGGGATGACGCCGGCGCAGATCGATGCCGTGGCGCGGCGCGGCGGCTGGGACGCGGCGGGCGTACCGAAAGTGGAGCATTACATGAAAGCCGGCGCCTGGTTCGCCGGCACGCCCGAGCAGCTGGTCGAGTATCTGAAGCGCTTCGAGGAGCGCTATCCCGGCCTCGACTACATCAATCTCAGCACCAGCATGGGCACGCCGCAGCAGGTCATGCTGGAGCAGTTCCAGTGGGTCGCCGAAGCGGTGATGCCGGCGTTCCAGCGGCGGTAGGACGGCGCCGCGCGATCAGCTGCTCTTGGCCCCGCAGCCGCATCCGCCGGTGATGTGGAAGAGGCGCGCTGCCGTCTCGCCGAGGATCGCGCGGCGCTCTTCCGGCTCGAGCGGCGTTTCTTCGACGATCTTCAGCGGTTCGGCATCGCCGATCGGGAAGGGGTGGTCGGAGCCGAGAACGACTTTTTCCGCGCCCGCGAGGTCGCAGAGGAAGCGCAGCGCGCGCGCCTCGAACAGCACCGTGTCGAAATAGAGCCGGCGGAAGCCATCCATCGGGTCGGCATATTTGCCGGGATGGATGGCATGGTTGCGGCGCAGACGGCCGAGCACGAAAGGCAGCGCGGCGCCGCCATGCGAGATGATCAGCTTGACGTCGGGATAGCGTTGCAGGTGACCGGAAAAGAGGAGCCGCGCGACCGCCGTCGTCGTGTCGGTGACGCGGCCCACGGCATTGACGAGATCATAATCGCCGAGCCGGTCGTCGCCGCAGGCGAACATCGGATGCACGAAGATGGTGGCCTTGCGCGCCGAGGCCGCTTCCCAGAACGGCGCGAGATCGGCATCGTCGAGCGCGCCGCCGACGCCCTTGGGCTGGGTTCCGATCATGACGCCGTGGAAACCGGCGCCAAGCGCCTCTTCGAGCACGGTCGCAGCCAGTTTGCCGCTCTGCAGCGGCACGCAGGCGAGCGGCGTCAGCGCCTCGAGCGCGCCGGCACCGGACAGCAGATGCTCGTTCATGAAACGGCACCAATCGGCGCCTTCCTCAGGCGGCAGCTCGTAACCGAACATGTCGAGCCAGCCGCCGACGATCTGACGGTCGATCCGCTGGCTCTGCAGCCACGCCTTGCGTTGCGCGAGGTCGCTGAGCTTCGGCGCCACCGGCCGCGTCGGCTCCTGCCCGGCGAAGGCCATGCGCAGCCCGCCGCCCTCCGCGATCGCCTTGACCGACGGGAATAGCCGCTTCTCGCTGCGCAGCGTCTCGAGCAGCGCGCCGGGAACGAGATGGGCATGGGCGTCGATGATCATCGTTCTGCCTCCGTGACCGGCGTTTCGCCGGTGACATCGTCCTTGGTCGCCAGCAACGCGCCGAGCTGCATCATCGACATCGGCAAGGTCGCGGTATGCAGCCCGAGCGGCGCGAGCGCATCGTTGACGGCGCTGGCGATGGCGGCCGGCGCGCCGAGATACCCCGCTTCGCCCGAGCCCTTCTGGCCGAAGGTGGTGAGTGGCGACGGGGTGCAATGATCGACGATCTCGATATCCGGCACTTCGTGCGAGGACGGGATCAGATAGTCCATGAACGAGCCGCTCACGAGCTGGCCGTTCGCGTCATAGGCAAAGCGTTCGTAAAGCGCCGCGCCGATGCCGTGAGCGATGCCGCCATAGGTCATGCCATGGACGATGTCCGGATTGATCATCACGCCGCAATCATGGCCGACGACATATTTCTTCAGCTCGACCCGGCCGCTGATCCGGTCGATCTCGGCATAGACGACATGCGTCTCGAAGGCATAGCAGGGATACATCTGCACCCTGCCGTCGGGCGTCGGCAGCGCGCCGCCGGTCGGCACTTCCCAGACATGGATCGCCTGGAGGCCGGGCTCCGTGCCCGGCGGCAGCTTGTGGAACTTGCGATGCGCGATCTCCACCAGCTGCTCCCAGGACAGCACCCGGCTCGGCTCGGTTGCCGCCGCGATGCTGCCGTCGCGATAGACCAGCTGCTCCGCCGGCAGGCCGAGATTATGCGCGGCGATGGCGACGAGGGTGGCTTTCAGCTTGCGTGCGGCGCCGGCTGCCGCGCCGCCGAGCATGATCGCCATGCGGCTGCCCACCGGGCTGTTGCTCGGCAGCGCCGTCAGCGAATCCGAATGCACGACGCGGATGGTGTCGGGATCGCGCTCGAGGATCTCGCCGATCACGGTCGCCGTGAGCGTCTCATGGCCTTGGCCTGAAGACGACGTCCCCATCGCCGCGAGGATCGCGCCATTGAGGTCGATCTTGACCTGGCATGACTCCATCCAGGTCGTCGTCTCGTTCTTGGGATTGAACAGCGGCTCGAAGGCAGAATTGCCGCCGCTCGGCTCGAGGCAGCAGGCGACGCCGATCCCGGCCAGTTTACCGGCGGCACGCGCCGCATCGCGGCGCTTCAGCAGTTCGCCATGGTCCGCGGCGGCCAGCGCCTTGTCGAGCACGGTGTGATAATCGCCGCTGTCATAGGTGCTGCCGCTCGGAATGGTGTAGGGGAACTCGTCGTGGCGCAGCAGGTTGCGCCGGCGCAGTTCGATCCGGTCCATGCCGAGGCGACGGGCGACGAGATCCATCGCGGTTTCGATGGCGAAATTGGTCGGCGACTGGCCGAAGCCGCGCACCGCCTCCTGCACCGTCTTGTTGGTGGTAACGCTGATCGGCTCGTATTCGACGCTTTTGATGCGGTAGGGCCCGACGATCGCGCCCACCGGCTTGCCGAGCTGCAACGGCGCGCGCCCGGCATAGGCGCCGACATCATCGAGGGCGCGAATGCGCAGTGAGCGAATAACCCCGGTTTTGTCGAAGGCGATGGCGACGTCGAAGATCCGGTCCGGCCCGTGCGCGTCGCCGCCGCGCATATTCTCGAGCCGGTCCTCGATCAACCGCACCGGGCAGCCGAGCTGACGCGAGAGAAAGCCGACGAGGACGCTGTGCTTGATGCCGCGCTTCACGCCATAGCTGCCGCCGACATCGACGTCGAAATGGACGCGGACTGCGTTGCCCGGCAGGCGCAGGGCGCGCGCGAGCTGGTCGGGGAATTTCGGCATCTGAATCGACGCCCAGACCTCGAGCAGCTGCGTCGCGGCGTTCCAGTTCGCGATGACGCCGAAGGTTTCCACTGGCACGGTCGAGTTGCGATGCCAGCGCGCCCGGAACGAGAGACGGTCCGCAGCGGCGGCGAAATCCTCCTCGACCGGACCCCAGACGAATTTCCGCCGGTAGAGCACATTGCTGCCGTGATCGGGGTGGACCAGCGGCGCGTCCGGCGCCAGCGCCGCCTCGGGATCGCCGATATGCGGCAGCGGCTCGTACTCGACCTGTACGAGCTCGGCGGCGTCCTCGGCGACAGGCCGCGTTTCCGCCACGACGGCCGCGACCCATTCGCCGACATAGCGCGCCATGCCGACGGCGAGCGGGTAGCGCCGCACCTGCGGGATGTCGAGCCCGCTATAGAGCGGATCGGTAGCGCGCGCGAGTTCGTCGCCCGTGAGCACGGCCTTGACGCCCGGCAGGGCCAGGGCAGCAGCGGCATCGATGGCGATGATCCGCGCGCGCGGGTAGGGGCTCGCCACCAGCGCCACATGCACCATGCCGGGCAGCGCGATATCCGCGACATAGCGGCCCGATCCCGCGACGAAGCGGCGATCCTCCTTCGGGCGCCGCTTGCGCGCGATGTAGCGGAAGCCCTGGGCCGGCGGCTCAGCCTGCATGACCATCCTCGCTCTCGGGACGATTGGCGCCGCGCAGCCGCTCGGCGGCGAGCTCGACCGCGTCGACGATCTGCTTGTAGCCGGTACAGCGGCAGAGATTGCCGCCGATCGCCTCGCGGATCTGCTCTTCCGAGGGGGACAGCGTCTCCTGCAGCAGCGCATGGGCGGCGATCAGCATGCCCGGCGTGCAGAAGCCGCATTGAAGGCCGTGCTCGCGATGGAAAGCTTCCTGCAGCGGATGCAGCTTGCCGTCCTCGGCCAGGCCCTCGATGGTCCGGATCTCCGCGCCGTTCGCCTGCACCGCCAGCATGATGCAGGAGCGCGCCGCCTCGCCGTTGACCATTACCGTGCAGGCGCCGCAGATGCCGTGCTCGCAGCCGGCATGGGTGCCGGTGAGGCCGAGATCCTCGCGCAGGAAATCCACCAGCAGCTTGCGCGGCTCGGCGCGGCCCTCGTGGCCGGCGCCGTTCACCGTCAGTTTGATCTCGACGAGATCGGACATCAGCGCGGCCCCTTCTCTGTCGCTCGCCGCAGCACGCGGCCGGTGAGCACGCGCACAAGATGCCGGCGGAATTCCGCGGACCCGTTCTGATCGGTCATCGGCTCGACCGCCCGCGCCGCGGCCTCGGCGGCTTCATCGATCGCGGCCTCGCCGAGGCCCTTGCGCTCCAGCACCGCCTCCGCCGCCTTGAGCCGCAGCGGCACCGGGCCCGCGCCGCCGGTGGCGAGCCGCGCCCTGCTGCAGCGCTCACCCTCGCGCACGATCACGACGGCAACCGCGGCAATGGCGAAATCGCCATGGCGGCGGGCGAATTCCTCCACCGCGTGGCCCGCCTTCGGGGGCATCGCGGGAAGGCGCACCTCGGTCAGGATCTCGCCCGGCTCCAGCGCCGTGGTGAGGATCGAGCGGAAGAGATCGCCGGCCTTGATGACGCGCTCGCCGTCGGGCCCGTGCGCCACCACCTCGCCCTCCAGCACCTGCAGCATCATCGGCAGCTCGGCGGCCGGGTCCGCATGGGCGAGCGAGCCGCCGATGGTGCCGCGCGAGCGCGTCGGCAGATGCCCGATCAGCCTGATCGCATCGCGCAGCAGCGGCAGCCGCTCGGCGATGACGGGCGAGAATTCGAGCTTGCGCTGGCGCGTCATCGCGCCGATCCGCACCACGCCGTTCTCGTGCCTGATGTAATCGAGATCGGGCATGCGGTTGAGATCGACGAGCGCCGCCGGGGCGGCGAGGCGGAAGTTCATCATCGGGATGAGGCTCTGGCCGCCCGCCAGCACCCGCGCCTCGCCGCCATAGCGCTTCAGCAGCGATAGCGCCTCATCGAGGGAACTCGGCGCATGATATGCAAATTTTGCGGGCTTCACTCAGCGCTCTTGCCGTAGATGCTTGCGTTGCCGTCGCGCGGAACGCTAGCACGGAACATCGCGGGGGACGAGACGGTCGGCGCTGCTTCCGTCACGGCGGCGGCTGGACCGCGAGAGCCGCCGCGTAGCGCGCGATCTCCGCCTGGTGCTTGCGGTGAAACCATTTGAGCGCCGCGAAAGTGGAGGTCGGAGCGAGCGCCTTCGCCAGCCACTCCTTGCGCGCGGGATCGATGTCGATGCGGTGCAGCGCGCCGAAGAGCTCGCCCTTGACCGCCATCCGCACCGCGCGGCCGAGACGGCCGCGGCGGTAAAGCTCGCAGGTGCCCTCCAGCAGATTGAGCAGCTCGGCCCATTCCTGCGCCGGCGGCGCCGAGGCGGGAACGCCCGCGACCTTGCGCAGGGCCTCGGCGAGGCGGCGGCTGATGTCGAGATAGGCGCCGGCGTCGAGCGCCCGCGACTGCTGGCGGAGGGCGCGCGCGCTCACCACCAGGCCCAGAAACGCCAGCAGCGATGCCGCCAGCGCCACCAGCACGCCGAGCGTGTCGCTGTTGTCGCTGAGCCAGCGCCAGGTGAATTCGAGCGGCGTCACCGGGCGCTCTCCCGCCCGGGCAGCACTGCTGAGCCGCTGTCGTTCCCCATTCCCCGCACCCCTGGATCCCGCGTCTCATATTGGAATGACGCCGCGGTCGTAGCAAGTTGATCGCGGATGCAGTATCCATCCTCCTGATGCGGATTGCGGGCGGGATCCTCCACTGATGCGCTATTCGATCTTCGGCCTGGTGCAGCAGGCGCTGTCGGGCCATCGCGGCTGGCAGCCGGCCTGGCGGGACGCCGCACCGAAGCCGGCCTATGACGTGATCATCATCGGCGGCGGCGGGCACGGCCTCGCGACGGCGCACTACCTCGCCAAGGAGCACGGCATCACCGGCGTTGCCGTGCTGGAGAAAGGCTATATCGGCTCCGGCAATGCCGGGCGCAACACCACCATCATCCGCTCGAACTACCTGCTGCCGGGCAACAATCCCTTCTACGAGTGGTCGATGAAGCTCTGGGAGGGGCTGGAGCAGG
>DATJLU010000033.1:0-10198 GCA_035509275.1 Allostellaceae bacterium | reverse complement strand
GTTCGACCGGCGGGATCGACCATCTTCCGTCATTCCGGCGGCGTCGCGTGGAGGGGTGCCGTAGTAGCATGGTGCGACCGCGCTCTTTGACATCGTGCAGGATGTTTCACGTGTGACGCGCCGTGCTCTACGCCGGGGTCTGGCTCGAAAAAAATGCTCCCGGTGTACACCGGGGGCGTAGCTCGCTCCCGGCGTTGAGGCGGCGAGAGCCGCATCCGCTCAAACGGAACCGGTCTCACGCACAGCGAAGCCATGTCCCCGGTTTCGCCTTGCGCACGCAAGGGTGCTTTCGCTGACATCGTGCGGCTCAGAGATGGACCCCCGCTTTCGCGGGGGCGACGAATTCTAAAGCAAAATCAAACCATTCCGTCATTCCCGCGAAAGCGGGAATCCATACGGCCTCAAAGCGCCACCTACGTCCACTTCGATTTCTTCACACACTCGAAAGCGGGCATCCAGAAGGTTCAGCCCCGATCGAGCGCATGGCTCTGGGCGGGGACGGCGGGAAAGATGCTGGAATCGCAGTGTTTTGTGGACGTACCCTAGCGCCTTTTCGGAGACGATGCTCGGGAGTCCGGATCGGCGCTAATACCCGCGCGCCAGGCAGAAATCGATGACTTCGTCAAGGGCGCGGCGCTCCGGGCTGTCGCGGAAGAGGGCGAGGCTGCGCCGGGCCGCCTCGCCATATTGGTGGGCGCGTTCGAGCGTCGCGTGCAGCGTGCCGTGCCGGGTCATCAGCTCGATCGCATGGGCGAGATCGCCCTCGCGCTGGTCGAGCTCCTCGAGCGTGCGCCGCCAGAAGGCGCGCTCGGCCTCGCCGCCCTGACGCAGCGCGAGCACCACCGGCAGCGTGATCTTGCCCTCGCGGAAATCGTCGCCCACGGTCTTGCCGAGCTCCGCCTGATGGGCGGAGTAGTCGAGCATGTCGTCGACGAGCTGGAAGGCGATGCCGAGATTGCGGCCATAGGCGGCCAGCGCCTCTTCCTCGGCTTCAGGCCGGTCGCCGAGCACGGCGCCGATGCGGCTCGCCGCGGCGAAGAGCTGCGCGGTCTTGGCCTGGATCACCGCGAGATAGGCGTCCTCTTCGGTCTCGGTATCGTTCGAGGTGACGAGCTGCAGTACCTCGCCCTCGGCGATGACCGCCGAGGCTTCGGAGAGGATGTCGAGCACCTTGAGCGAGCCGTCCTCGACCATCAGCTGGAAGGCGCGGCTGAAGAGAAAATCGCCGACCAGGACCGAGGCCTTGTTGCCCCAGACCGCGTTGGCGGTGGCGAGGCCGCGGCGGAGATCGCTGTCATCGACGACATCGTCATGCAGCAAGGTCGCGGTGTGGATGAACTCGACCGCGGCGGCGAGCGCCAGATGCCGCTCGCCGCGATAGCCGCAGAGCCGCGAAGTGGTGAGCGTCAGCATCGGCCGCAAGCGTTTGCCGCCGGCGGCGATGATGTGGCCGGCGAGCTGCGGGATGAGCGCGACCGGGCTTTGCATGCGCTGCAGAATCAACGCATTCACCCGGTCGAGATCGGTCTTGAGCAGGAGGGTGAGATGGTCGAGCGTCGCCGGTCTCTTGGCGTCCTCGCCGCGCGCACTTGCCACCAAGGCCACGCCAACTTCCCCTTTCCCCCGCCGCTTTGCTCGCCGCCTTAACTTGACGCAGCGGCGAGCGCAGGCGAGCATAGAATGCTGGTAGAAGCGGTCAAGCCCACCGGGCTATCTGCGGAAAGCGCCGAGGCCAATGAAGGAATTGTTGCGCACCAACGACCTCGTACGGTTGTCCTGGCTGCAGGCGCTGCTCAGCGATGCCGGCATCGAGAGCGTCGTCCTCGACCAGAATACGGCCACGGTGGAAGGCAGCATCGCCGCCCTGCAGCGCCGCTTGATGGTGCGCGAGGAGGATCACCGCCGCGCGCTTGCGGCGCTGGCCGCGGCGGGCGAGGCGACGGCGTGACCGAGCCGGCGCGCGAGCGCGAGGTCAGCGAGGACAGGCTGCTCGGCGGCCGCGTCGTGCTGCGCCAGCCGCGCTCTGGCTATCGCGTTGCCATCGACCCGGTGCTGCTCGCCGCCGCGGTGCCGGCGGGTGCCGTCGAGACCGTGCTCGATATCGGCTGCGGCGTCGGCGCGGCGATGCTGTGCCTCGCGGCGCGGGTCGCGGGCTGCCGCATCACCGGCATCGAAGCCCAGCGCGAGCTGGTGCGGCTGGCGAGCGAGAACATCGATCTTAACCAGGTTCAGGGCCGAGTCGTCGCGATGGCGGGCGATCTCCTGCGGCCGCCGCCGCGGCTCGAGCCCGGCAGCTTCGGGCATGTCATGGCCAACCCGCCCTTTCTCGAGGCCGGTGCCGCGACCGCCTCGCCGCTGCCGCGCAAGGCCGCAGCCATGGTCGAAGGCGAAGCCGACCTCGCCGCCTGGGTGCGCTTCGCGCTCGCCATGGTGCGGCCCAAAGGCAGCCTCACCTTCATCCATCGCGCCGACCGGATGGAACAGCTCCTGGCGCAGCTCATGGGCCGCGCCGGCGAAATCACGGTTTTCCCGCTTTGGGCCGGCTCCGATAAGTCGGCCAAACGCGTGATCGTGCGGGCGCGCAAAGGCGTCGAAACGCCGACCCGCCTCACCCCGGGCCTGGTTCTGCACGGGGCGGATGGCCGCTACACGGCGGCGGCCGATGCCGTCTTGCGCGGCGGCGCGGCGCTGGATTTGTCGTGATTGGGTTCGATGCGGAGGTGACGGATTCGCCGACCGCCCGCCCCGACTTGTCAACCGGCGGGTGCCGTGCCCATCTCTTTAGACCATGAGCCTCGTCGACGATCTCCTCGAGAAGCTGCCGCTGGAGCGCTTCCGCAATCCGCCGCCGCAAGTTGCGGTCCTCCGCTTTGACGGGCTGATCGGTCCGCGTGGCCCGCGGGCGCTGTCGCTGCGCCGCTTCGCCGGGGCCATCGAGCGGGCGTTTCAGCTGCGCCACCTCAAGGCGGTGGCCCTCGCCATCAACTCGCCCGGCGGCTCGCCCGTGCAGTCCTCGCTGCTCACCCGCCGCATCCGCCAGCTGGCGCAGGAAAAAGAAGTGCCGGTCTTCGCTTTCGCCGAGGATGTGGCGGCGTCGGGCGGCTATTGGCTGGCGCTGGCGGCCGACGAGATCTTTGCCGAGGATACGTCGCTGCTCGGCTCGATCGGTGTCATCACCGCGAGCTTCGGCTTTGCCGAGGCGCTGCGCCGGCTCGGCGTTCAGCGCCGGCTCTATACCGCGGGCGAGAATAAATCCTTGCTCGATCCCTTCCTCGCCGAGGATCCGAAAGGGATCGAGCGCTTGACCGCGCTCCAGCGCGACATGCATGACAGCTTCAAGGACATGGTCCGCGAGCGCCGCGGTGCCAAGCTCACCGCGGAGGAGAGCGCGCTCTTCAACGGCGAAATCTTCACCGGCAAGCGCGCGCTCGAGCTCGGCCTCATCGACGGCATCGGCGATCTACGCGGCGTCATGCGCCAGCGCTATGGCGACGCGGTGAGGCTCCGTCTCGTCGAGCCCGAGCGCCGGCGCTTTCCCCTGCTGTCGCGCTTCGGTTGGCCGCGCCGCCCCGACATCACCGAGATCGCCGTCGATCTGCTGGCGCGGCTCGAGGAGCGGCTGATCTGGGCGCGCTTCGGGCTTTAGCTCGTTGCTGGCGGCGCGCTCGGCCCCGCCGTTGAGTTCGATTGGCCGGCATGCGACACTGCGCATCAGGGGATGAGGAGAACCTTTACCATGATGCGCAGAGCCTTTGCCGTTCTGGTGCTGATCGCCGCGATGCTGCCGGTTCAGAGCGCGTTCGCCGGCGTCTATGCCGATAATTTGAGTCAATGTCTCGTCAAATCCGCGAAGCCGCAGGATCAGCTTCTGCTGCTGCAATGGTCGTTTGCCGCGATATCTGCGCATCCGGCGGTCCAGCCGATGCTCGCGATCAGCAGCGAGCAGCGCGAGAAGCTGAGCCGGCAGGCGTCTGAGGTGTTCGTGCGCCTCATCACTGCGGATTGCCCGAAGCAGGCGATCGATACGATCAAGCATGAAGGCCAGGCGGCGTTCTCGTCGTCCTTCGCGATGCTCGGCCAGATGGCAATGCGCGGACTCATGACGGAGCCGCATGTGGTCCAAGCCGAGATGCAGCTCTTCAAGTATGTTGTCACGAACGAGAAGCTCATGACCTTTGCCATGGCGGCTGCAGCTAGCGCCCCGCCGGCTGCCGCGGCCCCGGCGAAATGACGGCCCTATGCCGCGCGGCCGAGGGCAAGCGGCGCCGTCTTTCGATCGCTGCCGAGGGTTCGTCGCCACGGCCTGTTTGAGCCCGGCTTGTTGTTCGGCGCCCGGGCGCGGTGAGGCTTGACCGCCGCCGCAGCTCTTTCCTAAACCCGCGGACATGGGCTTTTCCCCCGGCAAGCTGCTGGTCTTCGTCATCTTCGTGGCCGTCATCTGGTATGGCTTTCGCTTCGTCAACCGCGTCGACATGATCCGTCGCAGCGTGCGCGAGGAGGCGAAGCGGCGGCAGCAGCAGGCCCAGCGGCCGCCGAGCCTCAAGGCCGAAGATCTGGTCAAATGCGCGGTCTGCAGCGTCTTTGTGTCGGCGAGCAGCGCCGTCGCTTGCGGCCGCGCCGATTGCCCCTGGCGGCGCTGACGACCGAGGCGAGCGCGCCCCTCAGCTTGACCCTCAAAAGGGTGGCGTTTATGTTGCGCCGCACCCTAGGGGACTGTCTCGGATCAATCGATGGTGGCGTCGGCCGCGGCGAGCAAGACCAGCTTTCAGTCGCTCATCCTCAAGCTGCAAGCCTATTGGGCCGCGCAAGGCTGCGTCATCCTCCAGCCCTATGACGTCGAGATGGGGGCGGGGACGTTCCATCCCGCGACCACGTTGCGCGCGCTCGGCCCCAACCCTTGGCGTGCCGCCTATGTTCAGCCTTCGCGCCGCCCGACCGACGGGCGCTATGGCGAGAATCCCAACCGGCTGCAGCATTATTATCAGTTCCAGGTGATCTTGAAGCCGGCGCCGATGGAGAGCCAGCAGCTTTATCTCGACAGCCTGGCCGCGCTCGGCATCGACGCCCGGCACCACGACATCCGCTTCGTCGAAGATGATTGGGAGAGCCCGACCTTGGGCGCCTGGGGGCTCGGCTGGGAGGTGTGGCTCGACGGCATGGAAGTGTCGCAATACACCTATTTCCAGCAGGTCGGCGGGATCGAGTGCGATCCGGTCTCGACCGAGCTCACTTACGGGCTCGAGCGCCTCGCCATGTATGTGCAGGGCGTCGAGAACGTTTACGATCTCGACTATAACGGCGCCGGCGTCCGCTATGGCGATGTGTTCAAGCGCGCCGAGTTCGAGTTCTCCGCCTACAATTTCGAATATGCCGATGCGAAGCTGCTGTTCCAGCACTTCGCCGATGCCGAGCAGGAATGCAAGGCGCTGCTGGCGCGCAGCCTGCCGCTGCCGGCGTATGATCAGTGCATCAAGGCGAGCCACGCCTTCAACCTGCTCGACGCGCGCGGCGCCATTTCGGTGACCGAGCGCGCAGCCTATATCGGCCGCGTGCGCGCGCTCGCCAAAGCGTGCTGCGAGGGATGGCTCGCGCATCAGGCGCCTGGGTAATGGCCGAGCTTCTCCTCGAGCTGCTCACCGAAGAGATACCGGCGCGCATGCAGAGCCGCGCGGCGGAGGACTTCGCCGCGCTGGCGCGCGAGAAGCTCACCGCGGCGGGTCTCGTTCCCGCCGAGGTCCAGAGCTATTCCACGCCGCGCCGCCTGACCTTGGTGGTGGACGGCCTGCCCGAGCGCCAGGCCGATACGACCGAAGAGCGGCGCGGGCCGCGTGTCGGCGCGCCGAGCAACGCGCTCGAGGGATTTCTCAAAAGCGCCGGGCTCGCCGCGATCGACCAATGCGAGGCCCGCGACACCGGCAAGGGTGTCTTCTACTTCGCTGTGATCCGCCGGCCCGGCCGCGCCGCCGCCGAGGTGCTGCCGGATCTGTTGCGGCAAGTCGTGCTGGAGCTGCCCTGGCCCAAATCGATGCGCTTTCCCGCCGCGGGGTTTCGCTGGGTGCGGCCGATGACGAGCGCGCTGTCACTGCTCGACGGCACGGTCTTGCCGCTCGCCCTCGACGGCGTGCCGGTCGGCGACGAGACGCGCGGCCATCGCTTTCTCGCGCCGGGCAAGGTGAGGGTGCGCAATGTCGCCGATTACCGGCACAAGCTGCGCGAGGCGCATGTCATGCTGCGGCGCGAGGACCGGCGCCAGGCGATCACGCTCGCGCTCTATGAGCGGGCCGCCGAAGCGCAGCTTACGGTGAAGGACGATCCGGCGCTGCTCGACGAGGTCACCGGCCTCGTCGAATGGCCGGTGGTGCTGCTCGGCCGCATCGATGCCGAATTCCTGAGCCTGCCGCCCGAAGTGCTGACGACGGCGATGCGCACGCATCAGAAATATTTCGCCTGCCTCGACCGCGTGGGGAGGCTGGCGCCGCGCTTCCTCGTCACCGCCAACATGATCGCCGATGATGGCGGCGCGGCGATCGTCGCCGGCAATGAGCGCGTGCTGCGCGCGCGGCTTTCGGATGCGCGCTTCTTCTGGGAGCAGGATCGGAAGGTCGCACTCGCGTCCCGCATCCCGAAGCTGGCCGAGCGCGTCTTCCATGCCCGGCTCGGCAGCGTGCTCGACAAGGCGGGACGGGTGATGCGCCTGGCCGCGGCGCTGGCGCCGCTGGTGCCGGGCGCGGAAATTGCCCAGGTGCGGCGCGCCGCCGAGCTCGCCAAGGCCGATCTCTCGACCGGCATGGTAGGCGAGTTCCCGGAGCTGCAGGGGGTCATGGGGCGCTACTACGCGCAGGGGGATGGCGAGCCGGCCGAGGTCGCGGCGGCGATTGCCGAGCATTATTCGCCGCTGGGCCCGAGTGACCGCTGCCCCAGCGCGCCGGTCAGCGTCGCGGTGGCACTCGCGGATAAGATCGATTCACTCGTCGGCTTCTTCTCGATCGACGAGAAGCCGACGGGGTCGAAGGACCCGTACGCGCTGCGCCGTGCCGCGCTGGGCGTCATCCGCCTCATCCTCGAAAACAGATTAAAACTGCCGCTCAGATCGTTGTTCCGGCAGGCCTTTGCCATTGGCCGCGAAGGCGCCGATGCGTTTGCCGGCGACCCCACCGCCGATCTCCTCGGCTTTTTTGCCGATCGGCTGAAGGTGCATTTGCGCGGCGAGGGGGTGCGCCACGATCTCATCGCGGCGGTCTTCGCGCTCGGCGATGAGGACGACCTCGTCCGCCTGCTCGCCCGGGTCGCGGCGCTGGATGCGTTCCTCAAGACGGATGACGGGGCGAACCTGCTCGTGGCCTATCGGCGCGCCGCCAATATCGTGCGCATCGAGGAGAAGAAGGATGGCGCCGTCTACCCCGGCGAGCCCGACCCGAAGCTCCTGGCGGAGCCGGCGGAGGCGAGCCTGGCGGCGGAGCTCGACCGCGCGGCGCGGGAAAGCGGCGACGCGCTCGGGCGGGAGGCGTTTACGGCGGCAATGGCGGCACTGGCGCGTTTACGCGGCCCGGTAGATGAATTCTTTGCCCGCGTAACCGTTAATTGCGAGGATCGGGAGTTGCGAGCCAATCGCCTCCGGCTTCTGGCGCAAATCCGCGACACGCTCAACCGGGTCGCCGATTTCTCGCAGATCGAAGGATAGGTGGACGATGACGAAATGGGTCTATGGCTTCGGCGAAGGCAAGGCCGAGGGCAAGGCGGAGATGAAGAACCTGCTCGGCGGCAAGGGCGCGAACCTGGCCGAAATGAGCAATCTCGGCCTGCCCGTGCCGCCGGGATTTACCATTACCACCGAGGTCTGCACCTATTTCTACGCCAACGGCAAGAGCTATCCCAAGGAGCTGCGCGAGCAGGTCGAGACGGCGCTGCACCAGCTCGAACAGCGCATCGGCGCCAAATTCGGCGATGCCGGGAACCCGCTGCTGGTTTCGGTGCGCTCGGGCGCCCGCGCCTCGATGCCCGGCATGATGGACACGGTGCTCAATCTCGGCCTCAACGACGCCACCATCGCCGGGCTGGAGCGGCGCAGCGGCGACCGGCGCTTTGCCTTCGACAGCTATCGCCGGTTCATCCAGATGTATGGCCAGGTGGTGCTGGGCGTCGACCACCATCACTTCGAGGATTTGCTCGAGAACACCAAGCTCGATCTCGGCATCACGCTCGACACCGAGCTGACGGCGGAGCAGTGGGAGGAGGTCGTCGCGGGCTTCAAGGACGTCGTCCGCCGCGAGCTGGGCAAGCCGTTCCCGCAGGATCCGCAAGAGCAGCTCTGGGGCGCGATCGGCGCCGTATTCGGCTCGTGGATGAACCAGCGCGCGATCACCTATCGGCGCCTCCACGACATCCCCGCCGACTGGGGCACCGCGGTCAATGTCCAGGCGATGGTGTTCGGCAATATGGGCGATGATTGCGCCACCGGCGTCGCCTTCACGCGCAACCCCTCGACCGGCGCCGACGAGTTCTATGGCGAGTATCTCGTCAACGCGCAGGGCGAGGATGTCGTCGCCGGCATCCGCACGCCGCAGCACCTGACGATCGCCGGCAAGAAGGCGAACAAATCGTCGCTGCCGGCGATGGAAGAGGTAATGCCGGACGTGTTCGGCGATCTCGCGAAAGTGCGCGAGACGCTGGAGCAGCATTACCGCGACATGCAGGACATCGAGTTCACGGTGCAGCAGGGCAAGCTCTACATGCTGCAGACCCGCACCGGCAAGCGCACCGCGGCGGCGGCGCTGAAGATCGCCGTCGACATGGCGGCGGCGGGATTGATCGACCAGCGCGAGGCGGTGCGCCGCATCGAGCCCGAATCGCTGGATCAGCTGCTCCATCCGACGCTCGATCCCAAAGCGCCCAAGACGGTGCTGGCGCGCGGCCTGCCGGCATCGCCGGGCGCCGCCTCGGGGGTGGTCGTCTTCTCCGCAGACGAGGCCGAGACGCGCGCGGGGCGGGGCGAGGCGGTCATCCTGGTGCGGATCGAGACCAGCCCCGAGGACATTCACGGCATGCATGCGGCGAAAGGCATCCTCACCGCGCGCGGCGGCATGACCAGCCATGCCGCGGTGGTGGCGCGCGGCATGGGCCGCGCCTGCGTCGCCGGCGCGGGCGATCTGCGCATCGACTACCGCGCCGGCACGATGACCGTGCGCGAGCACACGGTGAAGGTGGGCGAGCGCATCACCATCAACGGCTCGACCGGCGAGGTCATGCTCGGCGAGGTGCCGACGATCCAGCCGGAGCTCTCGGGCGATTTCGCCACGCTGATGGCCTGGGCCGACGAGACGCGCAGCATGGGCGTGCGCGCCAATGCCGACACGCCGACCGACGCCAAGACCGCGCGCCGCTTCGGCGCCGAGGGGATCGGGCTCTGCCGCACCGAGCATATGTTCTTCGACGAGGACCGCATCATCGCCGTGCGCGAGATGATCCTCGCCGACGATGCCGAAGGCCGGCGCAAGGCGCTCGCCAAGCTGCTGCCGATGCAGCGCCAGGATTTCGTCGAGATCTTCCGCATCATGAAGGGGCTGCCGGTGACGATCCGGCTGCTCGATCCGCCGCTGCACGAATTTCTCCCCCACAGCGAGGAGGAAATCGCGGCGGTGGCAGAGGCCATGGGCGCCGACCCGAAAAAGCTCGCCGACCGCGCGCGCGAGCTGCACGAGTTCAACCCGATGCTCGGCTTTCGCGGCTGCCGGCTGGCGATCGCGTATCCGGAAATCGCCGAAATGCAGGCGCGCGCGATTTTCGAGGCCGCCGTCGAGGCCTCGCGCGCGATCGGCAAGGCCGTCGTGCCGGAAATCATGGTGCCGCTGATCGCCAGCAAGGCCGAGCTCGATCTGGTGAAAGAGCGCATCGATGCCATGGCGCAGACGGTTGCCGCCGAAACCAAGAGCGCGGTCAAATATCAGGTCGGCACCATGATCGAGCTGCCGCGCGCGGCGCTCAAAGCCGGCGAGATCGCCGAGACCGCCGAGTTCTTTTCCTTCGGCACCAACGATCTTACTCAGACGGCCTTCGGCATCAGCCGCGACGATGCCGCGAGCTTCCTCGGCATCTATGCGTCGAAGGGAATCATTGCCTCCGACCCGTTCGTGTCGATCGACCGCGAAGGCGTGGGCGAACTGATCAGCATCGCCACCGCGCGCGGCCGCAAGGTGCGCGG
>DATJLU010000032.1:0-18124 GCA_035509275.1 Allostellaceae bacterium | reverse complement strand
CGGCTTGATGCCCACGATCTCCACTTCGTCGTTCACCTTGACGATCCCGCGCTCCACCCGCCCCGTCACTACCGTCCCGCGCCCCGAGATCGTGAACACGTCCTCGATCGGCATCAGAAACGGCTTGTCCTTCGGCCGCGTCGGCTGCGGGATCGTCTCGTCCACAGCCTTCATCAGCGCCAAAATCGCGTCGTGCCCCAGCTTCGGCTCCTTCCCCTCCAGCGCCATCAGCGCCGACCCCCGGATGATCGGGATCTTGTCCCCCGGAAACTCGTACTTGTTCAGCAGCTCCCGCACCTCAAGCTCCACCAGGTCCAGGAGCTCCGGGTCCTCCACCATGTCCACCTTGTTCAGGAACACCACGAGCGCCGGCACCCCCACCTGGCGCGCCAACAGGATATGCTCGCGCGTCTGCGGCATCGGCCCGTCCGCCGCCGACACCACCAGGATCGCCCCATCCATCTGCGCCGCTCCCGTGATCATGTTCTTCACGTAGTCCGCATGCCCAGGGCAGTCCACGTGCGCGTAATGCCGGTTCTTCGTCTCATACTCCACGTGCGCCGTGTTGATCGTGATCCCGCGCGCCTTCTCTTCCGGCGCCTTGTCGATCTGGTCATACGCCATGAACGTGGCACCGCCCGTCTCCGCCAGGACCTTCGTGATCGCCGCCGTCAGCGACGTCTTCCCGTGATCCACGTGACCGATCGTCCCCACATTGCAATGCGGCTTCGTCCGCTCGAATTTCGCCTTCGCCATGACCGGGTTCCTGTTTCTCTAGAGTCCGTGAGGCCGGCGCGGCGTTGGAGCGGGTGATGGGAATCGAACCCACGTAGCCAGCTTGGAAGGCTGGAGCTCTACCATTGAGCTACACCCGCCCACGAACCCGCCTTGCCTCGCGCCTTGACCTGTCCGCCGCTGCCGATGCTCGCTCCCGTCGACCAAGCGATTGGTGGAGGGGGAAGGATTCGAACCTTCGAAGACCGAAGTCGGCAGATTTACAGTCTGCTGCCTTTGACCGCTCGGCAACCCCTCCGCGATCGCTTGCCGCCCGGGGCAGCGGATGGCGGGTATTAAGGGAGTCCCTCGATTTTGTCAACGGTTGCGGGGCCGCAAGCCAGGGGTTTTTCACCTATTGGACAGGACGCAGCGCCGCTGCGGGCAGCGCGCGTGCCTCGCCGAAAAATCCGGGCTATAGCTCTCGCCATGCCGCGCCGCTCCGCCCGCCGCCCTCCCGAGCGTCCCGCCCCGCGCGCGGCGCCGGCGGCGCTCCGCGACGCCCCGGCGCGGTCGCGCGATACCGGGCCCTGGCTCTATGGCCGCCACGCCGTCGCCGCCGCCCTCGCCAACCCGGCGCGGCGGGTGCGGCGGCTGTTGGCGCTCGCCGAGACCAAGGCCGAGCTCGCCGCGCTCGCCGCCTCGGCCGCTGCCTCGCTCCCGCCGGGCGCGCCCGAAGTGCTCGACCGGCGCGAGTTCGAACAGCTGCTGCCCCACGGCGCGGTGCATCAAGGCATGGCGCTCACCGCCGAGCCGCTGCCGGCGCGCGACATCGACGATGTGCTCGACGGGCTCGCCGAAGCCGCGGTGCCGGCGATCATCGTGCTGCTCGACCAGGTGAGCGATCCGCACAATGTCGGCGCCATTCTGCGCTCCGCCGCCGCCTTTGCCGCGCGCGCCGTGGTGATGCCGGAGCATGGCGCGCCGCCGGTGACCGGCGCCCTCGCCAAGGCCGCCTCGGGCGCGCTCGAAGCCGTGCCCTTGCTCCGCGTCACCAATCTCGCGCGCACGCTCGACCGCCTCAAAGAGGCGGGCTTCTGGTGCCTCGGCCTCGAGGAAAGCGCGGCGCAGACGCTCGATGCGATCGATGCCGGCGCGCGCATCGCCTTGGTGCTCGGCGCCGAAGGCAGCGGGCTTCGGCGCTTGACGCGCGAGCGCTGCGATCTGCTGGCGCGGCTGCCGACGCGCGGCGAGCCCGCCTCGCTCAACGTGTCGAACGCCGCGGCGATCGCGCTTTACGAATTGTCGCGGCGCGGCCGATGAGCCTGTCGCCGAACATCGCGCGCTGGTGCGCCGCGGCGATCATGCCGACACAAGACGGGCGCTATCTCATGCAGCTGCGCGACCCGATCCCCGGCATCCTGCTCCCCGATCATTGGGCCCTCTTCGGCGGCAGCATCGATCCCGGCGAGGACGCCGGCGCGGCGATCCGGCGCGAGCTTGTCGAAGAGCTCGAATACCACGCGCGCGAAATCCACTTCTTCACCGAGATGCTGATCGGCCTGCCCTTCGTCCCGCCCCGCACCGACCGCATGAGCTTCTTCGTCGTGCCGATCGAAGCGGCGGAAGTACCGACCATGGTGCAGCACGAAGGCGCCGACCGCCGCCTCTTCACTCCCGAAGCCCTCGCCGCCGCGCCTCGCGTCGCCCCCTGGGATCTCGCCGTGGTGATGATGCATGCGCGCCGCGGCGCGCTGTTCCCGTCGGGCTGAGACGGCGGCAGCTACAACTCGCCACCACCGCGGCCGAGCTTCCGCCCTGTGATTCCCTTGACGATCTTGCGCAGTCGTGGGCGCTATTAATCGCGACGGAACCAAAATCCGCGCCAATGAAGTGAGGCCAACACGGGCCGAGCGACCGCCGAGTGTTCGCCTCAAGACCGGGAGGACGCTCAAATGATTGACCAGCGCACAGCGCCTTATGGAACCCTGCTGCTAAGGATCACGATCGGCGGCCTCTTTATCCTGCATCTTTATTGGAAGTTCGCCATCTTTGGCGTCGACAAATGGTGGACGGGTCTGGAGCAAGCTGGCTACCCCGGCTGGGTTCTCGCCTACACGGTCAGCGGTGAGTTCGTCGGAGCCATCCTCATCACGCTTGGCGTCTATACGCGGTGGGCGAGCCTCTATGCCCTCCCTCTCATGGTTGGCGCCACACAGTTCTGGGCCGCCCGCAAAGGCTTCTACTTCACGGGAGCAGGATTCGAGTTGCCGCTCGTATGGTCGATCCTACTGATCGCCCAGGCGCTCCTTGGTGACGGCGCCTATGCGCTTCGGCCTAGTGAGCTGCTCGCCAAGCGGGGCGGCCGGCAACAGATCGCGTAGCAGCGGCGACTGCGAGCGCTGCACTCGGCGGCGACCGCCAGCTGGGGCGCGCCACGAACCTGGACAGTGCGCGCGATCAGACCTAAGCGAGCCGCCAGACGGTGACCGGCTCGGCATAGCCGCGCAGGCTGACCGGGCCGAGCGGCAGTGCCTCGCCGATGGCCTCGCCCGCTGCCCGTCGCACGGCGTCGGAGATGAGGAGCTGCGAGCCCTCCTCCTTGTTGAGGCTTTCGAGGCGCGCGGCGAGATTTACCGTGTCGCCGATGACGGTGTATTCCTTGCGCCGCGGCGAGCCCACGGTTCCGGCCACCGCCTCGCCGATATGGATGCCGATGCCGATGCGGATCGGCCAGGCGCTGCCGACATTATCCGCGGCGACGGCGCGCAGCATCTCGCGCGCTGCCGTAACCGCGTCGGCGGCTGCGGCGGGGTCGTCGAGCGGCGCGCCGAAGATGGCCAGGAGGCCGTCGCCCAGGAACTTGTTCACGATGCCATGATGGCGGTCGATGCTGTCGACCAGCAGCGCGAAAACGGCATCGAGGCGGCTGACGATTTCGGCCGGGCTGCGCTCGCGCGCTGCCGCGGTGAAGCTGCGGATGTCGACGAACATGACGCAGACCTGCCGCATCTCGCCGAGCTCGGGGGTATCGAGCGCCAAGAGCCGCTCGACGACTTCGGGCGAGACGTGCTGGCCGAACAGGTTCGTCACCCGGTCGCGGGCCGAGGCGGCGGCGCTCGCGCGCTCGAAATACCGCCGGATCGTCACGCCGACGGCACCGGCGATGAGTCCGGCCGCGAGCAGGACGGCGCTGCGGGTGAGGTAGAAGGTGAGATTAACACCAAAATCCTCGCCCAGCCAGCCGCGGTGCAACGCGGCATAGGCGAGCACAAAAAATTCGACCGCTGCGACCGCGCCGGTGAAGGCCGACAGTACGAAATCGAGCCGCAGCGTCGAGAGGATGATGAAGATGAAGTAGAGCTGTGCGTGCCAACCGTTGAAGGCCAGCGGTGCCGCGAGATAGCCGGTGAGCTGATAGAGCAGCAAGGTCGGGAAGCTGGTCTCGATGAAGGCATTGACGAAGCGCCCGAAAACCCAGAAATGGCGGCCCTGGCGCAGCAGCAGGGTGAAGACGCCCGCGACGACGAGCTCGTAGGCGATGAAAGGCAGGAAGGCGGTGAACGCGATGCGCACCGGTATCCGGCCATGGAAGATCGACCGGACCAGGCCGGGCGCCAGGCTCGCCATCAGCAGCACCAGGGCGAGGATGACGGTCAGCAGGCCGGCGAGGCCGAGCACGCGCCGCCGTTCACTCAGCAGGATCTCGTGGGCGAGGAGCCGCGGCAGAGCGCTGTCGGCGCCGGGATTGGGCTCAGTCATGGTCGCACCTGGGTCCACCGCCGACAGAATCAGAAGATTCGGCCTGGGGCAACTCCGATGAAGAAAATTTGGCTGTTGGGCTGAGTCGGCGCCAAGGGTGGACGGAAGCCGCCGGTCGAGGCTACAACTCGGCTTCGCCGAAGATCAGCGCGCCGGATTAGCTCAGCGGTAGAGCAGCGGTTTTGTAAACCGAAGGTCGGGGGTTCGATCCCCTCATCCGGCACCACGCGATGCTCGCACCACCGCAAATCTCCGTTCGGGACCAATTCTGGGATCCTCTGGTGGGCCCCGCTCCGGGCGATCGGCGCGGGCAATCGATCGGCAGACGCAGCCTTAAAATTACAGGAAACCCGCTATCGATTTCGGGAAACTCCCGATGGCGAAACCGGCCGTCCTGACGCCGGAATCCCCGGGACAATTGAATGCATACCTGGACGCCGAGAAGGACCCGCCCGGGAAGACCGAAGCCTGGAGCAATCCCGCAACCCACCACTCGGGGAAGGTGACGAGGGTCACGCAAGATCAGAACTACCCGGGCAAGGGCACCACCTGCTTCCAGTACGAGCACTCGATCGTGCTCGACGGCATCACGACCAGGGATCGGGAAAAACTGTGCTGGCCGACGCAGACGGCCGGGCAATAGCGCTCTCTGCGCTCCGCATCGGCAAGCCCAAAGAAAAGCCCCGCGCGAGGCGGGGCCAGTTCCCAGTCTTACACAAGGTATTCTGCTAACAGCGGCGCGGCTTATGGTGTTCCACGCGGCGCTATGGCCTCGCATGCGCCGAGCCTCCGCAATCGCGTCCGCCTACTCCGCCACTGCGCGCATCAGCTCCTCGAGCGCGGCGATGATGCGCAGCCACATATCGGCGGCGAGCATGTCGTCGCGGGCGCGGGAGAGGCGCACCTTGGTGCGCGCTTCCGCGAGAGCGTCGTCGCCGAGGCGCTCGAACAGGCGGCGCGCTTCGCGGTGGATGTAGAAGTCGGAGACTTGCATGGGCGACGCCTCCTCGCGGCGTGATCCCTGCTGCAAACGCCGCCGCGGATGAAATCGCGGGTGACAAAGTGGGGACCTTTGATCCGCGCGACGCGCGCGGAAATGCGTTACACTCCTGCCGGCCGAAAACGATCGGACCCGGCGGTGCGCGTGGCGGAAAGCATCGAGCACAAAGGGCACACCATCGTCGTGCTGCAGCGCACGACAGGCTGGCGCGTCTACATACGCCCGCCTGATGCGCCGATGCGGCGCGCGGAATTTCCCGCCGCGTTGAGCCGCGAGCAGGTGATCGCCGAAGCGGCGCGGCTGGTCGACGAAGCGGCCGCCGCCGCGCGCGGCGCGCGCCGACGGCAATAACATCGCCGCAGCGAAATTTCTGGTTGTGTCAAAAAGCGGGCTTCTCGCGCGCTGCGCAAGTTGACCTCGACATCCTGCAACAAAGTCCTAAGTAGAGTCGCGACGACAAGTGAGCCGGCAAGGAGGGGAACGCATGGCTCAGTATCGCTGCTATCTCCTCGATGGAAGCGACAAGATCGTCGCCGTCGAAGATATCGAGATCGACACTGGTGAAGCCGCGCTCGCCGCCGCGCGCCAGCTCTGCGCCGGGCGCCGATCTTATGCCTTCGAGCTCTGGCAGGGGCGCGAGCGCGTGTTCAAGGAGACGCGCGGGGCCACGCCGACCGCGGCACAGAACGATCTTACGGCGTTGCGGCTTCCGCTGTCTTAAGCCAGAGGCTGACGCGCCGATAGACCTCGTCGATCGGCGGCGGCACGGGCGGCGCCGTGCTGGCTTCGAGAATGCGCCGCTCGAGCGCCCAGCGCCGCACATAGTCGGCGAGCGCCGCATCCGCCAGAATGGCAGCGACGACGCGGCCTCCGGTGCCGGGCGGCGGCGCGGTATTCTCCGCCGTCTCGGCCTTGTGAACTTCCTCGACATAGCTGATCGCGTCGAGGATGAGATCGGGATCCACGCTGTTGCCCGCCATGGCGCTCCGCTCCCGGCCGCGGCATCGCTGCGATTTCCGCGGCGCGCATCTTCTTCTACTCTGGGCCGTCCTTGTCCCGGCAGGAAAGCTCGCATGAAGAAGGCGCTCGTCCCGCTCGTTGTCGCCGGCCTGCTTTGGGGTTGCGCGTCGAACTCCGCTAACGACGACCCCGTCCAGATCGTCCCCACCAGAGACGGGAACGCGGATTACCTGGCGATGTTCCTGAACAAGCAGACGCTGCTCTACAACGGCGACGTCTGGGCCGACCGGGAGCACATCATCACCTCGCGCCTCAAGAATATGGGCTGCCGCAAGCCGCGCATGCTGCGCGAGCGCGCCGAGCAGGCGGACGGAACCTGGGCCTTCGGCCGCCAGCGCATCGTCTACTACAGCGAATGGGAATGCGAAGAATAAGCGCGCGCGGCTCGCACCGAAGCGGCGGGCGACGAACTCAGTTGAACGCCCAATTGTCCAGGGGATAACCCACGGCGATGCCGACGGCGCCGCCGGCGGCACAGCCGAGCGCGGCGGCGGGCGGCACCGCGGGAAGCGCCAAGCCGCCGCTGACAACACCGAACACCGCCGCGGCGCTGGCGCCGAGCCCGGCACCGGCGGCGCACCCCATTGTCCCGCCGGCGATCGTATGGCGATTGCGCGAAACGACGAGACCGCCGGTCACCACTGCCGGCTCGACCTCGAGGCGGAACTGATACACCAGATCGCGGCTGGCGTGGACCGCACTCACCGCAGCATGGCGGAGCGCATGGGCGCCGATGGTGCTGGCGATCGCCAACCCGAGCAGCACCGCGACAAGCGGCGAATAGCGATTCTGGGTCCTAGCGAGGATGCGCATGGCATCGTTCTCCGCACCGCGATCCCACCCAGGCTAACAGCGCTGTGTGACAAGTGTCCGTCGGTTGCGCATCAGGCGGATCGATCCGAGAAGGCTACTGCGGGTATGGTTAATTCGCGCTTAAGGCGCTCCGCCGGGCGGTTAGAGTTGTGCGTCGTTTGTATTCCCGCGTAATCGTTTATATTTTGGCGCTTGTCCCGGGATCGCGGCCGCCAGAGCGCGCGACAGCGGGATCGGAACCCCGTCGCAAGGGCTGCGCCATGCCGCGTGCCGTTCTCTGCATCGAGCTCGGGCCGCCCGAGCGCCTCCGCTTCGAAGAGCTGCAGCCGGCGCCGCTCGCGGCCGGCGAGGCGCGCATCCGCCTTCATGCCTGCGGCATCAACTTTCCGGACACGCTGACCATCCTCGGCAAGTATCAGCACCGGCCGAACCTGCCCTTCATCCCCGGCGTCGAAAGCGCCGGAATCATCACCGAGCTCGCGGCGGAAAGCGGCGCTTGGCGCATCGGCGACCGCGTCATCACGCGGCAGCGCGTCGGCGGCTATGCCGAAGAGATCGTGCTCCCGGTGGAGCAGCTCGTGCCCTTGCCGCAAAGCTTCAGCTTCGCCGAAGGCGCGAGCTTCCTCGTCGCCGCGCAGACCGCTTATCACGCGCTCGTGCAGCGCGCGGCGCTCGCCGCCGGCGAGACGCTGCTCGTGCACGGCGCGGCGGGCGGTGTCGGGCTCGCCGCCGTCGAGCTCGGCAAGCATCTCGGCGCGCGCGTCATCGCCACCGCGTCGAGCGAGGAAAAGCGCGCTGCGGCGCATGCGCGCGGCGCCGACGAGGTCATCGACTACACCGCCGAGGATTTCGTCGAGCGGGTGCGCCGCAGCACCGATGGCGCCGGCGCCGATGTCATCTTCGATCCCGTGGGTGGCGAGGTGCTGGTGCAATCGCTACGCGCCGTCGCCTGGAATGGCCGCATCCTTGTCGTCGGCTTTGCCGGCGGCACCATCCCCGCGCTGGCCGCCAACCGCATCCTGCTCAAGAGCTGCTCGGTGATCGGCGTTCGCGCCGGCGAGATGGCGCGACGCGAGCCGGCGCTGGCCCAAACGGCCACGACGGCGCTGCTCGCGCTGGCCGAGCAAGGCCTGCTGCGCCCTCACATCAGCGCGACCTTGCCGCTCGCACGCTTTGCCGACGGCATGCGGCGGCTGATGGATCGTCAGGCCATCGGCCGCGTCGTGCTGCTACCCGACGCGTGAAGGCTCAGGGGAAGGCGCCGGCACCGGTCGCTGCCGGCGACGGGGCATTGGGCGCGGCATAGGGATTGGTGCTATAGGCCATCACGCCGGGGCTGTTGCCCGGCGTGAGCCAGGTGGGCAGGTAATGCGGGTCGTGCTCCGGGCCACACCCTGCGAGGCCGATCCCGGCCAATGCCAGCGCCAGGACGACAGCACCCTTCGACATCATCTCCTCCATCACGGTAGCGATCAGGTACCGCGCGCAAGCGGCCGAAACCGCCAACGTGAATGTAAATACCGCCCTCATCTTCTCCAAGATATTGCCGCGGGCGCATCGATCAAAAGGAGTTGACTGGCGGCATCTGCTCTGACGGCGACTGCATTTCTGCCGTGCGTCCTTCCGACATGCGCCCTATGGGCGCAAGCTCAGGATGAGGCAGAACTTTTATGGCACGAAGAAGATCGCCTCATCCTGAGCTGGCGCGCGCAGCGCGCCTGTCGAAGGACGCACGATGTTCGTCCAGCGCTCTTTCGAAAGAGCGATTCACGCTCCCGGCAGACGGTGGGCAAGGAAGTCCTGGCGGAGCTTGGTTTTGAGCAGCTTGCCCGTGGCCGTGTGCGGCAGCGCTTCGACGAAGACGACATCGTCGGGGACCCACCACTTCGCCACCTTGTCCTGATAGAAGGCGAGCAGCTCCTCGCGCGTCACCGCCGCGCCCGGCTTGCGCTGCACGATGAGCAGCGGCCGCTCGTCCCATTTGGGATGGGCGACGCCGATCACCGCCGCTTCCGCGACCGCGGGATGCGCGATGGCGACATTCTCAAGCTCGATCGAGCTGATCCACTCGCCGCCCGATTTGATTACATCCTTGGAGCGGTCGGTGATCTGGATATAGCCATCGGCATCGATGGTGGCGACGTCGCCGGTCGGGAACCAGCCGCCGCGCAAGGGATCGCCGCCCTCGCCTTTGAAATAGCCCTTGGCGATCCAGGGACCGCGCACCATCAGATCGCCGAACGCCTTGCCGTCCCAGGGAAGATCCTTGCCGGCGCCGTCGACGATCCTGAGATCGACGCCATAGATGGCGCGGCCTTGCTTGCTCTTGACCGCGAGCTGTTGCTCGAGGCTCGCCTCGCTGTGCGTTGCCTTGAGCTGGCACACCGTGCCGAGCGGGCTCATCTCGGTCATGCCCCAGGCATGCAGCACCTCGACGCCGTGATCGACCTCGAAGGCGCGGATCATCGCCGGTGGGCAGGCGGAGCCGCCGATGACCGTGCGCTTCAAGGTGCTGAAGCGATGATGGGTCTCGGCCATGTACTGCAGCAGCGCGAGCCACACGGTGGGCACGCCTCCGCTGAACGTCACCTTCTCGCTTTCGAACAGCTCGAAGATGCTCTTGCCGTCGAGCGCCGCGCCGGGAAACACCAGCTTCGCGCCGACCAGCGGGCAGGCATAAGCGAGGCCCCAGGCATTGGCGTGGAACATCGGCACCACCGGCAGCACCACGTCCTGCGCCGAAAGACACATCGCATCGGGCAGCGCCGCGCCATAGGAGTGCAGCACGGTCGAGCGATGCGAATAAAGCACGCCCTTGGGATTGCCGGTCGTGCCCGAGGTGTAGCAGAGCGACGAAGCGGCATTCTCGTCGAGCGCCGGCCAGTCGAAATCATCGCTCTCCGCCGCCACCAGCTCTTCGAAGGAGAGCGCGTCCGGCAGATCCTTCGGCATATGCGCGCGATCGGTCATCGCCACCCAGCCTTTGACGCCGGGGCAATGCGGCCGGACCTTCTGGATCAGCGGCGCGAAGGTGATGTCGAAGAAGACGTACTGGTCCTCGGCATGGTTGACGATGTAGGCGATCTGCTCCGGGAAGAGCCGCGGGTTGATGGTGTGGCAGACCGCGCCCATGCCGGAGACGGCATAATAAATCTCGAAATGCCGGAAGCCGTTCCAGGCGAGCGTGCCGACGCGGTCGCTGTCCTTGACGCCGAGGCGGCGCAGCGCGTTGGCGAGCTGCCGCGCGCGCTTATGGGCGTCGCGATAGGTGTAGCGGTGGATCGGCCCTTCGATGCTGCGCGAGACGATCTCGGTGGCGCCGTGATAGCGATCGGCAAAGCCGATCAGCGAGGAAATCAACAGCGGCTGCCCTTGCATCAGTGCTTGCATTCCTGCCTCCCAAAGCCCGGTCTTCCGACCTTGTTCTTGCTCTATCCCTAGCAAAGCCAGAGCCGCCCGGGCAAGGAATCCGGCGCTGGAGCGGCGCTCCATTGTGTACACATCGCGCAGCCTCTTTTCCCGCCTTTCCCGCGAAACCGGGAAACCAGCGCCACGGGCTCCGCTCGCCGAAGCTGAGGCCCTGGATGCCCGCTTTCGCGGGCAAAGCGATGATGTAGGAAGAGAGCGCTGCCGGCAGACAGCCGCGCGGCTACCCCAAAGCGCGGACGAAGGCCATCCAGTTGCCGTCGGGCGAGGCGCACTCGGCGATGTCGGGCCGGCCCTTGGCGGCGAGCGTCAGGCCCGGGAAGCGCCAGACCTGCCGCCAGGTCTCGGCGCTCGCCAGCGCCTTTTCGCGCACCCGGCGCTTGATCCGGCGATGGACATAGGCGCGGCCGACGCTGAGATAGAGGGCGACGCCGATCGCCAGCGCCACCAGCGCCGACACCACGCCGCGCCACATCAACAGCGCCGCGGCCACCCCCACCGAGCCATAGATCCAGATATTGCCGTCGGCCTCGGAGGCGACGGGGCTGTCGATATGGCCGAGCGGCCGCGGATCGATGCGGATCTCGAGCCGGCCCTCGCCGTCGAGCCGCCGCAACCGCGCCAACAGCGTCTCGGCGCTGTCGGCGGCCGGCGCTAGGGAATCAGTGCTGCTCATCGGAGCCTCGACGACGGACGTGCAAGGTTAAGAACCCGTTTAGCTGTCGCTGTCAGACTGGCCGCCTCGATCCTTGCCGGAGAGGCGCCTTGGCCCGGAACCGATCATCGGCCGTTCTCGCGCATCAGCACCTGCTCGCGCTGCTCGGGGGTGAGCCGGGTCTCGTAGATCGCGATCTGGTTCTGCTGGGCGTTGGCGACGCCGAGCGCCGCCGCCTGGCGGTACAGCCAGAAGGCGCCGAGCGCATCCGCCGGCGTGCCGATGCCGTTGAGCTTGCACCAGGCGAGGACCTCGACGGCGCGCGGGTCGTTGGCGGCGGCGCGCGCTTCGAGAAGGCCGATCTCATGCGCTCCAGCCGTCTTGTCGCGCACCTTGGCGATGATCTGCTCCATGCTCGGCCCGGCCGGCGGCGGCGGCCCCGGCCGCGGCTGGTCGCGCAGATCCTTCTCGCAGGCCGTGCTCGGCGTGGTGAAGCAGCGATAAGCGCCGTCGAGGTCATAGAACTGCGCCAGCGCCGCCGCGGGGAGCAGCGCCAGGATCGCCGAAAGGAGCCACGCACCATGTCTCATGCCCGCCATCATAGCGGAATTGGCGCCATCCTGCTGTCGCTGTTCGCCGCTCTAGCGCTCGCCGCCTGCAGCAGCGCCGATGTCGCCTCGGCCCGGCTCCCGGCCTTGCCGCAGGCCGGCCAGTTCTTCGACCGGGCGCCGCCGCCGGTCTCGGTGGTGCGCGACGGTCCCGCCGGCGAGCTGATCGCCGGCCCCGCCCCACCGCTCGTCCCCAACAGCGCGGTCGACGACGCCGTCGCCGATTCGCTGCGCTCCTGGCTGACCGAGATCGAGCGGCGCGATCTCGCCGAAGCGAGCCAGCGTGCCGCCGACGAGTACACCATGGAGCCGGTCGCCTGGGTGGCTTCCGATCCGAGCGGCGTGCACACCGCGACCGGCACGGCGGTGGCGATCGACGACGTCTTTCGTGCCGTGCGCGGCCAGCTCTGCCGCGACGTGCGGCAAACCGTCGCCAAGGATGACAAGACGCATATCCAGCAGGTAACGCTCTGCCGCCGCGACTATGGCGGTGGTCTCTACGTCTGGGTCCTCGGCGACCCCGATCAGTAAGGCACCCCTCTCCCGCGGGGCCCATGGCGAAGCCATGGGAGGGTGAGGGTCACCCCCCATCCCTGAGCATGTTTCTCGCGATGACGAGTTGCTGGATCTGGCTCGTCCCTTCATAGAGGCGGAAGAGCCGCACGTCGCGATAGAAGCGCTCGATGCCGTAATCGGCGACATAGCCGGCGCCGCCATGGATCTGGACGGCGCGGTCGGCGACGCGGCCGACCATCTCGGTGGCGAAATACTTGCAGCAGGAGGCTTCGGTCGAGATGTTCTCGCCGGCATCGCGGCGCGCCGCCGCGTCGCGCACCATGGTCCGCGCCGCATAAGCCTCGGTGCGGCTGTCGGCGAGCATCGCCTGCACGAGCTGGAACTCGCCGATGGGATGGCCGAACTGCACCCGCTCCTTGGCGTAGCGCAGCATGTCGCGGAGGAGGCGCTCGGCGACGCCCAGCGCCACGGCGGAAATGTGGAGGCGGCCGCGGTCGAGCACCTTCATCGCCGTCTTGAACCCCTGTCCCTCCTTGCCGCCGAGCAGCGCGTCGGCCGGCACGAAGCAATCCTCGAAGACGACATCTGCGGTGTGCGCGCCGCGCTGGCCCATCTTGCGATCGGGCTTGCCGATCTTGAGCCCGGGATTGGGTGCTTCGACCAGAAAGGCGGAGATGCCGGCCGCGCCTTTCTCCGCGGGATTGGTGCGCGCCATCACGGTGAAGAGCGACGCCTCCGGCGCGTTGGTGATGAAGCGCTTGGTGCCGTTCAGCACCCAGCCATTGCCCGAGCGCCGTGCGCTCGTCTTGAGGCTCGCCGCGTCCGAGCCGGCATCAGGCTCGGTCAGCGCGAAAGAGGCGATGATCTCGCCCGAAGCGAGGCGCGGCAGGTATTTGCGCTTCTGCTCCTCGGTGCCGTCGAGGACGATGCCCTGGCTGCCGATGCCGTTATTGGTGCCGTGCACGGAGCGGAAGGCCGGCGAGGTGCGGCACAGCTGGAACAGCACCTCCACCTCTTCGCTCATGCTGAGCCCGAGCCCGCCATAGGCCTCGGGGATGGTCATGCCGAACAGCCCAAGCTGCCGCATCTCGTCGATGAGGGCGGGCGGCACGCTGTCGCTTTCGGCGACGCCCTCTTCGGCGGGCTCGAGCCGCTCGCGCACGAAACGCTCGATGGTGTCGAGAAACTGACGCAGGGTCTGGGGATCGAGCGCCACTTCCGTGCTCCTGCTGCGGTCGACTCCACCCCACCTCACCCCAACCCTCTCCGCCCCTTAGGGGCGGAGAGGGAGGGACCCGCGTAAGCGGGAGGATCGGGTGGGGCGTCGACGATCTCGGGTTCCGTCTCGGGGGCGGCCGGCGTGCCGCGCTCGGAGAGGTTGGCGCGAACCTGGATGAGGCGCTCGATCAGCGCGTCGCGCTCGGCATCGGCCAGCCCCGCCAACGCCTCATTGCGCGTCTCCTCGGCAAGCACGCGCATGCGCTCCATCACCGGTGCCACCTTTTGCGTGGTGTAGAGGAGGCGCGCGCGGCGGTCGTTCTGGTCCGGCCGGCGCTCGACCCAGCCGGCCTCTTCCATGCGGTCGATGAGCCGGCCCAGCGTGATGTTCTCGATCTCCAGAATCTCGGCAAGGCCACTCTGGTTGATACCCTCATGGCGCGACAGATGGACCAGCACCTGCCATTGCGAGCGGCTCAAGCCCAAGGCGCGGGCACGCTGGTCAAAGCGCTTGCGCATGAGACGCGCGATGTCATGCAGCAGAAAACCGAAGCTGCGCTCGGGATCGTAAGGCATGGCGGGATGATGATGGTCATCCCGTCGTCCTTAAGCAAGCTCGGGTACCGATTCTGACGCTTCACAGCCCTGCGATCAGATATTAGCCCGGCGTCTTCGAGAAGCGCTTCATCTCCCCGCCAAGCTGTACCCAGGGCTGGGCGCTGTCGCAGTAGATCTGCGAGAGGGGCTTCACCCAAGTCCGGTCATCGAGCGTGCCGGCATTGATCATCGCCATGCCCGGCAACGCATCCGCCTCCTCGACGATGCCGGACCCGCATTCGGGGCAGAAGCGCCGGTGGATCGGCTTGCCGGTGCTACCTGTCTTGGTGAAGGTCTTCAGTGTTCCGCTCACATGCAATGCCGGCCCGGGTAGGCTGACCACCGTCGCGAACGCCGAGCCGCTGAACTTCTGGCAGTCCGTGCAGTGGCAGATGCTGATGAACGCAGGTTCCGCATCCGCGCTGTAGCGTACCCGGCCGCACAGGCAGCCACCTTCGATATGGGCCATGCCATTCCTCCTGTCCGTCTCGGGCAAGCCTGCCACCGCGGCCCGGCCGGTTGCAATCGAGGAGCTGCGCCGTACGACGGTCGAGGCGAGCGCATTGGTGCCCGCCGATGACGATCGCTTGCGCGATCGCACGGCGCCGTCCTAAACCGGCGCCGCAGGAAATGATGACGGGACTCGCCATAGCGGTCGCGCTCGCAACCTTCGCCGCGACCTCGCTCTTGACCGGGCCGGTGCTGCGCTCGCTCGAGCAGCGCTCGATTCTCGACCGGCCGGTCGAGCGTTCGGCGCATCAGGTGCCGGTGCCGCGCGGCGGCGGCCTCGCGCTGGTGCCGGTGCTGCTGGCGGCGTGGCTCGGCCTCGCGCTGGCACGACACGCGCCCACCGGCGCCGCGACGGTAGGCGGGCTGGCCGCGGCGCTGGCGCTGCTCTCCTGGCGCGACGATCTGCGCGGCCTGCCGGCGGGGTTGCGGCTTTGCGGCCACATCGCCGCGGTGCTCATCGGCCTCGCTTCCCTGCCCGCCGGCGCGGTGTTTCAGGGGCTGCTGCCGCCCTTGCTCGACCGCGCCGCCGCGGCGCTGCTGTGGGTGTGGTTCGTCAACCTCTTCAACTTCATGGACGGGATCGACGGCATCACCGGCATCGAGACGGCATCGCTCGGCATCGGCCTTGCGCTCACGGCGCTGCTCGCCGGCCTCGCCGATGACGGCAGCGCCGCGCTGGCGCTGGCGGCGGCGGGCGCCGCGCTCGGCTTTCTGCGCTGGAACTGGCACCCGGCGCGGCTCTTTCTCGGCGATGTCGGCAGCGTGCCGCTGGGCTATCTCCTCGGCTTTCTGCTGCTGAGCCTCGCCGCGCACGGGCTCTGGGCGCCGGCACTCATTTTGCCGCTCTATTATCTCGCCGATGCCAGCTTGACCTTGGCGGCAAGGCTGCTGCGCGGCGAGCGCATCTGGAAGCCGCATCGCAGCCATTTCTATCAGCGCGCCCTGAGCACTGACGGCAATCACGCCGCCGTGGCGCGCCTCGTGCTTGCCGGCGACGTCGCTCTCGTTCTCGCGGCACTCCTCGCGCTGATCTGGCCGTTGCCGGCGCTTCTCCTCGCCGCCCTCATCGTCGCCGCCATGCTGGCCCTGATGCAGCGCCGCGCCACGGTCTCCTAGCCCGGATTTCTCACACCGTCGCGTGCTGCGTTGCACACTGTTGGCGCGATGTTAGGAGCCTGGGCGCAGGCGATGTGAGCATCGTCAAGCCCGCCGCGACGCGGCAGCGCGCCAACAGTGTGCAACCCGGAGGGACGGCGCTCTTTGGCGCCAGGAGGGCGTCGCCGGGACGCTTACGATGCTCGCATCGCCGCGCCTCCCGGCTCCTACCCTGGCGCCAAAGATCGCCGTCGCAGCCCGTGACGGTGTGAGAAATCCGGGTTAGCCGCGCCGGCCGCTGGTACCCGCAAAATTACCCACAAAAAGCTTTGGGCCAAGCCCGAGGTTGCTGGAAATGTCGCTTTAGGCATCGGGAACGATAGGCAGGTCACGCCGCCCCTTTTTTTATAACGACTCGCAAGAGCGGTCGTCAGGCGGTGAACGCGAAACTGCTGCCGGTGCCGCAAAGAACCAGCTTCTCGGGCATCTCCTTCGCGGCGAGGTCGACGAAGTTCTGCCCGCTGCAATGCATGGGCATCACGAATTCCAGATCGAATTTGTTGAGCTCCGCCATGACCTGCCGCAGATAGTCGTCAGGAGCAGGGGCCAGGTGGAACCCGCCCACCAGCGCGTATATCTTGTCGACGCCGCTGACCTCCTGGGCGCGCTTCACTGTGTTGACGATGCCGCAGTGGCTGCAAGAACTGATCACGACGAGGCCGCGGTCGCCGACACGGAAGCAGGTGGCATGCTCATGCCAGTGCTGGTCCGGTTCCGGCTTGCCTGCCAATTCCTCCGGGGTGAAGTGGTGGTTCAGGTATGCTCCGGCATCGCAGCCAACGCCGTCCCTGCTGCCGATCGCGACCCAGGTGTTCGGCAGGACGTGCTCGAAGCTGGTACGGGGTATGACACCGGTAGTAAAGGCCTGGCCCGCGATAACGGCTGGCGCCTCCGCCAGCACCGCCTCGACATTGAGCGCCCTCAGCTTGCGGCGGTCTAGTACGCCGAACGGGGTGAAGCTGCCGTCCGGCTGACGAACGAAGCGGTTGCAGAAATCGTCCTCGCCGCCGGTATAGAGGCGAAGATCCTTGCGCATCTGCGCTCGCTGCGCTTCCACGAACCCGATCAGCCCGCCGTAATGGTCGAAGTGCCCATGGCTGAGGATCAGCGCATCCACCTCCGCCGGGTCAATCTTCAATAGCGCAAGGTTGTTGACGTACACATCAGAGGTGAAGCCAAAATCGAGCAGATAGCGCCGCGACTCACCACCTTTCGTCGACTCGATGTGTAAAGCGAGGCCCCATTCGCTTTCGAGTGTCTTGCCCTGCGAGACGGCGGGGAAGCCCGTCCGCTGCACGGTAAGGCCGGGCCGCTGCAATGGCTTGAGGAAAATGTTGTGCTGGTTGTCGGTGATCTCGCGGACCACGACCCGATCGACAACCGGCACATCGATAAGCCCCGCTGCCGCCGCGCGACCCGACCGGCCGATGCGGTACGCTGCCAGCGTGCCGAGTGCTGCTGCGGAACCCTGCAGGAACCGTCTGCGCTTGAATCGCTGCATGCGCCCCCTCCGAGCTGCTTTCGCTGGGTTTGCTCGCACTGCAATCCGAACTGGCAATATCATCGTAACATGTGCGAGGGAGAGTGACGATGCCGAAGTCCGACCTCGGCGAGCCGGCGCATGAGGCCGCACAGTCCGCCAAACGGCTACCGGATCATCGGCGGCCACGGCACCGTCGTGTGCTCGCGGGAGCGGTAGGGGATTTCACTCCCCCGCCGTCGCAACACGATCCATTTGGTAAACTATCGCCGTCCGCGCGCGGTGCGGTCGCCGTTTCGCTATAGGGTGCCGGCAGGCTGACGCCTGAATCCCCCCTGGGACGGTGCAGTGTGAGTCAATCCCTCGATCACGGCTCGCTTGCTCTGAAACAACCGGACCAGCGCGTCCATCACCAGCCGCACGCGCGCGAGCGTGCGTACATCGCGATGGACAAGCAGCCATTGATCGACCAGCACGCCGTTCAGCACGTCACCAAAGCGCTGAAGCGACGGGTCGCCATCGCCCAAATAGCAAGGCAATACGCTAAGTCCCACACCGCGTTTCGTCAGCTCAAGAAGCGTCAGCCAATTGTTGACGCGCACCGATGGCCGCGTCTCCCCGAGCAATTCGGCGATCCATTTTTGTCCGGG
>DATJLU010000031.1:0-16387 GCA_035509275.1 Allostellaceae bacterium | reverse complement strand
CCGCGGATCGTGAGCAGGCCGATATCGCCGAGATCGGCGATATCGCCGATCGCGGTCGCGATGCGGGACGTTACCAGGATCTGCCCGTCTTTCGCCGCCTCGCAGAGCCGTGCGGCGGTGTTGATGACGGTGCCGATCGCGCTGTAGTCGAAGCGCCCCTCGAAGCCGATCTGCCCCAGGGTCGCGAACCCCTGCGCGATGCCGATGCCGAAGCCGATCTGGTGGCCGCGCCGGCGCCACGCCGCCGCGAGCGCCGCCATCGCATCGCGCATGCTGACCGCCAGGCGGACCGCGCGCTCGGCCGGGTTGGGGCAGGGCAGCGGGTCGTTGAAGAACACCATCAGCCCGTCGCCGACGAAGCGGTCGAGCGTGCCCTCGAAGGACTGGATGAGCGGCACGAGAGACCGGTGGTAGTCATGCAGCAGCTGCATGACCTCTTCCGGCTCGGCGCTTTCGGCGAAGGAGGTGAAGCCGCGCAGATCGCAGAACAGCACGGCGATGTCGCGCCGGTGGCTTTCGAGGATGCGCTCGTCGCCGGATGTAACGATGAGCTCGGCGAGCGAGGGCGCAAGGAAGCGCTTGAGGCGCGCCATCCGGTCGATTTCGCCGAGCTGCGCCGCGACGCGCTCTTCGAGCGTCTTGTTCCAGGTGGCGAGCTCCGCCGCTTGCGCCTGAACCTTGGTATGCGCCTCGAGCAGCGCCTCGCGCGAGGCTTCCAAGTCGCGCTGCGTCGCGAGCAGCGCCGCGTTCGCCGCTTCGAGCTTGCGGTTGAGCAGCGCCTCCTTCTCCTGCAGCAAGGTCATGTCATAGGCCTTCTGCTGCATGCGCCGGGCGGCGTTGCGCTCCTCCGTCACGTCGAGCAGCACCAGCCAGATGCTGTCGCCGTCGCGATCGAAATGAAGATCGGCGGCGCGGCCGGCGGCGAGCTCGACCGAGGGCACGACATAGGGCGTCTCGACCGGCGGCAGCAGCCCTTCGAGGAAGCCCACCTGCGCGACGGCCGGCTCGCCGAGGCGCAGCCCCTCGAGCCCGTAAGCCGCGAGATGCCCGCCGGCCGCGATCAATCTGAGGTCGGCATCGATCTGCAGATAGGCGACGCCCCGCTCGGAAAAGCTCAGCGCCTGCAGCCGGTCGACGACGCTCGCGGGCAGAGCTTCCATGGCTCAGCCGGCGACGCGGGCGGCGAGGTCCGTGAACGCGTCCTCGACGTTCTCGCCCGTCCGCGCGCTGCTCGAGCGCACCCACCAGCCCTTCTGCCGGAGCGCTTCGAACTCGGCATCGCCGATCGCCCATTGCTCTTTGAGGTCATGCTTGTTGAGCAGCAGCGAGAAGGGCAGGGCACCAAACTCCGCTTCGACACGCTGGCGAATCGACAAGGCCACCTCGAGCGTCGAGGGTCGCGTCCCGTCCGCAACCAGAAGGTAGCCGGCGGAGCCGCGCAGATAGCTCATGCGCAGCGACGAGATGTCGTCCTCGCCGGCGACGTCCCAGAGGATGAGATGCACGATGCGGTCGCCGAGCTCCACCGTCTTCTTGTCGATCTTGACGCCGACGGTGGTGAGATATGTCTCGGAGAAGATGCTCTCGACATAGCGCCGGACCAGGCTCGTCTTGCCGACCGAGAAGCCGCCGAGCACGCAGATCTTCCGCTGCAGCGTCAGGGTCATGGCTGGCCGTCCAACGTGACGGAGAGCGACACCCGGCGGTTGGCCAAGCGCGCGGCGTCGGTCACCCCGGCTTCCAGCGGGTCCAGCGGGCCGGCGCCGTGCAATGAGATCGGCGCCGTATCGACGCCGCGCTTCTTCAGCAGCGCGAGAACGGCGCCGGCGCGCGCCAGGCTCAACGACAGGTTCAGCGTGCCCGGGCCGGTATCGTCGGAGTGCCCGGTCAGCGTGACGCGCGTTCCGACCCGCATCGCCGCGGAGGTCGCGGCGAGCTCTTTCAGCTCGGCGGCGAGCTGGTCGAGGACCGCATCCTGACCCGCTGCCGGCAGCGAGCCGTTGACCTCGAAATGGATTTCCTTCGCTTCGATCTCGTCGCGCAGCTTGATCAGCGGTCCTTCGCCGAGATCCTGCACCGCCGAGAGATCGAGGGCGGGTCCTCCGGCGGGGAGGGTCTGGGCGACAGAGCGGGCGCGCTGAAGCCAGGCGTGGGACGCCGTTCCTGTCGCCAAGATATTGTCGCCGCCGATCGCCAGCGTCACCGCCTTTGGCGGATCGAGTGTCGCCCTGATCCGCTCCAGCACGAATTGCGGGTCGAGCGAGATATAGGGCTGCCAATGGCTGGTGACGCGCTTGGGATCGACACCGGCGTCGCGGAGCAGGCGCTGCGGATCGGCGGCGAGAGGATCGCGCAAGCCCGCCACCTCGAACATGCCGTTGCTCGCCACCGATTGGGTGACGACGATGCCGGGCTGCGCCCGCAGCTTGTCGACATACTCCGTCCAGACCAGCTGCTCGGCCGCCCAGACCCGCGCCTGGGCCGCGCGGATCTGCTCCTGCTGCCACCATTTGAAGCCGAGGACGCCGGCCCCCGCCAGCAGCGCCAGCCCGAGCAGCGCGGCGAGCCAGGGGAATCCCTTCCGTGAGCGCGACGACCGCTGTCGCAGCGCTGCGCATTCGCTGAGATGCGCTTCGACATCGGCGAAGTCGGCGCTGTTGCCGTCGAAGCTCTCGAGCGCCTGCCGGCGGTCGGTGTGGATGCGCGTCAGAACGTCGCGCAGCTTCTCATGCAGGTCTTCGGGCGGATTGCCGCGGATGACCGCGACCAGCATGGCGAAGGGGCCGGCCTCGCACCAGAGGCGGAAGTCGCCCAGGCGCAGCGTGTCGACGCCTTGCTGATCGGCGCCTTTGAAGGAATCCTTCACGAAATCCTGGATCGCGGAGAGCATCGACGACACCAGCAGCGGGTCCTGGCTCGCCGCATCCTCGGCCGCGACATGGGCGATCAGCAGGCCGGTGCGCTGATGGATCAGGAAGACGTGCTCGACCTGATAGACGAGGGTGTGCTTCAGCACGACCTCGGCAAACGACTTTCCCGTCCGCCAGGCTTCCAAGCGCCATTTCAGCCCATGCCAGGTGAGGCTGTGCTTCAGCGATTCGTTGAGCGACTGGAAGGTGTTGTCGATCGCCTCGCCGATCGATTTGCGGATCGCCGGCACGATCAGCGGATGCAGGATGTTGATCAGCGTCCGCGGATCGTTGCGGATCGAACGCTGCGTCGCTTTCTCCAGCGCCGGCGCCAGCACCTGGCCGAGCCGCGCATCGCTCGACGCGATCGCGGTGGGAAGGACGCGCCCCACTGCCTCGGCCAGCTGCTCGGGATCCTCGACGACGGTGCGCAGCCGCGCCAGCACCTCGATCTCTTGCCCGACCAGCAGCGTGCGCAGCTGCTCGAGGCGCGGATCGACCGGACGCACGTCGATCGGCTCGACCACAGCCTCGGGCTCGACGCTCCGGGCAAGCTCGACGAGCAGCCCCGCAAGCGTCTCCCGATCGATCCCGGCCTCGCTCGAGGACGGACGGAGCAGCCACTCGAGCGTCGTGGCGGCGGACGTGCTCACCTCGAGCCGCGTCTCAGTTGGCGGGCCAGCCGCGCGGCGTTTCGGCGGCCTTGCCGACGGCCTTCGGCCCCATGTCCTGATTGAGGCACTTGGCGACCTCGACGAACAAGCCGGCGAGCAGCTTGCGGTCGGTTTTGACGCTGCTCAGCTCGGCGAACATCTTCTCCATGGCGTGCTGCATGTCGTCATGCTTGCGCTTGATCTCCTCATGCAGCGACTGCACCTCGCGGCTCAGTCGATCCGACAGGTCGCGTTCGAGCTGGCTGACCTGGTCCGACAAGGTGCGCAGGCGCTTCTCCAGCGTCTGGTTCTGGTCGCGCAGCGTGCGCTCGATTTCCTTGTCGGCATCGGCGCGCAGATCTTTTTCTTCCCGGAGCTGGCTCGCGACCGACTCGACCTGTTTCTTCGCGTTGGATTCATAGGCGTTCAGATTGCGCGCCGTCTCGGCCTCGACATCCTTGAAGCGCTGCAGGAAGCGCTCCTCCAGCTTGGAGAAGCGGCGATCGTAATCCTGCATCTGATTGCCGAAGAGAAGGTCGCGGATCTTGTCGACGCCGACCACATCGCCGGCGGGAACGCCGTCCCCGAGGGGCGCAACCGTAACGGCAGCTTGCTCTTGTTCAACTTCTGATTTTGATTTCACGGCCAAGACCCACCTCCACGCTAAGGGGTTCAAATGGTCTTGCCGTTTTGCGAGAATAACTATGCCACGTCCCCGCGCGCGATGACAAGCGCGTTGCAGTCCCAAATTTTGACACGCGACGGCTCGAAAGAGCTAAGGCGACGAGCAATTCTGCTTGGTTGCGGCGCCGCTTCGTCTACCTCCGGTTTCCGTGGTCCGAAGGTCTATCGCGTGATTGGTTGATCGCAGCCTGTCGTTGGCGGTGAGCGGTGCATCCCTTGGCAAGACCGTGCACCACTCACCCTAAACCGCAGCGGCGCCGTAATAAAGTGTCACTGTGTGCTTCGCCTCGGCGAAAAAGAGCCAGCGCTCGACCAGCACGCCGGCCGTGCCGGAGAGGGCGGCGAGAAGCAGCGCCGGAACGGCGATCCCGCTCCACAGCAAGGCGGCGACGGCGAGCAGGAAAGGCAGCGCGAAGCCCAAGGCGAGCGCGATGCGGCGGAGTTTTGCCGCGTGCTTCCGGGCGATGCGGAAGCCCATCTCCTTGAGGAGATAATTGTCCTGGCTGTGCGGCGCCTCGAAGAGCCGCACCGTGCCGCCGCGCAGCCCGGTCGCATCGGCGGCGGTGAGCGCAGGCGGAGCGCGGTCGATCGCCGACCAATAAGCCTGCTTCACCGCCGCGGCGCCGGCGATCGCCACCAGCGCCAACACCGTCGGCAGCGCGCCGCCGCCGAACAGCGCCGCGAGCGCCGCGAGCCACAACGCGCCGGTCATCAGCGCCAGCGCCAGATAGTTGGGCAGCACCAGGCGATTGTTCCATTGGCGGATCGGCGTCAGCGAGCGGTAGATCATCGCGGTGCACCACACCGTGACCGCCGCCAGCACGGCCGAGATGAATCCCAGCGGCGCCACCACCGCGCTCGCGCGCCGGCCGAGCAGGAAGGCGAGCCACAGCAGCCCGGCCGGCACCAGGCTCGCCAGCGCCGCGACGCCCTCGCGCGACAGCCACGAGCTGCGCCATTGCGAGAGCGCGCGCCAGGAACGCTCGGGATGGCCGAGATGGCCGGTCGACGAGGCAAGGCCGGTGCCGATCGCCGCCAGCGACAAGCTCAGCGCGGCAAAGCCGAGCCAACCGCCCTCCGGCAGCAGCCCCGCCGCGGCGAGGAGCCCGGTGAGCGCCATCAGGCCATAGCCCGCGCCCGACGAGACGGTGAAGACGATGATGGAAAGTGCAGGATGCATGACCAGCGTTGCGTTTCAGGTGATCGCCGCTGCTGCGGTGGCAAAGACTGACCACGGAGGCACGGAGAGCACGGAGGAACCAAAGATGGCGCGCTTCACGCGCGCAAGAGCTACTCTTCTCCGTGTCCTCCGTGCCTCCGTGGTGAACCTTGTGAGGCGTCGCAGCGCGGCGGCGGTGAAAAGCGATAGGCTCATCGCGACAGCAGCTGATCGACCCAGCGCAGCAGTTTGCTGCCGGTGGCCTCGGCGGGGGGCTCGGCGGCGGCGCAGGTGTTCGCCTCGCCGTTCTGCCGCGGTCGCGGCGGCAAATAGCGGTTGACCGGGCGGTAGCCCAGCTCCGGCAGCAGCGCATAGCCGCCGCGCTCGGCGACGAGCGTCGCCACTTTCGAGGAGGGATCGCCGAGATCGCCGAAATGGCGCGCCGAGACCGGGCAGGTGCTGACGCAGGCGGGAACGCGCTCGCTCTCGTCCAGGGAGTCGTTGTAGATGCGATCGACGCAGAGCGTGCATTTGCGCATGACGCCGGCGTCCTCGTCGAACTCGCGCGCGCCATAGGGGCAGGCCCAGGAGCACAGCTTGCAGCCGATGCAGAGCTCCTCGTCGACGAGAACGATGCCGTCTTCGGCGCGCTTGAAGCTGGCGCCCGTCGGACAGACGGTGACGCAGAGCGCATCCTCGCAATGGAGGCAGGATTTCGGGAAATAGACGGTGCGTCCCGCCGCGCCCTCGCCGGTCTCGAAGGCGTGGATGCGGTTGAACCAGACGCCGTCGGGCGCGGCGCCATAGGGCTCGAGATCGCTGAGCGGGCCGGCGCCGCCGCCGGTATTCCATTCCTTGCAATTGACGGCGCAGGCATGGCAGCCGACGCAGATATCGAGGTCGATGACGAGGCCGAGCTTCTTCTGGCCCGGCTGCGGCGTCGGCAGGCTGGTCATCGGGCAGGCTCCGCTCTGCCGGCGCCGTAGCGCAGCACGTGCGGCGCCGCGCTCGTCCCCGGCAGCGGCGTCAGCGCCGCTGGCCTCTCGCCGGCCTCGGCCGGCGCGCGCTCGAGGCGAATGCGCAGATCGTACCAGGCCGCTTGCCCGGTGACGGGATCGGCGTTGAAGCGCTCGCCCTCGCCCGTCGCCGGCAAGATCTCGGAGATGGCGTTGTTGAGCAGGAAGCCCTGCCGCGCTTCCGGCGCGTTGCCGGAGAGCGCCCAGGCGCCGGCGCGCTTGCCGATGGCATTCCAGGTCCACACCGTCTCCGGGTTGACGCCCTCGACCAGCCGGATCTGGCAGCGGACGCGGCCGTGATGGCTCACCACGAAGACCCAATCCTCGTCGCGCAAGCCCAGCGCGGCGGCGGTGCGGCGATGCACATAGAGATGATTCCGGTTGTAGATCTGGCGCAGCCAGGCGTTCTGCGAGCCCCAGGAGTGGTACATCGGCATCGGCCGCTGCGTCACCGCATGGAGCGGGAAAGCCTCGCGGTCGATCGCCGCTTCCTCGAACGGCATGTACCAGATCGGCAGCGGATCGAAATACTGGCGGATGCGCTCGCGGTCGCGCGCCGGCGGCTGCACCGGCCCGTGGCCCGACGCGGCGAGGCGGAATTTCTGCAGCGGCTCGACATAGAGCTGCAGCACGATCTGGCGCGGCCGGTCGATGAAGCCCATCGCCGCCGCGCTCTCGAGATAGGCGCGGTTGGCGTGCTTGAAGTAGAGCTGATCGGGCGGCAGGTGATGCTGCCAGAAGCAGCCATTGGCGACATAGCGCTCGAGCTGGTGCGGATTGGCGGCGCCGACCGCGACGGCATCGCCCTTCTCGCCACGCCAGCCGGCGAGCGGGCCGATGCCGGGCTTGCGCTCATGCCGCACCATATAGTCGGCATAGTCGCGATAGCGCGGCTTGCCCTCGGCGCCGACGAGACCGGGCAGCTTGAGCCGCGCGCCGAGCTCGATGAGCACGTCCTGGAACGGCCGCACATCGCGGTCGGGCTTTACCACCGGCTGGCGGATCGCGTCCGCCGGCCCTTCGGCGCTGCCGATCGGCCGGTCGAGCAGCGAGATGCAGTCCCAGCGCTCGAGATAGGTGGTGTCCGGCAGCACCAGGTCGGCGAAGGCCACCATCTCCGAGAAATAGGCATCGCTATAGAGGATGTGTGGGATCTTGTAGCTGCCATCGGCGGCGCGGTCGGTGAGCATGGCGGTGGTGCCGGCGGTGTTCATCGCCGAGTTCCAGCTCATATTCGCCATGTAGAGGAAGAGCGTATCGATCGGGTAGGGGTCGCCCTTCCAGGCGTTGCGGATCACCTCGTGCATGAGGCCATGCGCGGCGAGCGGCGCCTCCCACGAGAACGCCTTGTCGATCCGGCGCGGCGTGCCGTCGGCTTCGATCAGCAGATCCTCGGGGCTCAAGGGAAAGCCGAGCGGCGGCCCCGGCATCGCCGTGCCGGGCGCCACCTGATGCGCGTGCCCGGTCGGCTTCATCGCCGGCGTCAGCGGCCGCGGGTAGGGCGATTTGTAGCGCCACGAGCCCGGCGTATCGATGGCGCCGAGCAGCATCTGCAGCACATGGATGGCGCGGCAGGTGTGGAAGCCGTTGGAATGGGCCGAGATGCCGCGCATCCCATGCATGGCGACCGGCCGTCCGATCATGCGCTCGTGCCGCCGGCCCGCCCAATCCGTCCAGGGCTGCTCGAGCACGATCTCCTGCTCGAAGGCGGTGGTTGCGAGCTCGCGCGCGATGCGGCGGATCGTCTCGGCGGCGATGCCGCAGCGCGGCGCCACCGCTTCCGGCGCATATTGCGCATCGAGATAGCGCTCGGCGAGGCGCTGGAAGACCGGCACGGCGCGCCGGCCATCGGCGAGCGTCACCTCGCCCGCGAGCGCCGGCGCGATGTCGGCAAGCTGCGCATCGACGGCGCTGTTGCTGCGCCGGTCCCAGGCGAGAACGCGGCCGTCGCGGTCGCGCGCGAAGAGCCCGTCCTCGCTGCCGCCGGGCTGGTTCAGCACCAGCCAGGGCGCATTGGTGTAGCGGACGAGGAAATTGAGATCGACACGCTCCAGGCGCAGCAGCTCGTGGATCAGCGCGAAGACGAAGAGGCCATCGGTGCCGGGGCGAATGCCGAGCCATTCATCGGCAATGGCGGAATAGCCGGTGCGCACCGGGTTGACCGAGACGATCTTCGCGCCGCGCTGCCGCAGCCGGTTGAGGCCGATCTTGATCGGATTGGAATCATGGTCCTCGGCGACGCCGAAAAGCAGGAAATACCGCGTCTGCTCCCAATCGGGCTCGCCGAATTCCCAGAAGGAGCCGCCGATAGAATAGAGCCCGGCCGCTGCCATGTTGACGGAGCAGAACCCGCCATGCGCGGCATAGTTGGGTGTGCCGAATTGCTGTGCCCACCAGGCGGTGAGCGCTTGCGACTGGTCGCGGCCGGTAAAGAAGGCGAGCTTGCGCGGATCGCTGGCGCGAATGTCGCCGAGCCAGCGCGCCGCCGTCGCGAGCGCTTCTTCCCACTCGATCTCGCGGAATTCGGCTTTGCCGCGCTCGCCGACACGTAGCAGAGGTTTTCTGAGCCGCGCCGGGGAGTAGTGCTGCATGATCCCCGCCGAACCCTTGGCGCAGAGCACGCCGCGATTGACGGGATGGCGGCGATTCCCCTCGATGTAGCGAATGTGCCCGTCTTTCAAGTGCACGTTGATGCCGCAGCGGCAGGCGCACATGTAGCAGGTGGTTTGCGCCAGCCTGTCGCTGGGCGGCTCGTCTGCGGAGGCTTCGGGTCGGGAAAGCCGTCGGCGGTGCGAATCGGCGGGGAGCATGACGGGGCGAACCTTAGGGGATTGGAGTCGGCGCTCCAAGCGGAAATGCCGTTCCGGCGCAGGGCAACGTACGATCCTTTTGCGCGCTACATAATTCGGTAACGAAACCGATACTGTTTGCGGTACAGCCTAACAGCCTTCTAGCATGCACCGCCCCTGGGTGACTGACAGTCCGTTAGGTCAGCGCGCCGCGCATTTCATTTGAGGAGATACTGTCGATGACGCTCGATTCGCGTGCTCCCGATTCCCGAGGGCGCCGCTGCCGCCGTCTCCTCGCCGCGGTGAGCCTCGTTGCGCTGCTCGTGGGCTGTGCCGTCGGTCCCGATTTCAAAGCGCCCGACTCGCCCGACACCAAAGGCTACACCGAAGACGGCATACCCCAGACCCACGTGCCGAACGCTCAGGAAGTGCAGCAGAGCTTCGTGCTCGGCAAAAAGATCTCGGGTGATTGGTGGGATCTGTTCCACGACAAGCGTCTCAATGAGATCGTGCAGCAGGCGATCGCCGGCAACCCGACGCTCGCCGCGGCGCGCGCCAACCTGGCGCAGGCGCAGCAGGCGATCGTGCAGGCCGGCGGCGTGCTCTATCCGCAGGTCGATCTTGGCGCCGGCTTCACCCGCGAGCAGCAGAGCAACGGGCTGCTCGGGCTTCCCGGCAAGACCCATCCGTTCAATCTCTACTCGCTCGGGCCGACGGTGAGCTATTCGCTCGACCCCTTCGGCGGCAACCGCCGCCGCGTCGAGGAGCAAGGCGCGCTCGCCGAGTATCAGGGCTATCAGCTCAATGCCGCCTATCTGACGCTCACCGGCAATGCGGTGACGCAGGCGCTCAACATTGCTTCGGCGCGCGAGCAGATCAAAGCGGTCGAGCAGATCATCGCCGATGACGAGGAGAATCTTCGCCTGGTGCAGACCGAGCTCAAGGCCGGCGAAGCGACGCAACTCGATGTCGAGACGCAATCGAGCCAGCTCGAAGCCGACCGCACCTTGCTGCCGCCGATCCTGCAGCAGGTCAGCGCCGCGCGGCACGCGCTCTCCATCCTGCTCGGCAGATTGCCGGCGCAATGGGTCCCGCCGGATTTCAATCTCGACGAGTTCACGCTGCCGCCCGAGCTGCCGGTGACCTTGCCGTCCAATCTGGTGCGTCAGCGACCCGACATTCTCGCTTCCGAAGCGCAGCTCCACGCCGCGAGCGCCGCCGTCGGCGTCGCCACGGCGCAGCTCTATCCCAACATCAACCTCTCCGCCACCTTCACCCAGGAAGCGGTGTCGACCAATCTGTTGTTCCAGCCTGAAAGCAGCATCTGGTCGGTCGGCGCGCAGCTGCTCGCACCCGTCTTCCATGGCGGCGCGCTCATCGCGCAGAAGCGCGGCGCCGTCGATGCCTTCGATGCGTCGCTCGCCAACTACAAGGAGACGGTGCTGACGGGGTTCGGCCAGGTCGCCGACGTGATGCAGGCGCTGGCCCATGACGCGCAGGAGCTCGAAGCGCAGCGGCGCGCGCTGGCATCCGCCGAGGAATCGCTGCGGCTCACGCGCACGACCTATCAATACGGCAATGTCGGCGTGCTGCAGGTGCTCGAGGCGCAGCGTCTCTCCGAGCAGGCGCGCCTCGGCTATGTCCGCGCCAAGGCGCAGCGCTACCTCGACACCGTGCAGTTCCTCACCGCGATGGGCGGCGGCTGGTGGAACTGGAAGGACACCGCCCGGCCGACCGAGGCGAAGCAGCACGTGCAGCCCGAAGAGGCGGCGGCGGAGAAGACAAGCGCGCAGTGATCATCGCGGGCTGCGAACGCTGCACCCAGCATCACCCCCCTCCCAAGCCTCCCGCTCAAGGGGGGAGGGGGTTTTCACTCTCCTGCAAGCACAAGTGGCCCCTCCCCCCTCGAGGGGGAGGGTAGGGAGGGGGGCCGCCGCCGCACCATGCTGGCCGGAGCCTTGGTGAACCTATGGCAAGGCGCGGCGTTCCCCGCACGGGCGCGGAGGGTTCGCGATGCCATGGCAATCTGCGGGTCTCGACGGTTGCTGCGCATGCGGGCCGGCATCGCAGGACCGGGTTTGGCACTTTGCCGCGCCGAGCGAGTGACAGGCTCGCCCGCTGCCTCGCGGCGGCTCTGCTTGCCCTGCGCGCGCTGCCGGCGTTCGCGGCCGAAGACACCGTCCTCGAGCATTACATCGCGGCGCCCGATCCGAGCTATCGCTACGAGCTGCTGAATACGATCAAGGGCGACGGTTATACCGCCGCGGTGCTGCGCATGACCGCTGAGCAATGGCGCTCGCCTGCCGAGGTGGACAGGCCAATCTGGACGCACTTCCTCACCATCATCCGCCCGCTTCAGGTGAGGCACCGCACGAGCCTGCTGGTGCTGAGCGGCGGCGCCAGCGGCAAAGCGCCGCCTACCGCGGCCAATCCCTTCCTCGCCGCGCTCGCGGTCAGAACCGGCTCGGTGGTGAGCGAGCTCCGCAACCTGCCGAACGAGCCGCTGACCTTCGCCGGCGAGACGACGCCGCGCAGCGAGGACGGCATCATCGCCTATAGCTGGGACCGCTATCTCCGCACCGGCGATGCTTCCTGGCCGGCGCAGCTGCCGATGACGAAGAGCGCCGTCCGCGCCATGGACACGATCGGCGGCTTCTGCGGCAGCGCGGCGGGCGGCGGTGTCGCGATCGACCGTTTCGTCGTCGAAGGTGCCTCGAAGCGCGGCTGGACCGCCTGGCTCACCGCCGCCGTCGACAAGCGTGTCGTCGCGATCATCCCGGTCGTCGCCGACCTGCTCAATCTCGAGCCCGCCTTCGCGCATCAGCACGCCGTCTATGGATTTTGGCCGCCGGCGCTCCATGACTACGAAAGCATGGGCATCATGCGCTGGATCGGGACGCCGCAGATGGATGCGTTGGCGCGCATCGTCGATCCCTATGCCTATCGCGACCGGCTCACCCTGCCGAAATTCATCCTGAATTCCGCCGGCGATCAGTTCTTCCTGCCGGATTCATCGCGCTTTTATCTCGCCGGGCTGCGCGGACCGACCTATCTCCGTGATGTCGCGAACACCAATCATTCCCTTCGGGACTCCGATGCGACCGCGAGCGGGGCGGCATTTTACGAGGCCTTTCTGAGCCACGCGCCGATGCCGGACTATGCCTGGCGCTTCGAGCCAGACGGATCGATCCGCTTCGAGACCCGCACCAAGCCCAGCGCCGTGACCCTGTGGCAGGCGCATAATCCGAAGGCGCGCGACTTCCGCCTGGAGACCATCGGGCCCGCTTATACCGCTGCGGTGCTCAGCGATCAGGGCGGCGGCGTCTATATCGGCAAGGTGCCGCCACCCGGCGCGGGCTATGTCGCCTATTTCGTCGAAGCGACCTATCCGATGCCAAGCGGCCTGCCGCTCAAAGTCACCAGCGGCGTGCGCGTCATGCCGGATGTGGAGCCGTACGCCGTTCCTCCCGCCCCGGCTCACCCGGGCAACGGCTAGTGTGCGTCGCGCTCACAGCAGATCGGCGACCGCATTCCAGTAGCGTTTCATCGCCGCGAGATGGTCGGCGAGCGTCCGTCCCGCGATGCGGCGCAGATGGCCGCGCCCCGAATAGGTCGTCAAGGTCAAGCGGGTGACGCCGCAGGATTTCCAGAACTGCACGACGTCGCGCCATTCCCGCTCGTCGCCGACGCCGGCGGCAACCCGCGTGTCGATGCCGATGCTGTCGGGATCGCGGCCGGCCGCGTCGGCCAGCCGCCGCAATTTGTCGAAGGCGGCCTTGGCCTCGTCGCCGGGACCGTAAGCCAGCGGCAGCCAGCCATCGCCCCATTTCACCACGCGCTCCAGCGTGACGTCGGCGTGCCCGCCATACCACAGCGGGATCGTCCGGCGCGGCGGCAGCGGGTTGATCCCGGCATCCTCGATCTTGTGATACCGGCCGGCGAAGGTGATATGCGGCTCGGCCCAGAGCGCCTTCATCACCTCGACCTGTTCCTCCGAGCGGCGGCCACGGTTGTGGAAGTTCTCGTTGAGGCCGGTGAACTCGACCGGGTTCCAGCCAACGCCGATGCCGAGCCGGAAGCGGCCGCCGCACATGACGTCAAGACAAGCGGCCTGCTTGGCGACGAGCACGGTCTGGCGTTGCGCCAGGATCAGCAGCTGGGTCGAGAACTCGATCTTCTCCGTGCAGGCGGCGAGGAAGCCGAACAGCACGAACGGGTCTTGAAAGAGATCGGCGGAGGTATTGCGATCGCCCCAATCGGGCCGGCTCGCGGCATTGACGCCGAGCACATGATCGGGCGTTGCCAGATCCTGATAGCCGATCGCCTCGGCGGCCTGCGCGAACGCACGGATCGCGGCTGGATCGCCGCCTACGTCCCGATCGATCACCGGCAGCGCGACGCCAAGCTTCATGGGGGGCTCCGTTCGATGTTCGGAGCGTTATGCTGCCTTTGCGCCGGAACGACAAGGCCGCGTCGCGCGGCCGCGGGACTATCGGCCTTCCACCGCAGGCGTCGGGTCGAGATGCGCCCGCACGGTCGCCAGCACCTCCTGCTCGACGGCGCCGCTGCGCGCTTCCGCCGGTTGCGCCGCTTGCGGCGCAGGGCGCGGTGATCGGGTGGCGGCGGTGTACGCCGCCAGCGCCGCCGCCGCGAGGAAGCGGTGTCCTCTCTCCGTCGGATGGATGTCGTCCCAGAACACGTAGTGCCCGGGCTCGGCGCATTGCCGGTAACCGGCGGTGTCGTGCACGAGGCAAGGCTCGGTGATGTCAGTGAAGCCGAGGCGTTGCGGCTCGGCAAAGGCGCGCGCTACCGCGGTCCAGAAATCGACCCGGACCAGATTGATGTGCAGCCGGTCCGGCAGATCGCGCAGCGCGGCTTCGAGGCCGGCATTATAGGCAAGCGTCAGCGTCGTTTCCGATTCCGCCGTGCCGCGCGTCCGCGCCGCCGGCGTCAGGCCGCGATCGGGCAGGTTGGGCACGAGGAAGTTGACGGCGCCATGCGCGGCGAGGTGCTCGATCATCTGCCGGATGCTGAGCGCGGCATGGGCGAGCCGCCGTGCCGGATCAGGCTTGTTGAGCGCGCTTCGGACGTCGTTGCCGCCGCCGAACACGACGAATAGCGCGCGCGGATCGGAACGGGAGAAGATCGACAGCAGGAGATAGAGGTCGGCTTGGTAAGGCAGGCGGTCGGCGCTGCTGCCGGCCTTGGCGCCGCCCACCGCGAAATCGGTGCCGCCGCTCAGCGCCGGCGGCGTCGCCAGCCCGAACGTCGCGGCAAAATCCTCGACCCAGAGCGGACCGTTGGAAAACCGTCCGTCGTAATAGGGCGGCGAGGGGGCCTTGCCGTGCAGCGTCGCGATATAGGCATTGCCGGTATCGGAGAGGCTGTCGCCGAAGACGATGATCTGCGACGGCCGCGCCGGCAGCTCGGCGGCGGCAGCGGAGGTCAGGTATAGCGCCGCTGCAAACGCGAGGCTCGCGACGGCGGCATGGATTCCCGCTTTCGCGGGAATGACGGAGTATCTGGATTTAGCTTTGGAATCCGTCACCAGGGGAGGCGCATCGGGATTCACTACGGAGGCACGGAGGACACGGAGATTGTTTGTTTTGGCGCGCCGCGCGCGCCATTCGTCCCTTCTCCGTGATCTCTGTGTCTCCGTGGTGAATCTTTTCCAGAGCCGGCGCGGTAACACACGCAATAGCCCTGCCCCGAAATCGAGGGGCCATCTCCACCTTGCACGATGCCAGCCTCGCATGCGGGTCCTTCACGTGCGTTTCGCGGGAACGACGCGAACCAACGGCACCTACCCCGCGAGCCGCCGTCGCGTGAGGCCTTCGAGGATGCGGAGCGGCGACAATTCCGGATCGCGCATGGCGGCGACCGGAAGGTAGAAGGTCTGCTCCAGCGCGTGCTGTCCCGCGATCGCCGCATGGGGCACGAGATCGGTGTAGACGATCCAGCTCGAGCCGGGCGGAAAGCGAAGCTCGGCGATGGCTCCCTCCTGCTGGTACGCCGCATCGCCCTTGGCGCGGTCGTGGAGCGACAGCATCAGCCAGTCATAGGCGGTCCTGCGGCCTTTCGTGACCCCGAGACGGGCAAGCGCGACGGCAGCGCCGGGCATGGGGTAGAGCCGCTGCCGCGGCAGGAGCCGGCCGGCGTAATCGGCGAAAGGCCCGCCGACGCGCCAGACGCGCGCCGCGCCGGCGGTGTTGACGTTTGCAAAGACCCGCAGGATGCGCCGGCCTTGCACCGGCTTCGACGGGAAGGCATCGACATGCAGGCGCGTGTCGTCCTTGCGGTAGGACATGTGCCGGCGATCGATGCTCACCGGGCGGAGGCTCGCCCGCCCCGTTTGGAGCTGTGCGGCATAGTCCGGAAAGAGCCCGCACAGCAGCGCCTCGGCTTCTCCGCCGAAGCGGCGCAGCAGTGCCGCGAGCGCTTCGCGCTCGCCGCCGGCGAGGCTCGCGCCGCCAATGGCGCCGCTGCGCGGGTCGAAGCTTATGTTCTTGGCCTTGCCGTCCGAGACGCGGGGATCGAGGAAGCGCCGCTCCGCCGCCGTCAGCTCGAAGAGGAGATGCGGCAGGAAGACAATCTTGCCGCGTTCGAGCGCCGCCAGCGCGCGCTCTCGGTCCTGGGGCGAACCGGCGCCGGACCAGTCGCAGAGATCGAGCCGCTCGAGAGGATCAGCGCCAGCGCCACACCGCATCCCTCCCACCGCCGCTCGGGGCTGCCCGAGGGAAGGCTCTCCTCGCGAAGGATGCGACTCCATCGCCATTGCACAGCGCCCGCGTCAGGGCGAAATCACGCCACAACTATAACAATTTCTCGTGTCGCGTGTTCAATTTTCGCGCTGGCCGTGCAAGTTCACCAGAGACGGTCCACCACAGAGACGGTGAGGCAGTGAGAAAAGGAGCGCCTTCGGTCTTTTCACCGCCTCATTGTCTCTGTGGTCCGTCTTTTACTCCTAAGCCGCGCGGACGCCGGAGAGGAAGCGGGTGACTTCGGATTGCAGGCGCTGGGCGTCCGTCGACAGCGTGCCCGCCGCCTTCAGCACCTTGGCGGCAACCGCATCGGTCTGCGCCACGGCGCCTTGAGCGGCGCTGACATTGCTCGACACCTGCCGCGCGCCCTCGGCGGCCTGCTGCACATTGCCGGCGATCTCGCGCGTGGCGGCGCC
>DATJLU010000030.1:0-39656 GCA_035509275.1 Allostellaceae bacterium | reverse complement strand
CGGAGGGACGGCGCTCTTTGGCGCCAGGAGGGCGTCGCCGGGACGCTTACGATGCTCGCATCGCCGCGCGTCCCGGCTCCTACCCTGGCGCCAAAGATCGCCGTCGCAGCCCGTGACGGTGTGAGAAATCCGGGCTAGGGGAGCCAAGCCCGCCAGGCTGGCCAGCCCTCGACGAGATCGGCGATCAGGGCGTAGCCGGCGGTGCCGGGATGGGCGCCGTCGCCGGCGGCGAGCTCGATCCGCCACAGCGCGATGGCGGACAGCGGCGTCTCGAGGTCGAGATACGGGATGCCGCGCTCGGCGCTGAGCGCCTCCAGGGCATGCGACAACGCTGGAATGCGGGTTTGGGCGCCGCCAAGCGGCAGCGGCGGCGGCCCCAGCATCAGCACCGGCCAGCGCGCCTGAGCGGCGCCGAGGATGTCGCGGGCGTTTGCCAGCGAGCGCTCGGCCGCAACCCGCGGCGCCCCGTTCTCGTCGGTGCAATCGTTGACGCCGAAGCAGAAGACGAGGCGGCAGTCGAATTCCTGCGGCAGCCGGCGCGCCGCTTCTTCTTGCCAGCGGGCGGCGATGTCGGCGCTGGTGTCGCGGCGAATGCCGAGATTGTAGGTGGTGAGATCATGGCCGCGCCGGCGCGCCGCGGCCGAGACCCGGCCGACCCAGCCGAGCCCGGTCGGATCACCGGTACCGTTGACGTAGCTGTCGCCGAAAAAACAGATCCGCATGGCACCGCGAGCTTAACGCTGTGGTGCCAGCGGTGAAAGCGGCGCGGCCGTGTTTGAAATCAGGGGTGCAAGCCGGTAGCGTCGGCGCGATGCCTCTTTCCTTTGCCGGCGGAGGGCGGCGCTCATGATCGTCATCTATCACAACCCGCGCTGCGCCAAGTCGCGCGCGACCTTGGCGCTCCTCGAGAAGAAGGGTGTGAAGCCGCGCATCGTCGAGTATCTGAAGACGCCGCCCGATCAGGCCGAGCTGAAGCGGCTGCTGCGGCTGCTGGGCAAGACGCCGCGCGAACTGCTGCGCGTCAAGGAGGCGAAAGCGGTCGGGCTCGATCAGCCCGGCCTTTCCGATGCGGCCATCATCGCCGGCATGGCCCGGCACCCCGTCGTCATCGAGCGCCCGATCGTGGTGAATGGCAATCGCGCCGCGCTCGGGCGCCCGCCCGAGGCGGTTTTAGACATCCTCTAACGCCGCGTCCCGGGCCCGCGCGTCGCCATTGACGGCAGTAGTGGTCCGTAGGACCATCACGCCAGCCGGTAGCAAAAACAGAATCTTGCGCCGGGTGTCCTCACGCTGGGGACCCAGGACCTAAATTTTTTGTCACGCGGCGCCGGCGTAAAGCTTTGCCATCCTCGGAGGACGCCCCGGCCCGCGGCACCTCGCGGGCGTCAGAAAGAACAAAGGGCGTCGGCGGGCAATCGCCTGCCGCTACGGAGTGTCGCCGGCCGGAGCGCTGGTCGGCCAACAGGGAGGTAAGAATAGATGATGACCAGAACGCTTGGCCTGAGTACGGCGGCACTTGCCGGCGTGCTTTTCATGTCCCCGGCGATGGCCCAAAACGGCCCGGGTGTTACCGATACCGAGATCACGCTCGGCCAGACGATGCCCTATAGCGGCCCCGCTTCGGCCTACGGCACCATCGGCAAGGCCGAAGCCGCCTATATGGACATGATCAACGCCCAGGGTGGCGTCAACGGCCGCAAGATCAAGCTGATCAGCCTCGACGACGGCTATAGCCCACCCAAGACGGTCGAGCAGACGCGCAAACTCGTCGAAGAGGACAATGTGCTGGCCGATTTCAGCCCGCTCGGCACGCCGCCCAACACCGCGATCCAGAAATATCTCAATCAGAAGAAGGTGCCGCAGATTTTCGTCGCCACCGGCGCGACCAAATGGGGCAACCCCAAAGAGTTTCCGTGGACCATGGGCTGGCAGCCGGCCTACCAGACCGAAGGCCATATCTACGCCCGCTATCTCTTGGAGCACATGCCCAACGCCAAGGTCGGCATCCTTTATCAGGACGACGATTACGGCAAGGACTACGTCAAGGGCTTCACCGACGGTCTCGGTGCCAAGGCCAAGACGATGATCGTCAAAGAGGCGAGCTACGAGACCACCGATCCCACCGTCGATTCGCAGGTCATCACCTTGCAGGCGTCCGGCGCCGACGTCTTCTTCAACGTCACCACGCCAAAATTCGCCGCGCAGGCGATTCGCAAGGCGCATGACATCGGCTGGAAGCCGCTGCAATTCCTGAACTCGGTGTCGAATTCGGTGGGCGCGGTGCTGACCCCGGCGGGACTCGATGCCTCGCAGGACCTTATCACCGTCGAGTACCTGAAGGACCCGACCGATCCCAAGTGGGAGAACGATCCCGGCTACAAGGCTTGGCTCGCCTGGATGAACAAGTACTACCCGAGCGGCGACAAGAAGGACGGGTTCAACGTCTATGGCTACAGCGTAGCCATGACCATGGTGCACGTGCTGAAGCAGTGCGGCAACGATCTCACGCGCGAAAACGTGATGAAGCAGGCGGCCAGTCTTCATAACCTGGCGCTGCCGATGCTGCTGCCCGGCATCACCATCAATACCAGCCCGACCGACTGGTATCCGATCAAGCAGGAACAGCTCGCCAAGTTCAAGGGCCAGACTTGGGAGCTCTTCGGCACGATCGTCGCGAGCAAATAGCGTCGAGACGAAGCGCGGCAGGGACGGCCCGGCGATCAGCCGGGCCGTTCTTTTATGGGCCCTTCGGCGGGATGATCTCCACCGGGAGGCCGTTGCGCTCCTTTCCGGCGCGCTCGACCGAAGGCCAGTCGACGCGACTTTCCGCGTTGCCCGCGGCGCCAGCGATGCGGGCAACGAGGTCCGACGGCGGGCGCACGGGTATCTCCTTGCCGTCATCGAGCGCGTCGACCTGATCCTTGTCGAGATAGGCCTGGAGATAGAGCGCGCCTCCCGACCACGCCGCCAGCACCGGCTCGCTGATCACCCGGACCGGCGTGCCGATCGGCACCTCGCGGTAAAGCCGGGCGATGTCCTCCGGGTAGAGATGCAGGCAGCCATGGCTGACATTGCGGCCGACGCCATCGGGCTTGTCGGTGCCGTGGATAAGATAATTCGGCCAGCCGAGCCGCAGCGCATATTGGCCGAGCGGGTTCGACGGGCCGGCCGGGACAACGCGCGGCAACTCCGGTTCCTCGGCGCGGATCGAGGGCGGCGGATACCAGACGGGATCGGTCTCTTTGGCGGTGACGCGGCTCACCCCCTTCGGCGTATCGCGGCCGTCTACGCCGACGCCGATCGGATAGGTTTCGACCATGCCACCCTGCCGCGGAAAGTAGAAGAGGCGCCGCTCGGCGAGGTTGACGACGATGCCGCGCCGCGGCACGTCGGGGAGCAGAAAGCGTAACGGCAGGACCACGCTGCTGCCGCTGGGCGGAATCCAGGGATCGAGGCCCGGATTGGCGGTGACGATCTCAGCATAGCCCACATCGTGCTGGCGCGCGATGTCGAGCAGCGTCTCGCCCTGGCGCACAGTGGTCGTCTCGACCGTACCGACGGCGGTCTCGTCCGGAAGCAGGACAAACTCCACCGCTTGCGCCTGCGGCGCAAGCGCCAGAGCGAGGACGGCCGGCGCGAGCCAGCCGCCTCGCACAGACCGCCGGCGCGCGCCGCGCTTTGTCAGAGCGGCCGCGCCTCCGTCGCTCACTTCTTCAGAGAGCGATTGTACATCGTACTCGCGCGCTGATCGGCCGCTTGCGCTTGCTGCTGCGCCTGCTGCGCGGCAGTAAGCGCCTGCTGTGCCGTCTGCATCGCCCGGTCGGCTTCCGCCTTGGCTTCGTTGGCGGTGTTCTGTGCCGACTCGACCGAGGACGTGCTCGCGCAGGCAGCGAGCAGCAGCGGCGCGCTGATCAGCAAGAACGAGGCGTTACGCAGGCTTCTGACGCGCATCTCGAGCCTCCTTTTGGCCGGACCGCCCGGCGCTGCGCCCGGCAGTCTCCTTTTGCACCTAGACGCGCTTGGCTAACGCGCAGATGGTCAGGACGTTAGATTCCTTCCCGAACTTTTTTCATGGCGTGACAATTTCGCGTCGCTCACGGTGCCTCGGCCGCTACCGGTTTCGCCGAGTGCTCGCCTCGGCGCTTCCGGACGCTGTCGGATTTGAGCTGGCCGCACGCGGCCATGATATCCTCGCCGCGCGGCGTGCGCACGGGCGAGGAATAGCCGGCGGCATTGACGATATCGGCGAATTCCCGGATTGCCGCATCGCGCGAGCGCTCGTAAGGCGCACCCGGCCAGGGATTGAAAGGGATGAGATTGACCTTGGCGGGAATGCCGGCGAGGAGGCGAACCAGCTGCCGCGCCTCGGCCGGGCTGTCATTGATGCCGTTCAGCATCACATACTCGAAGGTGATGCGCCGCGCATTGCTGGCGCCGGGATAGGAGCGGCAGGCGTCGAGCAGTTCCGCCAGCGGGTATTTGCGGTTGATCGGGACCAGCTCGTCGCGCAGCTCATCGGTGACCGCATGCAGCGAGATCGCAAGGTTGACGGCGAGTTCCTCGCCGCAGCGCCGGATCATCGGCACGACGCCCGAGGTCGACAGGGTGATTTTGCGCCGCGACAGCGACAGCCCCTCATGGTCCATGATGATCTTCAGCCCCGCGGCGACGTTCTCGTAGTTGAACAGCGGCTCGCCCATTCCCATCAGAACGATATTGGTGAGCTGCCGGTCGTCCTGCGGCGAGGGCCATTCGCCGAGCGCGTCGCGCGCCAGCATCACCTGGCCGACGATCTCCGCGGCGCCGAGGTTGCGCACCAGGCGCTGCGTGCCCGTGTGGCAAAAGCTGCAGGTGAGCGTGCAGCCGACCTGCGAGGAGATGCAGAGCGTGCCGCGATCTTCCTCAGGGATGTGGACGCATTCCGCTTCCTGGCCGTCGGCGAAGCGCAACAGCCATTTTCGCGTCCCGTCGACCGAGGTAAGCGCACGCGCGACACCGGGGCGGCCGACGACATAGCGCTCGGCAAGCGCGGCGCGGAACCCCTTCGACAGCGTGGTCATCGCCGCGAAATCGGTGGCGCCACGATTGTAGATCCAGTGCCAGAGCTGGCGCGCACGGAAGGGCTCGGCGCCCATCGCCGCCATCTCGGCTTGAAGCGCCGCGCGGGAAAGCCCGACGAGGTCCTTGCGGCTCTCGGACGCGGGGGATGTGCCGTCCATGATGGCGCAAGATATAGGAGCGGGCGGGAATAGGCGCAAAGGAAAAGGATGGCGACGCTTTAGGGTTGCGTCGGACGGTCCGGCCGAGCAAGCTCGTCTGACCTTCGACGTTCGGCAGGGCAGGCCATGGCTCTCGATCCCGCTACCGTCGCCCTCGACCCGCAGGCCAAGGCGCTGCTCGAGCTGATCGCGCTGGCCGGACGCATTCCCTATAGCGAGATCACCCCGCCCCTGGCGCGGGCGCAATTCGTCGAGCTGTGCCGGCGCACGCGCAAAGCCGGAGAGTGGCCGGTCGGCGCCCGTGACCTCGATCTGCCCGGCTCTGCCGGCGCGATCGGCGCTCGGCTCTTCCTGCCGCGCGACGCCGGCCCCGCGCCGCTGCCGGTGCTGGCGTTCTTTCACGGCGGCGGCTGGTGCATCGGCGATCTCGACACGCACGATCCGGCCTGCCGTCAGCTCGCCAGCGCCGCGCACTGCGCCGTGCTCGCCGTCGATTATCGTCTGGCACCCGAGAACCGGTTTCCTGCCGCGGTCGATGATTGCTTTGCCGCGCTGCGCTTCCTCGCGGCCGAAGGCGCTGCGCTCGGCATCGACAGCAGCCGTATCGCGGTCGGCGGCGACAGCGCCGGCGGCAATCTCGCGGCGGTGGCGGCGCTCATGGCGCGCGATGCCGGCCTCCCGCTCAAGGCACAAATTCTCGTCTATCCCGCGACGGACTTCACCCGGGAGCGGCCGTCGCGCGACGACTACGCCGAGGGCTTCCTGCTTACCCGGGAATCGATCGCATGGTTCGGCGGCAACTATGTCCCCCCGACCGCCCATGGCGACTGGCGCGCCTCGCCCATTCTGGCGCCCGATCATCGCGGCTTGCCGCCCGCCATCGTCATCGTCGGCGAATGCGATCCGCTGCGCGATGAAAGCCGCGATTACGCGGAGGCGCTGAGCGCCGCCGGCACCGAGGCGAGCTTTCATCTCTATCCCGGCATGATCCACGGCTTCTTGACCATGGGCGGCGCGATCTCGGCGGCCGACCGCGCCATCGCGCAATCGGCGGCGCTGCTGCGCCGGGTCTTCGCGTAGTCGACAGGGGTTAGTGCTTCACTCCGCACGCCTTGTCGATGGCGTCGAGCGCTTGGGTGAAGCCGGCAAGCGAGTAGGTATCGGTGGTCGCCGTGCCGCGCGCCGAGGTGCCTTTGATGATCGCCTGCTTGCCCTTGGCGAGCGCTTCCACCACGGCCTTGTCGGTCGCCGCGTCGCGCGTCCAGGCGCCGTCCTTGTTGGTGAAGAGCGAGAATTTCTTGCCGTCGATCGAGAGCTCGGCCTCCGAGCCTTCCTTGAACAGATAGCCTGAGGTGAAGCTCACCTCGTTGAGGCGCTTTTCGCTCGGTCGATGCGTGACGCTGGCGAAGATGGGGCCGCGCTTGGCCGTGGCGGGCTCGCTCTTCTCAGGCTTGCCGATGAGATAGCAGATCTTCGCATTCCTCGCCATGTCGGTATAGGACACCCAGCCCTGCGAATCGCCGAGCTTGTTGATGTTCTGCCCCGGCGCTTGCACCTTGTGCTGCGCGGGATTCTGTTGCTTCGGCGGCGCTTTTGGTGCAGCCGACACCGGGCCGATCGCGAGGCCGAAGAAGAGGAGTGAAAGCGCGAAACGTTGCATGCCGCAACCATAACGATGCAGCGCGACGATGCCAAGGGAGTCTTCAGTTCTCAGTCGTCAGTTTTCAGTTCGGTGACCCCCGGACTGATAACTGACGACTGACCAAGTGACCGGCCATGCAAAACTCGCTAGAGCTACGGGCGCTCACCAGGGAGGGCGAAGATGCGGGCGGTGCTGTGCAAGGAGCTGGGCGGACCCGAGAAGCTCGTGGTGGAGGAGGTGCCGTCGCCGCCGCTCGGTGATGGCGGCGTGCGCATCGAGATCCATGCGGCGGGTGTCAACTTCGCCGATATCCTGCTGATCGCCGGGCAGTATCAGGATCGTGCGCCGCTTCCGTTCATCCCCGGCATGGAAGTGGGCGGCGTGGTGCGCGAGGTCGGACGCGGCGTCACCCATCTGAAGCCCGGCGACCGCGTGCTCGCCTCGGTCGGACGCGGCGGCTTTGCCGAGGAGGTGGTGACCGAAGCCGAGATCGTCCAACGCATTCCCGACAGCATGGATTTCGTCACCGCCGCCGGATTTCCCGTGGCCTACAGCACGTCGCATGGCGCCTTTCTGTGGCGCGCCCGGCTGCAGCCCGGCGAAACCGTTCTGGTGCTGGGCGCCTCGGGCGGCGTCGGGCTCACCGCTGTCGAGATCGCCAAGGCCATGGGGGCACGCGTCATCGCGGCGGCCGGCGGCGCCGAGAAGCTTGCCATCGCCGAGCGCGCCGGCGCCGATCATCTCATCGACTACACGCGCGAGGATCTGCGCGAGCGCGTCAAGGCGATCACCGGCGGCCGCGGCGTCGATGTGGTGTACGATCCCGTCGGCGGCGATGCCTTCGATCAGAGCCTGCGCTCGGTCGCCTGGGAGGGCCGCATCATCGTCATCGGCTTCGCGGCCGGGCGGATTCCACAAATCCCGGCGAATTTGGTGCTGGTCAAGAATATCGACGTGATCGGCTTCTTCTGGGGCTCTTATCGCCGCTACAAGCCGCATCTTCTCGGCGAGTCCTTTCGGCAGCTCTTCCGCTGGTTCGAAGAGGGCAAGCTGAAGCCGCATATCTCGCACCGCGTGCCGCTCGAGCGCGTTGCCGACGCGTTGGGATTGCTCAAATCGCGCAAATCGACCGGCAAGGTCGTCGTTACGATCCGCTGAGCGGCCGAGCGCCGTTCGCGTCCATCGATGCGCCGGCATTCCGGCCAGGGGTGGCCGGATTACAGATAATTCATCTCCGGGGATGAGCGGCGGCCCGCCGCCTTATTACAAGAGTGACCATTCTCGAACCGCTGGAGGTGCTGAGATGGGCAAGCTTGTTCGTTGGGGCGCTGTCGCCGCTGTACTCGCCGTGCTCGGGGGATGCGTTTATGCCCCGCCGCCGCCGGCTTATGGCTATGGCTATGCACCGGGCTACGCCTATGCGCCGGCCCCCTATTATTACGGGCCTCCGGTTGCCGTCGGCGTCGGCGTCGGCTGCTGCGGCTGGCATCACTGGAGGTAATTATGGCACGGCGTAAATTCGGCCTTATTGCCGCTGCGGCACTGATGCTTGCCGGCGCGGGCTCGCTGCTCGGCGCTGCACCGCCGGCCCAGGCGCAGCGCGGCGATTGGCATGGCGGCGGCTGGCATGACAATGACATCCACCATTTCGACGATCACGATTTTGGTCGCTGGCGCGGCGGCCACTGGTATCACGGCTGGCATGGCGGGCGCCTTGGCTGGTGGTGGCTCGTCGGCGCGGATTATTACTTCTATCCGAGCCCGGTCTATCCTTACCCCAATCCCTATGTGCCGGCCTACGCGGCCCCGGGCGCACCCGCTTGGTACTATTGCCCGCCGGCACGGTCCTACTACCCCTATGTCCCGTCTTGTCCGGTGCCGTGGCAGATCATGCCGGCGCGCTGATCGGGCGCGCGGCCGCGGCCGAGTCGGGCGTCAGCTTGGCTCCTGCCGCACGAAAAAGATGAGATCGAGCTCGGGCGGCGGGACCGCGGTCTGGCTCAGCATATCGTGGACCTGCCCGCGATGATGCGTCTGGTGATTGAAGAGATGGCCCAGCACCAGGCGATAAGGCGTGGCGAAGCCCTCGCCCTTGGTGTTCTGGTAGCGCAGCGGCTCGTCGAGCCGATTCGCCGCGATGCCGCCGACGAGCTCGATCAGGAGCTTGTCCTGCTGGCGCCGCGCCGCGCGCAAGGCCGCGAGCTCCCCGTGCAGGATCTTGTTGAGCGGCAGAACCAGCGTGCCGCCGGCCAGCCGGCTCATCCAGATGCGGTCGCCGACCAGAATGTGGTTGAGCGTCGCCAGGATCGAGCCGAAGAAGGCGCGCCGGGGCGCCTTGAGCTCGGCCTCCGCGAGCTGGCCGCAGGCGTCGTAAAGCCGCTCATTGGCCCAGGCATTGTAGCGGCCGAGCCGCTCGAAATAGGGATCGCCCATGGCAAAAAAGTGTAGCGGCTCGCGGCGGGTCCGGCCAGACCTGCGGCACCGACGCGGTCGCAACTTGGCCGCCGTCATATTATGATGTCATCCGTGGCAGAAGAGGGCAGCACCACCATCCGTCAGGCTCGGCTCGCCGATGCGCGCGCCATCGGCCGCATCGAGGTCGAGACTTGGCGCTCGACCTATGCCGGCATGTTGCCCGACCGTGTGCTGCTCAACATGTCCGAGCAGCGCCAGACCGCCTCTTGGGCGGGCTTCCTGCGCCACCGTCCGGGCGATGTCTATGTCGCCGAGCGCGGCGCCGCCGCGCCGCGAATCCGCGGCTTCGGCAATTGCGGGCCGCAGCGCGATCCTGGCTTCGGCTTCGCCGGCGAGGTCTATACGCTCTATGTCGCGCCCGACGCGCAGGGCGCGGGTCTCGGCCGGCAATTGCTGCTGGCGCTGTTCGCGCGGCTGCTGCATTGCGGCCACCGCTCGGCCCTGATCTGGGTGGTGCGCGCCAACCCGGCGCGCTTCTTCTACGAGCGGCTCGGCGGCAAGCTGGTGCTGCACCGCTCGATCCCGCTCGGCGGTGAGCCCGTCGAAGCGGTGGGCTATGGCTGGCGCGATCTTGCCGCGCTGCTCGACCGCGAGGCGCAAAGCCGTGCCGGAGGCTCGTCGCCGGGCTGAGAGGGTTCTCGGCTCAGGCTATTGGCGATCCCTCATTCCCTTTGCCATGGCATGGAGTCATGATCCCGCCGAGAGAAGCGGGAGGAGGGCGGAATGACGACCAAAAGGGCGGCACCGACGCGGCGCGCCGTGGTGGCGGCGGGCGGCGTCATCGGGGCGGCACTGGTCAGCGGCAGGAGCCTTGCGGCGGATGCGGTGCCCGCGGGCACGGATGCCGACGCGTTCTGGAGCGCCGAATACTGGGCCACGAAGGGCCCCGTCCGTCTCTGGCTCTACCGCAAGCGGCTGCATGCGCCGCAATCCGGCGAGAGGTCCGCGCCGGTGCTGTTCCTGGTGCATGGCTCCTCGATCTCGGCGCGGTCGAGTTTCGACCTCACCGTGCCGGGCGCGGGCGAATATTCGATGATGAACGTCTTCGCGCGATTGGGCTACGACGTCTGGACCATGGATTTCGAGGGCTATGGCCATTCGACCGTGACCGCGGGAAATTCCGACATCAAAAGCGGCGTCGAGGATCTGAAGGCCGGCACCGAGGTGGTGGCGCGCGCCACCGGTCAGCAGAAATTCCACTTCCTCGGTGAATCCTCCGGCGCGCTGCGCGCCGGCGCCTTCGCCATGGCGGAGCCCGGCCGCGTCGACCGCCTGGTGCTCGAATCCTTCGTCTGGACCGGGAAGGGCTCGCCGACCTTGAAGAAGCGCGCGGAGGATGTCGAATATTTCCGCACGCATAACCGGCGCAAGCGCGACCGTGCGATGATCCGCAGCATCTTCACGCGCGACAAGCCGGGCACTTCGGATCCGCGCGTTCCCGAAGCGCTCGCCGATGCCGAGCTCAAATTCGGCGACAGCGTGCCGACCGGGACCTATCTCGACATGACCGCCAATCTGCCGGTGGTCGATCCCACCCGGGTGCACTCGCCGGTGCTGATCGTGCGCGGCGAGTATGACGGCATCGCCAGCCTCGAGGACGTGCTCGGCTTCTTCGACCGGCTGCCCAATCCGGATCGGCAATTCGCGTTGCTCCCCGGAGCGGCGCATGCGATCGCGCTGGGCCTCAATCGCGCGCAGTTCTGGCACACCGTGCATGGTTTCCTCGACATGCCGCCGCGCGCCGACGTGTGAACGAAAACGACCGGGGCGGAGGAAACGGATGAATCTCCTGAGCGCGGAAGAGCTGGCGCAATTGGCGCCGGCCGAAGAGGCGGCGCTGGCCTCGCCGATCCCGACGCAGGTGGTGGCGAGCGACGAATATTTTCCCGCGCCGCAAAGCGCCGAGCAGAAGGAGGTCGAGGCGCGTCTCCTGACGATGGCCGACCGTCTCGCGCGCAAGCAGGGTCTCACACGGCGGCGCTTCTTCCAGACCGCGGCCGGCATGGCCGCCTCTTTCGTCGCCATGAACCAGGTCTATGGGCCGCTTTTTGGCGCGAGCGAGGCGGAAGCGGCGACGCCCGAGCTCGCCGATGCGCGCGCGGCAGCGCTCGCGTCGCAATTCGTCTTCGATGCGCACACGCATTTCCTGCGCGACGACACGCGGCTCATGGGCTTCGTCGCGATGCGCGAAGCGGTGGGCAAGGCGGGCTGGAACCGCGAGATCGGCGATAAGCCGCAGACCATCGACGACCTCAAATACGCCAACTACGTCAAGGAAATCTTCGTCGACAGCGACACCAAGGTGGCGCTTCTCACCAACGCGCCGTCGGAAGTGTCGGAGGACTGGTTTTTGACGCAGGACCAGGTGTTCGCGACGCGCGCCCGCGTCAATCGCGAGGCCGGCACGCGGCGGATGCTGGCGCATTACACCATCACCCCGGGCTATCCCGGCTGGATGGAAGGCATCGACAAGGCGATCGAGGTCTACAAGCCCGATTCGTGGAAGGGCTACACCATCGGCGACAACACCCACAAGGACCTGTCGCGCCATCCCTGGCGCCTCGACGACGAAAAGCTGGTCTATCCCGCCTATGAGAAATTCGTGAAGGCGGGCATCGTCAATGTCTGCATCCACAAGGGGCTGTTCGCGCCGTCGGTCGAGAAGCAATTCCCGGGCTTGCGCCCCTATGTCGATGTCAGCGATGTCGGCAAAGCGGCCAGGGATTGGCCGCAGCTCAACTTCATCATTTATCACTCCGGCTATCGCCATGTCGGCGGCAGCCCCGCCGATGCGATGCGGGAATGGGACGAGACCGGCCGCATTTCCTGGGTCAGCGATCTCGCCGACATCCCGGCGAAATATGGCGTCACCAACGTCTATGGCGATCTGGGCCAGCTCTTCGCCTTCTCGACGGTGGTGCAGCCGCGCCTGGCCGCGGCGCTGATGGGGACGCTGGTGACCGGGCTCGGCGCCGATCATGTCATCTGGGGCACCGATGCCGTCTGGACCGGCTCGCCGCAATGGCAGATCGAAGGGCTGCGCCGGCTCGAGATCCCCGAGGACATGCAGAAGCAGCACGGCTTCAAGCCGCTCGGGCCCGCCGATGGCGCGGTGAAAACCGCGATCTTCAGCGGCAATTCGGAGCGGCTCTATCGCTATGAGAGGCACGCCGATCTTGCCACCGATCGTTTTGCCGCGATGAAGGCGGCCGATGAGCGCACCGGCCCCGGTCGCAGCAACCTGCGTTACGGCTATGTGAGGAAGCAGGCTTAGCGGGCGCACTCGCCTCAGACCGGCACATAGATGACGAGCTGCAGCGCCGGATCGTCATTGGCCTGAAAGCTCGCATACTCGAAGCGCAGCAGCCCCTTCTTGGGATGGCGCAGCAATTTGCGGCCGGCGGCCGCGCTGCCGATATCGTGCGCCTCCCACCAGATCGCAAATTCGGGGCAGCCGCGCCGCAGGCGGTCCAAGAGGTCGAGAAACGCCGGATCGCCGGCCCAAAGATCATGGGTCGCGCGAAATTTCGCCACCACGCGTTTCGCCTCATCGGTCCAGGCCGCGCCGAAGAGGCGTCGCGTCTCCGGTTTGGTCAGGATGCAGACGAGGATGTTGCGATCCTCTTCGGCGAGGCGGTCGAAGGCGAGGATCTCTGCCGCCGCGGCATTCCACGCCAGAATGTCCCAACGGCGCCCGGTGACATAGGCCGGATGATTGAGGCTTTCGACCAGGCGCCGGATCGTGTCGGGGACGCTCTCGCGCGCGAAGGGGCGGCGATCGGCGTTCCGCGTCAGCGCTCGCAAATGCGCATGTTCGACGCTGTTGAGGCGCAGCGCGCGCGCCAGCGCGTCGATCGTGGTGACGGACGGGCTGACGGTGCGTCCCTGCTCCAGCCGGATATACCAATCGACGCCGATGCCCGCGAGCTCGGCCACCTCCTCGCGCCGCAGGCCCGGGGTCCGGCGCCGTCTCCCATTCGCGAGCCCCACCGCTGCGGGGCTCAGCCGTTCTCGCCGCGAGCGCAGGAAATCGCCGAGCTCGCTCCGACTCGCATCCGCCATGGCCTTCCTCTCCGCCGCGGTGGGTCTATACAATCCTAGGATAATACCAGGCCTGAATGCGGCCCGTGAAGCCTGCGAGGATGGTTCCTTCAAGCACGAGGAATGACCATGAAAGCGGCAATCCTGAAGGCGTTCGGCTCTCCCCTTGCCATCGAAACCTTGCCCGACCCGGTCCTGGGCACGGGCGAGGTCATCGTCGATGTCGTTGCGGCCGGCGTCCTCTCCTACGCGAACGAGGTCTTCAGCGGCGCGCGGAAATATCTGCTCGAGCTGCCGGTGGTGCCGGGCGTCGGCGGGATCGGCCGTGTGCGCGCGGTGGGACCCGACGCAACCCATCTCGTCGCCGGCGATTGGGTCTTCTGCGATCCGACCGTAAGGTCGCGCGACGACGCGCTGTCGCCCGACATCACGCTGCAAGGCTGGAGCGCTCGCGGCGAAGGCGGCCTGCGCCTGCAGCAGCATTTCCGCCACGGCTCCTTCGCCGAGCGGATGCGCGTGCCGACAGAGAACGCCATCGGCATCGGCGCGCTCGAGGAAGCGGATGCGGCGCGCTGGTGCGCGCTGGGCACGATGCTCGTGCCCTATGGCGGTTTTCTCGCGGCGCCTCTGCAAGCCGGAGAAATCGTCTTGGTCAGCGGCGCCACGGGAAATTTCGGCAGTGCTGCCGTCGCCGTGGCGCTGGCGATGGGCGCGGGCTGCGTCATCGCACCGGGTCGGAACGAAGCGGTGCTGGCCGATCTCGCGCGCCGTTTCGGTCCCCGCCTTCGCACGGTGAAGCTCTGCGGCAACGAGGCCGAGGATCGCGAGCGCATGAAGCGAGCGGCGCCCGGTCCGATCGACTGCGTGCTCGATATTCTGCCGCCCTCGGCGCCGGCGACGGCGGTGCGGGCTGCCGTCATGACCGTACGGCCCTATGGGCGCGTGGTGCTGATGGGCGGCGTCGGCATGCTCGGAGGCGCCGGCCTCGAATTGCCTTACCCCTGGATCATGCGAAACTGCATCACCATCCATGGCGTATGGATGTGCCCGCGGGAAGCCTGCAACCGCTTGGTTGGCCTGATCCGCGCCGGTCTTCTGAGCCTCGATGGTTTGGACGTCACGACATTCGCGTTGGACGATGCGAACGAGGCCGTCGCGCATGCCGCCGCCCATGGCGGTCCCTTCAGGATGACCGTGATCCGGCCCTGACCCCGGCGCGCACACCGAGGACTCGCGCGAGCGCCAAGCAAAGCCTATATCCATCGCCGAATTAGGCCGTGGCACCTAAGCCTAAAGCCGCGGCAGGGAGGGTTGGGCGATGGCGCATCTCTGGGAAAAGTCTTACCCGCCGGGCGTCTCCTGGGGCGAGAGGCTGCCCGCGCCGGTGCCGATCGAGAGCCTCCTCGCGAGCGCCGCGGCGCAATGGGGCGACCGCACCGCGATCGACTTCTACGACCGGCGGCTCAGCTTCCGCGAGCTGCACGATCTCGCCAGGCGCGCCGCCAAGGGCTTCCAGGCGCTCGGCGTCGGGCCGGGTGTCCATGTCGGTCTCCACCTGCCGAACACGCCGCATTACGCGGTCTGCTTCTTCGCCGTGCTGATGGCCGGCGGCCGCGTCGTCAATTTCAGCCCGTTGGCGGCGCCGCGCGAGCTGCAGTATCAACGCGCCGACAGCGAGGCGCGGATCATGGTCACTTTGGGCCTGCCCATGCTCTATCCGCAGGTCGCCGCGCTCAAGCGCCGCGCCGGGCTCGATGCCATCGTGGTCTGCGCGCTCGAGGATTTTCTGCCGGCGCCGGCGGTGCGCGCCGCGTTCGGCCCTGCCGCCGAGCGCATCGCAGGGCCCGGACGCGAGATCGATTTCGCGCAGCTCATCGCCAATGACGGAGACTATGCACGCCATCCGCATGGGCCGCTCGATGAGGATGTCGCGGTCCTGCAATACACCGGCGGCACCACGGGCGATCCCAAAGGCGCCATGCTGACGCATGCGAATTTCTGTGCGGTCATTGCGGCGCGGGACCGCTGGGCCGGAGAAATCGTGGCGGGAGAAGAGAAGGCTTTGGTCGTTCTCCCGCTCTTCCACATCTACGGGCTCTCCTTCATCCTGCTGCTGTCGATCGCCAAAGGCACCGAGATGGTGATGCATATCCGCTTCGATGCCGAGCGCGTGTTACAGGACATCGCGCGCAAGAAGATCACCTTCTTCGCCGGCGTGCCGACGATGTTCACGGCGATGGTGAACCATCCCAAGATCGCCGAGTTCGACCTGTCCTCGCTCAAGACCTGCGTCTCGGGCGGCGCGCCGCTGCCGGTCGAGGTGCTGAGCCGCTTCCAGCAGCTCACCGGCATCACGCCGTCGGAGGGGTATGGCCTCACCGAGACGGCGCCGCTCGGCACCATGCAGGCGATGGGTGCGCCGCGGCCCGGCACGGTGGGGTTGCCGGCGCCGCAGACCATCATCGAGGTGGTCGATCTCGAGACCGGCATGACGGTGTTGCCGGCGGGCCAGAAGGGCGAGATCTGCTTCCGCGGCCCGTCGGTGATGAAAGGCTACTGGAAGAAGCCGGAGGTGACCGCCGAGGCGTTTCGCGGCGGCCGCTTCCATACCGGCGATATCGGCTTCATCGACAAGGAAGGTTACGTCACCCTCGTCGACCGCAAGAAGGACATGATCCTGTCGGGCGGCTTCAACGTTTTCCCGCGCAATATCGAGGAGGCGATCTACGAGCATCCCGCCGTTGCCGAGGTGACGGTGATCGGCGTACCCGATGCCTATCGCGGCCAATCGGCGAAGGCGTTCATTGCTTTGAAGCCGGGCGCCGAGGAGTTCAGCCTCGACGCGCTCAAGGCTTTCCTCGCCGACAAGCTCGCCCGCTACGAGATGCCGGGCGAGATCGAGTTTCGCGCGAGCTTGCCCAAGACACCGGTGGGCAAGCTTTCGAAGAAGGAGCTCGTCGCCGAGGAGCTGGCAAAACGCGTCGCTGCAGGGGCGCCGACCGAGACGCGCTGAGCGGCTCGCCCGACGCGGCGGTGCTACTCCGATGTCGGAAAGCGGACGATTCGGGAGACGGACGTCGTCTCGGTGCGCGCGAGGCAGCGCCGGATCGCCGTCAGCAGTTCATCGACGCGCAGCGGCTTCAGCAGATAGTCATAGGCGGCAAGACTGCCCGGCGCGAGGCTGAGGCCATGGCCGGTGACGACGAGCGATTTGACGCCCGCTTCGCTGGCCCGATCGGCGACGCCCAATCCGCTGCCATCCGGCAGATTGACGTCGGTGACGACGAGATCGTAGGGCTGCGAACTTATCAGGGAGATCGCGCCCGAAACGCTCTCTACTGCGGTGACCGAAAAGCCGCTGCTGATCAGGATGTGCTCCAGTAACGGCCGCACATCGGGGTCATCTTCCACGAGCAGTATGCGCGTCATGGTGCTTTCTCGCCCCACCGGAGCGTATCGACGCTCAACAAACGCTGCTCTTGCCAGAAAGTGTCACCGCCGGCCGCGCCGCTGCGCTCAGCGCAGCGGCGGCGCTTTCGGGGGCGTCCCCTCGTGCAGGATCTCGGCGTAGCTGGCGGACAGGTCGATCTGGGCCTGGTGACCGATTGCGGTGGTAAAAGGCCGCGTAAACTCGAAGGTGAGAGCGCCGAGGATCTGGTTTACCTCGACCCCGTCATCCGACAGCGGCGCCAGCACACGGTTGGCGGTGAGCTCGATCGTCTTGGTGGTGATGTATTTGCTGCGCACGAAGGCCGGCCGCCGCGCCGCGCAGACCGCACGGTAGCAGGCATGCACGAAGCTGTCGCGCTCGCCCGAGACCAGCTCATCGATATATTTGCCGGTGAACTCGGCGCCGAACGCCTCGACGATCGCGGTTCCGACCAGGCGGTAGCGGAAACGGGCGCCGCCCTCGATCACCTCGGTGATCTGGAGATGGGGCAGCACCTGACGCAATTCGGTCGGGTCGATGTCGCGCCGGCACGGCATCGCGCGATCGCCGCGCCGCTGCTCCCAGTAATCGAGCATGGCACAAAGCACGGGATCGGCGCGGAAGTCGTAACGGGCGACGCTCGGGCGGGCACCGGGCAGCTTCATGGTTCAGGCGTTTCTTGTCTCGTTGCCGCAGCGCGCGACCCTACGCCCATTCGGCGCGTGAGGCAACCGACAGGAAACCCCTGGTCACTTCCCCCTCAGCGCCTCGATCGCCGCAGCCACCGCCTCATGCTGCTGGCTCTCCGGCGGCAGCAGCGGCAACAGGCGCTGCCAATAGCCGCTCGCCGCGGCAAAATCGCGCTGCTGCGCCGCGGCGAGGCCGAGATACCAGAGCGCCGCCGGCTGTTTCGGGTCGAGCGCATCGACCCGTCGCAGCAAGCTCACGGCGCGCTCCGGCACCGGCGTTTCCGGTTTCTGATCGGGCAGCAGCACCTCGGCTTCGGCGATCATGATCTGCGGATCGTCGGGCTTCAAACGAAGCGCATGCTCGTAAGCGTCGGCCGCCTTGTCATGCTCGCCGAGCACGCCATAGGCGCGGCCAAGGCGCAGCCAGCCGTCGAGATCGTCGGGTGCAGCCTCGAGCTTGGCCGCGAGCCCCGCCACCATGCCGCGGATCATCTGCGCGCGCGCCTCGGGCGTCATCTTCGCCGCCTCCTCCATCTGCTCGGCGCTGGGGCCGGCGGCCGGCGCGGCCAGCGCGGGGGCAGGCAGCCCGGCACTCTCGGCGGCTTCGGCGATGCGCGCTTCGAGATCGCGGCGAATCGGCGAATCGGCGGGCTGCTCGGCGGCGAGCTTCTGCCAGGCCGCGATCGCGGCCTCGGCATGGCCGGCCTGCGCATCGGCGAGCGCCAGATAGTAGCGCGCCGCCACATTGCCGGGATCGCGCGTGAGCGCCGCCGCCAGAATGTCATGCGCGCGCGGCGTCACCACGCCGTCCGCCGCCATCACCAGCATCTCGCCATAGGACGCGGCGACATCCGGCCGATTCTGGGTGAGCCGCATCGCCTGGCGATAGGCGTCGGCGCTTTTCTGCCAATGGCCGAGCGCCGCCTCGGTGCGCGCCAGCAGCAGCCAGTCGGCATCGCTGGCGGGATTGGCCTTCACCCGCGCTTCGAGCGCATCGGCGGTCTTCTCCATATCGGCATGGCCGGTGGCGGCGGCGAGCGCACGCTCCGGGCCGCGCGCGGCGTAAGGCGCGTCCGGCACACCCGGCGAGCCCAGCGCGAGATAGGCGAGAACCGCCGCCGTCGGCACGAGGAGCGCCAGCGCGACGGCGAGAACCGGGCTGCCGCCGCTGCCGCTCGCCGCCGGCTCGCTCCTCCTCTCGGTCGCGAGCAGCCGGCGCTCGATCTCAAGCCGCGCGGTTGCAGCTTCGCCCGCATCGATGAGCCCGCGCGCCCGGTCGCGCTCGAGCTCGCGCAGCTGGTCGCGATAGACGGCGCGATCGAACTGGCCGCGCTCGGGCGCTGCGCGCGCGCCGCGCATCAGCGGCAGCACCACGGTCGCGACGACGACGAGCGTCATCACCGCCAGCGCCACGGCCAGCAGCATCAGCTCTCCTCCGACAGCAGCTTTGCCAGGCGCTGCCGTTCCGCATCGTCGAGCGGCGCGGGCCGCGCCTCGGCGTGGCCGCGGCGCCGGCGCAGATTGAGCGCGATGGCGATGACGGCCAGAGCCAGCACCGCCGGCGGTCCGAACCACAGCGCATAGGTTGCCGGCTCGAGCCGCGGTTTCAGCAGCACGAACTGCCCGTAGCGCTGAACGATGAAGTCGATCGCCTGCTGGTCGGTGTCGCCGGCCGCGATCCGCTGACGCAGCAGCACGCGGAGGTCATGGGCGAGATCGGCGTTGCTGTCCTCGATCGATTCGTTCTGGCAGACCAGGCAGCGCAACTCGCTGCCGATGGCACGGGCGCGCGCCTCGAGCGCGGGGTCGGCAAGGCGCTCGCCCGGCTCGACCGCGCGCGCCACGCCGCCAAGCGCCATCAGCAGCAGCAGCAGGAGCGCGAGCCGTTTCATGACGCGCCCAGCCGCTTCAGCCGCGGCAGCAGGTCATGCTCCAGCGCCTCGGCGGTGATCGGTCCGACGAAGCGGAAGCGGATATGTCCGGTCTTGTCGATGAGATAGGTCTCGGGCACGCCATAGACGCCGAAATCAATCGCGGTGCGGCCGCTTTCATCGAGGCCGATCTGACGATAGGGATCGCCGAGCTGATCGAGGAAATGCCTGGCATCGGCGGGCTTGTCCTTGTAGGCGATGCCATAGACCGGCACATGCTCCTGATCGGCAAGGCGCATCAGCAAGGGCTGCTCGGCGCGGCACGGCACGCACCACGAGGCGAAGAAATTGACCAGCGCCACTTGCCCCTTGAGCGCCGCCAGCGACAGCCCCGGCGCGCCGTCGAACCCGACGAGCGTGAAATCCGGCGCCGGCTTGTCGATGAGCGCCGAGGGCAGCAGCGAGGGATCGCGCCCCGAGCGCAGCGCCAGCCCGAAATACCCGGCCAGCACCAGGAACAGGATCGCCGGCAGCAGGTAGAGCGCGCGCTTCATGGCGCGGTTTCGTGCACGCGGCACCCCCCACCCCAGCCCTCCCCCTCAAGGGGGGAGGGGGAAGATCTGGCTTGATGCAAATCAAGAACAACCCCTCCCCCCTTGAGGGGGAGGGAAGGGAGGGGGGTAGAGGCCGCATTCGCTTGCGCCGGCATCGCGCTACTCCGCCGGCTGCGCTGCGCGCGCCGCACGGGCGCGGGTGGCGATGCCGATGCGCCAGCGCCGGTCGCTGAGGCTGACGATGCCGCCGCCGGCCATGAGCACCGCGCCGATCCAGATCCACGGCACCAGCGGCTTCCAATAGGCGCGCAGCGTCCAGCCGCCTTTGCCGTCGCTGTCGCCGAGCGCGACATAGAGATCGGCGAGCAGATTGGTGTGGATCGCGGTCATGCTCGTCGACATCTGCTGCAGCGGGAAGAAGCGCTTCTCCGGATGCATGACGGCGATCGTCTCGCCCTTCCGGCTCACCGTGATGTCGGCGCGATCGGCGGTGAAGTTGGGTCCCGGCTGCTTGCCGACCGCGTCGAGGCGCAGCACGTAGCCTGCGAGCGCGACGGTTCCACCGGGCCGCACCACCTCGATGCTTTCCTGCTGCCAGGCCGAAGCGGCGATGCCGGCGACGGTGACGGCGAGACCGATATGCGCGAGGGTCATGCCGTGCGCCGCGCGCGGCATGGTGCGGGCGCGGCGGATGCTGTCGGCGAGCGGCGCGCGGCCGAGCCGCACGCGCTCGCTCCATTCGACGGCGGCGCCGAGAAAGACCCAGGCGGCAAGGCCGAGTCCCAGCACCGCCAGCACCGGCCCGCCCGAAGTCACATAGAGCCCCGCCAGCACGACGAGGCCGCTGCCGGCCAGCGCCAGCCAGAGCCGCTGCAGCGCGCCGCGGAGATCGCCGCGCTTCCAGGCGAGCAGCGGCCCCGCCGCGACGGCGATCAGCACCGGCACCATCAGCGGCACGAAGGTGCGGTCGAAGAAGGGAAAGCCCACCGATAGCTTCGGCCCGCCGATGGCGTCGGAGAAGAGCGGATAAAGCGTGCCGAGGAACACCGTGGCGCAGCCGGTGCAGAGCAGCAGATTGTTGAGCACCAGCGCGCCCTCGCGCGAGATCGGCGCGAACAGGCCGCCGCCCTTGAGCTGCGGCGCGCGCCAGGCATAGAGCGCCAGCGAGCCGCCGATGGCGATGACGAGCAGCACCAGGATGAAGCTGCCGCGCGCCGGATCGACGGCGAAGGCGTGCACCGAGGTGAGCACGCCCGAGCGCACCAGGAAGGTGCCGACGAGCGAGAGCGAGAAGGTGATGATGGCGAGCAGGATGGTCCAGCTCTTCAGCGCGTCGCGCTTTTCGACGACGATCGCCGAATGCAGCAGCGCCGTGCCGACGAGCCAGGGCATGAAGGACGCGTTCTCGACCGGATCCCAGAACCACCAGCCGCCCCAGCCCAGCGTGTAATAGGCCCACCAGCTGCCCATGGCGATGCCGATGGTGAGCGCGCACCAGGCGGCGAGCGTCCAGGGCCTGACCCAGCGCGCCCAGGCGGCGTCGACGCGGCCTTCGATGAGCGCCGCCACGGCGAAGGAGAAGGCGACGGAAAAGCCGACATAGCCGAGATAGAGGAAAGGCGGATGGAAGGCGAGGCCGGGATCCTGCAGCACGGGGTTGAGGCCTTGCCCTTCGAGCGGCGCCGGCACCAGCCGCCGGAACGGGTCGGAGGTGAGCAGGATGAAGAGCAGGAACCCGGTGCCGATCATCCCTTGCACCGCCAGGACGCGCGCGCGCAGCGCCGGCGGCAGGTTGTTGCCGAACCAGGCGACGGCGGCGCCGAACAGCGACAGGATGAACACCCAGAGGATCATCGAGCCTTCGTGGTTGCCCCAGACGCCGGTGATCTGATAGAGCAGCGGCTTCTCCACGCTGCTGTTCTCGGCGACATTGGCGACCGAGAAATCCGACGTGACATAGGCCTGGATGAGCGCGGCGAAGGCGAAAGTGATGAGCACGAACTGCGCCACCGCCGTGCTCCGCCCCAAGGTCATCCAGGCGAGATTGCGCCGCGCCGCGCCGAAGAGGGGCACCGTCGATTGCAGCAGCGCCAGCATCAGCGCGAGGATGAGGGCGTAATGGCCGAGCTCGACGATCATCGCTGTGCCTGGCCTTCCGGTTGCGCCTCGCCCTCCTGCCAATGGCCGGATTTCTTCAGCGCCTCCACCACCTCGCGCGGCATGTAGCGCTCGTCATGCTTGGCAAGCACGGTGTCGGCGCGGAATGCGCCGGCATTGTCGAGCTTGCCTTCGACGACGACGCCTTGACCCTCGCGGAAGAGATCGGGCAGCGCGCCGCTATAGGTGACGGGGACGTCGCTCTTGCCGTCGGTGACGCGGAACTCGACTGTCTTGCCGTCGCTGTCATGGCGGAGGCTGGCCGCTTCGACGAGGCCGCCGATGCGCAGCTCGCGGCCGCGCGGCACCGGTTTCTCCTTGAGATCGGTCGGGCTGTAGAAGAAGACGAGATTGTCGCGGAAGGCGCTGAGCACGAGGCCGGTGGCGAGGCCGAGCATGCCGAGGCCGGCGAGCACGGCGATCAGGCGCCGGCGCTTGCGCGTCATCGTCCGCTCTCGCGCTGCTGCCGCTCGAGCTCGCGCCGGCGGCGGCGATAAGCGCCGACACACCAGAGCGTGAGCCCGCCCAGCACCAGCAAGGTGACGCCATAGGCCGGCCAGACATAAGCGGCGTAACCGCCCATCGCGAGGTAGGACATGACCGCCGTGGTCACGACAGCGCCGTCTGCTGCGGCATCAGACCGGCGGCCTCGCGCTCGACCTCGGCGAGGCGGAGCGCGCGCAGCTTCGCCGCGAGGAGGGCCGTGCGCATGCGCACCATCAGCAGGGTCGCGAACAGCAGGGTATAACCGAGCGCCATGATCAGCAGCGGCCAGAGCATCGACGCGGCGATCGTCGGCCCGCCGAGGCGGAAGACGCTCGCCGGCTGATGCAGCGTGTTCCACCAATCGACCGAGAATTTGATGATCGGCAGGTTGACGACGCCGACCAGCGCCAGGATGGCGCCGGCGCGCGCGCCGCGGCCGGGATCGTCGAAGGCGTTCACCAGCGCGATATAGCCGAGATAGAGGAAGAACAGCACCAGCACCGAGGTGAGGCGCGCGTCCCAGACCCACCAGGTACCCCACATGCGCGCGCCCCAGAGCGAGCCGGTGACGAGGCAGAGCAGCGTGAAACCCGCGCCGAGCGGCGCCGCGCTCCGTGCCGCGATGTCGGCGAGCGGGTGGCGCCAGATCAGCGCGATGGCGCTCATCAGCGCGACCAGCGCATAGACGAGGCTCGCGAGCCAGGCGGCGGGCACATGCACATACATGATGCGCACCGCCTCGCCCTGCTGGTAATCGGGCGGCGCGACGAAGAGGGCGAGATAGATGCCAAGGCCGAGCAGCAGCACCGAAAGCGCCGCGGTGGAGGGCAAGATCGCCGCGCTGAGGCGCATGAAGCGGGCAGGATTGGCGAAGCGGTGCATGGGCGCTGTCGATATTGAATTCCGGGGCCGATAGCCTTGATCTACCGCAATGATGATCTAGCGCAGTTCCGCCGCCGCGCCGTGTGAAATCGCTGCAATCTCAGGCTCCTACTCCAAGGCCTGGCGCAGCGCCGCGGCCGCTGCGAGCGGCGCCAGCGGCAAGGCGCCGGCGAGGAATGCACCCAGCAGCAAAAGATGCGGCCGGGCGGCGAAACCGCCGATGCTCGCCTCGACCGCCGCGACGCCGAAGATCAGGATCGGGATATAGAGCGGCAGCACCAGCAGCGACAAGAGCACGCCGCCGCGCCGCGCGCCGAGGCTCAAGCCGGCGCCGATGGCGCCGACGAGGCTGAGGCTCGGCGTGCCCAGCAGCAGGCTCAGCACCAGCACGGGATAGCCCGCCGCATCGAGATGCAGCAACAGTCCGAGAAGTGGCGCCACCAAAACCAGCGGCAGGCCGGTGACCAGCCAATGCGCCAGGCATTTCGCCAGCACTTGCGCTTCGAGCGGCAGCGGCATCAGCGCCAGCGCTTCGAGGCTGCCATCCTCCCAATCCGCCTGAAAGAGCCGCTCCAGCGACAGCAACGCCGCCAGCAGCGCCGTCACCCAGAGAATGCCGGCGGCGACGCGCGCGAGCAGCGCCGGCTCCGGTCCGACGCCGAACGGGAAGAGCACGATGGTGAGGACGAAGAAGCCCACCACCATCGCCGCGTCGCCGCCTTGCCGGAACGCCAGGCGCAGATCGCGCAACACGAGCCGGCGGAAGGCGCTCACGCCGCCCGCCGGGCAAATGCCGTCAGTGACAGCTCCGCGGCGCCGGCCAGCGGCAGTGTCGCATGCGTTGACAGCGCGACCGCACCGCCCGCCGCCCGGTGCTCGGCGATGGCGGCGAGGAGATCGGTAAGCGCCTCGGCGTCGAGGCCGTTGGCGGGCTCGTCGAGGAGCCAGAGCGGCGCCGGGCTCGCCACGCACCGCGCCAGCGCCAGCCGCCGCCGCTGCCCGGCCGACAGCAGCCGGCACGGCCACGCCGCCAGCGCTGCCAGGCGGAAGCGCTGCAGCCCGGACGCGACATCGCCGCCGCCGCGCATCCCGGCCCAGAAGGCGAGGGTCTCGGCCACGGTCAGCACCGGCTTCACCGCGTCCTGATGGCCGATGAAGTGGAGGCGGGCGCGATGCGCCGCCGGGTCCTCGGCGATGGGCGCGCCGTTCCAGACGAGATGCCCGGCCTCGGGTCGGGTGAGTCCCGCCATCAGCCGCAGCAGGCTCGACTTGCCGCTGCCATTGGGCCCGGTCAGCAGCAGCGCCCCGCCCGGCGGCAGCGCGAAATCGAGCCCGGCGAAGACCAGCCGCTCGCCGCGGCGGCAGGCGAGCCGGAGGCCGGCAAAGCCGAGCGGCGGTTGAGGCGAGGGCGCGGGCATGGCGGGGCGGGATCATGCCATCAGCGGGCAGCGGCTTCCCACAAAAACGACGGCCCCGGCGGGGGGAGGGAGCCGGGGCCGTCTTGATATGCGGTCGGGGGGATGACCGCTTGCGAAGAACGGAGACGAGCCGATTCGTCTCGCGCCCCTTTAAGAGACTGCCGGAATGCGACCCCAATTCGATGGAATCGTGGCGAAACAGTGATTTGTCCGTCGACGCGGGTCACGTGATCGTGACGGCTGGGGCTTTCGCGGCGGGGCACTTGGAGCGCGTGACGAAATCGCCTTCGACCCAGGCGCTGCCCTGGGGATCGGATGGATTCCCGCTTTCGCGGGAATGACGGAACCCATTGATTTTGCTTTTGAAGCTGTCGCCCCGCGAAAGCGGGGGTCCATCTCGACGGCGCGGAACATCCGATCGACGGCCTTATGCGCGAGCTTTTGCGCGCTTGATGCAGCCAATTATTTCCATATATTTGGAAATATGGAACAAGACGTTGCCATCACGGCCCTTGCCGCCCTCGCTCAGGAAACGCGGCTCGACATTCACCGCCTGCTGGTCGAGACCGGACCGGAGGGGCTGCCGGCCGGCAGGATCGCCGAGCGCCTCGGCCTGCCCTTGCCGACGCTTTCCTTTCACTTGGCGCAGCTGAAGCAGGCGCGCCTCGTTTCGGCGCGGCGCGCGAGCCGCTCGATCATCTATGCCGCCAATTTCGCCACGATGACCGGCCTCGTCGCTTATCTCACCGAGAATTGCTGCGGCGGCGACTCGGCCCGCTGCGGTATCGCCGCCGCACCACCCCCCGAAACCATGACCGAAGGAGCCGTACGCCATGAAGCGCCTGCACGTCCACGTCGCCGTTGAGGATATGGAGCAATCCGTTCGCTTCTACGCGACGCTGTTTGCAACCGAGCCGACCGTGCTCAAGCCCGACTACGCCAAATGGATGCTCGACGATCCCCGCGTCAATTTCGCCATCTCCCAACGCGGCCGCGGCGCCGGGCTGTCGCATCTCGGGATCCAGGTCGAGGACAAAGCGGAGCTCGCCGAAGTCTATGACCGGCTGAAGCGCGCCGAGCGTCCCATCCTCGATTCGGGTGCCGTCACCTGCTGTTACGCCCAGTCGGAAAAGCAATGGATCGCCGATCCGCAAGGCCTGCCGTGGGAAACCTTCCTCACCTCGGGCGAGAGCACGGTCTATGGCGAGAGCGAAGCGCTCGAGCAGCTCGGCGGCGCGACGGCCGCCTGCTGCGGCGAGCCCGCGCCTGAGAAGGCCACAGCCAAGAGCTGCGGCTGCGCGGCGTGAGCGAGCGCGTTTATAACGTCCTTTTCCTCTGCACCGGCAACTCCGCGCGCAGCATCTTCGCGGAGTCGCTGGTGAATCATTGGGGTCAAGGGTGCTTTCGCGGCTTCAGTGCGGGCAGCTTCCCCAAGGGCGAAGTGCATCCCCTGGCGCTGGAGCTGCTGCGTCGCCGGGGCCTGCCCCGTACGGGGCTCCGCAGCGAAAGCTGGGACGAGTTCGCCGCTCCGCGCGCGCCCGTGATGGATTTCGTCTTCACCGTCTGCGACCAGGCGGCGGGGGAGATCTGTCCGGTCTGGCCCGGCAATCCGGTGACCGCCCATTGGGGCGTGCCGGACCCGGCGGCGGCGACTGGGAGTGAAGTGGAGCGCCAAGCCGCCTTTCGCGCCGCTCTGACGGCGCTCGAACAGCGCATCAAGCTCTTTGTCGCCCTGCCGGTCGCGAAGCTCGACCGGCTCGCGCTGAAGCGCCGGCTCGATGAAATCGGCCTTACGCCCGCCATCGTCGCAGACGAGACGTGATGCGGCGTCGCCGGCGCCGAGCGCCGACATCGTCCGGCGCGCCGCCGCCGAGGCGGTGGGGACCGCGTTCCTGCTTGCCGCCGTGGTGGGGTCCGGCGTGATGGCGGAGCGGCTGGCCGCCGGCAACGCGGCGCTGGCCCTCCTCGCCAATGCGCTCGCTACCGGCGCGGCGCTCTACGCCCTTATCCTCGCTTTCGCGCCGATCTCGGGGGCGCATCTGAACCCGCTCGTGACCCTGGCGGCGGCGAGCGCGCAGGAGCTGCAGGGGCGCGATGTCGCCCCCTATCTCGCCGCGCAGCTTCTGGGCGGCGTTGCCGGCGTCTTTGTCACCCATCTCATGTTCGCGATGCCGATGCTGGAGGTCTCGCGTCACGCGCGCAGCGGCGCCGGGCAGTTCCTCGGCGAAATCGTCGCGAGCTTCGGCCTCGTTTTCGTGATCGAAAGCGGCAAGCGGAATTTCCCGGCAAGCATCCCGGCGGCGGTCGCGGCCTATATCACCGCCGCGTATTGGTTCACGGCGTCGACATCCTTCGCCAATCCCGCGGTGACCTTGGCGCGCGCCCTCAGCGACAGCTTCGCCGGCATCGCGCCCGCCAGCGTCCCGGCGTTTCTGCTGGCGCAGGCGGTCGGTGCCGTCGTCGCTGTCGCATTCTCACGCTGGCTCTTCGCGGCGCCGCGCTGATCACCCCGCCGGCGCGCGATCCTCGATCTCGGCCGCGACCTCTTCGCAGATCGCGGCCAGCTCGGCGAGCTCCGCCCTAAGCGCAGAATCCTCGTTCGTTTCCGCCCGACGGCGGAACTTCGCCCCCTGCTCCCGCCAGAACGCCGCCTCCTCCATGGCCTCTCTCCGAAAGAGACCCCCTCGCGCGGTCGAGCCTATCACGAGGGTGGGTCTCGGCCCAAGCCTCAGCGAAACGACACTACGATTTTCTCCGAAACATCGTGTGACGCCGCCGCGTTAAAAAAAGGGCATCGCCTCTCATGCTCAAGGAGCCGCCGCCATGCTGACGCTTGCGATCCGCTACACCCTCGATGCCGGAAAGCTCGCCGAGTACGAAGCTTATGCGCGCGAGGTGCCGGCGCAGGCCGTGCGCTGCGGCGCGCTCGCCGCGCAGTATTACGCGCCGACGAAATTCGCCGGCCCCACCAATGCGACGCTGGCGCTGCTCGATTTCGAGAGCCTCGCCGCCTATGAGCGCTATCGCGAGCGCCTGGCGAGCGACGCCGAGGTCGCCACGGTGCTGCGCCGGGTCGAAGCGACGCGCGCTGTCCTGGTCGAGGATCGCACCATCCTGCGCCGCGTCGCGTCGGCGCCGCGCTGACCCGCTCGCCGCGTCTCTCCCCGCCGGGGCCGTGCAGAGCTGCGCGGCTCGGCGGTGGGAACAGCGTTCCCTGAAACCCAGCCCTGCACTTCGGGCGCCGTGCTAAGCTATCGGCCGGGAGCTGCCAGCCACCGGCGTTCGATCGACATCTGCCGAGGATGGACGGCGTCGCTCGGGAGATGAGAATGCGCCTTATGGCGTGGCTTGTGCTCACGGCTCTGCTGGCGGCGCCGGCCTTGGCTCAGACAAGCGATCAGCCGCCCGCGGCGCCAAGCCCGGCCTCGCCCGGCGCCCCCGACACGACGAAGCTTCCGCTCGCCGCCATGCGCCACGAGCAACCGCGCCGCGACGAGACCGATGCGCGCGAGCGCGCGCGTTACGGCGCGACGGAGCCTGAGGTCCTGAAGCGCCAGCGCGCCGAGGAGGATCAGCTCTACAAGGACATCATGCGCCGCAGCGCGCCGGCCGCCGAAGGCCAATAGGCTTGCCGCGGCCAGGCTCTCTTGATCTCGGCCGCCAGAAGCTGTAGCAGCAGGCAAAACCCGCCCGCCCCCGCTCGCCAGGAGCCATCCCCATGTCCGTCATCGGTCATGATTCGCTGAAAGCCCGCCGTACGCTCAAGGTCGATGGCAAGGAATACGACTATTTCAGCCTCGAGGCTGCGGCGCAGGCGGCAGGGCTCGGCGATGTGTCGCGGCTCCCCTTCTCGATGAAGGTGCTGCTCGAGAATCTGGTGCGGCTGGAGAATGGCCGCACCGTTACCCTCGACGACATCAAGGCGGTGGCGGAATGGCTGAAGACGCGCCGCTCCGAGCGCGAGATCGCCTTCCGCCCGGCGCGCGTGCTGATGCAGGATTTCACCGGCGTCCCCGCCGTCGTCGATCTCGCGGCGATGCGCCAGGCCATGGCGAAGCTCGGCGGCGATCCCAAGCGCATCAACCCGCTGTCGCCGGTCGACCTCGTCATCGACCATTCCGTCATGGTCGACGTCTTCGGCTCGGGGAAGGCTTTCGCCGATAACGTCAAGCACGAGTTCGAGCGCAATGGCGAGCGCTACGCCTTTCTGAAATGGGGCCAGGAGGCGTTCGACAATTTCCGCGTCGTGCCCCCCGGCACCGGCATCTGCCATCAGGTCAATCTCGAATATCTGTCGCAGGTGGTGTGGACGACCGACGAGGCCGGCCGGACGGTGGCCTATCCCGACACGCTGGTCGGCACCGACAGCCACACCACCATGGTGAACGGGCTGGCCGTGCTCGGCTGGGGCGTCGGCGGCATCGAGGCCGAGGCGGCGATGCTGGGGCAGCCGATCTCGATGGTGCTGCCGGAGGTGGTCGGGTTCAAGCTGTCGGGCCGCCTCAAAGAGGGCGCCACCGCCACTGATCTGGTGCTGACCGTGACGCAGATGCTGCGCAAGAAAGGCGTGGTCGGGCGCTTCGTCGAGTTCTACGGGCCGGGTCTCGCGCATCTCGCGCTCGCCGACCGTGCCACCATCGGCAATATGGCCCCGGAATACGGCGCTACCTGCGGCTATTTTCCGATCGACCAGGTGACGCTCAACTACATGACCTTCACCAGCCGCGATGCCAAACGCGTCAAGCTGGCCGAGGCTTATGCCAAGGCGCAGGGCCTGTGGCGCGACGATACGACGCCCGATCCCGTCTTCACCGACACGCTGGAGCTCGATCTCGGCACGGTTGAGCCGTCCCTTGCTGGCCCGCGCCGGCCGCAGGACCGCGTCGCCCTTTCGGGCGTGGCGAAATCCTTCGCCGCCGAGCTGCCGAAGCTTGCCGCCGGCGCCAATCTCAGCCGCTCCGTGCCGGTCGCCGGCAGCAACTACGCGCTGAAGGACGGCGCCGTGGTCATCGCCGCCATCACCAGCTGCACCAATACCTCCAACCCCAGCGTCATGCTCGCCGCCGGCCTGGTGGCGCGGAACGCGCTGCAACGCGGCCTCAAGGTGAAGCCCTGGGTCAAGACCTCATTGGCACCGGGCAGCCAAGTGGTCTCGGATTACTACGCCGCCGCGGGCCTGCAGCAGGATCTCGACGGGCTCGGCTTCAACCTCGTCGGCTATGGCTGCACCACCTGCATCGGCAATTCCGGGCCGCTGCCCGATCCCATCGCCGAAGCGGTGGAGAAGGGCGATCTGGTGGTCGCTGCCGTACTCTCAGGCAACCGCAATTTCGAAGGCCGCATCAACCCCTATGTGCGCGCCAACTATCTCGCGTCGCCGCCGCTCGTCGTCGCCTATGCGCTGGCCGGCAACATGAACGTCGATCTCGCCAAAGAGCCGCTGGGCGAGGGCAGCGACGGCAAGCCGGTCTATCTTCGCGACATCTGGCCCTCCAATGACGAGGTGCAGGAGACGATCCGCAAGGCGCTCACCCCCGACATGTTCCGCCGGCGCTACGGCAATGTCTTCCAGGGCCCGCCGGAATGGCAGAAGGTGAAGGTGGCGAAGAGCGAGACCTTCACCTGGGATATGGGCTCGACCTATATCGCCCATCCCCCCTATTTCGACGACATGCCGAAGGAGCCGGCGCCGCTCAGCGATGTGAGCCTGGCACGGCCGCTCGCCATCCTCGCCGACAGCATCACCACCGACCACATCTCGCCTGCCGGCTCGATCAAGAAGGACGGCCCGGCCGGCGAGTATCTGATGGGCTTCCAGGTGCGGCCGGCCGATTTCAACTCCTACGGCGCGCGCCGCGGCCATCACGAGGTGATGATGCGCGGCACCTTCGCCAATATCCGCATCCGCAACGAGATGGTGCCGGGGGTCGAGGGCGGCATGACCAAGCATCTGCCCGATGGCGACGTGATGCCGATCTACGATGCCGCCATGCGCTATCAGAAGGAAGGCGTGCCGCTGGTCATCATCGCCGGCAAGGAGTACGGCACCGGCTCGTCGCGCGATTGGGCGGCCAAAGGCACGCGGCTTCTCGGCGTCCGCGCCGTCATCACCGAGAGCTTCGAGCGCATCCATCGCTCGAATCTCATCGGCATGGGCGTGCTGCCGCTGCAATTCAAGGAAGGCACCGACCGCAAGACGCTGAAGCTCGATGGCAGCGAGCGCTTCGACATTCTCGGCATCGCCTCGGGCCTGAAGCCGCGCATCGATCTCACCTGCCGCATCCATCGCGCCTCGGGCAAGATCGACACCGTGCCCCTGCTCTGCCGCATCGACACGCTGGACGAGCTCGAATACTTCCGCCATGGCGGCATTCTGCAATACGTGCTGCGACACATGGTAAAGGCGGCGTGAGCGCCCTGCTCCAGCCTTCACCCCATTGTGATGGCGAATGACTGGCAAGGCGCAGGCTCACACCCCATCATGAGCGCATGCTCAACAAACGGACGATAAGCCGAGCATTCATTCTCCTTTTGCTCGCGCTCCCGCTCGTATCACCGCCCGTTGCGCGCGCGAGCGACGCGCCGCCGGTGGTGGTCGAGCTTTTCACCTCGCAGGGCTGCAGCTCCTGCCCGCCGGCTGATGCCTATCTCGGCGAGCTGGCGCAGCGGCCGCACGTTCTGGCGCTCGCCTTCCATGTCGATTACTGGAACTACATCGGCTGGACCGATCCCTTTGCCAGCAAGTTCGCCACCGAGCGGCAGCACGCTTATGCCCGCCATCTCAACATGCGCTACGTCTACACGCCGCAGATGGTGGTCAACGGCACGACCGAGGGCGTCGGCTCCGAGCGCACCACGATCGCACGGCTGATCAAGGCGGCCGAGGATGATCGGATGCCGCATCAGCGCGTGACGCTGGCGCGCAACGGCGACGGTAGCCTCGCTGTCCATGTCGATGCCGGGACCGCCGCCGAGCCGGCGACGCTGTGGCTCGTCGGCTTCGATGGCGAGCACAGCACGCAGGTGCTGCGCGGCGAGAATGAGGGCCAGACGCTCAAGGATTACCAAGTGGTGCGGAGCTGGAGCTCGCTCGGCACCTGGCAAGGCGCCGCGCTCGATCTCACCGTTCCCGCCGACAAGGTCGGCGGCGATGGTGGCGTCGCCGTGTTGCTGCAGCAAGGCGATGGCGCCGGCCGCATCATCGGCGCCGCTGTGCTGAAAGCGCCGACGAGTTAAAGCGTCATCTTCGGCGTTTTTCGGCCCTCGCGATGGCTTCGGCGATCAAGGTGAGCGGCAGTATCAGCTTCAGCCGATCGTCGAGCAGCTGAAGCGCACCGAAGCGTTCGTACCAGGCTGCCGCTTTCTCGTCCTTCGCATCGATGGCAAGCGCAACGCCGCCGACCTCCGCGGCTACGGCCAATGCTCTTTCGCCCGCTGCAAACAACAAATCGGCGCCCAGCCCCTGACGCTGCGCTGAGCGGTCGATAGCAAGGCGCCCCAGCCGAAACACCGGAACGTCATATCGCCCATACGTCCTGGTCAATCGCGCGGGCATGCGGGCGAAGGCGATGGCGCCGGGGCTGATCGAATAATACCCGAGCACCCGCGCCGGCGCTGCCGGCGATACCGCGACGAACGTCTTGGCGCCTCCCGACGCATGGTTCTGTCTGGCGTAGCGCTCGAGATATTCGTTGAGCTCCGGCGAACCGCAGTCGAAGCTTTTGCGGTCGTGATCTCGGCTGATCGGCTCCTCGCGCCAATCCACCTTAGGGGGCTATTTCCGAGCGGCGCGGCGCCGAGCGGCAGCCAACAGGGCGGGGGTCGGTTTGGGCGGGTGCTCCAGCAATTCCAGCACGCGCGTGCTGTCGCGTTCGCTCAGCGCGATGCGCTCGGCGCGGTCCACGATATCCCGTGCCGCCGGCAGGACGTTGCGCATGATGAAGCTGGTTACGTCCAGCCGCTCATAGGCCGCCGCTGCCGCCAGCAGCCGCTTTTCCTCTTTGGTCGCGCGCAGCTCAATACGATCGTCGCGCGCCGTACCGGTCGCCGACATGGCCGGCTCCTTGGCCGCTCCAGGGATTTGTACGGATTATATCCGTACGCCCGCAAGTGTCAATGCCGGGCGCTTGCCGCTTACGCCGCCAGCCCCTTTTCCAGCACGGTGGCGAGGCGGCGGGCGAAGGCGGCGGGGTCGGGGAGCTGCTCGCCTTCGAGAATGCGCGCCTGGTCGAGCAGCAGCCAGGCGAAGTCGCCGAGCGACTCCGCCGCGCCTTCCTTGCCGACCATGGCGGCGAGCCGCGCGATCAGCGGATGGCGCGGATTGATCTCGAGAATGCGCTTTGCCGCCTCGGCGAGCTGGCGGTGCTGCTTCAACAGCCGCTCCAGATGCATGTCGAGATCGCCTTCATCGGCGACGAGGCAGACGGCGCTGTCGGTGAGCCGCGCCGAGACGCGGACATCCTTCACCGCATCGCCGAGCGACAGCTTGAACAGCGCAATGAGGCTCGCGACCGTCGCTTCGGGGGCCGCGGGCGCCGCCTCTTCGGCTTTCTCCGCGCCGGCGATCTTGGCGAGATCGGCGGCGCCGCGCGTCACCGATTTCAGCGGATGGTCCTTGACGCTGCCGATCGCCGGCATCCAGAACTCGTCGATGGGATCGGTGAGCAGCAGCACTTCGACGCCCTTGGCGCGATAGCCTTCGAGCTGCGGGCTCTTGGCCAGAAGATCGAGGCTGTCGCCGGTAATGGTGTAGATCGCCTCCTGCCCCGGCTTCATCCGCCCGACATACTCCTCGAAGGAGACGAGGCCGTCGCCGGCGGTGCTGCGGAAGCGCATCAGCGGCAGCAGCTGGTCGCGATGCTCGTGATCCTCGTAGAGGCCCTCCTTCAGCACCGCGCCGAAATTCTCCCAGAATTTCGCGTAATCCTCGGCCGCGTCCTTGCCTTTCCGTGCCAGCTCGGAGAGCACGCGCTTGCTGATCTGGCCGCGCATCTTGGCGAGCAGCGGATTGTGCTGCAGCATCTCGCGGCTGACATTGAGCGGCAGATCCTCGCTGTCGACGATGCCGCGCAGGAAGCGGAGATAGGCCGGGAGCAGCTCCGGGCAGTCATCGGTGATGAAGACGCGGCGGACATAAAGCCGCGCGCGCGGCTTGCGTAGCGGGTCGAACAGATCGAACGGCTTCGTCCCCGGCACGAAGAGCAGCGTCGTATATTGCAGCGTGCCTTCCGCCTTGCTGTGCAAGGTGAGCCAGGGCTCGTCGAAGCTGTGCGCGGCGTGGTGATAGAACTCGCGGTACTGCTCTGGGGTGATCTCCGATTTCGGCCGCGTCCACAGCGCGGCCGCCGTGTTGAGCGTCTCCTCTTTGCCGTCCTCGATCAGCACGATCGGCAAGGCGATATGATCGGAGTAGTGCTTGACGATCTGCTGCAGCCGCGCCTTCTCCAGATACTCGGCCGCGTCCGCCATCAGATGCAGGGTGATGACCGTACCGCGGCTCGGCTTCTCGGCCGGCTCGACGGTGAACTCGCCCTTGCCGTCCGAGACCCAGAGGCAGGCCTTGTCCTCGCCCGCTTTGCGCGACAGCACCTCGACCTTGTCGGCGACCATGAAGGCGGAATAGAAGCCGACGCCGAACTGGCCGATCAGCGCCATGTCCTTGCGCTGGTCGCCGGAGAGCTGCTGCATGAAATGCGCCGTGCCCGAGCGGGCGATGGTGCCGAGATTCTCGACCAGCTCGTCATGGCTCATGCCGATGCCGTTATCGCTGATGACGAGCCGGCGCTGCGCCTTGTCGGGCGCCAGCACGACGCGCAACTCCGGGGCGTCGGCGATGAGCCTCGGCTCGGTCAGCGCGAGGTAGCGCAGCCGGTCGCAGGCATCGGAGGCGTTGGAGATGAGCTCGCGCAGGAAGATCTGCTTCTCGCTGTAGAGCGAGTGGGCGACGATGTCGAGGAGGCGGCTGACCTCCGCCTGAAAGCTTCTTTTCTCGGTCGACATGGCTCTGCCGGTTGGGTTGAGCGGATTGGCGCAGACATATGCAAAGCTCTGGCCGGTTGCAAGGCCGGGTCTGCCGCCCTGCGGCCGGGCGGGGGCACCGCAACCGGGCATTCGGCGTTAAACTGAAGCGCAACCCGGAGGTGGTAAAGCCATGAGCTATGTGCGGAAGGTGCTGCTGCCAGGGGAGCACGTCGTCTACGAGACCGGGCTGCACTGGCTGGTCTTCGGCCGTGCGATCCTGGTGCTGATCGTCGCCCTGGCGCTGGCCATCGGCTCGTTCTACGCCCCCGGCAACATGGGACCGCCGCTCCTGCTCGCCGCCGGAATTGTCGCCCTTTTCGGCCTCGTTTTGCTGCTGGCCGCGCTGATCCGCCGTGCCGGCACCGAGCTCGCCGTGACCGATCAGCGCGTTGTCTACAAGCGCGGCATCATCGCGCGCCATACCGTCGAGATGAACCGTGCCAAGGTGGAGAGCGTCGATGTCGACCAGAGCCTGCTCGGCCGGATTCTCGGCTATGGCACGGTGCAACTGCGTGGCACCGGCGGCTCCCTCGAGCCGATGGCCATGATCGGCAACCCGCTGAGCCTGCGCAGCCACATCACCGCCGACCCGGTGCGCCATCCGCCGCAAGACGCGGGAGCTGCGCGCTGAGCGCTTTCAGCGCGACAGCGCCCGACTGAGATAAAGCGTGCCCGCGATGGGGCTCGCGTAATAGGGGGCGATCTCGGTGAAACCGAACTTGCGATAAAGCGCGGCCGCCGCTCCCATCGAGGGCAGTGTATCGAGCTTCATCTCGGCGTAACCGAGCGCCGCGGCCCTGGCGACGACCGCCGCGACGAGGGCTTGGCCGAGCCCGAGCCGGCGCCCCGCCGGGCGCACATAGAGCCGCTTCATCTCGCAGACGCGCCCGCCCTCGAGCGGCCGGAGCGCGACGCAGCCCAGGGCGTCGTCGCTGTCGCCCCACGCCAGCGCCAGCAGCAGCTCGCCTGCCGGCGGCGCGTAGGCGCCGGGGAGGCCGGCAAGCTCGGCCGGAAAGCCCTGATAGCCGAGATCGACGCCGAGCCCTGCCGCGTACTCCTCGAAAAGTGCAGCGGCGGTGGCGATGTCCGCCGGGGCGCGGGCCGGGCGGATGCGGAAGGGGTGCATGGCGACACCCTAATGCAGATTAAGCATCATGCCGACGCCGATGATGAGGAGCGCGATGCCGGCGAGCTCGCGCGGCCGCGGCTTCTCCTTGAAGACGTACCAGGAGAACAGGAAGGTGAAGACCAGCTCGATAAGGCTGAGCGTCCGGACATAGGCGACGAGCTGGATCGTCATCGCCGTGAACCACATCGCGGAAGCAAGGACGCCGACGGTCCCGGCCAGTGCCGAGAGCCGCCAGGCGGCGGCGAGCTTGGCGAGCTGCGCGCGCTCCCGGGCATAGAGATAGCCTGCCAGCAGCGCGGTCTGCAGCAGATTGGCCCAGAGCAGCGTATAGGCCGCCGGCATGACGAAGCCGCGACCGTCCAGCGACAGGGCGGCGGCGCGGAAGGCGACGGCGGCGATGCCGAAGAGGCCGCCCGAGGCGAGCCCGATCAGCGCCGGCCGTTCGAGCCAGCCCAGGACCAGCGCCTGCCACAGTCCGCCGCCGCTGGCGAGCGAGATCAGCATGACGCCGAGCGTGCCGATGCCGATCGCGGTGGCGCCCCAGAGTGTCACCCGATCGCCGAGAAAGACCAGGCCGAACACCGCTGCCTGGATCACCTCGGTCTTGGAATAGGCGACGCCGACGGCGAAGTTGCGGAAGCTGAAGATGTGGATAAGGCAGGAGGTGGCAACGATCTGCGCCACCCCGCCCAGGACCACCCAGAAGACGAATTCCCGGTTGGGCGCCGGCCAGGCGAGGCCGGCATAGCGATGGAGTGCCAGCACGTAGAGGATGACCAGCGGCGAGCCGAAGGCGAAGCGGGTGAAGGTGGCGGCATTGGTGCTCACCTGGGCGCGCAAATGCTTCTGAACCGCGGTGCGCAGATTCTGCAGGAAAGCGGCGCCGATGGTCAGCGGGATCCAGAGCGAGCTCATGCGGGTTAAGGGATAGGCGGAAACCCCCGCCGCCACAATCGGTGGCCGGCGCAACTGACGGTTCTGTCGCAGCCGATTGGGCTTGCCTTTGCCGGCGCCGCCCCCAATTCTTCTGCTATGGGCCTGTCGGTTTCCGACCCGCGCATTCTGGCCGTTCTCGGCCCCACGAATACGGGCAAGACCCACCTCGCCATCGAGCGCATGCTCGGCCATTCCAGCGGCATGATCGGCTTCCCGCTGCGCCTGCTGGCCCGCGAGAATTACGACCGGGTGGTGCGGATGAAAGGCGCCCGCGCGGTGGCCCTCATCACCGGCGAAGAGAAGATCGTCCCGCCCAACCCCGCTTATTTCGTCTGCACGGTCGAATCGATGCCGCTCGACCGGCCGGTCGAGTTTCTTGCCATCGACGAGATCCAGCTCTGCGGCGATGGCGAGCGCGGCCATGTTTTCACGCACCGCTTGCTGGCGGCGCGTGGTCTGGCCGAAACCATGTTCCTCGGCGCCGACACCATCCGGCCGCTGCTGCGCCGCCTGGTGCCCGAGGCCGAGTTCGTCAACCGGCCGCGCTTCTCGACCCTGCGCTATGTCGGACCGAAGAAGGTGACGCGGCTGCCGCCGCGCAGCGCCGTCGTCGCCTTTGCCATCGCCGATGTCTTCGCGCTCGCCGAGGTGATGCGGCGGCAGCGCGGCGGCACCGCGGTGGTGCTGGGCGCGCTCAGCCCGCGCGCGCGCAACGCGCAGGTGGCGATGTTCCAGTCGGGCGAGGTCGATTATCTCGTCGCCACCGATGCCATCGGCATGGGCCTCAACATGGATCTCGACCATGTCGCCTTCGCCCGGCTCAGCAAGTTCGACGGGCAGTCGCCGCGCCGTCTCAGCGCCGCCGAGATCGCGCAGATCGCCGGTCGCGCCGGCCGCCATATGAGCGACGGCACCTTCGGCACGACGGCGGAGCTCGGGCCGATCGATCCCGAGATCGTCGAGGCGGTGGAGAATCACCGCTTCGATCCGCTGACGCGGCTCTATTGGCGCAATGCGCGGCTTGATTACGCGTCGCCAGCCGCGTTGCTGCGCAGCCTCGAGGAGCGGCCGCCCGCGCAGGGTCTCATCCCGGCGCGCGAGGCGGATGATCACCTCGCCTTGCGCAGCCTCGCGCGGCTACCCGACATCGCCGCCCTGGCACGCCATCCCGCCGCGGTCCGGCTCCTCTGGGAGGTCTGCCAGATCCCTGATTTCCGCAAAGTAATGAGCGACACGCATGCGCGGCTTCTCGGCCAGATCTATCGCCATCTCGCCGGACCGCAGGAGCGTCTGCCGACCGATTGGGTGGCAAACCAGGTGCAGCGTCTCGACCGGCTCGACGGCGACATCGACAGTTTGATGACGCGCATCGCGCATATCCGCACCTGGACCTATATCGCCCATCGCCCGGACTGGCTCGCGGATGCGGCGCAGTGGCAGGAGCGGGCGCGCGCCATCGAGGACCGGCTCTCCGACGCGCTGCACGACCGCATCACCCAGCGCTTCGTTGATCGGCGCTCGGCCTTCCTGGTGAAGCAGCTCGCCGCCGACAAGGAGCTGCTCGCCTCGGTGAGCCATGCCGGCGACGTGAAGGTCGAAGGCCACTATGTCGGCAAGCTCGACGGCTTCCGCTTCATCCCCGATCCCGGCGCCGCGGGCAGCGAGGCGAAGACGCTGCTCGCCGCCGCCAACCGCGTGCTGCGCGGCGAGATCGCGGCGCGTGCGCAGCGCCTCGCGGCGGCGCCCGATGGCGAATTTGCGCTGGCGGCGGATGGTGCGGTCACCTGGCGCGGCGGCGCGGTCGGCAGGCTGCTGCCGGGCGAAAGCGTGCTCGCGCCGCGCATCGAAGCGCTGCCCGGCGATTTCCTCGAAGGCGATCTGCGCGAAAGCGTGCGGCGGCGGCTCGCCGAGTTCCTGCGCGTCGCGCTTCACCGCGGCCTCGCCCCGCTGTTCCGCGCGCGCGAGGCGGAGCTCGGTGGTGCGGCGCGCGGCCTCGTCTTCCAGCTCGGCGAGGCCTTGGGCAGCCTGCCTTCCGCCGAGGTCGCGGCGCAGCGCGCGGCGCTTGCCGCCGCCGATCGCAAAGCGCTGGCGCGGCTCGGCCTCCGCCTCGGCGTCGAGACCGTCTATATCGAGAGCCTGTTGAAGCCGCGGGCGGCGGCGCTGCGCGGGCTGCTTTGGGCGGTATGGCACGGGGCGGCGGCGCCGGCGGTGCCGGGGCTGGCGGCGCTGCGCGACCCGGCGGTGTCGGACGCCGCTTATAGGGCGATGGGCTGGCGCGTGCTGGGGCCGCGCGTGCTGCGCGTCGACCGGGTCGAGCGGCTCGCCGCGGCGGCGCGGCGGCTGGCCCGGCAAGGTCCCTTCGGCGCCACGCCGGCGCTGGCGCAGCTCGCCGGCAGCAGCAGCGACGATCTCACCGCAATGCTGCCGGCGCTCGGCTATCGCGCGGTGCTTGGCGAGAACGGCGTCAGCTTCCAGGCGCGGGGGCGCCGTGCCGGGCCGGAGCGCCAGGGCGCTGCCTCGCGCCGCCGCAAGCAGCGGCGCGATGAGGCGCCCGCGGCCGATGGGCCGTTCGCCAAGCTGCGGGAGTTGCGGCTCGCGCGATGAGCGCCGCGCGCCTCGACAAATGGCTCTGGTTCGCGCGCTTCGCCCGCACGCGCTCGCTGGCGGCAAAGCTCTGCGCCGAGGGCGCGGTCAGCATCGCCGGCGC
>DATJLU010000029.1:0-82416 GCA_035509275.1 Allostellaceae bacterium | reverse complement strand
CCTGGTCGAATGCTTCATCAACAAGATCAAGCATTTTCGCCGCGTGGCAACGCGCTACGACAAAACCGCAGCCGCGTTCCTTGCGTTCGTCGCCGTCGCGTCATTCATGGCTTGGTTGCGCTGAATGTCCACAGAACCTAGCCGAGAATCACCCGCACGGTGCGGGCCCGCCCGCGACGACGCTGCGCGTCGCGCGGCGCTACGCGTCGCGCGGACCCCACCCCTCCGGTGCCATCTCGAACCCCGCAAACTCGAATCCCGGCGCCACGGTGCAGCCGACGAGGCTCCACGTGCCGAGGCTGTGCGCGCTTTGCCAGACCCGTCGCGGCACCACCGCTTGCGGCTGCTCGCCGGCGAGCACGGCGCCGCCGAGCCTGACCTCCTCCGCCGGGCGGTCCTCCGCCGACAGCGACAGCAGCAGCGGCGCGCCGCCGTACCAATGCCAGATCTCGACGGCGTCGATGCGGTGCCAGCGCGACACCTCGCCGGCGCGCAAGAGGTAATAGATGGCCGTCGATGCGGCGCGGCCGCCTTGCGGCGCGGCGTCGCGGAAGGTCTCGCGGTAGGAGCCGCCTTCGGGATGAGGCGCGAGGCCGAGCGCGGCGATGACGCGCCCGGCCTCGTCGTCGCTCAAGCGGCGTCTTTCGGCTTGGTCAGCTCGATCGATTTGTGCTTCGAGAACTCGTCGAACCAGGCCGCGAGCCGGCGATGCTTCGCGCGCCATTCTTCGCTGGCATAGCGGAAATCGAGATAGCCGAGGGCGCAGCCGATGGTGATCTGGCCGATGCTCAGCGGCCCGCCGAGCTCGCCGGCCTCGGTCTCGATCTCGAGCGCCGCCAGCGCGCCGCGGACCTTGCGCAGCTGCGCATCGATCCAGTCCGGCCACTGGAATTCCTTCGGCCGCAGGATCTCGTAACGGCCGAGAATCGCCGCATCGAGGATGCCGTCGCCGAGCGCCTGCTGCCGCAGCGCCAGCCAGCGCGCCTTGCCCGATGCCGGGAACAGCTTCGCGCCGCTGTGCAGCGTGTCGAGATATTCGCAGATGACCGGCGAATCATAGAGCACCATGCCGTCATCGGTGGTAAGTGACGGCACTTTTACCAGCGGGTTCTCGCGCGCGACTTCGTCGTTGGGCTTGGTCGGCGCGACCATGGTCGGCACGCGCTCGATGCGCTCGGCGAGGCCCGTCTCCAGCGCCACGACCATGACCTTGCGGACATAGGGCGAGGTGGGCGAATAGCGAAGCTTCATGAACTGGACTCCCGATCGGTTTGGCGGTGATCACCGCGTAAATTGGCGTTGCGCCCGTCGGGTCCCGATGGCGACGCCGGCCGCTGGCGCGACTGTCGGCGTGAGGGCGGAAGCGGGGACCCGGGCATGGCGCTCCTCGGCTAGGCAGCCAGGGCTACTCTAATTCGCCTTGGGCGGCCATGCTACACTGTCTTCATGTATGTCGACGTCGTCGATCTCCGGGATTTCTACGAAACCCGCCTCGGGCAAGTGGCGCGGCGCATGATTCGCCGCCGTTTGCGGCTGCTCTGGCCCGATCTCCGGGGCATGCGTCTCTTGGGCCTCGGCTATGCTGCGCCCTATCTTCGCCTGTTCCGCGACGAGGCGGAGCGCGTCGTCGCCGTCATGCCGTCGTCACAAGGCGTGCTCGCCTGGCCGCAGGAGGGCCCCAATGCGGTGGCGCTGGCCGATGAAGGCGAGCTGCCGCTCCAGGACTACTCGATCGACCGCGTGCTGCTGGTGCATGGCCTTGAGTTCAGCGAGCAGGCGCGGCCGCTGCTCAAGGAGATCTGGCGGGTGATGGCGGGCGGCGGCAGGCTCGTCGTGGTGGTGCCGAATCGGCGCGGCATCTGGGCGCGCATCGACAACACGCCGTTCGGCCAGGGCCATCCCTACACCGCCTCGCAGCTCTCGCGCGTGCTGCGCGAATCGGGCTTCACGCCCGAGCGCGTCACCGCCGCGCTGTTCGCGCCGCCGACCGCCTCGCGCATGCTGCTGCGCTCGGCCGCCTGGATCGAGCGCATCGGCGAGCGCTGGTTTACCACCTTCGCCGGCGTCTCTGTCATCGAGGCGTCGAAGCAGATCTATGCGAAGCCGGCGCTGAAGCGCAAAGAAAGCCGCCAGCCTGCCTACCTCCCCGTCCCCCACGGCGCCCCCCGCTGGAGCCGCGTCCCCTTTCCCGCGATCGCGGGAGAGGGGGCGACCCATGGCGAAGCCATGGGAGGGTGAGGGGTCCAGGCAAACTGATGGACGCGATCATCGAGGCCCACGATCTGGTCAAGCGCTTTGGCGGGTTCACCGCCGTCGACCACATCTCCTTCGCGGTGCCGGAGGGCGTCATCTTCGGCTTTCTCGGTCCCAATGGCGCCGGCAAGACGACGACGATCAAAATGCTGACGACCGTGCTCGCGCCGAGCGACGGGCGGCTGCTGATCGCCGGCCACGACCCGGTCGAGGAGCCGCTGGCGGTGCGCCGCGCCTTCGGCATCGTGTTCCAGGATCCGAGCCTCGATGACGAGCTGACCGCGGCCGAGAACATGGAACTGCACGGCGTCCTCTACCGCGTGCCGCGGGTCGAGCGCCGGGCGCGCGTCGAGGCGCTGCTGCGCTTCGTCGGGCTGTGGGAGCGTCGCGACGACTACGTCAAGCGCTTTTCGGGCGGGATGAAGCGCCGGCTCGAAATCGCCCGCGCGCTGCTGCACCGGCCGCGCATCCTGTTCCTCGACGAGCCGACCAGCGGCCTCGACCCCCAGACCCGCAATCAGATCTGGGAATTCATCCGCGGGCTGTGCCGCGACGAGCAGGTGACGGTGTTTTTCACCACACACTACATGGAGGAAGCGGAGCGCGTTGCCGACCGCATCGCGATCGTCGACCACGGCCGGATCGTCGCTGAGGGCACCGCCGCCGCGCTCCGGCAGCAGACCGGCGGCCGCACCCTCGAGGACGCCTTCATCGCGCTGACCGGGCACAGCATCCGCGACGCCGAGGCGGCACCCGTCGACCGCATGCGCATGATGCGTCAGGTCTGGCGCGGCCGCCGGTGAACGCCGTCTTCATCCTGTGGCTGCGGCAATTGAAGCGGTATTTCCGCTCGCGCGCCCGCATGATCGGCTCGCTCGGCCAGCCGATTCTGTTCCTGCTCGCGCTCGGTTTCGGGCTTGGCCCGACCTTCGCCCGCGCCGGCCGCGGCGACTACGTGCAGTTCCTGGCACCCGGCATCATCACCATGGGTATCCTGTTCACGGCGGTCTTCAGCGGCATCGAGATCGTCTTTGACCGGCAATTCGGCTTTCTCAGGGAAACGCTGGTCGCGCCCGTCTCACGTCTCGAGATCGTGCTCGGGCGGACGCTGGGCAGCGCGACGGTCGCGCTCATCCAAGGGAGCATCGTCTTTCTCGTCTGCCTTGCCGCCGGCTTCCGGCCGGCGCACCCGCTGCTGCTGCCGCTGGCGCTGCTCTTCATGGCGCTGATCGCCGTCATGTGCACGGCGATCGGCACCGCCTTCGGCTCGGTATTGCAGGACATGCAGGGCTTTCAGCTGATCATGAACTTCATCGTGCTGCCGCTCTTCTTCTTCTCAAGCGCCTTGTTCCCGCTGCCGGACCTGCCGGGAGCAGTGCGGCTCGCCGTGCGGCTCAACCCGCTCAGCTACGGCGTCGACGGCCTGCGCGGCGCGCTCAGCGGCGGTTTCGCCTTCGGCGCGGCGACCGATCTCGTGGTCGTCGTCGGCCTCGCCGCCATCCTCCTCGCGATCGGCGCCTATCTGTTCTCGAAGATCGAAGTCTAGCCTTGAGAGATGCAACGGAAGTTCTGTTACATCAGACTGCTTTTGTCAGTGCGCCATCGATAATCAAGTTGGTGCCGGATATGCGACTCGCGAGCGGGCTCGAAAGAAAGACAACCCCATAGGCCACTTCCTCGGGCGTGCCCATGCGTCCAGTCGGGTTGAGCCCCAGAGCCGCCTTGTAGAGCGCCGGATTATTGTGCTCGATGGTCTGCCAGACCCCGCCCTCGAAATAGGTGTTGCCCGGTGACACTGCGTTCACACGGATCCCCTTGGGAGCGAGCTGGTTTGCCAAGCCCTTTGCATAATGGATGAGCGCCGCCTTGGTGGCACCATAGGAGCCTGCGGCAAAATCGATTTCGAAACCGGAGACGCTCGAGATCACCGCGATCGAGGCCGCATGAGATTTTTCGAGCCATGGCAGCGCTGCGGTCACCGCATTCACCGTGTGCATCATGTCGGTACGGAACGAGCGCTCCCACGTCTCGTTCGAATTGCCGACGGCGATCGCGCTGACATTGCAGACCAGCACGTCGATGCCGCCGAGCTCGCCGGCGGCGGTCGCAACCCAGTGCGCGAGTGCCGCCCCATCGCCGACGTCGAGCGCTTTGCCCCAGGCAGTCGTGCCCTTGTCGGCGAGGGCGCGTATCGACGCGTCGACCTCGGCAGCGTTGCGCGCGCATATCGCGACGCAGGCGCCCTCCGCGGCGAACATCTCGGCAATCGAGCGGCCGATGCCCTTGCTGCCGCCCGTCACCAGTACCCTTTTCCCCTTCAATCCGAGATCCATAACCTCTCCCAATGGGATCGGGCGCAACAGCGCCATTCCGAAACCTGGAACGGCCGCAGTCCCGGGCCGGGTCAACGCCCACGACGCGGGCACCGCCATGCCCCACACTTCTGCAAAGAACATGCCGAGCAACGCCGCCGAGCGACTTCCCAGAGCACACGCCTAGGCGCTGCATCTCATTCCGACGCTCGCGACGCCTGCGCCCATTTCGGAGAATGGAAAATCGCATCTGCCTAATCTTTGAGCGGGCATATTTCGGCTGGCGGGCGAAGGGTCCCGATCATGTGCTCGGCTTCTGCGCAATCACCATGCCGATCTGTCCACTGGTTCGCGCAAATGGAATTGCATACGAAAGCGCGAGGGGCCAGCGAGCGCATCGGTCGGCGGTGTCGCCCGCATGGATGCGGGCAAGGTTGAACACTGACACCCTGATTCAGCGGGTCGGTCGACTGTGCCAACATCGCGAATCGACTTGACTCTGCGGAGGAGGACGCTAACGATACTTGCGGATCGGGATTTTCCGATCTGCATATGACGTCGCCGGGGGTCTTCCCCGAGAGGCGAACCGAGCAAGAGCGCTCTCCTGGCCTGAACGGCCGCGAGGGCGCTTTTCAATTTGGGGTTATGAGGAGAGATCTTGTCGGCAGCCCTGACCGGATATGCTTCAATTCCTCTGGCCGTGGTGTTTTCCACGAGCGGCTCGTACAGCACGGTCGGACAGGAGATGCTGAACGGCGCGCTGCTCGCACTCGAGGAGATCGCCGACAGTCCCGATTTTCCGTTCACATTCGATCCGATCATCAGAGACCCCGGCGGTGACACCGCGGCCTACGGCCGCGAGTGCGAAGACGTGCTTCGCCGGCGGGATGTGCACCATGTGTTGGGTTGCTACACCTCGTCCAGCCGCAAAGAGGTGATCCCTTCGATTGAGAAGTTTGACGCGCTGCTCTGGTACCCCTCTCATTACGAAGGTTTCGAGAGCAGCAGCAACGTCATCTACACCGGCGCTTCCCCGAACCAGCATATCGTCCCTCTGCTCCGGTACATGCTGCGAGAACGTGGCGGTCGGGTCTACTGCGTCGGCTCCAATTATATCTGGGCCTGGGAAAACAACCGTATCCTCCGCGAAATCGTCCAGACGGCTGGCGGTGCCGTCGTCGCTGAAAAGTATCTGCCGGTGGGCTCGACCGACATCGACCACTTCATTCGCGAGATCAGGGCCGCTCGACCCGATTTCATTTTCAACACCCTCATCGGCGAGTCGAGCTACGCCTTTTATCGGGCTTACGTCGCTGCCGGCGAGGACGACCAAACAATCGGGCCGACGCGGATTCCCGTGACCAGCTGCAGCCTGTCTGAACCGGAGCTCCTGTCCATCGGCAGCCGCGCGGCGGCAGGGCACCTGGCGTCCAGCGTCTATTTTCAGAGTATCGATCGGTCACGCAATCATGCTTTCGTCAACCGGTACCGTGGCCGCTTCGGCGATCGCAAGGTCACCTCAGCCGATGCCGAAGCGTCCTATATCGCGGTGATCCTCTTAGCCAGCGCTATTCGCGAGTGTGGATCGAGCGATGTCGACCAGGTGAGGAAGGCGATTTACCGCTGCCGCCTGGACGCGCCTCAAGGACCCGTCTGGATCGATCGCGACAACAATCACAGTTTTCTCACGCCCGCTCTGGGAGTCTCTCGCCGAGATGGCCAGTTCGACCTCGTATGGCGGGCCGACGAGCCGGCGAAGCCAGATCCTTATCTCGTGTGGTTCGACGTTAATTCAGTGTCGCGCAGAGGCGCGGCGCGACCTTCAGCGGGCGTGGGCACCCGCTATTTGAAAGTGGTGCCCCCATGACCATGCGCATCCCCAATTTCCGCAATAAGCGTGCTCTATTGCTCCACCGTCATGACCGCAACCTCGACGCCGTCGTCGAGCAGCTGGAGAAACTCGGCGTCTACGTCACGGTGCGATGGCCAGCCGAGGGCGTATCGGCGTCCGATACCGACGTCGTGTTCTTCGATTCCGACCTTGCCTTCGATGGCCTCTTCGCGTGGATGCCCGGCGCCGCGCCTGCTCCGCTGATAGCAATGCTCGGCTCGGAGGCACCGGGCCGTATCGAATGGACGCTCGCCCAGCAGCAATCGGCCTATCTGCTCAAGCCGATCGGATCAACGGGTGTCTTCACCGCGCTCTCCATTGCGTTTCACCACTTCGCGCTTCGCCGGGCGCAGGAGGAAGAACTCTGCCGGCTTGAGGCCGGCCTTGAACGGCGCGCCGATGTGATTCAGGCGACGGTGACGCTGATGCGCCGCTACGAGGTGAGCCCCGAGACGGCTTTCCGCATGTTGCGCGCAGAGAGCATGCGTCGTCGCGCGACGTTGGGCGCCGTGAGCAGCCTTATTCTCGATGGCAAGTGGCTGCCCTCGCCGCGCGAGGCACAGAAGCAAATGCCGGGGAAACGACGGACCTCGGGATGAGGCTGGGCGCTGCACGGCGTCTGGCGGAGCTGGTGGAGAGGGAAGGGGAGAAGAGGACATGACCGAACAGGATGCAGAGAAAACGCCGCTCTCGGGGAAAAGCGAGGCTGGCAGCACGTCCGGAAATGATGAGCGCCCGCGAGGTGGGCCGGTAATGGATCGACGGACGTTGATGCAGGGCGCCGGGGCTGCGGTTGCAGCTACGACAGTTCTCTCTCGCGCCATGCCCGTGCGCGCCGCCTCGGACGAACCGGTCAAAATCGGGTTCATCGAAGATCAATCCGGCAATCTTTCGATTTATGGCATCCAGAAACTTCATGCGGCCCAGCTGGCTGTACAAGAGATTAATGACGGCCTGACCCTTGCCGGCGGGCCGGTGGGTAGCGGGGGTATGGGCACATTTGGCTCCTATGCGGCGCAGCCGCCCGTCGAGAAGGAAATCGGCGCTGAGGAGCAATTCATCAATGACGGCGGTCCACAGAGCCAGAAGGGCATGGTGTTCGCCGAAGACAGCGACGTGCTTATCAAGTCCGGCGACACGGGGATCCTTGGCCGCAAGGTCCAACTCATCGCGCCGGACGGGCAGTCTACGAACACGCTCTGGCAACAGCTCACGCGCAGACTGATCCAGGAGGATAAGGTTGATGTGCTGGTCGCCGGCTTCGCCAGTGCCGAGCGCGAAGCGATCCGGCCCATCGTGGACCAGCACAAGCAACTCTACTTCTACACCAACCAGTACGAGGGTGGTGTTGCCGACGAATTCACCTTCTGCACCGGGGCGGTTTGCGAACAGCAAGTGATCCCCGTGATGCAATACATGGTTGAGAAATACGGCCCGCGGATTTTCACGATCGCGGCAAATTACAATTTTGGCCAGTTGACGGCGGCCTGGGTTCGCTCCTTCGCTCCCGTCCTTAAGGCCCAGGTGATTGCCGAGGAGTTCCCGCCGCTGGAGGTTTCTGAATTTTCGACGGTGATCGCGCATGTCCAACAGGCGAAACCCGATTGGGTGATGACATTGCTCGTCGGACAGAACCAATCGAACTACTACCCGCAAGCCGCCGCCGCCGGGCTCAAATACCCGATGGCTTCGACCGTCAACATGGCGCAGGGCTATGAGCACAAGCGTTTCAAACCCCCGTCACTCGCCAATATGCATAATGCCGTAAACTACATGCAGGAGATCCCGACCAAACGGAACCAAGAGTTCGTGAAGCGCTTTTACAAGATGTTCCCGAACGATCCGTACCTGGGACAGATGGCGCAGAACACCTATTTCTCGATCCATCTCTATGCTAAAGCGGCACGACTTGCCGGAACGACAGACCAGCAAAGGGTGCGAAAGGTGCTCGAAGCCGGCTGGGCGATTGAGGCACCCGAGGGATCTGTCTTCCTTGAGCCGGGGACGCATCATTGCTCTCATTACATTCGCCTGGCCAAGGCCGACGCGGACCATAACATCAGTTTCGTCCGCGAATGGCCGATGATCGAGGCGTGGTGGCTGCAACGGCTCGGCGTGAACCTGGTGCGGCACCCCGAACATAAGCAATATGTTCCGGACGAAGATCCGTTCTTCAAAATGTTCGTCGCAAGCAAGTAGAGCGGCGATTTCGGGGAGGTGGATGTCCTCTCGCGAGGCGCCACCGTCCCGTTCTGTTCTCCGGGAGTAGCTTCATGGATGCGCTGTCCGAGGTCGTCAGCGTTCTCTATCAGTTTGGTACGAACGCGGTGTTCCTCTTGCTGTCGGCGATCGGACTGATCGTCATTCTCGGAATGATGAACATCATCAACCTCGCTCACGGCGAGTTCATGATGATGGGTGCCTACATCGCCACCATCGCCACGGAACACGGATCGCCGCTCCCGGTCGCGGCGTTCCTCAGCTTCCTCGGCGTGGCGCTGTTCGGCATGATCCTCGAGCGGCTCGTCATTCGCCGTTTCTACGGCCGAGAGCTCGGCGCACTGGTGGTAACCTGGGGCATAAGCCTGATTCTCGCCCAAGGGGCGCTTCTGCTCTTCGGTCCCTATATGCCGGCGATCGCAATCCCGAGCGGTTCTTTCAGCCTGGGCCGATACTCCTTTTCCTATTACTGGCTCATCCTGATTGCCGTCAGCATCATTCTCGTGGGTGCGCTGTGGCTCATCTACAACCGGACAAGCTTCGGGCTGATGGCGCGCGCGACGATGCAGAACCCCGCCATGGCCCGCAGCCTCGGCGTCGACGTCGAAAAGGTTTATGCGCTGACCTTTGGGCTCGGAGCTGGGCTTGCCGGTCTGAGCGGTGCTCTCCTCGCGCCCACCACCTCGATCGCGCCCTTCATGGGGCAGCAATTCGTCGCGCCCGCCTTCATCACTGTCGTCGTCGGCGGCGGGGCTAACGTCATCGCCGGGGCAGTTGGCTCGAGCGCCCTACTTTCATTCGTGCAGACGCCCGTCGGGCTGCTGCTTGGCACCTTCTCCGGAATGGTAGCGCTGCTGCTTACGGCGCTCATCATCATTCGAATCCTTCCCGCCGGAATCTCGTCTCTGCTCCAGGGACGATCCCGTCTGGCCGGAGCACGCTAGGACATGCCCAGAATGCGACAGCTGTTCCGATTGATCGGCGGTTCCCACGACATCGGCAGTTCGCGTTGGTTTTGGAGCGCGCTGACGGCCCTTGCGGCGGCATTCCTGTTCTACCCGCTTTTCGGCTCGGAATTCGGTGCCACGAATGTCGCCTATTATCTTCTCAATATTCCGCTGGGCCTCGGCCTCGCGCTTCTCTGGGGGTATGGCGGGGTCTTGAGCTTCGGGCAGACGGCGTTCTTCACCATTGCCGGTTACGTCTACGGCATTGTCGCCGGCAACATGACGGAAAACAGTGCTGGCACCGTCGTTGCCTCATGCGCAGGTCTTGCTGCCGCCGGCGTGGTGTCGGCCGCCTTTGGCTATTTCGTCTTCTTCGGACGCGTCGCGGCCTGGATCGTGCCGATCCTCACGCTCGTTTTGACCTTGCTCCTGTCAACCTTTCTCGGTCTGACAGCCGGATATCAGTGGCGGGTCGGGAGCGTATTGCTCGGCGGCTATAATGGCATGACCGGGATCCCCGCACTGCAGGTAGGGGATTTCGTTTTCCAAGGCTATTCATTCTACTACGTCACGCTCGCGCTCGTGATCTTGTGCTATCTGGGCCTGCGAATGCTCGTTAACTCGCATCCGGGCCAGGTGGTGATCGCGATGCGAGAAGACGAACTCCGCACGGAACTCCTCGGCTACGATGTGCGGCTTCAGCAACTCGGCGTGTTCGTGCTCGCGGCTCTGCTTTCAGGAATAAGCGGCCTCCTCTATGTCCAATGGGGCAACTACATCACGCCCTCTTCCGCGGGCCTCATCCAGGCGACGCTGCCTGTCATCTGGGTTGCGGTCGGTGGCCGCGATAGCCTGCTTGCTGTCTGCATCGCGACGTTTCTGCTGAATCAGCTGACCTACGTCCTTTCTTCGCAAGGAAATCAATACGCGCTCGTCATTGTCGGGGTTATCCTCGTTGCCGTGATGCTCTTCGCGCCACAGGGAATAGTGGTCGCGATTGCGCGTAGCCGATGGTGGCGCCGAACAGTCGACCCGAACGCGTCTTCCCATGGCTGAGGGGTTCATAACATCCGACGCCAGCCCGCCGAAATCTGCGCGGAAGTTTGACGCCGCGCCGGTACTGCGCACGGAGGCGCTGAGCAAACGCTTCGGGGGTGTGGTCGCGGCCGACGCAATCAACTTCAGCGTCCGCCCTGGAGAATTCCGTTGCATCATTGGTCCGAATGGGGCGGGCAAGTCGACTCTCTTCGCGCTGCTCTGCGGCATCCATCGGCCGGACTCCGGCCGAATCTTCTTCAAGGACGTAGAGATGACTGCGCTGAACGCGTTCCGGCGTGTCCGCCTGGGCGTCGGATTGACGTTTCAGACCAACCGCGCCTTTCATGCTCTCACGGTGGCGGAGAACCTGGACGCGGCGCGACGAAATCGCGGCGAAAGGCGGGACGACCATTTCCGCCATGCCCTTTCCGCTTTCAGGCTCCAAGACTCGCTCCACTTCTCCGCCCGGATACTGCCGCATCATCAACTTCAATGGCTCGAGATCTGCATGGCGCTTCGCCAGGGCCCCGAGATTCTCCTGTTGGACGAACCGACCGCCGGCATGTCGCCCGACGAGACGCTCTACACGGCCAAAGTGTTGCGGGAGCTCAGCGCCGCAGGCCTCACCATTGTTGTCGTCGAGCACGACATCGCTTTTGTTCGCGAAGTGGCCGACAGCGTCAGCGTCCTGCACTTTGGGCGAATGTTCGCCGAAGGAACCGTGGCCGAAATTACGGCGCGCGACGACGTGCGCCAGATCTATTTGGGACGAGCCTAGGGAAAAGCCGATGCATGTGATTGCCACGGACGGGCTCCGAGCCGGCTATGCCACGGGAGAGGTGCTGCAGGGAGTCAGCATTCATGTCGAGGAGGCGGAAATCGTCGCCGTGTTGGGACGCAATGGGGTCGGCAAGACCACGCTGATGCGGGCCCTGATCGGCCTGTTGCCGGCGCGTAGCGGCACGATCCGCTTCCGAGGCGAAGATGTGACGCGGCTCAGGGCCGATCGGCGAGCCCGCTATGGAATCGGTTATGTCCCGCAGGGGCGCGATGTATTTCCGCATATGAACGTGATCGACAATTTGCGCATGGGCGGTTTCATCAAGGGCCTTGGGGGAAAGCCTCGGCTCGACCTCGTCCATGAATATTTCCCGTTTCTGCGGGAGCGCGCCGATCAGCGCGCCGGCACGCTCAGCGGCGGGCAGCAGGAGATGCTTGCCATTGGCCGAGCCCTGGCCGGTGAACCGCAACTTCTGCTGCTCGACGAACCGAGCGACGGTGTACAGCCGAGCATTGTACACGAGATCGGCGATTTCGTCGTGGAGCTGAATCGCAAGCAGCGGCTCGCGGTCCTGATCGTCGAGCAAAATATCGACCTGGTTCAGAAAGTCGCATCGCGAGCCTACGTGCTCGACAAGGGTCGTGTGGTGCGGACACTTGAGAAGGACGAAATCAGAAACACGGAAAGACTTGCCGAATTCCTCGCGATCTGACCGGCCGATCCGTTCGCGCCGGAGCTTTTGCGCAAGCCATAGGGAGGAGCAGATGTATCACATGGCACCGGGCACCGCGGACTGGATCAAGGGATCGATCATGTCCACGCGCGGGATCGGCCGCAATCGCAGCCCGGACACCCATCACCTGACCGAGGCAAAACAGGGGACGTACCACTACACCATGGGACCGTATTCGGATCCGGTGCTCCACGTTAGGCCCGGCGACCGGGTGGCAGTGGAAACGCGAGACGCGTTCGAGGGCAAGATCAAGAAGGAAACAGACAGGCCAACGCAGCTCCTGCAAATGCCGTACCTCAACCCGCAGAACGGGCCGATCATGGTCGAAGGAGCAGAGAAGGGCGACGCTCTCGCCGTCTATATCGAGTCGATGGTGCCGCGCGGCGATAATCCCCGTGGAACCTGCTGCATGATTCCGGAATTCGGGGCGCTCACGGGCACGTACTACACGGCAACGCTCAACGAACCCCTGCCAGAGGTAGTACGTAAGATCGATCTCGATGAGGAGTGGGTCTACTGGAGCGACCGGGTAAAGCTTCCCTATCGGCCGCATATCGGTACGCTGAGCTGCTCGCCCGAGATCGACTCGATCAACTCGCTAACGCCCGATAATCACGGCGGCAACATGGACGTTCCCGACATGGGCCCCGGCAGCATTACCTACCTTCCTGTCCGCACCAAGGGCGCGCGCTTGTTTATCGGAGACGCACATGCCTGCCAGGGCGACGGAGAGGTCTGCGGCGTTGCGGTCGAGTACCCCACGGTCACCACGATTCGGGTCGATCTCATCAAGGGCTGGACGATCGAGTGGCCCCGGCTGGAGCGCGAGGATTTCATCATGACGCTCGGGAGCGCGCGTCCGCTCGAGGATGCCACGCGCATCGCCTATCGCGAACTCGTGCGCTGGATGGTCAAGGACTACGGGTTCAACCAGTGGGACGCCTATATGATGCTGAGCCAGTGCGGCATGGTAAGGCTCGGCAACTTTGTCGATCCAAAATACACTGTCGGCGCTGCGATTCGAAAGGCGCATCTCGCGAAGGACACATGAAAACGAATCAGCCGCCGACGATGCCAACCGGCGGATAGGGAGGCGCCGACAGGCATAAAACCCCGCCTCTCACCTCCCCGCCAACACCCCATCCGCAATCTTCTCCGCCGTCATCAAGGTCGGGAAGTTGGTGTTGGCGCAGGGCACGACGGGAAACAGCGACGCGTCGACCACACGCAATCCCCCGACGCCGCGCACGCGGCCTGCCGTGTCGGTCACCGCCATGGGATCGTCCTCGCGGCCCATGCGGCAAGTGCAGGAGGCATGCCAGACGCCGATCGCGGCGCGGCGCGTGAACGCTTCCAGCGCGTCGTCGTCGCGCATCAGCTCGTCGAAACGGAAGCCTTCGACGATGACCTTGTCGATGAGCGCGCGCCGCAGCGCCGCGGGCCCGTCGAGAAGGCGCGCCAGCGCCGCGGTGATCAGGCGATTGCGCGGCGTGACCTCGCCGACTTTCTTGACGCGCTCGCTGTAGCTCGCCGGGAAGGGGTCTGAGGTCACGCCCTGCAGCGCCGGGCTCTGCTGCATCCGTCCGGCGCGGCGAAAGGCGTCCATCAGGCGCTCGAGATCGCGCCGGTCGCTGAGCAGGTTGAACTCGACGACGGGCTCGCGCCGCCAATCCTGCGCGGCGAGCCGGACCTGGCCGCTCTCGGAATAGGTCTTGTAGACCGCGAGCAGCAGCGAGCCGATCTGCTCGCCGACGGCATGCCAGGCCGATTTGTTGACCGCCACCAGGAACATGTCGCCGGCGGGCGCGCCGCCGATGCCCGAGGAATAGCGCAGCCCCACCAGGATGTGGCGGCGCGTCAGCCCGTTGAGCCGCGCCTCGGGCTTGACGAAGGCAGAGAGCGAGATCGAGGGATGATCCATCAAGCCTTGGCCGACCCCGGGCAGCGCCGCGACGACGGCAATGCCGAGATCGCGCAATTGCCCGGCCGGGCCGATGCCGGCGCGCAGCAGATGCGCCGGCGAATGGATCGCGCCCGAGCACAAGATCACCTCGCGGCCGCGGAACTCCTGCGCGCGCCCCGCGACCAGCGCGGTGACGCCGACGCAACGCGCGTCCTCGAGCAGCAGCCCCGTCACCACGGTTTGCGTCGAGATCGCCAGGTTGGCCCGGAGCCGCGTCGCGGGATCGAGATAGCCGATCGCCGCCGAGACGCGCCGGTCATAGGCGTTGGAGATGGTGATCGGGAAATAGCCGTCTTTGAACTCGCCATTCTGGTCCGGCAGGTATTCGAAGCCCGCCGCGGCGAAAGCGGCGGCCGCAGCCTTGGCATGGCCGTTCCAGAGATCGGGAAAGATGCGGCGCACCGGAATGCGGCCGTCTTTGCCGTGAAACGGTCCGTCGAAATCGAGGTCGCGCTCGACCTTCTTGAAATAGGGCAGCACGTCGCGCCAGCCCCAGCCTGCCGCGCCGCGCGCTTCCCATTCGGCATAGTCGCTGGGCGCGCCGCGATTGGCGAGCTGGCCGTTGATCGAGGAGCCGCCACCGAGCACGCGCGCCTGCTCGTATTTGCGCAAAGGCGGCCGGTTCTCTTGCGGATTGTTGTGCGAGATGATTTCGGTATGGGCCTTGAGCTCGGTCCAATGGAAGCGCGGGTCGAAATAGGCGGTGCCGGGATAGCTGTCGAGAATCTCCGGCGGCACGCGGCCGTCGGGCGTATCCTGCCCCGCTTCGCAGACCAGCACGCGGTTGGCGCTGTGCGCCGACAGGCGGTTCGCCATCACCGATCCGGCCGAGCCGCCGCCGACGATGATGTAATCGTAGGACATGGCTTTGCCCTCTCAGTGCCAGAGCTGGGTCGATGCGAGCGCCGCGCCTTGCGCCAGCGCCTGCAGCTTGGCCCAGGCGATCTCGGGATGAACCCGGCCGCCCAGCCCGCAATCGGTCCCGGCGATGACGCGCTCGCGCCCGACCGCCCCGGCGAAGCGCAGGATGCGCTCCGCCACGAGCTCGGGATGCTCGACGACATTGGTGGCGTGGCTGACGACCCCGGGGATGAGGAGCTTGTCCTCGGGCAACCGCACCGCCTGCCACAACTTCCATTCATGCTCGTGGCGCGCATTGCCGGCTTCGAAGGAATAGCCCTGGCATTTGACGCTCAGCATGAGATCGACGATGTCGCGCATCGGGATGTCGGTGACGTGCGGGCCGTGCCAGCTGCCCCAGCAGAGGTGGAAGCGGATGCGCTCCGGCGGCAGGCCGCGGAGCGCATGGTTGAGCGCTTCGACGCGGATCGCCGAGAATTTGCGATAGGCCTCGACCGAAGGCGCAGGGTTGATCATGTCCCAGTTCTCGGCGAGGGCGGGATCGTCGAGCTGCAGCACGAGGCCGGCGTCGATGATGACGCGATACTCCTCGCGCATCGCATCGGCGCAGGCATAGAGGAATTCCTCATCGCTGGCGTAGTGCTCGTTGCCGATGCGCGATGCGCTCGACGGCGCGATCGAGGTCATGAAGCCTTCCGCGATGCCGGCGCTGGCGAGCGCCGCCTTGAGATGGGCGATGTCGGCGGCGATCGCCGCCTGGCCGGTATAGGTCAGCGGACCGATGCAGACCGGCAGCTTCATTCCAGCGCCGCCGCGTGGCATGGTCGAGACGCCGGCATCGGGATCGGCATAGGCGGCGGCGAAGAGCGCGCGGTCGCGGCGGTCGGAGAAGCTGGTGAGCCTCACCTCGCCGGGCGCGGAACGGCGCGGCGGCTGGCGGAAGATCTCGGTACCGAGCTTGAGCCCGCCCAGGCGCTGGAAGGAATAGCTCCACCAGGCGCCGTAATTGATCCGCGAGCCCATCGCCTTGCCGTATTCGCCGTCATTGGGAACATCGATGCCCGCCGTCTGCTGGCGCTGCACCACATCGGTCACGGACGCGGCAAGGCGTCCTTCGTAAAGGCGCTCGTCCTGCTCTTCCCCGGCCTGGCGCGCGCGGTTCAACTGGATCAGCGCGTCCGGCCGCGGCAAGCTCCCGACATGGGTGGTGAGGATGCGCTCACGGCTGGTCTTCACGGCTTCCTCCCCGGCGCGGCGTTTTCTCCAGCATAAGCCGGGCGCGCCGGAACGGCCAACCCCGAAGCGGCCGCCGCTATTGCGCCGGGCGTTGCGAGATCGCCAAAGCTGACGTCACAGTTTGATATCGAGCTCGAGACGCCAGATCAGCGTGCTGTTCGGCGCGCCGGAGCTGAGGCCGAAGAGATATCCCGCGGTGTAGCCGAACTCGCCCAGACCGCCGATTTTCACCGCGCCGGTGAGCACCGGGCCGAGGCGATGGTCCTGGAGGCTCGCCCGGTCGAAGCTCGGCAGCTTGCCCGGCGCACCGAAGAACTCGACACCCGGCGCGAGCGCCTCGGCGATTGTCCAGGTCGAGACGCCGATATAGCGCAGCTGCTCGCCGGTCTCCGCATTGCGGCCGAGATCGTGATCGAAGAGCAGGTTGAGCACCGTCGAGGACGGCCCGAGATCTTCCTCGAAAAGGCCGCCGACTGTCGCCGTCTCCGGGCTCACCCCATCGACCGCATGGTCGTATTCCAAGAACACGGCGCTCTCCGGCCGGTACCCATCCTGAGGCTGGAGCCGGATCGCATTCTCGAAATCGAGCGTCCGCAGGCGCTGCCCGCGGTCGCCATTGTCCCAATGCGTCTCGATCTCGGTCCACCACCAATCGCGAATGCCATAGCCGAACTCGCCGAAATGCGTCTGCCCGGCATCGGTCGAGTGCCCGCGCTGGAGGAGGACTTCGCTGTTATCCTCCAGATCGATCTCGCCCTCCTCGATCGAGGGCGGGTTGATCTTGAGATCCGCCGCCTGTGCCGGGGCAATGGCCGCCAACACCGCGCCGACGAGCAGCAGCGGTGCCGCACGGTGGCCGGTTTTGCCGCGCAACATCGGCCGACGATAGCATGGTCGGGGAACCGTGCTGCGGATGGCCGCTCCACCTTCCGAGTGCGAAGGTGATCGCGACCACCGGGTCGTCACTCTCCGCCGTGCCGGCAGGCGGCCAGAAAAAACCCCACGGTGCTCGCAACATGCGGACCGATATCGCCCTCGAACGCGGCGAGATCCTCGCCGAACAGCGCGCGCAACATCATCGGCAGCAGAATCATATCGATGAAGCGGCGCGTGGTGGCGGGGAGGCGGTCCGCCGTGAAAGCCGGAAGCGGCGGTGTGCCGTCGGAGCGTGTGAGCTCGCCCAGAACCCGTGCAACCCCCTCGATGCCGCGCTCGCGCGCCATCCGGTGGACACTGCTCGCGAGTTTCGGAAACCGGCGGGCCTCGGCCACCGCCACTCGGCACAAGCCGACGGAATCGGGCGCGAGCACATTCCGGAGCAAAGCCTCGGCGAGGTGCTCCAGGCGCTGCTGCAGCGTCGACCCTTGCGCCGCGACGCTCAGCAAGGACCCGGTGTGCTGGCGCACCAGGCGCACAATCACGGCGGTGAATAACGCGTCCTTGCCGGCGAAGCGTGCATAGATGGTCGGCTTTCCCGCATGCGCGACATCGGCGATTTCGTCGACGCTCGCGCCCTCGAAGCCGCGTTCGAGAAATACCGTTGCGGCGGCGTCCAGGATCCGCTCCTCGACCTCGCCGGCGAGCTTGGCCGGCGGCCGGCCGGTCCGCACCGGACGGCGCCGCGGAGAACCCCGTCCGGGCACCACCTTCGGCTTCGTCCCTGTGATCTCCGTCACTCTCCCGTCCTTTCTCGCCCGATCGCCCTTGATATAGCGCGGCAGATCGTCGATGTTAAGAGAACAGAACCGTATCGTTTCGTTTTTGCCGCAAGAGAGGCGAACATGCTGGACGAGCGCACGCAGGAGTGGAGTGACGAGGTGCGACCAGAACCGGCGGTGTCCGAGCCGGGCGCTCCGGGGTCGGCAAGCCCGGAAATGCGGTCCCGCGAGCGGCCGAGCCCGCGCTCTCCAGCGGCGGCGGAGCGCGCACCGCAAGCCCCTGCCGCGAAGGACGAGGGCCGGAAGCGCCGATTCCGCCGGCGTCGGGTTCGGATCGCCTTGGGGCTCCTGTGCTCCTTGGTCGTGGCGGCCGCCGGGTATCTCTACTGGGACAATGCGAGGCGTTTCGAGACGACCGACGATGCCTTCATTGCGGCGCGCCAATACGCCATCGCTCCCAAGGTGTCGGGCTATCTCACCGCCGTTCCCGTCACCGACAATCAGCACGTCGCCGCCGGCGCCGTGATCGCCCGCATCGACGACCGCGACTATCGCACGGCGCTCGCCCAGGCCGAGGCGCAGCTGGCGGCCGCCCAAGCCAACATCGAAAGCATCGATGCGCAGATCGCCGTGCAGCAGGCTCAGGTCGCGCAGAACGAGGCGCAGGTCCAGCAGGCTGACGCCAGCCTCGTTTTTGCGCAGCAGCAGGCGACGCGGTTCCGGTACCTGGCGCACGCCGGCGCCGGCTCGGTGCAGAGCCAGCAGCAATATGATTCGCAACTCAGCCAGCAGCAGGCGGCGCTGAAGAGTGCACAGGCCGCGCTGGTGTCGGCGCAGCGTCAGGTCACGGCGCTCAAGGCCCAGCGCAGCACCGCCGAGGCGCAGGTCGCGCAAGCGACGGCGCAGCGCGACCAGGCGCGGCTCAACCTCTCCTACACCATTGTCACCGCCGCCGAGGCCGGCCGCGTCGTGAACCTGTCGGCGGCCGTCGGCGAGTATGTCGCGGCCGGCACCGATCTCACCATGTTCGTGCCCGACGACATCTGGGTCACCGCCAACTTCAAGGAGACGCAGCTCGACCAAATGCGGCCCGGCGACAAGGTGACGCTGCGCATCGACGCCTATCCGGAGCGCTTGATCCGCGGCCATGTCGCCAGCGTCCAGCCCGGCTCGGGCACCGCCTTCTCGCTGCTGCCGGCCGAGAACGCCACCGGCAACTACGTCAAGATCGTGCAGCGCGTGCCGGTCAAGATCATCATGGACAATCCGCCGACCGATGTTGCGCTCGGCCCGGGCATGTCGGTGGACCCCACCGTGCGCGTCAATCCCCGCCCCTCGCTCTATGAGCGCCTCAGGGGGTGGCTGTGAGCGCCCGCGGCGTCGGGGCGCGCGCTCCCGCCGCGGCAAGCGGCGCCGGACCCAATCCGTGGCTGATCGCGGTACTGGTCGCGCTCGCCACCTTCATGGAGGTGCTCGACACCACCATCGCCAATGTGGTGCTCAACTACATTGCCGGCGGCTTGGGCGTGAGCGACGACGAGGCGTCCTGGGTGGTGACGACCTATCTGGTCGCCAACGCGGTCAGCCTGACGGCGAGCAGCTTCCTCGCCCGCAAGCTCGGCCGCAAAACCTTCTTCCTCATCTGCCTCGCGCTGTTCACCCTCAGCTCGGTGCTGTGCGGCTACGCCTGGAGCCTGAACTCGCTGCTGCTGTTTCGCATCCTGCAGGGGCTTGGCGGCGGCGGCATGGTGCCGGTCTCGCAGTCGATCCTGGCGGACGCCTTCCCGCCGCAAAAGCGCGCCCAGGCCTTCGCGCTCTTCGGCGTTGCCGTGGTGGTGGCGCCGGTGGTCGGACCGACTCTCGGCGGCTGGCTCGCCGACAACTGGTCGTGGCAATGGTGCTTCCTGATCAACGGCCCGGTCGGCATGCTCACGATCGCGTTGATCGCGGCGGTTCTGCGCGAGGGCAAAGCCGCGGCCGCGGAAGGGCAGCGGCGGCAGGGTCCGGGATTCGATTTCGTCGGCTTCGTGCTGGTGGCGACGTTTCTCGGCGCGCTCGAGCTCGTGCTCGACCGCGGGCTCGAGGATGACTGGTTCGGCTCGACCTTCATCATGGCGTCCGCGGCCATTTCCGCGCTTGCCTTGGTGTTGATGATCCCGTGGGAAGCCGGCCGCCGCAATCCGACGATCGACGTCCGGATGCTGGCAACGCGCCAGTTCGGCGCTTCCTTCGTGGTGATGCTGGCGACCGGCGCCATCCTCTACGCGACCACGAACGGCGTTCCGCAGCTGGTGCAGCAGGATTTCGGCTACACCGCGACCTGGGCCGGTCTCGTGCTGTCCCCGGGCGGCGTCGTCACCATGCTGATGATGTTCGTCGTCGGCCGGCTGTCGACCAGGTTCCAGCCCAAATACCTGATCATGGTCGGAGCGGTGGTCATCGCGCTCTCGATGTACGACATGACCAATGTGTATGGCGATCTCGGCTTCTGGTTCTTCGCACGCTCGCGCATGCTGCTGGGCGTCGGACTGCCGCTGATCTTCGTGCCGATCATGACCGCGTCCTATGACGGCATTCCGGCGCAGAAGACGGACCAGGCCTCGGCCATGATCAACGCGGCACGCAACACCGGCGGCTCGATCGGCATTTCCCTTTTCTCCAACGTGCTGACCCATCGCGAGCAGTTCCACCAGAGCCGGCTCATCGAGAACGCGATCCCGTCGAGCGTCCCGTATCAACACACGCTGCAGCAGGCGACGACCTATTTCGCCGTCCATGGCAGCTTGCCCGCCCAGTCGCACCAGCAGGCGATCCAATGGATCGGACAGCAGGTGCAGGCGCAGGCATCGTTCCTCGCCTACATGGATGCCTTCTGGGTGCTGATGATCGTCGCGCTGGTGGCCGTGCCGCTCGCGCTCTCCTTGCGCAAGGTCAAGCTCGGCGGCGCCGCGCCGGTGGGGCATTGACGGGAAAGCATCGCGCCGCCGATGCGACAGCTCGTGAACTCCCGAGGATCGCTGGTCGCCGTACCTCCCACGGCGCGGCACGACATTGCATCGCTTTAATTTGAACTGGCCGCGCCGGCAACACAGCTTTCAAAGCATAAGGCGGGTGCGCCGGCGCCGCTTTCGGCGGCTGTGGCGCGCACCTCCCGCATGAGGGAAGGAAACACGACCATGAAGACACTAGCGATTTCGGCAGCAGTGCTGTCGCTTGCTTGCGCGGCACCCCTTGCCGCTCTTGCGGCTTCGAACGACCTGCATGCGGCGACATCTGGTTCGTCGACGGCGCCGATCACCAAGGCCGAAGCACTGAGTGAGATCCGTACGGACGGCTATATGCAGGTGAAGGACCTGCATCAGACCAAGAATGGTTGGACGGCAAAGGCGGAGGAAAGCGGCAAACCGGTATCGCTTTTGGTCAACGGCGGCGGCGTCGAGAAACAGTAGAACCGCCAGGTCGGTCCGTAACTTTCTCCCTTTCGCCATCGTTGCGGACGTGCCGCTGGTGGGAGGTCAGCGCGGTCGCCCTTGACGCGCGAGCGCAACGCTCGCGCGATGCAGCGGCCTGCATCGCTCTCTACGGTTCGAGACCCTTCGCCGGCGCCCGGGCTAGGCCTAAAGTCTCGCCGGGCGCGCCGATGACATAACTTTCATGATCGGGCCACGTCCCGGTAAGCACAGATGAGCGATCATGCGGCACAATACCCGGCGGTCGGGATCGTTGGCGCGCTCGCCGGCAATCCGACAGATGCGACGCACCGGAATCGGCGTCTGTCGCAGAAGTTGCAGCGGTGGCAACCAACCGGCCCAGGGAAACACAGGGAGGATCAGAATGAGCAAGCTGAGCCGGCGCTCGGTGCTTCGTGCATCGCTGGGATTGGCTGCGGCGGGAACGCTGTCGCGGCCCTTCATTGCCAACGCGGCGGCTAAGACCGCAAGCGTCTGGTGGACCCAGGGCTTCATCCCTGAAGAGGATCAAGCCTTCCGCAGCATGGTCGCGGACTATGAGAAGGAAAGCGGCAACAAGATCAATTACAGCATCATTCCGTTTGCGCCACTCGTGCAGAAGATCGTCTCGGCCATGACGAGCGGTGACGTCCCCGATCTGATGACGCACGATATCGCTGATCAGATCATCGTTCCGCAGAACGCGTGGCACGGCAAGCTCGTCGATGTCAGCGACGTCGTCGAGACTCAAAAGGCGCATTATCACCCGACCGCGCTTCTCGGCGCGCAGTACTACAACACTGTGGCGAAGAGGCGCAGCTTCTACGCCGTTCCCTACAAGACCGCCGTGGTGCCCTTCCACGTCTGGAGCTCGATGGTGGAGAAGGCGGGCTATCAGCTCTCCGAAGCGCCGAAGACCTGGGACGCCTTCTGGGATTTCTTCAAGCCGATGCAGAAGAAACTGCGCGAAAGCCAGCGCAACGTCTACGCGCTCGGCCTGCAGGCGACGACCGTCGGGCCGGCCGACGGCAACAACATGTTCCATCACTTCCTCATCGCCAATGGTGGCAACGGTATCGTCACCAAGGACGGTCAGCCGCACCTCGACGACCCGCAGGTGAAAGAGGCGGTCATCAAATCGCTCACCTACATTACGACGGCGTTCAAGGAGGGCTATGTTCCGCCCGGCGCGATAAGCTGGAACGATGCCGACGACAACAACGCGTTCCACGCAAAAGAAATCATCATGGATCTCGACGGCACGATCTCGACCGAGGTCGCGCTCTATCACAACAAGGCGGAGTACGACGACGTCGTGACCTTGGGCCTGCCGAACAACAATGCCGGCAAGCCGATGGAGGCGCAGCTCGGCGTGGGCGTGAGCTTCATCGCCAATGGGGCGAAGAACCCCGAGGTAGCCAAGGATTTCATGAAATACGTGATCCAGCCGAACGTGTCGAACGCCTATCTCAAAGGCGGGCTTGGGCGGTGGTTGCCCGCCTATCCTGAGCTGGTGAAGAGCGATCCCTTCTGGCTCGATCCCAAGGATCAGCACCGGGTCGCTTATGTGCGCGAGGGCCTCCTCAGCCCGACGGTCGTGACCTATCCGATCTTCAATCCCGGCTACGCGGTGGTCAATGCGCAGCAGCTCTGGGGAGTTGCCGAGGCCGACATCATCCGCAGCGGGATGACGCCGCAAGCCGCAGCTGAGAAGGCACTCAAGAGCATTGGCGCGATACTCGCCAGATACCCGATCGGCGAAGCCTGAGGGCAGGCGGGTGGCCAGCTGCGCACCGCTGGCCACCCCCTGGAAATACAGTTCCACGGGATCGAGGGAAATGGCCTCGATCAGTTCAAGACGGACGCCAAGCAGGCCATTCTGCGGCCCGGCGAATACGCAACGGGCAAAATGGTCTATCCCTATACCGCTGCCACCAATTAGCATCCGGTCAAACGCCGCCAATGGTCTGCACGTCGGGTCCACTTCACTGCGGCGCGCAACCGTCCGGCGCCGTCGTGATCTATTTCGGAGGCTGCTCTGCGACAAGCTTGCCGCGGCGCGTGGAGCCGTTCACACTATGGGGGTTGAACGAGAGCACGCGCCGTGCTTGATCCAGATCAAGGTCGTGTAGCCGGTCCGCTCGTTACCCTCGCGGGCCTAAGCCCCCATACGCAAGATCGCTGATCATGATGAACTTCGGACGCGCAGCCCTTCGGACCCTCCCGCCAGTCGCCGCCGCTCTGGTCATCTCGGTGACCTTTGCCCTGTCTGCGATCCCCGCCGCACAAGGGCAAGGCAATCCACCGACTTCCGCAGCGAATCGCCCGGTGCAGATCAAGGTCGGACCCGATCCCTACGTCGAGGGGGAGATCGCCTTTTTGAAGGCCGCACTCGACGTCACGCCCGCGGAAGAAGCTCAATGGGACAGGGTTGCGGGCGCGATGCGCGAGAACAACCGCGACACGCAGCATCTCTATGACAAGTTTCCGTCCGATCCGACTCAACCGCAAACCGCTGTCGAGCGCGCTGAGCTGCAACTGGAGTCGGCTGAGGTCAGCACCCAGGAAGCGAAACGCTTCGTCGATGCGTTGCGCCCGTTCTACGCGAGCCTGTCTGCCGACCAGAAAGCCACCGCTGACAAGCTGCTGGGGCAAGCACCGCAATACGCGGCGCCGCCGCCTCCGAACGCGCCACCTCCGCCGGCGCCGGCGCCGCGTTAAGAAAAGTCCGCTCTGATCCAGATCAGACTGCGCTCGGTCGTGTCGTGACCGCGATCAGTCGGTTGTCGCGTGCATCGCGGCCTCCATCACTGTCACGGAAGCCATCTTGCCGCTGGCGAGCTGCTTGTCGGGGACGATGTAGAGCTGTCCACGATAAGCCACGATGATGTTGCAGGCACCCACGGGCTGAGCGCCGGCAACGAGGGCCGCCGTGTCTTCGTCGGAGAGCTTCGCAGGCAGTTTCGAGATGCGGGGCCTCGCTTGGTCGCGCGGCGGGCTGACCACCGACGCGTTATTCTCATCGAGATCCAGGAAGAGTTCTCCCGGAACATCGGCACGGGTTACGGCGACACCGGCTGCCGACGCTGCAGCGGCAAAACCGAACAGCATGGCGAGACGTCGGGACAGCTTGATCTCCACAACCACCTCCTGTTGCTGATCACGGGACTTGTGACGATGTCAGATGGGATTGATCCGGCTCGATGCCGAGACCCGGGCCTTGCGGCACCGCGACGCGATCGCGTTCCGGGGCGAGCGCGCCGCCCTCTGTCCGCTCGACCAGCGGCCGCGTCGCTCCTGCAGCTCAAGAATGTGCAGCGTCCCGGCGTGGCCCCGGCGATCACCCCGCTTATGCGGCTTGATTGTCGATTGAAGAGAAACGTGCTGAGCCCGTGCCGGCAGGCACGACGTCGATCAGGCCCTCGAAGGCTAGCACGTTTCCAACCGAGCGCCTCGCCTTTTTTGGCGAAAGACGCCGTCAGAGCCGAGTGTTCCCCGTCACGACCGCTGACGGCTCCATGGTGCGCGGCAGGAAGGTGGTTGACGGAACCTGGCACCGTCGGGGATGGTCCTCGGCCAAAACGATGGGGCCCAGGCATGGAGAATGGCGCGCTCCCTTCGCCTCATATTAATACCCGCGGAAAGCCGGTGCTGCGCGTACTCGGCACCAAGGTGACGCTGCTCGAAGAGATCCGGCGGCGCGCCGAGAGCGACCTCGGCCTCTCCCTCGAGTACGCCGCGCTCGACGGCATTGCGGCACAGCAACGCGCCGCAACCCAGCCGAGCTCGTTCGACGTCTACGATCAGTGGTACCACAATCTCGACATCGTCTGGTCGTCAGGCGCGATTCAGCCGCTGCGCATCTCGCGCATTCCTCGTTGGGAGCAGATCAAGCAGCAGCTCACCGCCGCGGTGACGCGCGACGGCCAGCCGATCGGCAAGGGCGATACGCCGCTCAAATATCTCTATGTGCAGCCTGACAAGCGCCTCGGCCGGAGTCCGACCGACCATGTCGCGGCGCTTCCCGGCGTCCACAATGTCGACGCCTTCGGCTATCTCAAGGGCATCATTGCTCCCGATCTGGCGGGCGAGCCGGAAAGCTGGGGCTGGCTGCTCGACCGCCGCTGCCGCGGCCGAGTTGCCCTGGTCGACGACCCCGCCATCGGCGCCGCCGACGCGGCGCTGGCCGCCCAGGCGCTCGGACTTGTCCGCTTCAAGGATATCGGCAATCTCGCCATCGACGAGATCGACGCGCTGATCCGGCTTCTCATCCTCAAGAAGAAGGCTGGCCACTTCCGCACTTTCTGGAGCTCCATCGACCAGGCGACGGCGATCATGGAGAGCGGGGAGGTGGCCATCGCCAGCCTGTGGACACCGTCCTTGACCGAGCTCTGGAGCCATGGCGTCGCCGTTCAATATGCCGCGCCCAAGGAAGGCTATCGCGGCTGGCATGGCTGCATGGCGATCTCGGTGAACGTCCGCGGCGCGGCCCTCGATGCCGCCTATGACTATCTCAATTGGTGGCTTTCCGGCTGGCCCGGGGCGATGATGGCGCGTCAGGGCTACTACATGGCGGCGCAGGAGAATGTGATCGATCATCTCGCGCCGGCCGAGTGGGATTACTGGTATCTCGGCAAGCCCGCCAGCACCGATCTCTGCGGCCCCGACGGCACCGTGATCGTGCGTCGCGGTGCGGTGCGCAACGGCGGCAGCTATTGGGAGAGGCTGTCGCGCATCAGCGTCTGGAACTCGAGCATCGACGAGCACAACTACCTCGTTCGCCGCTGGGCCCAGTTCATCGCCGCGTGAGCGCGTCGCGGCTCAAGGCGCGGACAGCGACAGATAGGGCGGCAGCGGCGGCGTCGACTTCACCGACAAGACCTTGAGCCGGATCAGAGCGCGGTCGAGCGAACGCTCGAGATGCGCCTTCAGCGCCGCCGCCGCCGCCGCGGACGAGCCCTGGATCAGATGCTCGAACACGAGTTTGTGCTCGGCCAGCTCCGGCGTCTCCTCGGGAATGCCGAGATGATGCATGAAGACATAATTGGCGATGAGCGGCAGCTGCGCCTGGCGGATCATCGCCACCAGGCGCTTGTTGGCGATGCGCTGGACGCAGCTGGTGTGCAGATCGACGTCGAGCGCCATGAGCTCTTCCGCGGAGACGCGGGGATAGCGCTGCTCCACGGCGGCCACCCGGTCGCGCATCGCCACCAGGTCGTCGATGTCGAGATTGGTGACGGCCTGCACCAGCGCCTGCGGCTCCAGCATGCCGCGGATCTCATAGAACTCGCGGGTGGCCGCGGCGGTGAGGGGGCCAGCCAGCCAATGCGAACGCGGCGATTTCTCGACCAGGCCGCGCTCGTGCATGCGACCCAGCACGTCGCGGATGACGGTTCGGCTGACGCCGAAATGCTCACCCATGCGCGCTTCGTTGACATGAAAGCGCCCGAAGGGCAGCGCGGTCGCGACTTCCTTCTCGGCGGCGCTGTAGATGCGCTCCCACGCCGCTCCACTCTGCAGCTCCTCTTCGGCGAGATGGGCATCAAGCCCGAGCCCGGCCTCACGCAGGTCGATGCGCAGCGGCGCCGTCGCGCCGTTGGCACCCGGGACGATGAAGCCGCGTCCATCGAACCGCTCGACCAATCCCTGCTCATTCAAAAGGCGTAAGGCAGTCTTCACCGGCGCGCGGCTGATGCCGAAGATTTGCGCGACCGGCCCCTCGAGCAACACGAGCCCCTGCGGCAACTTTCCTGCGACCAGCTGTGCCTTCAGCGTCTCGTAGATGATCTCGTAGAGCTTGCGCGCCACCCGCGGTTTTCCTCTTCGCCCAATTCCCGCGCCGTCCTCGGGAATAGCGCCAATACGGGCGAAACCATAGCGGCTAAACTGGATATTGCATACAAAAACCGCAATCGTTCTCAGAGGAATCGGCCACGTGATTGATTTTTTGGCAGTTTGTGCCGGTAAGTCGACCATCCTGTCCTGCTTTCAAAATGCTATAACTAATGATTGCATGCAAAAATCATTTGTGCGTAACCTATCCGAAGGAAGAAGGACCGGCCGCCGGCGGTGGCTCAGGTCGCACCGGCGAACGTCCGGGGACGGGAAGGGCCGATGTTGGAAATCAGAGGCGTCCGCAAATCCTATGGCGCCAAGCGCGCGCTGGACGATTTGTCGTTGTCGGTGCGGCCAAGCGAATACCTGTCGCTGCTGGGGCCGAGCGGGTCGGGCAAGTCGACCTTGCTGCGGATCATCGCCGGCTTCGAGCGCGCCGACGCTGGCGACATCTATCTCGACGGCAAGCCGCTGACCGCCAAGCCGGCGCATGAGCGCGGCGTCGGCTTCGTCTCTCAGGGCTTCGCGCTGTTTCCCCATTTGACCGTCTTCGACAATGTTGCCTTCGGCCTGCGCTTCCGGCAGCGCAACCCGGTCGGCGCCCCCGCCGAAGTGAAGCGGCGCGTCGGCGAGATGCTCGAGCTGGTCGGGCTCGGCGAGCTCGGCGGACGCCAGATCGCTCAACTCTCCGGCGGGCAGAAGCAACGCGTGGCGCTGGCGCGTACGCTCGTGGTCGATCCCCAGATCTGCCTCCTCGACGAGCCGCTGGGCGCGCTCGACGCCAATCTGCGCCGGCGCATGACCATCGAGCTGCGCCGCATCCATCAGCGTCTCGGCATCATCTTCATCCACGTCACCGGCAACGAGATGGAAGCGCTGGCCATGGGGGAGCGGGTGGTCGTGCTCGACCAGGGCCGCGTCCTCCAGACCGATGTGCCCGACACGGTCTACAACCGTCCGGCCAGCCTTCAGGTCGCGCGCTTCCTCAACCGCTACAACAGTTTTGAGCACCGCGAGCTCGACGGCGCGCCGGCCGCGGACGGCGTGTGTTGCATCCGCCGCGACCTGATCACGGTGCACGAAGCCGGCTACCGTGCGGCCGCGCCGGAGACCGCGATCACCGCCACCTTCGTCGCCTCGGAATATTCCGGGTCGATCATCGTCTATTTCTTCAGCCTGCCCAGCGGGAAGGTCGTCGAGGTGGAGTACCACCTCAGCCACAAGCGGCCCGAACCGCTGCGCGAAGGCAGTTCCTATGCCCTGGTCTGGCGCACCGCTCAGGCCATGGTCTTCGGCTCGCCGAAAATCGCTGCGTGAGGATCGCACCAGGATGCGGGCGCCCAGCGATGGAACCACACTCGGCAGTGTGAGCGTGACCTCGGCGACCGTCCCGGCGCGCCCGCGCTGGACCGAACGCTACGGCACCTGGCTGCTGCTGGCGCCGGGCACGCTGTGGATGCTGCTGTTCCTCGCCGTGCCCATGCTGATGATGGTCTATGTCAGCTTCTGGACGCAGAAGACCTTCTCGATCGAGCCAAGGCTGACACTGCAGAGCTGGATCAATTTCTTCTCCAGCTCGACCTATGTCGGCGCCCTGGTGACCACCGTCGAGATCTGGGCCATCGTGCTCTTCTTCACCGTCATCCTGGGCTATCCGACCGCGCTCTATATCGGCCTCTTCATTCGCAACAAGACGACGCAGACCATTGTCCTCGTGCTCTGCGTCGTGCCGTTCTGGACCTCGTTCCTGATCCGCGTGCTGGCGTGGCGCCCGATGCTCGGCAAGGAAGGCGCGGTCAATTTGCTGCTGCTGAAGCTGGGCCTCATCAGCCATCCGATCGACGTGCTGCTCTTCACCAAGGTCAGCGTCATCATCGGCATGGTCCAGATCTACGTCGTGTTCATGGTCGGGCCGGTGGCGGTCATGTTGGGGCGCATCGACCGCAGCTTGATCGAAGCGGCACGCGACCTTGGCGCCGGTAGCTGGCGCATCTTCCGCACGATCATCTTCCCGCTCACGCTGCCGGGCGTGGCGGTGGGCGCCATCTTCGTCTCGGTGATGGTGCTGGGCGAGTTCGCGACCTCGGCGGCGTTGTCCGGCCAAAAGGTCAACCTCCTCGGCAACATCATCGTGACGGAAGTCGGCTCGCTCAAATGGGCCTTCGCAGCGGTTGCCGGCGTCGTGCTGACCGCGGTGATGGGCATCGTGATCGCGGGACTGCTGCGCGCCGTCAACCTGCGCGAGGAGCTCTGAGATGGAGAACCAGCCGGTCCTGCGCGGCGCGCTCGGTCTCTATACCGTGATCTTCATCACCTTTCTCTACGCGCCGTTCATCGTTCTCGCCATCTTGAGCTTCCAGAGCGGGCCCGAGGGCGGCCCGCAATTTCCCATCATCCATTGGTCGATCTACTGGTACAAACACCTGTTCGGCCTGACGCCGCCCTCGCGCGTGGCGCCGTTACCGATCGGCGATGCGCTCATCCGCTCGCTGATCCTGGCCTTCGCCACCATGGTGACGTCGACGCTGCTGGGCACGCTGACGGCGCAGGCTTTTCGCCGACGCTTCGCCGGCTCGGGGCTGGTCTTCTACCTCGTCGTCCTCGGCATGATGGTGCCGGGCGTGCTTGTCGGGCTCGGCGTGGCGCTGGTCTCCACCTATCTCGGCGTCGATCGGAGTTGGTGGGGCACCACCTTCCTGGTGCATGTGGTCTACACTTTCCCCTTCGCCTTCCTGGTTATGCTCGCGGTCCTCAATCGTTTCGACCGCTCGGTCGAGGAGGCCGCCTGGGCCCTCGGCGTGCCGCCGGCGCGCACGTTTCGCAAGATCACCTTTCCGCTGATCTTTCCCGGCGTGCTGAGCGCCATGCTCTTCGCCTTCACGCTCAGCTACGACGAGTTCCCGCGCACGCTCTTCGCCGCCGGCGGCGACCTGACCTTGCCGCTCGCGATCTACGGCACATTTTCCGTCGAGATTCATCCCAACATCTTCGCCTTCGGCGTCCTGACCACGCTGTTCTCCTTTGCCATTCTCGCGGTCTATGGGTTCCTCATGGCCCTGAGTGTGCGCCGCGCGCGGCGGGTCGCGATCCAGGAAGAGATCGCATGACCGAGCTTGGCGAGCATGTCGCGATCGTCACCGGTGCCGGCTCCGGCATCGGCAAAGCCAGCGCGGCACGGCTCTGTCGCGACGGCGCGAAGGTGATCGTCAACGATCTCCGCCCCGCGGCGGCCGAACGCACCGCCGCCGAGCTCAAAGCCGCCGGCGGCTGGGCGTCGGCGGCGCCGGGCGACGTCTCGGATCCGGCCGCGGTCGATGCGATTTTTGCGCACTGCGAAGCGGTCTTCGGTCGCTGCACGCTCCTCGTCAACAATGCCGGCTTCGTTCACCAGGCGAAGTTCGAGGAGCTTACCGTTGAGCAATGGGATCGCATGATCGCCGTCCATCTGCGCGGCACCTTTCTCTGTACCCGACGCGCGTTGCCCGCGATGCTCGAGGCGGCCGACGGGATCGTCGTCAATATCGCCTCGCAGCTGGGGCAGATCGGCGGCATCGAGCTCTGTCACTACAGCGCCGCCAAGGCCGCGATCATCGGCCTCACCAAGTCGCTGGCGCGCGAAGTCAGCGCGCGCGGCGTCCGGGTCAACGCGGTGGCGCCCGGGCCGATCAACACGGAACTGGTGCTCGGCCTGTCCGAGGCCTGGCGCAAGGCCAAGTCGGCGGAGCTGCCGCTGGCGCGTTTCGGCGAGCCGGAGGAGGTGGCCGCGACGGTCGCCTTCCTCGCGTCGTCGGCGGCGCGCCTCTATGTCGGGCAGACCCTGGGGCCGAATTCCGGCGACGTGATGCTCTGAGGCGCGAGGGGGAGGGGATCATGGCGGAGGAGACCGTTCTCATCACCGGCGCCGGGATCGGCATCGGCCGCGCGACCGCTTTCGCCTTTGCCAAGGCGGGTTACCACACGGTCGTCACGGATGTGCTCGAGGCGGAAGGCGCCGCGGTCGCCAAGAGCATCCGCGAGAATGGCGGCAGCGCCGAGTTCCGCCCGCTCGACGTCACCAGCACCGAGCAGGCGAATGCGGTCGTTACCGCGATCGAGCGCGCGCGCGGACCGCTCGATGCCATCGTCGCCAATGCCGGGATTGCGCACAAAGTGCCGCTCGCGCAGCTCACCGACGCCAGATGGGACCATACGCTCGATGTCGACCTGAAAGGCATTCTGCGCGTGGTGCGCGCCGCGGCGCCGGGCATGGCGAGCCGCAGGCGCGGCGCCATCGTCGCGCTCTCGTCGATCATGGGCGTCGCCTATGGCTGGGACGAGCATGTGCACTATTCCGCGGCGAAATCGGGCGTGGTCGGGCTGGTGCGCGGCCTTGCCGTCGAGCTCGCGCGCTCGGGCATCCGCGTCAACGGCGTGGCACCCGGCTACATCCGCACCGCCCAGGCGCTTTCGCTCGAGCACTCGCTCGGTCCCGAAGGGCTGGCGCAGGCGGCCGCTTTCATCCCGCTGGGGCGCGTCGGCGAGCCCGAGGACATCGCCGACGTCATCCTGTTTCTCGCATCGCCGGCCGCACGATACCTCACTGGCCAGGTCGTCGCGGTCGATGGAGGGCTACTGGTCGGACGCTACTAGGGCGCGCCACCCGTCGGCGCCGCAACGAATGCACAAGGAGGCACTTCATGCTGGACCAATCGATTTCCCGACGCAACCTGCTCAAGCGCAGCGCCGCTGCGACCGCGCTGGCCTTGGGCGGCGGCACGCCCTTCCTCAATTCGCGCAGCGCCTATGCCGCGGCGATGGATCTGTCGAAGGAGCAGCTGCGCACGATCGGCCTTTCGGTGACCGTGCAGGAACGCATCCTCGCCGATTTCCGTACTGAGAGCCATGTCGGCAGCACCACCGGCACCGCCGCCACCTTTCCCGACGCGCAGACCAAGATCCTGTCGGGATCGTCGGATTTCGATTGCTGGGAGACGATCGGCGAGCGCCTGCCGGCGGTGACCACCACCGGCAAGATCACCCCGATCGAGACCAAGAGCCTCACCAACTGGGCCAATATCCGCGACACCTTCACCAAGGCCAATCCGAAATGGCCGCGCCAAGCGCAGATCGTCGGCCAGATCTGGGCCGACGAGGCGCAGACCAAGCTGTGGATGGTGCCGACGGTCTATAACTATGATTCGATCGGCTACAACCCCGACGTCTTGAGCGCCGAGGAGGCCAATACCTGGACCGCGATCTTCGACAAGAAATGGCGCGGTCGCTCCGGCCTCAACACCGATCCGCTCATCGCGTTCGGTCAGGCGATCCTGGCGATGAACTCGCTCGGCCTGCTCGACGTCAAGAATCCCGGCAACCCCTCGGCCAAGGAGATGGACGAGGCGGCGAAATTCCTCATCGCCAAGAAGAAGGACGGGCAGTTCCGCGCGCTCTGGGGCGATTTCGGCGAGCTCGTCAACCTCCTCGCCTCGGGTGAGATGGTGGTGTGCGACGCGTGGCAGCCTGCGGTCATGGCGGTGAAGGCGCAAGGCAAGAAGTGCAAATACGCCGTGCCGAAAGAAGGCTATCGCGCCTGGTCCATCGGAGTGTCGCCGATCAAGGGCACACCCAATCTCGATGCGGTGGTCGCCTATGCCGATTACTGGCTCTCGGGCCCGCCCGCTGTGACCGTCTCCGAGCAAGGCTACTACTCGCCCACCACCAACATCGAGAAGGCGATGGCCCCCGACAAGTATGCCTTCTGGTACGAGGGCCAGCCGTGGAAGGGGCCGGAATGGCGCGGCATCAAGCCGGGCGATCTGCGTGACGGCGGTTCGCTCAAGGAGCGCGCCTCGAAAGTGGCGTACTGGCACCAGTGGCCGGACGAGTACGACCATCTCACGCAGAAATGGGACGAGTTCCTGAACGCTTGAAGCGAAGCCGCGCCGGCGAGGGCGGGCTCGGGCTGGAGCCCGCCCTTGCCCGGTGCGGCGGCAGTGGGTGAGCGCAGTGGCATCCTACGACCTCGAACTGGCGGCGGTGCGCAAGGTGTACGACAACCATGTCGTGGCCGTGTCGAATTTCGACCTGCGCGTCGATCGCGGCGAGTTCATCTCCTTCGTCGGCCCGTCGGGCTGCGGCAAGACCACGACGTTGCGCATGATCGCAGGCTTCGAGGCGATCACCTCGGGCGATGTCCTGATCCGCGACCAGCGCATCAACGATCTGCCGGCCGAGCGCCGCCCGACCTCCACCATCTTTCAGAATTTCGCGCTGTTCCCGCACATGACGGTGCGCCAGAACGTCGAGTACGGGCTCGCCGTCAAGCGCATGGGCGCGGCCGAACGCAAGCGCCGGGTCGACGGCATCCTCGAGAAATTCGAGCTCACCGACGTCGCCGACCGCAAGACGAACGGGCTTTCCGGCGGTCAGCGCCAGCGCGTCGCGCTCGCGCGCGGGCTCGTGGTCGAGCCGCAGATCCTGCTGCTCGACGAACCCTTGGGCGCGCTCGACGCCAATCTGCGCAAATCGATCCAGAACGAATTGAAGCTGCTGCAGCGCAATCTCGGCATCACCTTCATTTTCGTCACGCATGCCCAATCCGAGGCGCTGGTGCTGTCGGATCGCATCGTGGTGATGAACCGCGGCGAGGTCGAGCAGGTGAGCCCGCCGATCGAGCTCTATACCAGGCCCAAGACGCCCTTCGTCGCCCGCTTCATCGGTCGCAACACCATCATCGACGGCACGCTTGCCGGCGTCGAACGCGGACGCGGCCTGGTCGACACGGCCTATGGCCGCTTCACCGGCGTCATCAACGACCCGCGGCTCGCGATCGGCGCCGCGGCGAGCCTCGTCGTGCCATCCGAGGCGATCGACATCCACGCGCCCACGGGCCCGCGCGAGCCCTATGCGGGCAACGCCATCACCGGCCGCGTTCTCGCCTCGGATGTGGTGGCGCATACGCGTTATCTGTCCCTGGCGCTTCCCGACGCGCGCGAGCTTGCCGTCGAAAGCCATGTCAGCAAATACGAGGAGGAATTCTCCGACACGGTGCTGATCTGCTGGGCGCCCGACGAGGGCACCATCATCGCGCAAGGAGCATGAGCGTCATGGATCGGTTCCGCCTCGATCAACGCGTGCCGATGATCCCGGCGCCGCGACGGCACGGACGGAGCGCAGCATGAGCGCGGCGGGCAGCGGGCGGCCGGCCGCCAAGGCCACGCGCCAGCTCGAAACCGAGCGCGTGCGCGTCACCCTATGGCAGTTTGCGCCGGGTGCCGCCACCGGCCATCACCGCCACGAGTATGACTACGTCGTCGTGCCGCTCACCGCCGGCCGCCTCCTCCTGATCGAACCCGAAGGTGAGCGTATCGCCGAGCTCTCGATCGGCGGCAGTTACACGCGCCCGGCCGGGGTCGAGCACGACGTCGTCAACGCCAATGATTTCGAGTTCGCCTTCATCGAGATCGAGCTCAAGACGTAAAGGAGCAAGACGAACCATGGCAAAGGAAATTCTCTGTTCGATCGGCGTCGATGTGGATGCGGTGGCCGGCTGGCTCGGCTCCTATGCGGGCGAGGATTCGCCTGACGACATCTCGCGCGGCCTGTTTGCGGGCGAGGTTGGCGCGCCGCGCCTGCTCAAGCTGTTCGAGCGGCTTGGCCTCAGGACCACCTGGTTCATTCCCGGCCACTCGATCGAGACCTTCCCGGAAGAGATGAAGGCGGTGGCCCGCGCCGGCCACGAGATCGGCATCCATGGCTACAGCCATGAGAACCCCATCGCCATGACGCCGCAGCAGGAGGAGGCGGTGCTCGACTACTGCATCGAGCTCGTCACCACCCTGGCCGGGCAGCGGCCGACCGGCTACGTCGCGCCTTGGTGGGAGTTCAGCAACGTCTCGAACGAGCTCCTGCTGAAGAAGGGCATCAAATACGATCACAGCCTGATGCATCATGATTTCCAGCCCTATTATGTCCGCGTCGGCGACAGCTGGACCAAGATCGACTATTCGAAGAAGCCAGAGGCCTGGATGAAGCCGCTGCTGCGCGGCCACGAGACCGACCTGATCGAGATTCCCGCCAACTGGTATCTCGACGATCTGCCGCCGATGATGTTCATCAAGAAGGCACCGAACAGCCACGGCTTCGTCAGTCCGCGTCATCTCGAGCAGACCTGGCGCGACCAATTCGACTGGGTCTATCGCGAATATGATTACGCGGTCTTCCCCATCACCATCCATCCCGACGTGTCGGGGCGGCCGCAGGTGCTGATGATGCTGGAGCGGCTTTACGGCCATATGATCCGGCATCCCGGGGTGCGCTTCTGCACCATGAACGAGATCGCCGACGATTTCTCCCGGCGCAAGCCGCGGCGGGGCAAGTAGGAGACAACCGGAACGGCGGCAGGAGCGCTGCTTCCGCCGCACGGGGTGAGGACGGCGTGTGCGGTCTTTGTGGCGTCCTTGGCGGCGCCGAGCACTGGGCGGAGGGGAGAGCGGGCGACGGACCCGGCCAGCCGGCGTCGCTCCGTCCCCGTGCCGAGCGGCTGCGCCGGATCGGCCTCGCCAATGCCGTCCTCGGGCATTTTTCACTCACTCTCGGCGATTGGCAGGGAGCTCATTACGTGCTCAGCAACCGCACCGGCCGCAGTGAGATCGTCGACGATCTCGCCCATCTCTGGCTCGCGGCCGAGCGCATGGTCGGAAGTGCGTGCGACCCGCTCGATCCCACGCTCATCGATAAGCTCGAGCGGGAGGGCTGACTGCGATGGCGTCGCCATCGGCGATACCGGTCAACCTGATCACCGGCTTCCTCGGTAGCGGCAAGACCAGCCTGCTCCAGCGTCTGCTGCGCTCGCCCGCCTTCGCCGACACGGCGGTGCTGGTGAACGAGTTCGGCGAGATCGGCCTCGACCATCACCTGCTGCGCCGCCTCGAAGGGGACATCGTGCTGCTGCAGAGCGGCTGCCTCTGCTGCACCATCCGTGGCGATCTCGGCGCCGCCATCCGCGATCTCCACGGCCGGCGCGAGCGCGGCGAAATCCCGTTCTTCCGCCGCGTCGTGATCGAGACCACCGGCCTCGCCGATCCGGTGCCGATCCTCGCCACCATCATGGCCGAGCCGGTGATCCGCCATCATTTCCGGCTGGGGCCGGTGATCGCCACGGTCGATGCGGTGAACGGTGCGCTTCATCTCGACCGCCAGCCGGAATCGGTGAAGCAGGCCGCGCTGGCCGACCGCCTCCTCATCACCAAGACCGATCTCGCGCCGCCCGGCGCGGTGGCCGCGCTGCGGCGGCGCCTCGAGCGCATCAATCCCGCGGCACCCATCCGCGAAACTGCGCCCGACCTGCCGCTTGATGCCGAGCCTCTCCTCGCCGCCGACCTCGCCGATCCCGCCACCAAGAGCGCCGAAGTGCAGCGCTGGCTCGCCGCCGATGCCGCAACCGGGCACCGCCACGGCCAGCATCACGACGTCAATCGCCACGAAGCCGGTATCTATGCCTTCTGCTTGCGGTTCGAGCGGCCGCTCGACTGGAGCGCCTTCGGCATCTGGCTCTCGATGCTGCTGCATGCGCGAGGTGCCGATGTGCTGCGGATCAAGGGGATCCTCAACGTCGCCGGCAGCGAGCGTCCGGTGGTGGTGCATGGGGCGCAGCATCTGGTCCATCCGCCCGTGCATCTCGAGTGCTGGCCCGACGAGGACCGCGCCTCGCGCCTGGTCTTCATCGTGCGCGACCTTGACCGCGCGGCCATCGAGCGCTCGCTCGCCGCTTTCAACCGTCTCGCCAACCCGACGCGCCCGAGCAGGTGATCCGCCATGGCCCTCAAGACAATCCACGCTCCGCTGCCCGGCATCTTCTACCGCCGACCGGCTCCGGATCAGCCGCCTTACAAGAAGGAAGGCGATACCGTCGCCATCGGCGACACGATCGGGCTGATCGAGGTGATGAAGACCTTCACGCCGGTGATCGCTGAAGCGGCCGGCCGCGTGGTCAAATTCGTCGCCGAGAACGAGGACGCGATCATGGCAGGACAGCCGCTGCTCGAGATCGACGGTTGAGCGGCGCCGGGACGATCGATGCCCATCGGAAAACTGCTGATCGCCAACCGCGGTGAGATCGCCGTGCGGATCAACCGCGCGGCAAAGGCGCTGGGAATTGCCGTGGTTCAGGTGGTGAGCAAGGCGGACCAATCGATGCTGGCGGCGAAACTCGCCGATGAGGTGGTCGAGATCGGACCGCCGCAAGCGAGCAAATCCTATCTCAACCAGGATGCCATCCTCGCCGCGGCCAGACACAGTGGCGCGGATGCCGTTCATCCCGGCTACGGGTTTCTTTCGGAGAATGCCGATTTCGCCGCGGCGGTCGAGCGCGCCGGGCTGACTTTCGTCGGCCCTCGGCCCGAGACCATCCGGCGCATGGGTGACAAGGCCACGGCGCGCGCCATCGCCGCGGCGGCCGGGATCCCCACCGTTCCCGGCAGCGAAGGGCGGATCGCCGGCATCGCCGAGGCGCGCGATCTCGCCCGCGACATCGGCTTTCCCCTGATGATCAAGGCAGCCGCCGGGGGCGGCGGCCGCGGCATCCGCGTCATCCATTCCGAGAGCGAGCTGGAACAGCTGATCCCGCAGGCATCCGCCGAGGCGCTCGCCGCCTTCGGCGATGGCGGGCTTTATCTCGAGCGCTTCATCGCCCGGGCGCGCCATGTCGAGGTGCAGGTCCTCGGCGACGGCGCCGACGCCATCCACCTCTTCGAGCGCGAGTGCTCGCTGCAGCGGCGGCGGCAGAAGGTCTGGGAAGAGGCGCCGGCCGCCATGCTCGACGAGACGACGCGCGCGCGGCTTTGCGCCTCGGCGGCGGATCTCGCGCGGGCTACCGCCTATCGCGGTGCCGGCACGCTCGAATATCTCTATGACGAAGCCAGCGGCGAATTCTTCTTCATCGAGATGAATACCCGCATCCAGGTCGAGCATCCCGTGACCGAGATGGTCACCGGCATCGATCTCGTGCAGGCGATGATCCGCATCGCCGCCGGCGAAAAGCTGCGCCTGCGGCAAAGCGATGTGCGTCGCCGCGGCCATGCGATCGAGTGCCGCATCTGCGCCGAGGATCCCGCACGCGGCTTCGCGCCATCGCCCGGAGAGGTGACGCAGCTGAGCCTGCCGGAGGGTGATGGCATCCGCTTCGACACCATGCTCTACGCGGGCTACGTGGTGCCGCCCTTCTATGATTCGCTGCTGGGCAAGCTCATCGTCTGGGGCGAGACCCGGGCGGCGGCGCGCGAGCGTCTCGCGCAGGCGCTCGCCGCAATGCGCATCGACGGCATCCATACCACCGTCCCCCTGCACCGGGCGCTCGCCGCCGATGCCGATGTCGCGGCGCTGAGCTTTCACACGCGATGGCTGGAGACCTGGCTGGCGAGCAATCCCTTCGCGCTGGCGGCGAGCTGAGGAGGTATCATGGCGATGAAGACCCGGTATTCCGTCGGCGGCGACGAGCACGTGTTCGTCGAATGCGACGAGGAAATGTCGCTCGAGGCCTTCTTCAAGAGCCTGTCGCTGACCGGTGCCATCCGCGAGGCCGGCATCAAAGGCGTGACCGAGATCTGTCCGGCCAATGCCTCGCTGCAGGTCAAGTTCGATCCGGACGTCATCGCGCCCGACGACATGATGGCGGAGATCAAATCGCTCGAGGCCACCGCCGAAAAATCGGAACCGACGATCGCGACGCGCATCGTCGAGATCCCGGTGTTCTACGACGATCCCTGGACGCGCGAGACCCTGATGCGCTTTCGCGAGCGTCATCAGGATCCCGCCTCGACCGATCTCGAATATGCCGCCCGCATCAATGGCTATGGCAGCGTCGCCGATTTCGTCGGCGCTCATGCCGGCTCGCCCTGGTTCGTCTCGATGGTGGGGTTCGTCGCCGGTCTGCCGTTCATGTATCAGATGGTCGAGCGCGCGAAGCAGATCCAGGTGCCGAAATATCTGCGCCCGCGTACCGACACGCCGAAGCTCACCATCGGCCATGGCGGCTGCTTCGGCTGCATCTACTCCGTGCGCGGCGCCGGCGGCTACCAGATGTTCGGCATCACGCCGATGCCGATCTACGATCCGAAGCAGCAGATCAGCTATCTCCGCGAGTTCATGATCTTCTTCCGGCCCGGCGACATCGTGAAGTTCCGGCCGGTCGACCGGGCCGAATACGATGACGACGTGAAGCAGGTCGAGGCCGGCCGCTTCCATCCGCTGGTCAAGCCGGTGACCTTCTCGCTCGCTGCCTTCCATCGCGATCCCGCCGCCTACAACGCCCAGCTGCTGGAGGTCCTTCATGGCCATTGAGGTCGTCAAGCCCGGGCTTTCCACCTCGGTGCAGGATCTCGGCCGTCCGGGCTACTACCATCTCGGCATTCCGCTCTCCGGCGGCATGGATCAATACGCGGTGACCGCCGCCAATCTGCTGGTCGGCAATGCGGAGGGCGATGCCGTTCTCGAAGCGGTGTTCATGGGGCCCGAGCTGCGCTTCACTGCCGAAGCGTTGGTCGCGGTGACCGGCGCCGAGCTGCCCCCCAAGCTCGACGGCGTCGAGCAGCCCGGCTGGACCGCTTTCCGCGTCAAGCCGGGGCAGGTGCTTTCCTTCGGCTTTCTGAAGAGCGGCGCCCGCGCCTATATCGCGGTCTCCGGTGGTATCGACGTGCCCCCCGTGCTCGGCAGCCGCTCGACCTATCTGCTCGGCGCCCTCGGCGGCTATGAGGGCCGTGCGCTCAAGGCCGGCGACGTCGTGCCGGTGGGTGCCGCGAGGCGCGATACTCCAGAAGGCCGGTCGGTGGCGCCGGCGCTGCGCGGTGCCGTCGCCAACCCGGCGGAGCTGCGCGTCCTCACCGGCCTCTATTGGGATCGCATCACCGAAGCCGCCGGCGGGCAATTCTTCGACGACACCTGGAAGGTGGCGCCCGAGGCCGATCGCATCGGCTATCGCTTCCGCGGCGGCCATGCCCTTGCGTTCAAACCGCGCGAGCAGCCCTTCGGCGCCGGCTCCGATCCCTCCAACATCGTCGACAGCTGCTATCCCTACGGCTCCATCCAGGTGCCGGGCGGAACCGAGCCGATCGTGCTGCATCGCGATGCGGTTTCCGGCGGCGGCTATTTCATGATCGGCACGGTGATCTCCGCCGATATGGATCTGATCGGACAGCTGCAACCGAACATGCCGACGCGCTTCGTCGCCGTCGACATGGCGTCGGCGCTGGCGGCGCGGCACGAGCGCAATCGTCGGATCGAGAGGCTGCGCGGCTCGCTGGCGTGAGGCGAGTTGCGTTCTTGCGACGGTGACGGAAGGGAGGGGTTAGGACGCCGCAGATCCCATCGGAGCCAGGGCATCGCGCACCGCACGCGCAATGGCGACGGCATTGGGCGTGTCGGAATGGACGCAGACGGTATCGGCACGCACCTTGATGTCCTTGCCGCCGATGCTCCGCGTCAGCCCGTCGCGAATCGCCCGCGCCGTGCGCCTGGCCGCCTCGGCGGGATCGACGGCGTGATGCTCGCGCGTGATCACCAGAGCGCCGTCATCGCCGTAATCGAGATCGGTGTAATATTCCGAAAGGAAGATGTGGCCGCGCTGCGGATAGATCTTTTCGTGCAGGCAGCCGATCGCGCCAAAGAGCGGTACCTTGAAGACGTCGGCGGCATCGCAGATCGCATGCGCGATATCCTCGTTGCGTCCGGCCATGCCATAGAGCGAGCCGTGCGGCTTGATGTGGTTGAGCGGCATGCCCTCAGCCTCCAGGAAACCCTTGAGCGCGCCGATCTGGTAGATGAGGCAGTTCGCCAGCTCCTCGCGGCCGATCTTCATTTCACGGCGGCCGAACCCTTGGAGATCCGGGAGCGAGGGATGAGCGCCCACCTTGACCCCATGCTTTTTCGCAAGCTGCACCGTGCGGCGCATGTGGTTGAAATCAGAGGCGTGGAAGCCGCAGGCGACATTCGCCGCGGTGATCATCGGCATGAGAGCGGCGTCATCGCCGAGCTGATAGATGCCGAAGCTTTCGCCCATATCGCAGTTGATCATGGTCACGAGGGTGCGCTCCTTTTAAGTCTTGGCCTCGACCGGCTCCCGCTCTGCCGAGCATACACCAATCGAGGCCCGCACAACCCCGCAACTTCGCCCGTCGGATCGCGGCGACGCGCACATCACCTATGTTGAAATTAGCGCCGCGCGCGGCTGCTCTCGCAGGCCGCGCGCGGCGCGCCGTCACGGGTCGGCAGGGCGTCTCCTCACCCCGCCGCGCCGCCTTCAGCCATTGTCCTGGTTGCTCGTCGACAGCGCGAGGTACTGGTCGGTGCCGTGGCGATTGACCAGCAACAGCACGTTTCCGCCGGACTTCGCCTGCTTGAGCGTCGCCTCGGCCTGGTGTGGCGTCGTCACCGGCTGCCGATTGACCTGCTCGATGACGTCGCCCGGCTGGATCCCGGCTTGGGCGACCTGGCTGCCGTCTTCGACGCCGGTCACCACGACGCCCTGGACCTCTTTCGACACGCCGGCGCGCTCGCGCATCTCGTCGGTCAGGGGAGCAAGCTTCATCCCCAGCGCGGTGGCGGTCTCGTCGCCGCTTTGGTCGCCGCCCTGATCGTTCATCGCCACTTGCGGATTTTCGGGCATCTGGCCCATGGCGACGTCGAGGGTCTGGTCGTTGCCGTTGCGCGAGACCTCGATCGCGGCGTGGTCGCCGACCGGCGTCTCCGCCGTGTCGATCGCCAGGTCACGCGCTGCCGCGACGTGATGCTGATTGAAGGAGAGGATCACGTCGCCCTGCTTGAGGCCGGCCTTGGCGGCAGGACTGCCGTTTTCGACCGCGGCGACGAGCGCGCCTTCGGCCTTCGGCAGGCTGAGGCTCTTGGCGAGCTCCGGCGTCACGTTCTGGATTTGCACGCCAAGCCAGCCGCGCTCGACCTTGCCGTGCTCGCGCAACTGCTCGATCACCGGTTTGGCGAGGTTCGAGGGAATGGCGAAGCCGATCCCCACCGATCCGCCGTTGGGCGAGTAGATCGCCGTGTTGATGCCGATCACCTGGCCTTGCAGGTTGAAGGTGGGCCCGCCCGAGTTGCCGCGATTGATGGCGGCATCGAGCTGGAGGTAGTCGTCGTAGGGCCCGGAATGGATGTCGCGGCCGCGCGCCGAGATGATGCCGGAGCTTACCGTGCCGCCGAGGCCGAAGGGATTGCCGACCGCCAGCACGACATCACCGACCTGCGCCGCGCCGCTGTCCCCCCACGACACGTAGGGCAAGGGGTGATCGACGTTGATCTTGAGCAGCGCGAGATCCACTTTGGTGTCGCGGCCGAGCACCTTGGCGGGATGCTTGCTGCCGTCTTGAAAGATCACGGTCACCTTGTCGGCGTTGGCGACGACGTGGTTGTTGGTGACGACGTAGCCGGCGGGATCGATGATGAAGCCCGAGCCCAGCGCCATGCGCTGTTCGTGCGGCGAAGGCTGCGCCGGCGCGCCGGGGAAGCCCTGGCCCTGCTGTTCGAAGAATTTGCGCATGAACTGGTCAAGCGGGCCTTGCGGCGCGCCATCTTCAGGCGAGCCTTGGTCCTGCTCGTCGGCGACGGGACTTTCCGGCTTCTCCAAGACGGAGACGTTGACGACCGCGGGCATCACCTTTTTCACCAGCGGCGCAAAGCTGGTCGTCGTCGCGGCGCCGGTGACGGCAGGCTGGGGCGCGGTCGCGCCCATATCGGCCCAAGCGATCGGCGCCGCTACGGCGAGGCCGACGCACGAGGCCAGCGCCGCGACGCGAACCCGCCGGAACGCCGACGCATTCGGGTTGGATTGGTTTAGGCGAAACATGAACTACCTCTCTAGGGACACGGGGGGCTGTGCGGCCGCTCTTGGTCGAAGCCCCGGCGCGCACGGGCATTGCGGATTATGGGCATCGCCCATTGCCCCAATCCTTCGGGGAGTTTAATTCCCTGTAATCCAGCCGCGTTCACGCATCGTCTGCGGCTGGGAGGAGACGGAGCGATGAAGATCAGCGATGTCAGCGTCACCCTGTTCGCCTGGGACGACATTCCGGCGACGCAATATGGCGGACACACGGGGCGCTTCGCCGGGCGCAGCGATCTCGGCCTCGTCGCGATCGAGACCGACGAGGGTGCCGTCGGTCACGCCTTTCTCGGCGCCTCCAGCCGTCCCGCCAGCCGCGACGCTGAGCTCGTGATCAAGGCGTTGAAGCCGCTCTTGCTCGGTCAACACCCGCTTGACCGCGAGATGTTGTTCGAGCGGATGTGGCAGCGTGGCCGGCGCGACGCGCTCCGGGCCTTGGGGGCGGTCGATGTCGCGCTCTGGGACCTTGCCGGCAAGCTCCTGGGCGTTCCCGTCCATCGCCTGATCGGCGGCTATCGCCAGAGCGTTCCGGCCTATGCGAGCTCGGCCGTGCTCGCCGGCGCGGAGGCTTATGCCGAGGAAGCGGTGCGCTTCCGCGAGAGCGGCTGGACCGCCTACAAGATTCACCCGCCCACGGCGTGGGAGACCGACATCGGCGTCTGCGCGGCCGTGCGCAAGGCTGTCGGCGACGGCTACCGGCTCATGCTGGACTCGACCTGGTCCTACCAATATCCCGAGGCGCTGCGCGTGGGTCAGGCGATCGAGGGGCTGGGCTTCTATTGGTACGAGGATCCGCTGATCGAGGACGACCTCACCAACTGCGCGAAGCTGCGGCAGAAGCTGAGCATCCCGCTGCTCGCGACTGAATACGCCCCGGGCGGGTACACCGCTTTCGCGCCTTGGGTCATGGCCCAGGCGACCGACTATCTCCGCGGCGACGTCGCGGTCAAAGGCGGATTGACCGGCTGTCTCAAGGCGGCGCATCTCGCCGAGTGCTTCCACATGAACTTCGAGGTCCATCACGGCGGCAATTCGCTCAACAACCTCGCCAACCTTCATCTCATCGCCGCTATCCGCAACTGCGAATATTTCGAAGTGCTGCTGCCCGCCGGCGCGCAGAAATACGGCATGCTCGAAGACATCGAGGTCGACGGCGAAGGCCTGGTCCATGTTCCCGACCGCCCCGGATTGGGTGGCGAAATCGATTTTGCTTTGATCGAGCGCAAGAAGCTCGCACTCTTGCGCTGACATGTCGCAGGAGAGAGCCATGCAAGAACCGCGCGATGCTGCGCCGGCGACCCACGACAAGACGCGCAACCCAAAAATCCTCGTGCAGACCGCGGATGTGCGCATCGTCGAGTACACGCTGAAGCCCGGCGACAGTCACCCCTGGCACCACCACTCCGAGGTGACGGATCGGGTCTACTGTCTCGAAGGGCTCATCGCCGTCGACATCCGGGAACCCGCGCAACGGCGCGTGTTGCGCCCGGGCGACACCTCCGAGGTCGCGCCGGGAACCGTGCATCGCGTGAGCAATGCGGGAGACGCCACCAGCCGTTACCTCCTCGTCCAGGCGCTGGGCACATACGACTACATCAGGGCCGGCTAGTCTCGGTCCGACACGCCCGTCGCCAGCAATTGCCTGGTCCGCTCGTCGCGCTCGCCGGCGCACCAGCGGCCGAGCGCTTGCCCGAAGAGCGCGGTGTCAGGCGCTGCGACTTCGAACAAGGTCATGCACGATCTGAATTTCCAATCGTCGGGCGACCCGAAGATCTCGTGCAGCGAGCGCGCGCGGCTCTCCACAACGGTTCGAGTGCAGAGCTCGAGCCGCGGACCCAGCAGCCCGTGGGCATGATAGGCGCGTGCTTCCCCAAGTGAGACTATCCCATAGAACTGCGCCGTCGGCGAGTGGCCGAGACCGCGCAGCTGGGGAAAGATGAACCACATCCAGTGGGTTCGCTTCCGGCCCGCCTGCAACTCCGCGAGCACGGTGTCGAACACCGGCGCTTGCGCCGAAACGAAGCGCTCCAGATCGAAGCGGTCGCCGGTCATCTCTGGGAACTCCGTCCGCCGGTTTTGCGCGGCGCGGCCGCGGCGCGCGGCGGCTCCGGACCGAAGACGCTGTGGCCGCCATACTGGTGCGACCGGGCGCGCTCCTCGGCGAAGAGCGCCTCGACCGTCGGTCCGGCGGCGTCGCGATCGAGCCGGCGGGCCTGGTCGTCGAGCCGCTTGATCGCCGCCAGCGCTTCGGCTTCACCGAGCCGCGCTTTCTCTATCGCCGATTTCAGCACCGCGATGGTCCGATCGTAGACCTTCAGCGGCACGGGATAGGGATGCCGGTCCTTGCCGCCATGGGCGATCGAGAACCGCGCCGGATCGCTGAAGCGATAGGCGGCGCCATGCACGATTTCCGCAACCTGGGCCAAGGCACGAACCGTCCGTGCGCCGACGCCGGGCACGAGCAGCAGCTCGGCGAAATCCGCCGGCCCGCGATCCGCGGCGGCGGCAAGATTGGCGTGCAGGCGATGGGCGACGATGTCTTCGGGCCGAACATCGTGATGGGCGGGCATGACCAGATGCGGCAGCACAGGCTGCGCCGTCGCGTCCGGACCTTCGGCCGTCGCCGCTTCCAGCCGCGCGAGCTGCCGCACGATGCCGTCAGGGCCGATTGCGCCGAGCAGGTCGAGTTGTCGCCGCCGCGAGGCGGCCGCGCGCCGGTCGGTCAGATTGACGATCACGCCCTGCTGCCGGCCGTCGATCGCGGCGTGCGGCTCCTCGACGAAGCTGCGCAAGCCTTCGGAGAGCCAGTGATAGCGCCGGGCCTGGCGGCGATCGCCGTTCATGCCCTGCTGGACGACCACCCAGTGTCCGTCATCGCTGACGATGAAGCCATGGAGATAAAGGTCGAAGCCATCCTGGACCGCGGCGCTGTCGACCTTGGCGACGAGCCGGCTCGCCTGGGCGAGCGCCGTGCCGTCGATGCCGACGCGGTCGCCGATCGCGAGAAGCTCGTCCGGCGTCCGCCGCGAATGGCTGCCGCGCCCGCCGCAAACATGGATGCCGAGCTCTCGCGACATCGGGGCAAGCCCGCGTTTCAGCGCGCCGATGACGCTGGTCGTGATGCCGGAGGAATGCCAGTCCATGCCCATGACCGCGCCGAAGGACTGGAACCAGAAGGGATGCGCCAGCCGCCGCAGCAACTCATCGCGGCCGTATTCGAGGATGATCGCCTCGGTGATCACTGCCCCCAGCAGCGTCATGCGATCGCTCAGCCATCGCGGCACATAGCCGCCATGCAGCGGCAGGTCGGCACTGCCCGTGCGCCGCGCCATCAGCGATAGCCCGACGCGGCGCCGGATTCGAAATCGATGGTCGTCACCCGCAGCATGGAAACAATTATATCAAACTGTACCGCTCTGGTGCGCGCACTCTCGTCGCGCTCATGACCTACATCATCGTGCCCCGCTACACACGGCCGATGGCAGCCGCCTGGCTATATCGTCCGACGGCTCCATGTCCTAATTGTCGCCTTGCCCGCGAAAGCGGGCATCCAGGAGCTGCAGCCCTGGTGAGCGGAGCTCTTGGCTCTGGTTTCCCGCTTTCGCGGGAAAGGCGGAAAAAGGGATTGGAGTCACGCGGTTTTTCGAGATGTGTACATACCGTAGCGCCTCCGCGGAGGCGACGAGCGAGAGCGGTTCCATCTGAGCGGATACGGCTCTAACGCGGATCGGCGGTCATCAGATCCTCGATCCGGATCGGGAAACGGCGCACCCGGATCCCGGTCGCGTGCCAGACCGCATTCGCGACGGCGCCGGCGCTGCCGGTGATCCCGATCTCCCCGACCCCTTTGATGCCGAGCGCGTTCACATGCGGATCGTGCTCCTCGACCGTCAGGGCTTCCAAGGACGGCAGGTCGGCATTCACCGGTACGTGATACTCCGCCAGGTTTGCATTGAGCGTGCGGCCGGAGCGCCCGTCGATGACGGCCTGCTCGTGCAGCGCGAACGACACGCCCCACACCATGCCGCCGAGGAGCTGGCTGCGCACGAGCTGCGGATTGATGATCCGTCCCGCCGCGAAGGCGCCCACGACCCGCGTGACGCGCATCTGGCAGAGATCGGGATCGATTTTGACCTCGGCGAACACCGCGCCATGGGCATGCATGGCGTAGGCGGATTGCGCGGCAGGGTCCACGGCGCCTTTGCCGCGCGCGTCGATCTCGGCAAGCCCGGCGCGGCCGAGAATATCGGCGTAGCTCTCGCTCCGCTCCTCGTCATCGCGACGGAACAGCCGGCCATCGCGCGCGACGACGCCGGCATTCCCCGCGCCGAACAGGAGCGAGCGCTCGTCGCCCATGGCCAGCTCCGCCAGCTTGGCGATGACCGCAGCGCCGGCGTTGTGGATCGCCATGCCCGCGGTGGCGGTGTGGGCGGAGCCGCCGGCGATGCCGCCATCGGGCAGGTCCGACGTGCCTGAGCGGAATTCCATCCGCTCGAGCTCGAGCCCCAAGCCGTCGGCTGCGATCTGGGCCAGCGCCGTCCACGCGCCTTGCCCCATGTCATGCGCACCGATCTCCATGGCGCCCGATCCGTCGCTGCGCAGGACGGCGCGGGCTTCGGCCTCGAACATCAGCGCCGGAAATGTCGCCGTGCCCATGCCCCATCCGACGAGGAAACCGCGCTCGTCGCGCATCTGGCGCGGCGCGCGCGGTCGCCGCGACCAGCCAAAGCGTTCGGCGCCCTGTGCGTAGCAGGCGCGCAAGGCTTTCGACGAGAAGGGCTTGCCGGACATCGGCTCGATCTCGGCATAGTTCTTCAAGCGGAACGCCAGCGGATCCATGCCGCAAGCTTCCGCCGCTTCATCGATCGCGCTCTCCAGCGCGATCGAGCCGGGCGCTTCTCCGGGCGCGCGCATGAACAGCGGCGTGCCGATGTCGAGCCGGACCGCCTCATACGAGGTCGCGATCGCCGGGCTCGCATAGAGCGAATGCGATACGCCGGCGGCCGGCTCGAAGAAATCGTCGAAGCTGCTCGACGCCGTCTTCACGTGATGATCGATCGCGGTCAGCCTGCCCTCGCCGTCGAGGCCGAGGCGCAGCCTCTGTCGCGTCGGCGCGCGGTGGCCGACCGGCCCGTACATCTGCTCGCGCCGCAGCACGAGCTTCACCGGCCGGCCGACGAGCCGGGCCGCCATGATGCCGAGGATCTGCGGTCCCGAGATCAGGCCTTTGGAGCCGAAGCCGCCGCCCAGAAACGGGCTGCGAATGTGGATCTTTTCCGGGGCGATGCCGAACAGCCCCGCAATCCGGTCCCGCGCCATGATGAGGCCCTGGCTCGGCGTGTCGATGGAGAGGGCGTCGCCCTCCCACGCCGCCACGATCGCGTGCGGCTCCATAGGATTGTGGTATTGCGCCGGCGTCTCATAGGTCGCTTCGATCCGGCGCGACGCCCGCGCAAGCGCCGGTTCCACACGGCCATGCGCCTCCACGGCCGGACTGCCGACGCCGACCGCCGGCGGCACGAAGCTCTCGCCGTCGTCGAGACCGACCCGGGCCGGCAGGGTCTCGTAGCGCGGCGCGAGCAGCGCCGCGCCTTCGGTGGCGGCCTCGAGCGTCTCGGCGATCACCACGGCGATCGGCTGATGGGCATAGCGAACCTGGTCGTTCTGCAGGAGGTCGAGACGGAACATGAACGGGTTCGTCTTCGCGTCCGGATCCTGCGCCAGCGGCGGCTTGTGGGCGGGGGTCATGACCTCGACGATGCCGGGATGGCGCTTTGCCGCCGCCACGTCGAGGAAGGTCACGCGACCCCGTGCGATGCTGCTGACCGCCAGCACCGCATAGAGCAGCCCCGCCGGAGAATTGTCCGCGGCATAGCGGGCCGCTCCCGTGACCTTGAGGACGCCGTCGCGCCGTGTCAGCGCCTGGCCGATATTCGAGCCGTGGCGGACATGCGCAGAGGATGGGGTGAGCCTGATCTCAGACGGCATGGAGCGCTCCGGGAGCGGACGAGAAGGGGGAGGCGGGAAGTGCGGGAACGCGCGCGGGCGTTCCCGCCGCGGCGAGCGCGAGCGCGCGCCGAACGATCCGTCGCGCCAGCTCGATCTTGAACGCGTTGTCGCCGGAAGGCCGCGCCTCGGCCAGCGCCGCCTCCGCCGCGCGTCGGAAGACCTCGTCGCCGGCGCGGGCGCCCACCAGCACTTTCTCCGCGCCACGCGCCCGCCATGGCTTGGCGGCGACGCCGCCGAGCGCGAGGCGCGCCGCGCGGATCGTGCCGTCTTCGATGCGCAAACCCGCGGCGGCCGACACGAGCGCGAACGCGTAGGAGGTGCGTTCGCGCAGCTTCAGATAGCGCGCATGCGGCGCGAAGGAGCGCGCTTCGCTCGGCAAGCGGAGCGCGACGATGAGATCGCTCGGCTCGAGCGCGCTCTCGCGCTGCGGCGTATTGCCGGGCAGTTGGTGCAGGGCTTCGAGCGCAATCTCGCGCCGGCCGCTTCTGCCCTCGATCTCGACCACCGCGTCGAGCGCTACCAGCGGCACGCAGAAATCCGAGGGATGCGTGGCGATGCACGCCTCGCTCCAGCCCAGCACCGCATGCAGCCGGTTCTCGCCGCCGCGCGCAGCGCAGCCGGCCCCGGGCTGGCGCTTGTTGCAGTGGCTGGCGACATCGTAGAAATAGGCGCATCGCGTCCGCTGCAGCAGATTGCCGCCGACCGTCGCGGCGTTGCGCAGCTGCGCCGACGCGCCGGACAGCAGCGCCTCGGCAATGGCGGGATAGGCGCGGGCGAACGCACCGTCATGCGCCAGATCGGCGTTCCGGACGAGCGCGCCGATCCGGACGCCGCCATCGGGCAGATGGTCGATGCGGTCGAGCCCGGGCAGGCGCGAAACGTCGACGAGACGAGTGGGACGCGACATGCCGCCTTTCATCAGATCGAGCAGGCTGGTCCCGGCGGCGAGATAAGCGGCACCCGGCGCGGCCGCGGCCGCGATCGCCTCTGCGACGCTGGCCGGCCTCACATAGTCGAAGGCGTTCATGCCGAGCGCCTCCGGGCGGGCGTGGCGAGGTTTTCCTGCGCCTCGATCACCGCCTCGGTGATTCCGGCATAGGCGCCGCAGCGGCAGAGGTTTCCGCTCATGCCCTCGCGCACGCGTTCGGGATCATCGCCGGCCTGTCCTTCCTGGATCAGCCCGATCGCGCTCATGATCTGACCCGGCGTGCAGAAGCCGCACTGGAAGCCGTCATGGGCGATGAAGGCGGCCTGCACGGGGTGAAGCTGTTCGCCGCGGGCAACGCCCTCGATCGTGAGCACCTCCGCGCCATCCTGGCTCAGCGCGAGCGCCAGGCACGCATTGACCCGTCGCCCATCCACCAGCACCGTACAGGCGCCGCACTGGCCGCGGTCGCAGCCCTTCTTGGTTCCCGTGAGGTGGAGGCGCTCGCGCAGCAGATCGAGCAGCGTGACGCGGGGATCGTCGAGCCCGACCTCCCGGCGCACGCCGTTCACGGTAAGGCTGATGGAGAAATTCATGCAAGGCTCCGATCAGTGCTATGGTGGGTTGGTCGCGGCCCTTCAGAAACGGCACGCGGCAGGCGGCGGCTGGTCGGCGAAAGAACCAGCTCATGGTCTCGAAGATGGATCGATGGGCACGTCCCGTGCCCCGTCGCTTATACTATACGGAGGCACCCTCCGTTTTTCAAGGGCGGGGACGCATGCAAGATCGGTCCGCACAAACGGCTCCCAAGCTGCGCGCCGACGCGGCTCGCAACCGCGAGCGCGTGCTCGCGGCCGCCAAGGCCGTTTTCAGCGCCGGCGGACCCGATGCCAGCCTCGAAGCCGTGGCGCGCCGGGCCGGCGTCGGCATCGGCACCCTCTACCGCCATTTCCCCACCCGCGAAGCCCTGTTCGAGGCCGTCTATCGCCGCGAGGTCGCGCATCTCGCCGATCTCGCCGAGGAATTGCGCAGCGCGCCCGCGCCGGTCGAGGCGTTGCGGCGCTGGCTTCGCTCCAATGTCGAGTTCGTCGCCACGAAGAAGGGGATGTCGGCCGCGCTGGCGCTGGCCGTGCACGGCTCGTCCGAGCTCTACGCCTACACCTTCGATCGCCTGACCAAGGCGGTGGGCGCTCTGCTGGAGCGAGCGGTCGCGGCCGGCGAGATACGCCCCGACATCGGTCCGGAAGACCTCCTGCGCACGCTCGCCGGCATGTGCTACATGCATGACCAGCCGGGCTGGCAGGCGAGCGTCCTACGTATGGTCGACATCTTCGTCGACGGGCTGCGTGTGCGCCCCCCCGCCAAGTCCGGTAACGCGCGCAAAGCCAACCAGCGGCGCCGATCGCGCAAGCGCGCCCGGTAGCCTCGCCGCGACCGCTACTGAGCAGAACGCGGTCGGTCGGTCATTGCACCTCGCCTCTGCTCCTGCCCAGGCGCCGGTTGCGGGCCCATTCGCCGGCGATTGTGCTCGATCGCGAAAATGTGGCTGTAGAGACTTGCCGTCCATTGCCGGCCTTCCGTGGTCATCTCGAGGTAACGCAAGGCATCGCCGATATAGCGCTCGACCTTGCTCCAAAAGAATTGCGGATAGCGCTCGACCATGTCGGCAGGACTTTCATAGCCGAGCTGTTTGAGAATGCCGTTTTCGGCGAATTCGCAGTAAAGCGCATTCAGCTTGCGCGGGTAGAGCGGATCGCCGAGTTGACCAATCAGATCACCAGCTCTGACCAAGGCTGCTTCCGTGTCGGTCGCCAAGTGGTCTTCCCCGTCCGGGACGGGGAAGCGCGTGAGCTCGATGGCTGCGGCAATGCGCTCCTCATCGATGTAAACAACCGGCGCGAAACGCTCACGGACCATGATCTTCGATCTCTCCACGTGATAGGGCATCAGGAAGGCGTCGGAAGCGCCGCGCGGGGCGGTTGCGGTTTTGCCTGCGGCGTCGATCACGAAGCGCTCGGCCGTATCGCCGGAGCAGATGCCGCGCACATAGCCGATGTCGTGGGTCAGCGCCGCCAAAATGGTATGCGCCCAATCGCTGGGCGATACGATCTGCTCGAGGCGGCGGCCGCGCAAGATGTCCTGGACGCACAGGGTGACCAGGGCGGTGTGTTCGCAATCGTGATAGAGCGCGTCGCTGGTGGCAATGCGCTCGATGACGAGCCGAGCGGCTTCGTCCAGGCCGGCGGGAAGGTGCGGCTCCCGGTCGCCATAGATCCTACGGTAGGTCTCGGCGAGATTCCGGCCCAAGGCGTCAGCGAGAAGGCTTGCCGCGTTTAGCATCATCACCTCCTGAGCTTCTGGTGATGCATACTGAGCCGAGAATCCGCATGGGTCACTACCTGCTTAGGGCGGCCCGGCGGATCTCGATCTCATACCGCAGTACTTCGCGCCCGTGCTGGTGAAACCGCAAGTTGGCGACGCTTTTGCGTGTGACCGCGTCGCGGCGATAAGTACTTTCAAGGAGTTTAATACGAGACCGCGTCGATCCTGATCGGTAGTTCTACGGATGCAACTCCGGCTGTGCGGCTGGCACAGTTTTGCGATGCGTCCGGTGGTCGCCATTGGACATTGCCTCGCTGCGCTCGTCTTCGCGGCAATCCTTGGCGCGTGTGCGTCGCCGGCGCGGGAGCCTGCGGTTCCTCCGGAGCTGACCGACCGGGCGACGGTGCTCGGCGGCGTCACCAACGCGCGTTACTTCGCCGACACCCAAGTTCCGGGGCTGACGCGCGAAGCCTATGCGGCGCTCGACCGCGAGCGCGCACAACTCGCCCCCGGGGCTGCCTTGCCGCCAGCATACTTCCTCGCGATCTCGGGGGGCGGCGACAATGGTGCCTTCGGCGCGGGCCTCCTTAGCGGCTGGACGGAGCGGGGAGACCGCCCCCAGTTCAAGCTCGTGACGGGTGTCAGCACGGGTGCGCTGATCGCGCCCTTTGCTTTCCTTGGCCCCAACTACGATCCGGTCCTGCGGCACGTCTACACCGAGGTCGACCAGAGCGCCATTTTCGAGTCGCGCTCCATGATGAACGCCGTCTTCAACGATGCTCTCAAGGACACGACGCCGCTGTACCAGCTCATCTCGCAATACGTCGACGACCAGATGATGGCCGCCATCGCCAACGAATACCGGAAGGGGCGGCTCTTGCTGATCGGCACAACCGATCTCGACGCCCAGCGGCCGGTCATCTGGAACATCGGCGCGATCGCCGCGAGCGGCCGGCCGGGCGCGGCCGAACTCGTGCGCAAGATCCTTCTCGCCTCGGCCGCCATTCCCGCCGCCTTTCCGCCGGTGCTTGTCGACGTCCAGGTCGATGGCAAGCCCTATCAGGAAATGCATGTCGATGGCGGCGCGATCGCCCAGACCTTCCTCTACCCGCCCACCCTTACGGCGGGCGTCGATCTCAGGCACGGACCGCTCGCGCGCGAGCGCCATGCCTACGTCATCCGGAATGGGCGCCTCGACGCGGAATGGGCATCGACCGACCGCCAGGTCTTCTCGATCGCCAGCCGAGCCGTCGCCACGATGCTTCACTATAGCGGGCAGAACGACGTTTACCGATTGCAGACCACGACGGCACGTGACGGGGTGGACTTCAACCTCGCTTATATCGGCCGCGACTTCACCGTGGAGCACACGGAGGATTTCGATCCGACCTACATGCGCGCCTTGTTCGCGTACGGCCAAGCGCAAATCAAGAATGGGACCGCTTGGAAGAAGAGCAGCCCTTTCCTCATTCCCGGTCAGCTGCAAGCCGGTGAACGCGGAGAATGAGGGGTCTCAGCGAACCACGCCGATCCTCTTCGCACTTGTGGCCGTAAGCCGAAGTCATCATCTCGCCGACCGAACCAGCGCTCACTTAGCTTTCGACCCGTCCCGGAGTCCGAGGCGTGCGACCTTAGCGCGCGGCGCGCGCCCCAGTGTCGCGTTTTTCCACGCGAGCGACGACCGCACGATAAACCAGGACCGCGAGCAGAGATGCGGCTACTGCGGCCAGGATGAGCGCCAGCAAATCCAGGAAGAGATGATTGATGATCCGTTCAAGACGGTCGGCCGTTTCATCCGTGGCTTGGCGCAGGGCTGGAACCACGATGTCCGCGCGTTCGGCAAGGACGCCCAACTCGTGCGCGGCAACAGCCGCCTTGTCGGCCGCTTCGCTGTATTCCCGTATGTCAAAGGGCCGCGACGTGTCGGCCTTCTTCGTACTGATGCGGTCGACGGTTTCCAGTGTCGCGTGGACTGCGTTCGCGGTCTCGGTGCCCACCACGAGGGTTGACCGCACGTTGTCGCTCAGAGTGCCGATTTCCCCAGTCCGCTCGTCAAACCCCTGCATCAGCTGCGCGAGCAGCGCCTCGCGCTCTCTGTCCAGAATTTCCGGCAGCGACTGGACCATGCGCTCCGAAGCGTCTCCCACGAGCGAGGCGCGGTCGACGCTCGCAAGGAGAGACTTCGTTTCCGGCATGGCGGCGACTTGGTCCGTAAACTGCTCCGCCTGCATGTCGAGAAGGTTTGGCACGTGCTGAAAATAGTAGATGGAGCGCTCGGCCAGCTGGCGGCTTTGGGCGATCTCCCGAACCGCCGGATCGAGTTCCGTGAGCGGATCCAATCCCAGGACCGAGAAGAGAGAGGACTCCGCGCCGGGTCCCGCCGCCGCCGCCTCGCGGGCGCCCGTCGACTTCGCCAGATCGTTGAAGCGGATGTAAGCGACGCTGCGGAACCCTGGATTCTCGCGCCGCCAGTTGATGATGATGTTGTGAAGCTGTGCCGTTTGAGCGTCGGTCAGCACTCCCTTTACAAGGCCCCAGGCTTGCCGCTCCATCTCTCGATGCGCCTGTTGCAGCGGGCGCACGCGATCGCCGTAGCGTTGTGTGACCGGCCAGTCATTGACGACCATGTTACTCAGCGAGGCCAACACCACCATGTCCAAGGCATTGGACACCGGATTTGGACCGCTCGCGATCGTATAGGCGGCCTGGACCTGCTGCAATTTCCAGGTTTGGGCTCGGAGACGGTCGTCCGGGCTGCCTTGGAAATCAAGCAAAGCGTCCTTCGTGCGGCCCGCGTATCGGTCGGCGAACTCCATCACGCGGAGCTGAAGGTCGTGGCTCTGCTCCGCGGCATGCCGCGCTTCTTGCTGGCCCGGCAAGAACTGCTCGACACTCCCGCACCCGGCCAAAAGGCTGGCGGCCAGCGTCATCAGGGTCAATGATCGGACGAGCGCTATCATTCGTAATGCCGCCCGCATGTGGCGCCAGCTGCCGGATCGAATCTCATACCCCTTCCGCACCCGAGCCTGAAGACAACGGTACGGCGGTGCTCGTCTCGTTGCCATCCGGGGTGACCCCTATTGCGGTCGGAAACACCACCCGACAAAAGGACAGTAGATGCTTTCGGTCGGCGCGCTTGTAAGGAGGAGATGGCGGTCGGTGAGGGGCGTGTCTCATGGAGAGATGCGCCGCCTGTGAAGTACCTCTACAAGTACCCGCAGGCCGCATATCCCTACGACGACCTCATTCAGACCAATCGCCGCCGGAGCCGGCAGGAGTTCGAGCACGAGCTGCTCGATACCGGCCTCTTCAATGAGGATCGCTACTTCGACGTGTTCGTCGAATACGCCAAGGTGGCGCCGGAAGCTCATTCCATCGAAACCCTCAACGATGCCACGACATCGCAGCACGCCGAACTTGTGGCCATCCTGCGCGATCTGACGCGAAACGGGAAAGCGGAATAGACCTGCCTCAACACGAAATCTAGATCGGCTCCATCGCCGCATACGCCGTGGCGCGAGCGCTGAAGCGCGGCGGGAGATTTTGCTGTAGGCAACGACGCGTCCGGTTCCTAGGGAGCGGTCTGGTCACAGTTGAATAGCACGCGCCGCTGCAACGCCCCTGCGGGAGCGATATCCTCGGGTGATTTAGCGGCGAGGGGTCGGGCTAGCACCCGATGGTATTGCCCGGCGCGCCGGCGCAGGGTGTCGCGGCGAGTGCGACGGCGCTCGTGGTGCGTATCCACTCAGTTCAGCAGAGGGCTTAAATGGCAATCCAAAACCCCAAGGAACTCTTCGTGATGATGCTCAGCCATGTGCGGCACGGGGAGGAGCGTACGACGGAGATATTCCGGATGATCAACGAAGCCGCCAAAGATCCGGACGTCAAAGAAGCGCTGGAATCGCGGATCTTCATCAAGGATCAGATCCTCAGCAGCCTTGATCGCTGCTTCGAACTCACCGGCGCAAAACCGATGAAGCCCAACACTCGACTGCACGACATGTTCGTCGAGGATTTTCGCAAGGAACTTGCCGAGATCCAGTCGCCGGTGGCGAGGCACCTCTTTGTCTTGGCCAAGGCCAAGGCCGCGATCCACCTGCGCATCGCAGAATATGCGGCGCTGACTGCGATGGCGGACTTCTCGGGTCACTTCGGCGTCGGCGTATTGCTCGAGACCTGCCTTGCGGAGCAACTCGCCTTCGTTGAGCGAACGCGCCGCCTGGTGAGGCATCTCGTGGCGAAGGAACTGGGCGAACGCCTCGCCGCGTGAGGCGTCGCGCACAAAAATCGAACATGCTTGCCTCAGGCCTGGTCCGACCAGACCTGAGGCGCTGTCGAGACGCATGCTGCTCTCGACATGTTATCGATTGGCGCACCGCGCATAACGTCGAGGGGCGGTCGGGCCGTCCCCATCGGGCAAACCGCGTCTCGGCGTCATGTGATCGGAACATGCAGTGTGAGCCCGTAAGTGGTCGCTGAGAGATCGCCCGGGACGCAGGCGACGTTGACGCGCACGCTCGATATCTCCCGTGAACTTCGCGCGCGATGTCAAAACCTGAGCGCGGCCGCGCTTGCTTGCTGGCCGACACCTTCTGCGCGGCCTCGATCGGCGGGCCTCACCGGCACCAAAGTCCGGATTGGGTTCTCAAGCGCGCCAATGCGGGACCGCGTCGACCCCGGAGAAGTCGTGCGGCGAAAGTGAGCGCACCGGTGCCACGGGCGCCGACAGCGCGGCCGTTGCATGACATTACCGGGAGAGCCGGCGCACGATATCGAATAGCTGTCGATAGGCGGCGCTGGCCGGATCACGGATCTCATCGAACGAATGCTCGTCAGCCAGTCGGCTCAGATGCATCAATTCCCGTATCCGTTGCCTTCGGTTCAATTGCAGCTCGGACGGCCGGCGTGTGAATATCAGCCGGAGGATTTCGCGCGGCCCGAAGAGATGGGTGAATTCCGTCGCCGTCACGTAGATCAGAAACAGCACAAGTATCCATATCGAGATCGCGAGAAACCGATGCCAGGAGAAGGTCAAGATCAGATACGACGGGAACTCACTCGGCGGATTGCCCTCCAGGACAGCAAAATGGACGAAGCGCTCGAGTATCCGCACGAAGAATACGATGACCCAGTAGATGCCCGTCTTGAACAGGATCGGGCGTATCAAGGGGGCACGATCGTAAAGGCGGATGAAGGGGAGTTTGTTGGCGACGAGGACCGCCTTGCCGACAACCAGCGCTCCCATCGTCACCAGCATGAAATTGCTGACGGCGATGAGATACTGTGCGACGAGAAGGTTGGTGGTAAGCACAATCAGGTGGAAGCCGATAAAAAAGTACAAAGTCGGGATCGCCGCCTCGCGCGCCTCGTGCATGAGGCGAGTGAGAGCGCGGCGTGCCCACCCATGAGAATGCGCTCCCGCCTGCACAGGGGCGGCAGCGGATTTGGCGCTTAAAGCCTGATGAAAGACTGGCTCGCGGTTCAATCGTCGCTCCCCCGCGCGGAACTCCCTTACTTGCTCGGCGCGGACGATCCTTCCTGTGGCCGGTCGTACTTTTCTTGCGGCCGTTTGAGCGCGTAGCGAAATGCGGCAGGCACCGTCATCGTCGGCGACGCCTCGCATTGCTTCATGACCTTGTCGATATTGCCCTCGATCTTGCTCACGTCGATGACGCGAATATTGGTCTTCGCCGCGAGATAGCCGTAGTAGAACATCACCGCCGACGCGCGATCATCGTCGGACGCGTGGAGAAGATCAGAGCAGCGCACGCGTTCGACATCCCACTTTTTGGGCGCGACTTGCGCGTCGGAGGGTGTGTGTTCCTGCGCCGCAAGCGGTGCTGCGAATGCGGCAAGGCAAAGGGCGATGGCGACGCTGGCGAGCTTCATGACCTTCCCCATCAATAGCAGGCGCCGGAAGCGCGAGCGGACGCGCGGCGCGCGGCTCCGCCGATACCACCGACCGCAGCGCCGATTGCCGCGCCCTTCCCGGCATCGCCGCCGATCGCGCCGCCGACCGCGCCGACCGCTGCGCCGCGGGCGGCGCCGCGCAGCGGCGTTGACGTTACCGCGTAACAGGGTGGCGGCGCGGGCGCTTGCTGCGGGTAATAGCCGGGCGGCGGCGCTTGCTGCGGGTAGGGCGCGGGCTGTGGGTATTGACCCATGGCCGGGCCGGCGCAGAGCAAACACGCTGTTCCGAATAGGAGCCCAATGCGAAGCATTCTGCTTCCCCTTCCCGTTTCGTCTTGATGGTGTGGGATGCGCGGTCACGGAGGTATCGGGTCTAGTCCCGATAAGACCGACAACAGGTCGGGATCGCACGGCGGACTTGGCCTGTAGCGCGGAGCACAGCTACGAGATGATTTGCCGGCAGGACAACTCGACCGGCTGTTCCGCTTCACGCCGGCGTAGCTTTAGGTGAGACGAAGCGTAACCTGCACGACGCGGAGCCCGCGCTGGGTGCGGACGTCGAGTCCGCTTTTCTCGAAAACCTTCAGCATCGGCAAGTTGTCGGGCAAAACGTCGGCGACGAGTTCCTTGAGCCCGGCGTTTTGCGCGACGACCGCGAGGTGCCGCATCAGTGCCGCGCCGACGCCTTGTCCCTGGTACGCGTCGACCACCGCGAACGCCACTTCCGCCCGTCCGGGCCCGACGACGATGTAGCGCCCGGCGCCGACGATCACCGGTCGCCCGGCTTCTTCCATCACGGCAACCAAGGCCGCATGGTTGACGAAGTCGACGTTCACGAAGAAATCGACTTCCTGCTCTGCAAACTCTTGTCTGACGCTGAAGAAGCGCCGGTACAGCGATCGGGGGCTGCTGCGATCGACGGCGGCAAGGAAGTCCGCCCGATCGTCCGGCGTGAGCGCACGGATTTCAACCCGCCGCCCATGACGCAGCAACTCGACTGCCGAATATGAGGCCGCGCTCACCAGGCTCAGTTCCTTTGCTGGACGCGGGCGCGGCGGCGCAGACGCTTCGGCACTGCAACCTGGTCTTTTGCCCATAGCCGAAAGCCGCCATGGAAGGCATTGGCGTTGTCGCCGGCACGACACCGCGGCGGCAGGGCATCGAGCCGCTTCGCATTGCCGCCGCCAATGACGATCTGATCGGGCTGCAGCGCTTCGGTCAGGCACCGCACGACGTCGGCCACATGCCGCCGCCATTTCCTTTTGCCGTAGCGTTTCAGGGCGATGCGCCCGACATAGTCCTCGTAGGTGCCGCTCTTGTAGGGGAGGTGGGCAAGCTCCATCGGTGCGATGATGCCGTCGACGATCATGGCAGTGCCAAGTCCGGTTCCCAGGCCGAGAAACAGCATTTTGCCGCTCTCGTAGCTGCCCAGGGCCTGCATCGCGGCGTCGTTGACGATCTTCACGGGACGCCCGAAGGCCCGCGCGAAATCGAACCTGACCCAGCCGCGTCCCAAATTGTGAGGTTCGGCCAGCGGTTGCCCGCCCAGGACCGGCCCGGGATAGCCGATCGCCACCACGTCATACGTCCAATCCGCGGCGAGCTTTCTCACTGCCGACACCATGCGTCGGGGCGTGAGCGTCGGTCCGGACGGGAACGATCGGCGTTCGGTTTGGCCGGTCGCCAGGAACTTCACATTGTTGCCGCCGACATCGATGACCAGCACGCTGTTGCCCGCGGCACCGCCCGCAGCCTCGTCCTTGGTCGAATGCCGCACGGCCGCGGCCATCCGGCTTTGCCGCGGTGTGCGTTTGCGCTTGGGGGTGAGCGACGTCCTGGCGGTCATGGGCCGGTCCGGGCGCAAGCGATCGCGGTCGGCACGCCGAGGGCACAACGCGCCTCGGTCGACCCGTGTGGTTGCGCTGATCCACCTCCGTCGAGATTATGCAGAGAGGCGGAAAGGCGTCGCTCGGGCGATACCCCTAGAACGTCGCGTCTGTTCCCTGACAATCCCGCTACTCCGGGGCGGATGCCGCGATCCTAAGGCAAAATACATCGGCCCGTCGGGGCTCCCGCCGATAACGGGGCGCGGCGCCTTCCGTTAGCAGGGACAGGGTGGGCGGAGGAGGGCGGACCATGGCCTATAAGAATGCGTTCTACGCGCAGTCGGGTGGGGTCAGCGCGGTGATCAACGCCTCGGCCTGCGGCGTCTTGCAGACTGCGCGCAAACATTCGCCGCAGATCGGCAAAGTCTATGCCGGGCGCAACGGCATCGTCGGCGCGCTGACCGAGGATCTCATCGACACCAGCCTCGAATCCGACGCCGAGGTCGCCGCGCTCAAATACACCCCCGGCGGTGCGTTCGGATCCTGTCGCTACAAGCTCAGATCGATTGAGGAGCATCGCGCGCAGTACCAGCGCTTGATCGACGTTTTCCAGGCGCATGACATCGGTTTCTTCTTCTACAACGGCGGCGGGGACTCGCAAGACACCGCCTATAAGGTCAGTCGGATGAGCGCCGAGCTGGCCTACCCGATGGCGTGCATCGGCATTCCCAAGACCATCGATAATGACCTGCCGATCACGGACTGCTCGCCGGGGTTCGGCTCGACGGCGAAATATCTCGCCATCGCGATTCGCGAAGCGGCGTTCGACCTGGCGGCCATGTGCGCGACCTCGACCAAAGTGTTCGCCCTCGAAGTGATGGGCCGCCATGCGGGCTGGACGACCGCCGCTTGCGCGCTGGCCGCCGATCGCGACGGCGCCGCGCCGCACATCTTGCTGCTGCCCGAGGTGCCGTTCGATGAGCGGCGGTTCCTGGCCAAAGTCGCGGAGACTCTGGAGCGCCGCGGCCATTGCGTCATTGCCGTGTCGGAAGGGGTCAAGGGCGCGGACGGCGAATTCCTGGCGGCGGGGTCGACGGACGCTTTCGGTCACGCGCAGCTCGGCGGGGTCGCGCCAATCATCACCGGGCTGATCAGCGCGAAGCTCGGCTGCAAGTGCCATTGGGCGGTCCCCGACTATCTCCAGCGCTCGGCGCGCCACATCGCGTCCGGGACCGACCTCGAGCAGGCCTACGCCGTCGGTCGCGCCGCGGTGGAGTTCGCCCTCGCCGGAAGCAACGCGGTGATGCCGGCGATCCGCCGGCTCAGCGATGCGCCCTATCGCTGGGACATCATCGCGGCGCCGCTCGCCGACATCGCCAACCAGGAGAAGTTCCTGCCCGCCGAGTTCATCAGTGCCGACGGTTTCGGCATTACCGAGGCGGCGCGCCGCTATTTGGCGCCGCTCATCCTTGGCGAGGCCTATCCGCCGTTCGCGCATGGTCTGCCCGACTATGTGACCTTGCAGAACGCACCCGTGCCCAAGAAGCTCGCCAGCACCTTCGCCGTTTGAGAACCATGGTCTGCCGCCATCGCTTCCGCACCTCGCGTGGCTGAGCCGCGGTCCATCGACGCCGCCGCCGCGCCGTCGCGGCAGAGCTTGCTCGCCTTGGGCTGGCTCAACTTCTTCCTGTCCGGCATGCAGTCGGCCTTTGGTCCGGTTGCCGCCGCCTATCTGGCGGCGCAGCAATGGAGCGCCAAGGACATCGGCTTCGTTCTCAGCATCGGCAGCGCCGCCGGTTTGGTCAGTCAGATCCCGGGTGGCGAGCTGCTGGACGTGGTGCGATCAAAGCGGCTGTTGGTCGCGATCGGCGTGGTGACCGTCGCCTCGAGCATCCTGATCCTCCGCCTCTGGCCCAGCTTCGCCATGGTGACCCTGGCGCAAGTGCTGCAGGGGATGACGGTCGGCGTCCTTGGTCCGGCGATCATCGCCATTACCCTCGGACTGGTCGGTCACGCCAATTTGGCGGAGCGGCTCGGGCGCAACCAGCGCTTTGCCGCCGCCGGCGGCATCGCGGCAACCGTGGCGATGGCCGTCATCGCCTATTCCGGATCGCGCTGGACGATGTTCGTGCCGGTCGCGCTCGCCCTTCCCTTGCTCGCGGCGCTCAGCCGGATTCGCGGGGATGAGATTGATTTCCGCCGCGCCTCCGGCGCCGGATCCGCACCGCGCGGCGATCCGCAGACGCGCGGTCGCCACCTGGATCTTCTCAGGAATCGCCGGCTCCTGATCTTTGCCGCCTGTGCCGTCCTGTTTCAGGTCGCAAATGCCTCGATGCTGCCGCTGGTCGGCGGGATGCTGGCCGCGGAGGCCGGCCGCCACGCGGCGCCGCTTCTGGCGGCCCTGATCATCGTGCCGCAGCTGGTCGTGGCGCTGTTCGCGCCCTGGGTCGGACGGCGCGCTGAACAGCGTGGTCGCAAGCCGCTGCTGCTCATCGGCTTCGCCGCCCTGCCGATCCGCGCTCTGCTGTTTGCACTGTTCAGCGATCCGCTGGCCTTGATCGTGATCCAAATTCTTGACGGCATCACCGGAGCCGTGCTCGGGGTGATGACCGCGCTGGTCATCGCCGATGTGGTGGAAGGCAGCGGGCGCTTCAATCTCGCCCAGGGCCTCTTCGGCACGATGATGGGTCTCGGCACCGCGCTCAGCACGACGCTGTCGGGATTGATCGTCCATCATTTTGGCCACGCGGTGGGATTTGCCAGCCTCGCGGCGGAAGCGCTCGTCGCGCTCCTGGTTCTCGCGCTCTTCCTGCCGGAGACGAAGGACGCCCACCTCGCTTAGCGCCCCTCTCCTTCGTCAGGGCCATCAAAGCGCTACGGAATGTATGCATCCCGCCTCTCAACGATCGCCTTGCCCGCGAAAGCGGGCATCCAGTGCTTCAGGCGCGGTGGGCGGAGTACCTTCCGCGGGGGCGGGAGCGGCGGAAAAAACTATTGGGATCGCGGAGATTTTCGACACATACCCTAGCGCGAAAGCCGGGCCCAGATGCGGCTACAGCATGAGGTCATCGTAAATATCTCGCCACTCCGGATTATCGCGTTCGATCAGCGCAAGCTTCCACGCGCGCCGCCATTTCTTGATGCGTTTTTCGCGCATGACCGCCTCCGCCATCGACTCATGAAATTCGACGAAAACCAGCAGGTGGACATTGTAGCGGTGGGTGAAGCCAGCGACGGCACCTGTCCGATGCTCGAAGCTACGGCGCGCGATATCGCGTGTAACCCCGACATAGAGCGTTCCATTGCGGTGGTTCGCAAGAATGTAGACGCACGGACGTTTCTCGATCATGCGATCTTTGTCCACCCTCCCTGTGAGGAAGTGTACAAAAACCCGCACCGACGCCATCTCCCAATTTTCGCCTTGCCCGCGAAAGCGGGCATCCAGGAGCCTCAGCTACGATGAGTAGAGCGCTTGGCACTGGTTTCCCGCTTTCGCGGGAAAGGCAAAAAAAGAAGTTGGGCTCGCAGCGTTTTTTCGAGATGTCTACATCCGCAGAGCGAAAAGCGGGGTCCATGGTCGTGGATTCCCGCTTTCGCTCTAGGCGTCGCCCTCCCTTGCGTCAGACGTTGTCCGCCTCGGTCGAGCGGGCGCGGCTGGACGCCGTTGCCTGTCCCCAGGTCCAGCCCGAGATCTCGGGCATGTCGTCGCCGTAGCGGCAGATGTATTCCCTGTGCTCGATGAGCTTGTCGCGGATCGCCTGCTTGGCGTAGGCGGCGCGCGCCCCGAGCTTCGGCACGCGATCGATCACGTCGCCGACGAGGTGGAAGCGGTCGAGGTCGTTCTTCACGCACATGTCGAACGGCGTGGTGGTGGTGCCTTCCTCTTTGTAGCCGCGCACATGGAGATTGTCGTGACCGTTTCGGCGGTAGGTCAGCCGGTGAATGAGCCAGGGGTAGCCGTGGAAGGCGAAGACGATCGGCTTGTCGGTGGTGAACAGCGCGTCGAAATCGTGGTCCGAGAGGCCATGCGGATGCTCGCTCGCCGGCTGCAGTTTCATCAGGTCGACGATGTTGATGACGCGGATCTTCAGGTCGGGAGCGTGCCGGCGCAGGAGATCGACGGCGGCGAGGGTCTCCAAGGTCGGAACGTCGCCGCAGCACGCCATCACCACATCGGGCTCGCTGCCACGGTCGTTGCTGGCCCACTCCCAGATGCCGAGGCCGGCCTCGCAATGCTTGGTCGCCTCGTCCATCGTCAGCCATTGCGGCGCCGGCTGCTTGCCGGCGACGACGACGTTGACGTAGTTCCGGCTGCGCAGGCAATGGTCGGTGACCGACAGCAGGCAATTGGCGTCGGGCGGCAGGTAGATGCGGACGACCTCGGCCTTCTTGTTGACGACGTGGTCGATGAAACCGGGGTCCTGATGACTGAACCCGTTGTGGTCCTGGCGCCAGACGTGGCTCGACAAGAGATAGTTCAGCGAGCCGATCGGCCGCCGCCAGGGAATGTGATTGCACACCTTCAGCCACTTGGCGTGCTGGTTGAACATCGCATCGATGATGTGGATGAAGGCTTCGTAGCACGAGAAGAAGCCATGCCGGCCGGTCAGGAGATAGCCCTCGAGCCAGCCCTGGCATTGATGCTCGCTCAGCATTTCCATCACCCGCCCGTCGGGAGCGAGATGGTCGTCCCAGGGCTCGGTCTCGGCGACCCAGGCGCGATTGGTGACCTCGAGCACATCTTGCCAGCGGTTGGAATTGTTCTCGTCCGGGCTGAACAGCCGGAAATTCCGCGCTTCGCTGTTCAGCTTCATCACATCGCGCAGGAAGCGGCCCATGACCCGGGTGGACTCGGCCGTGGCCGCGCCGGGAGCGGTGACCGTGACGGCATACTCGCGGAAGTTCGGGAGCCGCAGATCATGCAGCAGCAAGCCGCCATTGGTGTGCGGGTTGGCGCTCATGCGGCGGGTGCCGCGCGGGGCAAGCTCGGCCAGCTCCGGCTTCAGCCTGCCGCTCTCGTCGAACAGCTCCTCGGGCCGGTAGCCCTTCATCCAGCCTTCAAGGATGCGCACATGGGCGGGATTCTCGTGCATTTCCCCCATCGGCACCTGGTGCGAGCGCCAGTAATCCTCGGTGCGCTTGCCGTCGATTTCCTTGGGGCACGTCCATCCCTTGGGCGTCCGCAGCACGATCATCGGCCAGCGCGGCCGGCCGGTGAACCCTTTCCGGCGGGCATCGGCCTTGATGCGCTGGATCTCGGCGATGACGGTGTCGAGGGTGGCGGCCATGAGCTCGTGCATTTTCTCGGGGTCGTGGCCCTCGACGAAGTGCGGCGTGTAGCCGTAGCCGCGGAAGAGCTGGTCCAGTTCCTCGTGGCTGATCCGCGCCAAGACGGTGGGATTGGCGATCTTGTAGCCGTTGAGATGCAGGATCGGCAGAACCGCCCCGTCCCTCGCCGGGTTGAGGAATTTGTTGGAATGCCAGCTCGTCGCCATCGGCCCGGTTTCCGCCTCGCCGTCGCCGACGACGCAGGCGACGATCAGATCGGGATTGTCGAAGGCGGCCCCGTAGGCGTGCGAGATCGCGTAACCGAGCTCGCCCCCCTCATGCATCGAGCCCGGGGTCTCCGGCGCCACGTGGCTGGGAATGCCGCCGGGGAATGAGAACTGGGTGAAGAGCCGCTTCATGCCCTCTTCGTCGCGCGAGATATTCGGATAGACTTCGCTGTAGGTGCCTTCGAGATAGGCATTGGCGACGATGCCCGGCCCGCCATGGCCGGGGCCGGTGATGTAGATCATGTCCAGATCGTGCTGCTTGATCAGCCGGTTCAGGTGAACGTAGATGAAGTTCAGACCCGGCGTCGTTCCCCAATGACCCAGCAGCCGCGGCTTGATGTGCTCCTTGCTCAGCGGCTGCTTGAGCAGCGGGTTGTCATAGAGGTAGATCTGGCCGACCGAGAGATAGTTGGCGGCTCGCCAGTATCCGTCCATCAGCGCCCGTTCCTTGTTCGAAAGCGCATTCGCCATGATCGCCTCCAGGGGTCCTCGTCATCGAGCCATGCATTCTAGCGCGCCGCTCTTGCCCGTCCGAAGACGGGCGGGGCGCGCCGGTCAATCATCGCGCCATGCGCGGCGATGACGCGAGTCGGCGCAGCCCGCCGAGCTTTGCAACGCCGGGTTCATGACGTCACGGTCGGCCGGGTGACGGCCGGTTTGGCGCGCGTCAGGGTGAGGGCTTCGTCAACGTGGCGAATGGTGAGCTCATCCCCCTCACGCAGCGTATAGGTCGTCGACGTCGGACCGATCTCGATATCGAGGATCCGGCCGCGATAGGCCAGCGGGAAGCGAAGCGACGACTGGGCGTCGGGCGGCCGTTGCGGCCGAAATGAGAGGGTGCCGTCATAATCGCGCAGCCCGGCGAAGCCATAGGCGAACACCATCCAGGTGCCGCCCATCGAGGCGATATGGCATCCGTCCCGGACGTTGCCGCCGACATCCGCCAGATCCATGAGCAAGGCCGCCCGGCCGTAGCTCGCGGCTTTGTCGAACGCACCGACCTCGAGGGCAATGATGGCTTCGATGCAGGAGGAGAGCGACGAATCGCCCGTCGTGAGCGGATCATAGAATTCGAAATTCCGCCGTTTCGCCTCGGTCGTGAATTCATGGCCGAGCAGGAACATCGCCAGAATGACGTCCGCCTGCTTGATCACTTGAAAGCGGTAGATGTTGAGCGGGTGATAGAACAGCAGCAGCGGGTATTTGTCGGCCGGGGTGTTTTCGAAATCCCAGCGCTCCCGATCGAGGAAGCTGTCGTCCTGCGGATAGATGCCCGTCGCCTTGTCGAAGGGCACGTACATAGTGTCGGCCGCCCGCGCCCAGGTCTTCGCTTCCTCCGGCTCGAGACCGGTCTTGCGGATGAGGGCTTGCAGGGCTTCCGGATGGCGGCTTTTGAGGGCCGCGACGGTTTCCGCCGCATAGCGCAGATTCTCGCGCGCCATCAGGTTCGTGTAGGTGTTGTTGTTGACGACGGTGTTGTATTCGTCGGGACCGGTCACGCCGTTGATGCAGAATTTGCCGCCCTTCCGCTCCGAGAAGAATCCCAGATCGCACCACAAGCGTGCGGTTTCCACCAGCATCTCGGCGCCGCATTCGAGCAGGAAGTCGTGATCCCCGGTGACGGTGACGTATTTCCGCAAGGCATAGGCGATGTCGGCGTTGATGTGATATTGGGCGGTGCCGGCCGCGTAATAGGCCGAGGCTTCCTCGCCGTTGATGGTGCGCCACGGAAACAGCGCGCCGCGGTGATCGAGCTCGCGGGCGCGTGCGCGCGCTTTGTCCAGCATCCCGTAGCGGAAGCGCAGCAGATTCTTGGCGACGTGCGGCGATGTGTAGATCAGGAACGGCAGCAGATAGATCTCGGAATCCCAGAAATACTGCCCCTCATAGGCCTGCCCCGTCAGCCCCTTGGCGGGGATGCCGCTGCTTTCGGCTCTGGCCGAGGCTTGCAGAATGTGGAACAGATTGACCCGGATCGCCTGCTGGGTTTCGAGCGTCGTAAGCCTTATCGCGTCTTCCCTGATATTGCTCACGCGCACATCGCTTCGCCGCCAGAAGGCGTCGAGATAGTCCGCCTGCTCGGCAAGCAGCGCGGGGAAGCCTTGACCCATGGCTCTGTCCAAGGACCATTCCACGCGGCGGCACAGCTCTTCGGGCGCGTCGGTCGCCGCGGAATGGTAGGCCATGTACTTGGTGAGCCGGATGACGCGTCGCGGCTGCGCCGCCAGCGAGAACACGACTTGACCGAAATTCTCGGTGTGGCTGGCGTGAGCGGCGTGTTGACCATCGCCATCGAGCTGATGGTCGATGCCGCATCCCAGGATCATCTGCGTCCGCTCGGTTCCATGCGCGAGGACGATGCGGCGATCGCGCGCGAAGCCGGCACGGGGATGGAGCACTTCGCCGGAAAACATCCTGGCCTGGCGCGGGTCGACTTCCGCCTTTCGGTTGCGGGGCTGCCGGCAGATGAGTTCCGACGAGATCACCAGGGCCGCCTCTGAATTCAGCAGCGTCACTTCATACGAGATCGCCGCCACATGGCGCTGCGCAAAGGAAATGAGGCGACGCGACGTGAGATGAACCAGCTTGCCGGACAGCGTCTCCCAAACCAGGTCACGGTCGAGGGTGCCGGCTTTCATGTTCAGCCGCCGGTCATAATTCCGCAAAATGGCGCGTCCGAGCTCAAAGGGCTCGTCATCGACGAACAGGCGGATGATCTTGCCATCCGTCACGTTCAGCATGGTCTGGCCGGTCCGCGCGAAGCCGTAGGCTTCTTCGCTGTAAACGATCGGCCAGGATTCGTAGAAGCCGTTGACGAACGTGCCGTTCTGCTCGCTGGGCACGCCCTCTTCATGCGCCCCGCGCATCCCCAGATAACCGTTGCCGAGGGCGAGCACGGATTCCATCTGTGCGACGAATTCCGGGCGAAAGCCGGTTTCGATCAAGTTCCACTCGTCGGGCGTGTAGTCCTCGACGGGCGGCTTCAGGCGTTCATGGTGAAGCATGCGGCTCGCCCTATCGCCCGGCTTCCGGGCGCTCGGGCAGCAGCTCGGCCAGATCCTTGACGACGAGATGCGCGCCTTGCGCCTTCAGCTCTTCCGCGTTGTCCTTCCGGGCGACCCCGATCACCAGCCCGAACGCGCCGCGCACGCCGGCCCGGACGCCGGAGAGGGCGTCCTCGATGACGACGGCGCGGTCCGGCCGGACGCCGAGCATTTCCGCCGCCTTCAAAAAGGAATCGGGCGCCGGCTTGCCGGCGAGACCGTGCTCGGCGAGCACGTTTTCATCGACGCAGACATCGAAGAGTTCCTCGACTTTTGCCGCGTGCAGGACCGCATGGGCGTTACGGCTGGACGTCACGACCGCCGCTCTGATCCCCGTCCGCCTGAGATAGTCGAGAAAGGCGACCGTGCCGGGGTAGGCCTTGACGCCGGCCGATGCGATCCGTTCGTTGAACAATTCGTTTTTCCGATTGCCGAGGCCGCATATGGTCGCCTCGGTCGGGGGATCTTTCGGCGTCCCCTCGGGCAAGACGATACCGCGGGAGTTGAGGAAGTCGGCGACGCCCTCGTATCTCGGCTTGCCGTCGACATGCAGCTTATAGTCGGTGTTCAGGTCGAAAGGGCGGTAAGGGTACGGGGCGGCGTTGTGTGCGGCTTGCTTCTCCAGAAATTCGTCGAACAATCGCTTCCAGCAGTCGGCGTGGATGCTGGCCGTGTCGGTGACGACTCCGTCCATGTCGAGGAGCACGGCGCCATACCGGTCGCGTGTGATGACATCGGCCATGAACTACCCCGGTTCCTGGCGCGCCGAACGCTGCGGTCGGCGTGATCGCGGCGTGCAAGCGTCCGATGCAGGCTGAATCGCCGCCGGACACCCGGCGCCGGCGCATCTCACGGCTGCTATTTATTTGCGCGCGGGCGAAGCACGGGAATCAGTGAGACTCCCTAGACGCTGGAGCCATTCGCGGTAGAAATTCCGCCGCTAGCTAAGTCCGTTCCGCGTTCGCCGCGATATACCGGGGGTTTCCCGTGCAATCTACCCGGTTTGCCGGATGCCGCGGGGGTGTTTGGGCGGCGATGATGGCTGGATCGTCTGCGGTTCAGGGCTCACGGCGGCAGCAGATCGGCGGCGAGGCTCGACCTTCCCGAATCACGATGCTCGGCTGGACATTCAATCCGCGTGCGGGGCGCCGAGGTCTCGTGCCTCTGCGGGGATGCGGTCGGTGGGCGCGCGGTCATGGGCCGAGAAGGAAAGCCGCATGAGCTGGAGTCTCCGGTACGCGATCAAGAGCTACCTTCTCTCTGCGATCTGGACCGCGCCGGTGATGGCGCTGGTGGTCGAGCAGGTGACCTTCCGGCTGGCCTACTTCCACCAGCTCGATTTTGGCGGGATTCCCGGATTCATCATCAACCGAGAGGGTACGATCGCGGTGGCGGATTACGTGATCGCCTCGTCCATCGCCTTCATCGTCTTTACCTTCAGTTCTCTCCTCGTCGCGATCCAGGTCGCAAGCGGTCAGTTGAGCCCTCGGATCATCGCGACCGCACTGCTGCGCGATCGGGTCATCCGTTGGTCGGTGGGCCTCTTTGTCTACGCGCTGTTGCTGGCCATCGGGGTAAAGGCGAGGATCGACACGGTTCCCCGTTTCCTCGTGAGCGTCACCGGAATCCTCGGTCTGGCCAGCGTGATCGTGTTCATGTTCCTGATCGACTACGCCGCCAAGCTGCTGCGCCCGGTCACCATTGTGTGGCGGATCGCTCAGGGCGGCATCACGGTGATCGATGAGGTTTATCCCAATCCGGCCCCGGCCTCTTCGCTTCCCACCCAAGCCTCGGAAGAGCTCGGATCACCCGAACGGACAATCTCTCATCGCGGTAATTCTGCGGTCGTTATCGCCGTCAATGTGAAGGCCCTGTTGGCGGAAGCGACCAGGGCGGACGCCATCATCGAATTGGTGCCGCGCGTCGGGGATTTCGTCGCCAGCGGAGACCCGCTGTTCCATTTGCGCGGCCGCGGCGCGACAAGGGTCGGCGAGCGCTTCCTGTGCGGTCAAGTCGCGTTCGGGCGCGAGCGCACCCTGGAGCAGGATTCGACCTTTGCCTTCCGCGTCCTCGTCGACATCGCCATCAAAGCGCTGTCGCCGGCGATCAACGACCCGACCACCGCCGTCATCGCCATCGACCAGCTTCAGCGGCTGTTGCGCCGGGTGGGCAATCGGGACCTGCGCGATGAGCGGATCGTCGATCAGGAGGGGCGCCTCAGGCTGATTTTCGGGACGCCCAACTGGGATGATTTCGTTCATCTGACCTTCAGCGAGATCCGCCAGTACGGCGCCGGGAATTTTCAGGTGGCGCGGCGCCTGCGCGCGATGATCGAGATTGTTGCCCAGAGCATACCGCAGCGCCGTGCTCCGGCGCTGCGCCAAGAACTCGACCTGCTCGATCGTGCCTTGGAGAAGCTGTATGCCTTTCCGGAAGACGTGGCGCGGGCGCGCGTCGCGGATTCGCAAGGTTTGGGAGTGGCCTCGCCGCCGTAGATCGAGGCCGGCCATGGATCTGCTTGCATAGGACCTCATGATTGCGCTCTTGACCGATGCCGATGCTTGGGTCGCGCTTGCCACGTTGACCGCGCTCGAGATCGTGTTGGGCATCGACAACGTTGTCTTCATCTCTATCCTGGTCTCGCGCTGCCCGCGGCGCGAGGCGCGGCGCGCGCGGCAAATCGGCCTGTCGCTCGCCTTCGTCTTCCGCGTCCTGATGTTGTTCAGCCTCACCTGGCTGATGCATCTGACCGACGCGCTGTTCTCGATCTTCGGGGTCGGCATTTCCTGGCGCGACACCATTCTGATCGGCGGCGGCCTGTTCCTGATCGCCAAAGCGACGCACGAGATCCACGGCGAGATCGAGCCGCATGACAAGGAGTCCGGAACGGCGAGCGGCGGCGCGGCACAGTCGTTTGCCATCGTCGTTGCGCAGCTTGTCGCTATCGACATCGTGTTCTCGCTCGACTCCATCATCACCGCGATCGGCATGGTCGACCGGATCGAGATCATGATTGCCGCCGTGGTGTTGGCGATCATCGTGATGTACGTCTCCTCGGGGCCGGTCGCCGCTTTCATCGCCGCGCATCCGACCACCAAAATGTTGGCGCTGGCGTTTCTATTGCTGATCGGCACGGCACTGGTTGCCGACGGTTTCGACTTCCACATTCCGCGCGGCTACCTCTACTTCGCCATGGCGTTCGCGGGCGGGGTCGAGGCCTTCAACGTGCTGGCCCGCCGCAATCGCCGCAAGTCGAGGCGTTGAGAGCGCGCGCCCGGGGGAGGTTGTGATGGGCTTGAGCACAATGGCGCGCAACGGTCGATGGGGGTGAGTGGTGAGCGTGTTCGTGATCAGGCATGGCGAGACCGAATGGAGCCTGAGCGGCCAGCATACGGGCACGACCGACATCCCGCTGACCGCGAACGGGCGTCGCCTCGCCGAGCGGCTCCGGCCTTTCCTAGCCGGAAAGGCGTTCGCGCTGGTTCGCGTCAGCCCGATGCAGCGCGCACGAGAAACCTGCGCGCTGGCCGGTCTCGGCAACGCAGCCGTCGTCGATACCGATCTCGCAGAGTGGAACTACGGCGCGTACGAAGGCCTGACCCCCGAGCAGATTCGCGCGACGGCGCCAGGCTGGCTCATCTTTCGCGACGGATGCCCCGGCGGCGAGACGCCGGAGCAGGTCGGCGCGCGCGCGGACCGGGTCATCGCGCGGGCGCGGGCGGTCGAGGGTGACGTCGCCCTCTTCGCGCACGGACATGTGCTGCGGGTGCTCGTCGCGCGGTGGATCGGTCTGCCGGCAGGGGCGGGACAGCACTTCCTGCTGGATACCGCGACCCTCTGCGTCCTCGATTACTACCAGGACATCCCCGCCGTCGGCGTGTGGAACGGGCCGCTGATCCAGTAGCGCGGCGAGCGGCTGGACGCCGCGCAAGCGGAATGTGCTCGGCGATAAACCCTTCAAGGGTTCAATACGGGGACCGCATCGACCCTCATCAGTAGTTCTACCGATACACCTCCGGCTGCCCGGCTGGCACAGTTTCGCGATGCGTCCGGTGGTCGCCATTGGACATCGCCTCGCTGCGCTCGCTCTCGCGGCAACACCCGGCGCCTGAGCCTCGCCGATGCGGGAATCGGCTGTTCCGTCGGGGTTGACCGAGCGGGCAACGGTGCTCGGCGGCCTCGCCAATGCGCGCTACGTCGCCGACACCCAGGTGCCGGAGTTGACGCGAGAAGCCTATGCCGCGCTCGACCGCGAGCGCGCGCAGCTCGGCGCAGCGGCTGCCGGGCGCTTACCGCCTGCGAACTTGCTCGCGATTTCGGGGGGCGGCGACAAGGGCTCCTTCGGCGCCGGGCTGCTGATCGGCTGGACGGAGCGGGGGGACCGCCCCGAATTCAAGACCGTGAGCGGTGTCAGCACCGGCGCCCTGATCGCACCCTTTGCGTTCCTTGGCCCCGACTACGACGACGTCCTGCGGCACGTCTACACCGAGGTCGGCCAGAGCGCCATTTTCGAGTCGCGCTTCATTCTGGCCGCCATCTTCAGCGACGCTCTGAAGGACACGACGCCGCTCTCCCAGCTGATCTCGCACTATGTCGACGACCAGGTGCTGACCGCCATCGCCAACGAATACCGGAAGGGGCGGCTCTTGCTGATCGGCACGGCCGATATCGATGCGCAGCGGCCCGTCATCTGGAACCTCGGCGCGATCGCCGTCAGCGGCCGGCCGGGCGCTTTCGACCTCTTGCGCAAGATCCTCCTCGCCTCGGCCGCCATACCCGTCGCCTTCCCGCCTGTGCTCATTGATGTCGAGGTCGATGGCAAGCCCTATCAGGAAATGCATGTGGATGGTGGCGCGATCGCCCAGACCTTCCTCTACCCGACCACGCTTACCGCCGGCGTCGATCTCAGGCGCGGACCGCTCGCCCGCGAGCGCCATGCCTATGTCATCCGCAATGGCCGCCTCGACCCGGAATGGGCGTCGACCGACCGCCGCCTGTTCTCGATCGCCAGCCGTGCCGTCGCCACGATGATTCATTATAGCGGGCAGAACGACGTATACCGATTGCAGACCATGACCGCGCGTGACGGGGTGAGCTTCAACCTCGCCTATATCGGCCGCGACTTCAGTGCGGAGCACACCGCGGATTTTGTTCCGGCCTATATGCGCGCCTTGTTCGAATACGGCCGAGCCCAGATCAAGCATGGGACCGCCTGGAAGAAGAGCAGCCCCTTCCTCATTCCCGATGGGCCGCAGGAGCTGTCGCGCTTGCCGAACGGCACCAGCGAGCCCGGATGAGCACCGTCAGCGTGCCGCAGCCCCAGGCGCACCTTGCCTGCGGCATGGTGAAATGGTTACCGACAGCCCTGATTATTGGCGGTCTTGACGCAATTCTTGCCACCGGGCGTCGTCACGACACCCTTGCCGTTTTTCGTCTTTGCCGTACCGCCGCGTTGCGTCTGCGTCGTGGTAACGCCATTACTGCTGGTGCCGGACGTCGCGTTGCTCGTCTTGGATTTGCCCGTGTTGGGATTGGTGCAGGTAACCTGGCCGGAGGCGTCGCGCGTGCAGTTCTTTGCGGCGAAGGCGGGTGCCGCGAACAGCATTGCCGCCAGTGCGCAAGCCGTCGTTTTCATCAGCATTGCGTAGGTTCCACTTCGTGTGAGAGCCCAAAGCGCTGACCGATCATCGACGCTCGCTCAGTAGCAGCCCTCGCCGCATATCGCTATCCGGCGCGCACCCGATGTCTTCGCCGCGCGAACCCGTAAGGATGCCCCCGGCACTTGGAATCGACGCTTTCCAATAAAAGCGTCGCGCCTATCGCGATCCCGCGTTCGTCGCCACCACACCGAGAGAGGATTGAGTGGTTCGCTCATGAGGTCCTGCGGGCAGTCACCCAACTGCCCGAGCAACTGCTCGTCGATTGGCATGGAGGCGGCGAACACTTCTGTCGCGGGGGGCGGTGGCGCGCCGCAATGGCGCGCCACCACATACCAGGACTAGGCGTGCTCGCGCAGGATGCGCCCGAGGCCGAGGCCGCGACGCATCCGGCGCCGGCGCATCATTCGGCCGCCGAGGATGAGGCGCATCAGGCGGCGATCTTCGTCACCACCCTCCTCGCCCTCCTCATCTTCCTCCTCGCCGCCGCCTCTCTCCTCGGAGCGGTTCTTCAGCAAGTGGGCCAGCAGCAGCCGCCGCAGGCGGCGGCGACGCAACATCGAGCCGCCGACAAGCAAACGAACCAGCCGCCGCTCGTCGCCGCTGCCCTCCTCGCCTTCCTCCTCATCTTCCTCCTCGCTGCCGCCTCTCTCCTCGGCGCGGTTCTTCAGCAAGTGGGCCAGCAGCAGCCGGCGCAGTCGCCGGCGACGCAACATCGCACCGCCGACCAGCAAACGAACCAACCGTCGCTCGTCGGCGCTGCCTTCCTCGCCTTCCTCCTCATCTTCCTCCTCGCCGCCGCCTCTCTCCTCGGCGCGGTTCTTCAGCAAGTGGGCCAGCAGCAGCCGGCGCAATCGACGGCGACGCAACATCGCGCCGCCGACCAGCAAACGGACCAGCCGCCGCTCGTCGGCGCTGCCCTCCTCGTCGCCCCCCTCATCTTCTCCCTCATCTTCCTCCTCGCCGCCTTCGAGGCGGTCGCGGAGCACATGCGCCAACATCAATCGCCGAAGGCGGCGGCGACGCACTGCCCCACCAAGCAAGAGCATCGCAAGGCGGCGCTCCTCATCCGTGCCGCCACCGCCTTCGTGATCGGTGTCGGCGCCTTCGAGCAGTTCGCTGATCCTGTCCGTGTCGGTTGGCATGGCACTACTCCCCAATGTTTTGGGTGACGAAACCGAGCTTGCTTCCTGACGGATCGTTAAGGTCTTGCCGGGCCGCGAGGCGTGTCGGCGTCCGCCAATGTGCGAGAAAGAGCGAGCCGATCGACAAGCCGCCGCTGGAGCCGTCGGCGGATGCCGCGACCGATGAGGTGCGAGAGCAGAACCCGGCGGAGTTCCGTCTCCTCCGCGGACTCTTCCATCGGCTCCTCATCCGAATTCGGCTCCAGGACGCTGGAGATACCGGCTTCGAACGCTTCGTCGAGCGCGGCCTCGATCTCGTGCACGTTGTCCTTGCCGACGAGCGCTACGGTCTCCTTCTCGGGCACCTCGCGCCGCTTGCCTGACGGGTCGATCTTCTCGATCTTGATCACGGCGCCGGTCGCGACCTTGATGGTGAAGATCAGTTGCTGGATCTCCTCGCCTGCGGCAGGGCGCGTCTTTTCCCGCTTCGAGCCGTGGTGCTCGCGTTCATGCGCCGAACTCTTTTCTGGTTCTTCGCGATTCATAGCCATGAGAATTCCTCTTTGGCAGGGGCCGAAAAATGTGATGTTCGTGGTCGCAACGGGGTGCAACTCCAGTGAAGGGTTCGACGGCGTCTTCGACTTTCTGGTGCGGCGAGCGCCCGTGTCCTTCACAAAGTCGCTGATGATCCTAGGCCCCTGCAGCAGGACAACCCATCGGGTCTTTTCCTGAGATTTCGGCGCAGAAATAAATCCGCGGAACTGCCCGAGATCGCGCAGGCTCCTCGGCGCCAATCGGGGAGACGCCAATGCCGCCTGTGGCGAGACGACTGACTGCGAAGGCGTACGAGTTGCCGTTGAGCTGGAGCGTGCCACTCCCGGTCATACCGCCGCCGAGATACGTCCCCGCGCTCGCCAACGCTTCGGAATGGCGAGTCATGAAACTATTGAGTGAAAGCGCTTGCGTTACACCCATTTGACGCCCGCGGTTTCGGGTGGATACCCGATAGGAGGTTGCTCACGAGCGCGCGACCCTGGAGCCGCTAAGCCATATATTCATATCTGCAAGGAGGCGCGGGATGAGAGCGCTTGCAGAATTCACCAAGACGACACTCATCGGCGGTGTTCTGATCATTTTGCCGATCTACGTCGCCGTGCTCCTGCTGCTGAAGGCCGTGACCGGTCTGCTCGATCTGCTGAACCCGGTGGCGGGGTCGCTTCCGGCTGGCGTCGAATTCAAGAAGGCCGCTGCCATCATTCTGCTCATCGCCATCTGTTTCGCCGTCGGTCTTGTGGTCCGCACCCGTCCCGGCATGCGCGCAAAGAATGCGTTCGAGGAAGCGGTGCTGGAGAAGCTTCCGGGCTACACGTTTTTCCGCGGCTTGGCCAAGCGGCTGACCGGCAGCAGTGAAGAGCAGAAACTGCAGCCGGCACTGGCCGAGATCGAGGAAGCGCTGGTTCCGGCCCTCATCGTCGAGGCGCTGGAAGATGGTTCGTACACGGTCCTGGTTCCGTCGGCACCGACGCCGATGGCTGGCAGCATCTACATCCTGCCCCATGACAGGGTGCATTTGGTGGACATTCCATTGACCACGGCGATCAGCGTGTTTTCGAAATGGGGGACCGGTGCCGGCGAGTTCGTGCGGGCAATGGTTGCTCCTGCGAAGATTACCGCAATTCGGAGCCCGACCGCTGCCGCCAGCGACATGTAGGCGGTGTCGGACACCGCTACGGCACGCACGCAAACCGCCGTGTTTCACAAATAGATCCGCTCCGCGGTGGGGTGCTGTGCTATCCCAGCCAGAGGACCGGCTCTTTGACATCGTACAACGATGTTTCACGTGCAACGCGCGCGGCGAAAAATGCTCCCGGTGTACACCGGAGGCGTAGGCCCCTCCCGGCGGTTTTTGCTTGACGGGGCTAGCGCGTCGGCGTGGCGCGGCGCAGCAGGAACAGCGCCTGCTCGGCCAGGAGATTGGCGATCGCGCCGCGCGGGTTGAGGCGATAGGGCAGGCCGTTGCGGTCGAGCGTCACGCTGCGCTCGATGACGACGCCGAGCTCCTCGCAGAGGGCGATGAAGTCGAGGATGGTGCAGAGATGGATGTTGGGCGTCTCGTACCAGGCATGCGTCAGCACCGGCGTCACCGGCATGCGGCCGTTGACCAGCAGGTTCAAGCGGATGCGCCAATGGCCGAAATTGGGGAAGGAGACGACGGCGCGGCGGCCGATGCGGACGAGATGCGCGATGACGCTGCGCGGCTGGCGCGTCGCCTGCAGGGTCTGGCTCAGCACGACATAGTCGAAAGCGTCCGAGGGATAATCCTGCAGATCGTGATCGGCATCGCCCTGGATCACGGAAAGCCCGTGCCGGACGCCGGCATTGACGCCGGATTGCGACAGCTCCATGCCGCGCCCGTCGACGCCCTTCGCCTCGGCGAGATAAGCCAGGAGCTCGCCCTCGCCGCAGCCGACGTCGAGCACGCGCGAGCCCGGCTCGATCATGTCGGCGACGAGGCGGAGATCGCCGCGCAGCGTGATGGCGCCGGCCGCACCGCCGAGATTGCCGTCGGCGCTCACGTCTGATCGAGCCCGCGATGGCGCGCGCAGCCATCGAGGAAGCCGCGCAAGGTGGCGAAGAATTCCGGCTCCTCCAGCAGGAAGGCGTCGTGGCCCTTGTCGGTCTCGATCTCGACGAAGCTGACATTGGCCGCCGCCGCGTTCAGCGCATGGACGATGGCGCGGTTCTCCGAGGTCGGATAGAGCCAGTCGCTGGTGAAGGAGATGCAGCAGAAGCGCGTCTTGATGCCGCGGAAGGCGTTGGCGAGCTGCCCGCCATGCTCGGCGGCGAGGTCGAAATAGTCGCAGGCGCGGGTGATGTAGAGATAGGAATTGGCGTCGAAGCGCTCGACGAAGGTGATGCCCTGGTGGCGCAGATAGTTCTCGACCTGGAAATCGGCGTCGAAGCCGTAGGTGAGCGCCGAGCGGTCCTGCAGGTTGCGGCCGAATTTGCGGTGCAGCGCCTGCTCCGAGAGATAGGTGATGTGCGCCGCCATGCGCGCCACGGCAAGGCCGCGCGCCGGCCGCTCGCCGCGCTCGAGGTAATTGCCCTGGCACCATTGCGGATCGGCCATGATCGCCTGGCGGCCGACCTCGTGAAAGGCGATGTTCTGCGCCGAGTGCCGCGCCGCGGTCGCGATCGGCACCGCGGCGAAGACGCGCTCGGGGAAGGAGGCCGCCCATTGCAGCACCTGCATCCCGCCCATCGACCCGCCGATGACGCAAAACAGGCTCTCGATGCCGAGATGATCGATGAGCTTCTGTTGCGCCCGCACCATGTCGGCGACGGTGATGACGGGGAAGGCGAGACCCCAGGGCGTGCCGGTGGCAGGGTTGGTCTCCATCGGCCCGGTCGACCCCATGCAGCCGCCCAGCACATTGGCGCAGATGAGGAAGTAGCGCTCGGTGTCGAGCACCTTGCCGGGGCCTACGAGGGGTTCCCACCAGCCGGGCTTGCCGGTGACGGGGTGCGTCCCGGCGACGTACTGGTCCATGGTGAGCGCATGGCAAAGCAAAATGGCGTTGGAGCGCTCGGCGTTGAGCCGGCCATAGGTCTGATAGGCGACGGTATAGGGGCCGAGCGCCACGCCGCAATCGAGCGTCAGCGCCTCGGCCACCACCAGGCGGAAGCCGGGGCGGTCAGGGGCTAAGGCGGTCTCGCGGGCGGTAGTGGTTCTGGTCATCTCGTGCGCAATTATAGGGTAAGGCCGAAAGAAAGGCCCGGCACAGCCAGTGTCGACCATCGCAAATCCGGGACTTGCCCCACCTCACCCCAACCCTCTCCGCCCCTCAGGGGCGGAGAGGGGGGACCCGCGCAGCGGGGGGTGAGGTGGGGCGTCGACGATCGTGCGTGACAAAGCCACTTCTGAGTTTCGGTACTAGGGAGCAAGCCGCGGGGCTGTCAACGTTTTCTTTGCTTTCGGCCGCCCGGCGAACTATCAGTATCGCCTCCCGCTTGGACCCTTTTGACCTGGCCTTGACCGATGTCCTCTCTCGACGATCTGCGCCGGCGCATCGATGAGATCGATGACCAGCTCCATGACCTGATCATGGAGCGCGCCACCATCGTCGAGGGCGTCGCCGCCAGCAAGAAGGAGACCCGCACCCCGGCGGTCAGGCCCGGCCGCGAGGCGCAGATCCTGCGCCGCCTCGTGCAGCGCCATCGCGGCGGCTTCCCGCGCCCGGTTCTGGTGCGGCTTTGGCGCGAGATCTTCAGCGGCGCGGTGATGATGCAGGGCGAGTTCGCCGTCGCCGTCTCGGCGCTCGAGGAGATGCCGGATTACTGGGACATCGCCCGCGACTATTTCGGCAGCCACACGCCGATGATCGCCTTCCATTCGCTGGGCGAGGTGTTGCGCTCGCTGGCCGAGGGCAGGGTGGCGGCGGCGGTATTGCCGCTGCCGGCGGAAGGCGAGCGCGCGCCCTGGTGGCCGCTCCTGGCGCATTCGCGCGCCGCGGCGCCGCGCATCTTCGCCCGGCTGCCGTTCGGCGGGCGCGGCAACGCGCGCGGCGATGGCGGCCTCGATGCGCTCGCCATCGGCCATGGCGATCCCGACCCCACCGGCGATGATCGCAGCTTCGTCGCGCTCGAGCTCGCGGGCGAGCTGAGCCGCGCCCGGCTCATCGGCGCGCTGAAAGACGCCGGGCTCACGGTGACGCTCTTCGCCGAGCATCGCGATGGCGGCAGCGCCTGGAACCTGCTCGAGATCGACGACATGGTAAGCGAGGGCGATCCGCGGCTGGCCAAGGCGCTGGCGCCGCTCGCCATGGTGCTGCGCGCCGCCCATCTCGGCTCCTATCCCAAGCCCCTGGCGCCGGCGGCGCTGGGGCTTCGCGCCAATGGACGGCCACGATGAGCGAACATCCGATACCGCAACCCGGCATTCTCGGCATCTCGCCCTATGTCGGCGGCGAATCCAAGGTCGAGGGCGCGCATCGCGTCATCCGCCTCGCTTCGAACGAAAGCGCGCTCGGGCCGAGCCCGCGCGCGATGGAGGCGTATCGCGCGCAGGCGGCGGAGATGTTCCGCTATCCCGATGGCGGCTCGATCGCCTTGCGTGAGGCGATCGCGCGGCGCTACGGGCTCGATCCGGCGCGCATCGTCTGCGGCACCGGCTCGGACGAGCTGATCAGCCTGTTGGCGCGCGCCTATGCCGGCCCCGGCGATGAGGTGATCTACAGCCGCCACGGCTTCCTCATGTATCCGATCGCCGCGCAATCGGCCGGCGCGACGCCCGTCGCCGTGCCGGAAAAGCAGCTCACCGCCGATGTCGACGGCATGCTGGCCTTGGTCACGTCCCACACGCGGCTCGTCTATCTCGCCAACCCCAACAACCCCACCGGCACCTTCCTGCCGCGCGGGGCGGTGAAGCGGCTGCATGAGGGGCTGCCGAAATCGACCTTGCTCGTCATCGATGCCGCCTATGCCGAGTTCGTCGCGCGCCACGATTACGAGCCCGGCATCGAGCTCGCCGAGCGCGCCGACAACGTCATCATGCTGCGCACCTTCTCCAAGATCTATGCGCTCGCCGGCTTGCGCATCGGCTGGGGGTATGCCAGCGCCGGCATCATCGACGTGCTGAACCGCGTGCGCGGCGTCTTCAACATCAATCTGCCGGCGCAGGCGGCCGCGGTCGCGGCGCTCGAGGATGTCGCATCGCTCGACCGCGCCCGCGCGCACAACGACCTCTGGCGTCCCTGGCTCGAGCGCGAGATCCGCGCGCTCGGCCTCGAGGTGACGCCCTCGGTCGCCAATTTCGTGCTGGTGTATTTCGATGCCCGGCCGAAGGACAGCAGCGCCGCCTGGGAGTTCCTCAAATCGCGCGGCATCCTGACGCGCCAGATGGGCGCTTACGGGCTGCCCAAGCATATCCGCATCAGCGTCGGATTGGAGGAGGAGATGCGCGCCGTCGTCGCCGCGCTGGCAGATTTCCTCAAAGCGCCGTGAGCCAACCACTCTTCGACCGCGCTGCGTTGATCGGCATCGGCCTCGTCGGCTCCTCGCTGGCGCGCGTGCTGCGGCAGGGCGGCCTGGCGCGCGAGATCGTCGCTTGCGCGCGCCGGCCGGCGACGCTCGATACCGTGACGCGCCTGGCGCTCGCCGATCGCGTCACCGTCGATCCTGCCGAAGCGGCGGCGGGCGCCGACCTCGTCGTGCTGTCGACGCCGCTCTCCGCTTATGCCGAGATCGGCCGGCGCATCGCGCCGGCGTTGAAGCCCGGCGCCGTGGTGAGCGATGTCGGCTCGGTCAAAGCGGCGGCGATCCGCGATCTCGCGCCGCTGTTGCCGCCGGGCGTCCATCTCGTCCCCGCTCATCCCGTCGCCGGCACCGAGCATTCCGGCCCGGAGAACGGCTTTGCCGAGATGTTCGCGGATCGCTGGTGCATCCTGACGCCGCTGCCCGGCGGCGACGCCGGGGCGCTCGACCGCGTCACCCGGATGTGGCAGAGCGCGGGCATGAGAGTGGTGACGATGGATGCCGAGCACCACGACATGGTGCTCGCCATCACCTCGCATCTGCCGCATCTCATCGCCTACACCATTGTCGGCACGGCCACCGATCTCGAGGAGATGCTCAAATCGGAGGTGATCAAATTCTCCGCCGGCGGGTTCCGCGACTTCACTCGCATCGCCGCTTCCGATCCGGTGATGTGGCGCGACATCTTCCTCGCCAATCGCGAAGCGGTGCTGGAGATGCTGCAGCGCTTCACCGAGGATCTGACGGCGCTGCAGCGCGCCATCCGCTGGGGCGAGGGCGACAAGCTGCAAGACCTCTTCACCCGCACCCGCACCATCCGCCGCTCGATCATCGAAGCGAAGCAAGCCTAGGCAAATGCGCATAGCGCATTTGTCCGCGGCGGGCGTCAGCTCCAGGCAAATGCGCATAGCGCCTTTGTCCGCGGCGGGCGTCAGCGGTTGCGCCAGCAACCGCGAGAGCCCGCACCGT